>NZ_JBVJPA010000016.1:0-302057 GCF_055582885.1 Streptomyces sp. NPDC107454 | reverse complement strand
CTGGAGGACCTTGGCGATGTCCAGGTAGCTGGTGGCGGGGGTGTCACCGCCCAGGGCGAACGCCTCGTCCGCCGCCCGGACATGCAGAGCGTCCCGGTCCGGCTCGGCGTAGACGGCAACGCTCGCGATCCCGGCATCCCGGCACGCCCGGGCCACGCGGACAGCGATTTCGCCACGGTTGGCGATGAGCACCTTGCGCACGATGAACCTCCCCAGACTCCGCTCGGAGCCACAAGACTGTTCGAGTGCGCACTTCTCCTTCAATACGGTCCGTTGCAGAACTGGGTCAGAATCCGCAGACCCGGGGCAGTACTTACCGGAAGAGGAAAGGGGAAGGTCAGATCTCCGTCAAATAGCCGGACCCGGCGGACGGATCCGCCGGGTCCGGAAAGAAAAGGAATGCGCCATTCCGTAGAGAATTTCGAGGGACGGTCGAGGAGCGTTCGGAGGCGTTCCGGTGCGGCGTTCGGGAGGCGTTCCGCAGCGGCGTTCGAAAGGGGGTCGGGAGGGGTTCGGGAGGCGTTCGGGAGGGGTTCAGAAGGGGTCCGGGAGGTGTTCGGGAGGCGCTTCCCGCCGTCGCGCGGGGTTTCGCGGGACGGTCGACCATCCGGTCGGTCGACCACCTGTCCTGTTGATCACCCAGCCCGTTGATCACCCAGCTCGTTGATCACCTGGCCTGTTGATCACTCGGCCGGCCCCGCTCGCGGGCTCGCCCCAGGTCAACCGTCCCGCAGTGCCTTGCGGTACCAAGGCGCCGCGAGGGAGAAATCGGTGTCGAAACCGGCGCCGGGTGCGCGACGCAGGTCGGACCAGAGCGGGGTGCTGTCGAAGACGTGGTCGGTGGTGAACATGTCGAGTCCGGACGGAGGTACGCCGTTCTCGGCCAGGACCGCCCGGGCTCGGTCGACGGTCAGTTCCCGGTCCGGCCAGTCCGCCCCGGTGCACTCGGCGACCGCGCGCAGAAGGGTGTCCACGGGGAGGGGCTCCGGGTGGGCGGCGTGGTAGACGGAGGCGGTCAGGTCGGCGGCGGGGGCGAGCGCGGTGGCCACCAGCAGCGCGGCCAGTTCGGGTACGGCGATCGCGGAGCTGCGGGCGGGCCAGCCCTCCACCGTGCCGGGCAGCACGCGCAGCATCCGGGTCAGGCCGGGCACCACCCACCTGTCGCCCTCCCCGTACACCAGGTGCGGGCGCAGGACGACGCCGCCGGCCGCGAGAACGGTGTCCTCGGCCTCGGCCCGGGTGCGGGACGTGGGCGAGCCCGGGTTGCGGCGCAGTTCTTCGGGCCGGTCGCCGCGGAAGGTGCCACGGCCGTAGACGGACGCGGTGCTCAGCTGGACGATGCGCGCAACCCCCGCGCGGCGCGCTTCCTCGACGAGCGCCGCCGTGCCACGGGCGTTGACGGCCTCGTTGGCCTCGACGCCGCCGCCGATCTGCGAGGCGCAGTGGATCAGGACGTCGACGCCGTCGCACACCCCGCGCAAGGACGCGGGGTCGGTCAGATCGGCCCGTACAACGCGAGCACCGTCGTGACCCGCGGGACCCTCCTGGGTCGGGGGACCGGAGCCGAGCGGGGGACTGCGATGGGACATGAGCCTCAAGTCGGCCCGGTACCGGGCCGCTTCACGGGTGACGTGTCCGCCGACGAATCCGGCGGCGCCGGTGATCAGGATGGTGGGCACGGATCTGTCTCCTCGGGATGGGGACGCTCTCCCAGGCGTACGGAGGATGCGCGGGCTCAGCGGCCGCGCGGGCTCAGGACGAGCTCGGCGGTGAAGACGGTCTCAGCGTGCTGCGTACCGCGCACCCGCACCAGTACGCCGCCCTCCGTACCGTGCGGTTCGGCCTGCGGCTCGATCCAGCAAGGCGCGTCGAACTCGGCGTAACGCGCGAAGTTGCTCTTGAGACCCAGCAGGAGGGCGTCCGGCATCCCGGTCGACACGAGGGCGGCCTGCCGGGCGGCTTCCAGCAGGACCATGCCCGGTATGTGATCGACGGGGTGGTCGAAGAAGGTGGGGTGGGCGGTGTCGACGCGCAGTTCCCAGCGGTCGCCGCTGCCGGAGGCCGGTCCGGGCTCGGCGAGCAGCACGTGCCGGTCGTCAAAGTGGCCCACCGCGGCCGGGTCGATCGCGGGCGGCACGACGCGGTCGGTGGTGGTGGGCCGGCCTGCGCGCAGCCTGCGGTGGACGGCGGGACTGGTGCAGCTGAACGCGGCGCCCGCGGTGGCCAGCGCCCTTCCGTCGCGCAGCACGGTGACGTCGTAGCGCATACCGCCGAGCACCCGGCCCTTGCGGACGATGTCGCGGCAGACCGTGCGCAGTTCGACCTCCGTGGGGACGGCGTCCGCGACGAGGAGTTCGGGGGAGGTGCTGAAGAACATGTCCCACATCAGGAACTGGTGCCCGAAGGGGACGCCGAACTCCGCGTGTGCGAGCAGGGAACCGATCTGGCGGACGGACTCGATCAGGAGCATCGGGTCCTGGTAGCCGCCGGACTGGGTGAAGAAGGAGTGGCTGCGCGGCCATTGGGCGCTGACCGCGAATTCGTCCGGGTCGGGTCCTGCTGGTTCGGCGGCGGCTTCCCAGCCGGTCAGCAACACCTCCGAGACGGCGGCGCGATGGACGTACTCGCGCGGAACCGTCGTGGTCAGCCGCGGCGTCAGAGTTCGCGCGGCGGTCTGGACGGAGGCTTGGGCAGAGGTCTGGACGGCGGGTTGAACGGCGCTTCGGGCAGCGGGTCGTGCGGCGGTTCGTGAGGCGCTGGTGCCCACCGTCGCGACGTCGTCTTCGACGGACACACGGGTGGAGGTGGTGTACGACATGTACGGCACTCCTGTCTGTTTCCGAGCAGGGGGCAGCAATCCGTACCGCCGGCAGCCACCCCCCGTGGCCGACGTTCTCTCGCTCACACAAGATACAGACATGTCTGTTCGGTTTTTCAAGTAAAGCTTTAGCATCCTTCGAGCGATGAGCCGCCGCTACGCGCCTGTACAGCACGATTGCGCCACCGGGGACGCCCGATCTTTCAAACCGTGCAGACCTGCATGGTTAGCGCCAAGGACACGCGCAGGACAAGGGGGTCCACCCCGACGGCAACCTGCCGGAAACATGACCTTGAAGCATTGAATCTCTCCACATACCCGCAGGTCAACATGGGTAGATTGGAAAAGGTACGGACCGACGCGCGGGGGATTTCGAACGCGTTGACAATCAGACAAGTCTGTTTGCTATCGTCCTCATTGTGAGAGTTCAGCAGTCCGTTCCGTGATGACGAGACTGTGCCTCAGGAGGAGCAGATGAATCGGCAAGCCGTGGATCTACTCGACGCCCGATCGCAGCGCAATCTTCCGCACCGCCCCACGATTCCCCAGCCCGGGCGGGCCGTTGCCCCACAGACGGCCGCCGACCACCCCAGCCCCCCGGCCGGAGCACTGCGCGTCCTGGTCGTAGAGAACGATGTCAGGGCCGCCGACTCCCTCGTCCAGGGCCTGCTGCGGCAGGGGTACGCCGCGCAGAGCGTGGCCACCGGCACCAAGGCGCTCCAGGCGCACCGTGATGCCGATCTCCTACTGCTCGACCTGGACCTGCCCGACCTGGACGGGCTCGAGGTGTGCCGGGGCATCCGGGCGGTCTGCGACACCCCGGTCATCGCCGTCACCGCGCGCGGCTCCGAACTCGACCGCGTGCTCGGACTGCAGGCCGGCTCGGACGACTACCTGGTCAAGCCGTACGGCTTCCGCGAGTTACTGGCCCGGATGGAGGCGGTGATGCGCCGGGTGCGTCAACAGCCCGCCGCCGCCCAGGTCATCACCCACGGACCGCTGCGCATCGACGTCGGCACCCGGGTGGCCACGCTGAACGGGAAGCCGGTGGACCTGACCCGCAAGGAGTTCGACCTGCTGCATCTGCTGGCCTCGCAGCCCGGCACCGTCATGCCGCGGCGCCAGCTCATGGCGCAGGTCTGGGACGACACCTGGTCCCACCGCGGGCGCACCATCGACACCCACGTCAGCAGCCTGCGCGGCAAGCTCGGTTCGAGCAGTTGGATCATCACCGTCCGCGGTGTCGGTTTTCGGCTCGGCCACCCGTGAGCGGCACCCGCAGGCCGTACGAGGACCGCGTAAAGGCCGCTTGAGGGCCGCTTGAAGACCACTCGAGGTCCACTGGAGAAGCACTCGATGAACGGCCGAGGACCGACCGAAAATCGAGCCAAACCGGAAGCAAATACTCCCGCCTACTGGCGGCGTGCCGCCTTGCCGATACAATACAGACCAGTCGGTAAAATTCCAGTGGGCGAGAGCAAGGACCTGGTATGGCCACACAAGAGCGCGGGACGAGGTCGAGGCACTCGATCCTGGAGTCCGCGGCCCGCGTGTTCGACGAGCGCGGCTACGACGCGGCGAGCACCAACGACATCCTGGCCCGGACGGGCCTCACTCGAGGCGCGCTGTACCACCACTTCCCCTCCAAGGAAGCGATCGCCGTGGCCCTCGTGACCGCGCACAGCGAGGCGCTGGTGGTGCCGGACCAGGCGGTGAAGCTCCAGGCCGTCATCGACCTCACCCTGGAGTTCGCCCAGCGCCTCCAGCGCGATCCGGTGCTACGGGCCAGCGTGCGGCTCGCCGTCGAGCAGACGTCGTTCTCGCGGCCGCCGCAGACGGCGTACGAGCAGTCGGGCGCCGCCATACTCGCCCTGCTGCGGCAGGCCGAGGAGCAGGGCGAGATCCTGCCGGGCGTGGACATCCAGGAAGCCACGTCGACCATCGTCGGCGCCTTCACCGGACTGCAGTTGATGTCCCAGGTCTACAGCAACCGCGAGGATCTGCCGGAACGCATCGGTGCGTTCTGGCGCTTCATGCTGCCCGGCCTGGCCACGCCCGGCATGCTCGGCCGCCTCCGCACCATCCCGCCGCCGGCCCGCGAGACGGCCTGACCCCCGCCCGGACCCCCACAACCAAGCCCCACCACCAAGCCCGTGCCCTGCCGCGCACCCTGCACCGCCGGCCGAACAGCACACGGCGCCCCGAACGCGAACTCCCGGGCAGGGCCGCCTCACCCGTGACGGACCCGAGCCCGACACCTCACCCGGGCCGAACCCCCCACCACGGGTCCCCTTCGCATGCCGTCCCGTTCAAGGGCACCGCCCCGCAACCGGCCTCTGGACACCGAGGGATCCGCCCGCACCCGGGCTCCAGCCCCTCCCGCCTCCGGGACGGGGCCGGCGTCCCCCAGGTCCCGGGCCGCGCACCCAAGCCGTGCCGAGTTCCGCGCGCCGGCCCTCAGGCCAACTCCGCCCAGAACGCGTGATCTTGAGGAGACCGCGGGGGCCCGCCCTCACCCCCGCTTCAGAACTCAGACCCCCTCGGACCCGCTCCCCACCCGTCGTTCCTCCTGCGCCAGCCCCTCCCCGGCCAACGAGAACAACGGGCGCAACAACACCCACAACCGCTTGGACGTCTTGGGATCCCACCACTCCGCGTCCGTGTGCCCGAGCGACTCCAGCCCCGCGGCCACCACCACCGCCAGCTCGGCCAGATCCTCCGGCGCCGGCACGACGTCCCGGTGCGCGTCGACCACCCGCCTGCGCACCAACGCCAGTACGTCGTCACGCAACCGAGGCGGCCCCGCCGACCCGTCCACCGCCAGCTGTATGCCGGCCCGGACCAGTTCCTCCGTACGCAACGCCTCGCACAGGGCGACCAGGAGGCGCTCCGGGGCATCCTCCACGGGCCCCTCGAAGGCCTCGTCCATCAGCGCGACCACCCGCTCGTGCGCCTGCTCGTACACCGCGGCCGTCAACTCCGCGGTGGAGGTGAAGTGGTGGTAGAGAGCCCCCCGGCTCACCCCGGCCCGGCGGCAGATGTTGACCAGTCCCGCATCGGAGAGCCGGCCGTTCGCTATCAGTTCCGCCGCGGCACGGACGAGAGCCTGACGGGTCTGTTCGGACCGGGTCTGCATCAGGCTGCACCTGCCTATTCCTGCTCTTGGCATGAAGGAGCGCGCGGGTGCCCCGAAGGCGCCAGCAGCAACCGGAATCATACAACCATGCCTGTTTTAGTCGACAGCCCTGTGGACCCAGACCTTCATGCAATCCCCATAAATCCTGCAGCTCTTGCCCATGGACGGACTCTTGACGCCCGGGCGATCCCGTGACCACACCCCATCCGGAACGCCCGTCCACTCTTGACAATCAGACAAGTCTGTTTGTTACGTTGGCGATGGCCACGTTGCCCCGGCACCCAAGCGTCACCCGAGCGTCGAGGAGTCCGATGAGCAGCACGACCGCCCCCACCGCGCCCACCTCCACGACGGCGCCGACCTCACCGACCGGCCCGATCCCCCCTGTCACCGCGCCGATCCCCCTGGTCGGCAGTGGATTCGGCGAAGCCCTGCACGAGGGCCTGGTCCGCGCGGCGGCCCGGATGTCGTCCCGCCCGGGCCACTCCCCTCTCCTGGCGTCCGCCACCACCCTGGGGGCCTGGGAGACCGGCGCCGTCCTGGACCGCTTCACCGCCCGCCTCCCCACCGCACTCGCCCCCGCCGAGGCGGAAGTGCCCACCCTGCGCACCACGCTGACGGAGTTCGCCCGCACCGCCCTGGCCCGCGCCGCGGACACCACCCCCGCACCCACCCCCATCGCCCCGCCCGCCGCCTCCCCGCACCAGGTGGCCGCCGCGGTCGCCCTGCTCCTCGAGTGCGCCCTGCTACACGTCCTGGAGAACGGCATCGCGCACCACGAGAGCGCGCTGCCCCGCGCGGTCGCGGTCGTCCGGCGCCTCGGCGAGGTCGTACGGGAGGCAGGGGAGGGCATGTGGTCCGGCGACGACGGCCGCGGCGAGCGCCGTCGGCTGGCCCGGCAGCTGCACGACGAACTCGGCGGCGCCCTGTCCCTCGCCCGACTCAGCCTCGACGCCGCCGCGACCTGCGCCCCCGTCAGGACCGGCTCATCCACCCCTGGGTCTCCCGGCGCCGTCGCGGCCCACCTCGCCACCGCCCGAAGGGCACTGGCCGAGGCGGCCAGGGAGAACCAGGCGCTCATCGACGGCGTGCGCCACCGCGCCGACCTGCCGCCCCTGCGCGAGGCCCTGGAGGCCTTCCTCGCGGGCCCTCGCCCCGTCGACGGCCGCCGTATCCAGGCCTCCGTCGAAGTCATCGGTGACGAGTGGACCCTCTCCGAGCGGCACCGGGAGGAGACCTTCCTCGCCCTGCGCGAGGCCCTGCGCGATCGCCTGGCCCGCTCGGGCGCGCGCCGCGTGGACACCGTCGTACGCGTCACCAGGCGCTGGCTGTACGCGAAGGTGACCGACGACGGCCAAGGCCCCGCGGCGGGTTCCGCCGGCTCCGCCGATTCCGCGCGGGCCCTGCGCTCCCTCACCGACCGCGTCGAGGACCTCGGCGGCCGGACCGGCATCACTCCGGGCACCCCCACCGGCACCCTGCTGGAGATCCATCTGCCCCTGCGCAGACACCCCTGAGCCCCGCCCGAGGAAAACTGAGAGACAGAACACACTCCGACCAGCACCCCGGCCGACCCCACCCCCGGCCCGTCCCCGGACCCGTACCGGAGACATGGAAAAGGGCCCATCGTCTTGACGATGGGCCCTTTTCGCTGGTGCGCGAGGGGGGAGTTGAACCCCCACGCCCTTGCGGGCACTGGAACCTGAATCCAGCGCGTCTGCCTATTCCGCCACCCGCGCATTGGGTGTGTCTTTGGTCTCTCACCGAGTGGTGCGAGCGCCTGTCGACATGCAGAAGATTAGCACGCTGTCAGGGGTGGACTCACATCCCTTTCCACGGCCACGGGCCCCGCCGGCACCGCACGTCTCAGGCCTAACCGGTTCACGTATCAACCTCGTACCGGTCCAGGCCATCTCTCCAGGAGCAGGACAGGGTGCACAGTCAGGTGCGGGACACTGGTCTCGGGTCGCCTCTACGATCCTTGACAGGAGTAGTGCCGGGAAGTGTTCGAAGAGGAGCCTCGGAGGGAACTCCGGGAAGGGACTTCGGAAGGCGTCGACACCCGTCGACACCCGTCGACACCCGTCGACAGGGCCGACAGGGGGAACCAGCCGATTTCCCGACGCGTGGATACGATCAGTAAGCAGTACCAGCAGGACCAGGACGACCACGGCAGGCCGTACGACACGGCGGGCCGTACGCAGTACGACGTGGACAGCAGGCAGAACCAGGACGGTTACGAAGGAGGAGGTGCCCCATGGGAGTCCTGAAGAAGTTCGAGCAGCGCCTCGAAGGTCTGGTCAACGGCACCTTCGCCAAGGTGTTCAAGTCCGAGGTCCAGCCCGTGGAGATCGCCGGAGCACTGCAGCGCGAGTGCGACAACAACGCCACGATCTGGAACCGCGACCGGACCGTCGTCCCCAACGACTTCATCGTGGAGCTGAGCGCGCCGGACTTCGAGCGCCTCAGCCCCTACTCCGGCCAGCTCGGCGACGAGCTCGCCGGGATGGTGCGCGACTACGCCAAGCAGCAGCGCTACACCTTCATGGGCCCCATCAAGGTCCACCTGGAGAAGGCGGACGACCTCGACACGGGTCTCTACCGGGTGCGCAGCCGTACGCTCGCCTCCTCCACCGACCAGCAGGCCCCCGAGCGCGCCCCGGCGGGCCCGCCTCCCGGCCGGCCCGGTGGCTATGGCTATCCGGCTGCCGCCCCGGGCGCGGGTCCCACGGGCGCTCCCCCGATGCCGTCCGCGCCGCCACCCGGCGTGCGCCCCGGCCCCACGCCGATGGGCTCCCGGCCCGGCGCGGCTCCGGGCCCGGCGGCCGGCGGCCGCATGCGGCACTGGATCGAGATCAACGGCGCCCGCCATCAGATCTCCCGCCCGACGTTGGTGATGGGCCGCAGCACCGAAGCCGACGTGCGGATCGACGACCCCGGCGTATCCCGCCGGCACTGTGAGATCCGGACCGGAACGCCCTCGACGATCCAGGATCTCGGGTCCACCAACGGCATCGTGGTGGACGGGCAGCACACCACCCGCGCTACGCTCCGCGACGGCTCGCGGATCGTCGTGGGCAGCACCACCATCATTTACCGGCAAGCCGAAGGGTGAAGCGGGGGCAATGTCAGAGCTGACCCTCACGGTCATGCGGCTGGGTTTCCTGGCCGTACTGTGGCTGTTCGTGATCGTGGCCGTGCAGGTCATCCGCAGCGACCTGTTCGGAACGCGCGTCACACAGCGCGGCTCGCGCAGGGACGCCTCCAGGCCGCAGCAGGCCGCGCGCCAAACCACACCGCCTCCGCAGCGCCAGCAGCAGGCGGCGGCGCCGAGCGGCGGCGGTGGCCGGCAGCGCCGCGGCGCCCCCACCAAGCTGGTCGTCTCCGAGGGGACTCTCACGGGCACGACCGTCGCGCTGCAGGGGCAGACCATCACCCTGGGCCGCGCGCACGACAGCACCATCGTGCTGGACGACGACTACGCGTCCAGCCGCCATGCCAGGATCTACCCGGACCGGGACGGCCAGTGGATCGTCGAGGACCTCGGCTCCACCAATGGCACGTATCTCGACCGGAGCCGACTGACGACTCCCACGCCTGTTCCGCTGGGCGCGCCGATCCGCATCGGCAAGACCGTCATCGAGCTGCGGAAGTAGTGCTACGTCATGAATGAGCGCGAGCGGAGCGAGCACGCAGCAGTGGTCCACACGACGGACCCCGACGCGCTCCCGACCGGAGGGTGGGCACCGTGCGGATGTACCCGGAGCCGACGGGCGAGGTGCGCATGAGTCTGTCACTGCGCTTCGCCGCCGGATCGCACAAAGGCATGATCCGCGAGGGCAACGAGGACTCCGGTTACGCCGGTCCCCGGCTGCTCGCGATCGCCGACGGTATGGGCGGCCAGGCCGCCGGTGAGGTCGCCTCCTCCGAGGTGATCTCCACCATCGTCGCGCTCGACGACGACGTCCCGGGCTCCGACATCCTCACCTCGCTGGGCACCGCCGTGCAGCGTGCCAACGACCAGCTGCGGATGATGGTCGAGGAGGACCCCCAGCTGGAGGGCATGGGGACCACCCTCACCGCGCTCCTGTGGACCGGTCAGCGCCTCGGCCTCGTGCACGTCGGCGACTCGCGCGCGTACCTCCTGCGTGACGGCGTCCTCACGCAGATCACCCAGGACCACACGTGGGTGCAGCGCCTCGTCGACGAGGGCCGCATCACCGAAGAGGAAGCCACCACCCACCCGCAGCGCTCCCTCCTGATGCGCGCGCTGGGCAGCGGCGACCACGTCGAGCCGGATCTCTCCATCCGCGAAGTCCGCGCCGGCGACCGCTACTTGATCTGCTCCGACGGCCTGTCCGGCGTCGTCTCCCATCAGACGATGGAGGACACGCTCGCCAGCTACCAGGGCCCGCAGGAGACCGTCCAGAACCTCATCGAGCTCGCGCTGCGCGGCGGCGGTCCCGACAACATCACCGTCATCATCGCCGACGTCCTCGACATCGACTCCGGCGACACCCTCGCCGCCCAGCTCTCCGACACCCCGGTCGTGGTCGGCGCGGTCGCCGAGAACCAGCACCAGCACCAGCTGCACGACAACGGCGCCATGCAGACCCCCGCGGGCCGCGCCTCCAGCCTCGGCCGTCCGGTGCCCGGACAGGGCGGTGGCGGCGAGTTCGGCCCGCCCGGCAGCGGCGACACCACCGGTTACGTCTCCACGGGCGGCTACGGCGACTACTCCGACGAGGACTTCGTCAAGCCGGGCGCCGGACGCAAGTGGCTGAAGAGATCTCTCTACACCGCGCTGGCCCTCGCCGTCGTCGGTGGCGGTCTGTACGGCGGCTACCGGTGGACGCAGACGCAGTACTACGTCGGCACCCAGGACGAGCACGTCGCGCTGTACCGCGGGATCAGCCAGGACCTGGCCTGGGTCTCGCTCTCGAAGGTGGAGAAGGATCACCCCGAGATCGAACTCAAGTACCTGCCGCCGTACCAGCAGAAGCAGGTCAAGGCGACGATCGCGGAGGGCGGCCTCCAGAACGCCCAGAAGAAGGTCAGCGAGCTCGCCACACAGGCCTCCGCGTGCAAGAAGGACGCCGAGCGCCGCGCCGTCGACAGCAAGAACAGCGCGAAGACCGGCACGGGCCAGGCAGGTGGAACCACGGGAACCACAACCACCTCGCTGACGTCCAAGGCCACGTCCAGCCCGTCCGCGACGCCGAACCCATCGAGCTCGGCACCGTCTTCGAAACCGTCCACCTCCACCGCACCCACTCCCACACCCGGCCCCAGCCTCTCCGACGAGGAGCAGAAGCTGGTCTCGCTGTGCGGTAAGCAGTAAGAAGCCGTGAGGGGCCCTGTCACACCATGAGCAGTAGTACGAACACGCCGACGCACCACACATCGACCATCGGTTCGATCGGCACACCGAGCCGCCGCAACACCGAGTTGGCGCTGCTGGTGTTCGCCGTCCTCATCCCGGTCTTCGCGTACGCCAACGTGGGCCTGGCCATCGATGAGAAGGTGCCGGCCGGCCTGCTGGGCTACGGCTTCGGCCTCGGCCTGATCGCGGGGGTCGCCCATCTCGGCGTCCGCAAGTTCGCGCCGTACGCCGACCCGCTGCTGCTGCCGCTGGCGACGCTGCTCAACGGCCTCGGCCTGGTGATGATCTGGCGCCTCGACCAGTCGAAGCTACTCCGGTCGCTGCCCAACTTCGCCCCTGCCGCGCCCCGCCAGCTGATGTACACCGCACTGGGCATCGGCCTGTTCGTCGCCGTACTGATCTTCCTCAAGGACCACCGTGTCCTGCAGCGCTACACCTACATCTCCATGTTCGCCGCCCTGACCCTGCTCCTGCTGCCGCTGGTTCCGGGCCTCGGAGCCAACATCTACGGCGCCAAGATCTGGATCTCGATCCCTGGCCTGGGCACCCTCCAGCCCGGCGAGTTCGCGAAGATCATCCTCGCGGTCTTCTTCGCCGGCTACCTGATGGTCAAGCGCGACGCGCTGGCCCTCGCCAGCCGCCGCTTCATGGGCCTCTACCTGCCGCGAGGACGCGACCTCGGCCCGATCCTGGTGGTCTGGTTCGTCTCCATCCTGATCCTGGTCTTCGAGACCGACCTCGGTACCTCGCTGCTGTTCTTCGGCATGTTCGTGATCATGCTGTACGTCGCCACGGAGCGGACCAGCTGGATCGTCTTCGGTCTGCTGATGTCGGCGGTCGGCGCCGTGGGCGTGGCGAGCTTCGAACCGCACATCCAGACGCGTGTCCAGGCCTGGCTCAACCCGCTGCACGAGTACAAGCTCAGCCAGGCCGGAACCCACGACGGCATCCTCCACTCCGAGCAGGCCATGCAGGCTCTGTGGGCCTTCGGCTCGGGCGGCACGCTCGGCACCGGATGGGGACAGGGCCACTCCGAACTCATCCGGTTCGCCGCCAACTCCGACTTCATCCTCGCCAGCTTCGGCGAGGAACTGGGCCTGGCGGGGATCATGGCGATCCTGGTCATCTACGGCCTGATCGCGGAGCGTGGCATCCGCACGGCGCTCGCGGCCCGCGACCCGTTCGGCAAGCTCCTCGCCGTGGGCCTCTCCGGCGGCTTCGCACTCCAGGTCTTCGTCGTCGCGGGCGGCGTCATGGGCCTGATCCCCCTCACCGGTATGACGATGCCGTTCGTGGCCTATGGAGGCTCCTCCGTCATCGCCAACTGGGCGCTGATGGGCATCCTCATCAGAATCAGCGACACCGCCCGCCGCCCGGCCCCCGCGCCCGCACCCAGCCCCGACGCCGAGATGACCCAGGTGGTCCGCCCGTGAACAAGCCCCTGCGCCGGATCGCGATCTTCTGCGGGCTCCTCGTCCTCGCCCTGCTGATCCGCGACAACTACATCCAGTACGTCCAGGCGGACAGCCTGCGGACCGACACGCTCAACCGCCGCGTCGCCATCGAGCGGTACGCCACCCCGCGCGGGGACATCATCGTCGACGGCAACCCGATCACCGGGGCCGCCAAGTCGGCCAAGAACGGCATCAACGACTTCGAGTACAAGCGCACCTACAAGGACGGCGCGATGTGGGCGCCCGTCACCGGGTACGCCTCCCAGGCCTTCGGCGCCACCCAGCTGGAGAGCATCGACGACGGCATCCTCACCGGCAACGACGACCGGCTCTTCTTCCGCAACACCCTCGACATGATCACGGGTAAGAAGAAGCAGGGCGGCAACGTCGTCACCACTCTCAACGCCGCCGCGCAGAAGGCCGCCTACCAGGGCCTGCTGAGCCGGGGCAAGGGCGCCGTCGCCGCGATCGACCCGCAGACCGGCGCGATCCTGGCGCTGGCCTCCACCCCGTCGTACGACCCGTCGTCCTTCGCCGGGAACTCGACGAGCGTCGACGGCAAGGCCTGGACGAAGCTGCAGAAGAAGAACGACCCCGACGACCCGACGCTCAACCGCGCGCTGCGCGAGACCTACCCGCCCGGCTCCACCTTCAAGGTGGTCACCGCGGCGGCGGCGCTGGAGAACGGTCTGTACAAGTCCGCGGACGAGAACACGGACTCGCCGCTGCCGTACACGCTGCCGAACACCTCGACCGAGCTGAAGAACGAGGGGAACATCCCCTGCAAGAACGCCCCCATGCGCGTGGCGCTCCGTGTCTCCTGCAACACGGTCTTCGGCAAGATCGGCGCCGACCTCGGCAAGGACAAGATGCTCGCGGAGGCCGAGAAGTTCGGCTTCAACTCCGAGCAGTTCACGCCGGTGCGCTCCAACGCCTCGAACTTCCCCAAGACGATGGACAAGCCGCAGACCGCGCTCAGCTCCATCGGCCAGTTCGAGACCGCCGCGACCCCGCTGCAGATGGCCATGGTCGCCTCCGCCGTCGCCAACAACGGCACGCTCATGAAGCCGTACATGGTCGACAAGCTGCAGGCCCCGAACCTGGACGTCATCTCTCAGACCGATCCGCAGAAGATGAGCCAGCCGCTCTCCCAGTCGAACGCCCAGATCCTGCAGTCGATGATGGAGACGGTCGTCAAGGAGGGCACGGGCACCAAGGCGCAGATCTCCGGCGTCACCGTGGGCGGCAAGACCGGTACCGCCCAGCACGGTGTCGCGAACAGCGAGAAGCCGTACGCGTGGTTCATCTCGTACGCCAAGCTCCCCGACGGCAGCTCGCCGGTCGCCGTGGCCGTGGTCGTCGAGGACGGCAGCGCCAACCGTGACGACATCACGGGTGGTGGTCTCGCCGCCCCCATCGCGAGGAGCGTGATGAAGGCAGTGATCGACAGCAAGAAGTGACCCCTGTCACGTCCCCTTCACATCGGTGCACGTTGCGATACCGGTCCTGTATCGGGTGACGGGCTTGGCCAGGTCACAGAAGCCGAGCCGGGTACGGTATGCCCGGACGGCACACCGCCGGACCACACATGCGTGCGGTCGGGACCGACGGAGAGGGCTGGTAGGTAGCTATGGAAGAGCCGCGTCGCCTCGGCGGCCGGTACGAGCTGGGCCAGGTGCTCGGCCGTGGTGGCATGGCGGAGGTACATCTCGCCCATGACACCCGGCTCGGCCGCACCGTGGCGGTGAAGACGCTGCGAGCCGACCTCGCACGCGATCCGTCGTTCCAGGCCCGGTTCCGCCGGGAGGCCCAGTCGGCCGCCTCGCTCAACCATCCCGCGATCGTCGCCGTGTACGACACGGGTGAGGACTACATCGAGGGCATCTCCATCCCGTACATCGTGATGGAGTACGTCGATGGGTCCACGCTGCGCGAGCTGCTGCACTCGGGCCGCAGACTGCTCCCCGAGCGGTCCATGGAGATGACCATCGGCATCCTCCAGGCCCTCGAGTACTCCCACCGCGCCGGAATCGTCCACCGTGACATCAAGCCGGCCAACGTCATGCTGACGCGCAACGGCCAGGTCAAGGTCATGGACTTCGGCATCGCCCGCGCCATGGGCGACTCCGGCATGACGATGACGCAGACCGCCGCGGTCATCGGCACCGCCCAGTACCTCTCTCCGGAGCAGGCGAAGGGCGAGCAGGTCGACGCGCGCTCGGACCTCTATTCGACCGGCTGCCTCCTCTACGAGCTGCTGACCGTGCGTCCGCCCTTCGTGGGCGACTCCCCGGTCGCGGTCGCGTACCAGCACGTACGCGAGGAGCCGCAGCCGCCGTCGGTCTTCGACCCCGAGATCACGCCCGAGATGGACGCGATCGTCCTGAAGGCCCTGGTCAAGGACCCGGACTACCGCTATCAGTCCGCCGACGAGATGCGCCAGGACATCGAGGCCTGCCTCGACGGCCAGCCCGTCGCCGCCACGGCCGCCATGGGCTCCGTGGGCTACGGCGGCTACCCGGACGACCAGGCCACCACGGCGCTGCGCTCCACGGACGCCCAGGCCACGTCCATGCTGCCCCCGATGAACCCGGACGACGGCGGCTACGGCTACAACAACTACGACGACCGCCCGGACCGTCGCCGCCAGCAGAAGAAGTCGAACACCTCGACGATCTTGCTGGTCGTGGCGGGTGTGCTGGTCCTGGTCGGCGCGATCCTCATCGGAAAGTGGATCTTCAGCGACAGCGGGGTGAGCAACAACACGGTCTCCGTCCCCAACCTCGTCAGCCAGTCGCAGAAGGACGCCACCCAGCTGGCCACCAACGCCGAGCTGAAGGTTTCGATCACCAATAAGCCCTGTGAGGACGAGAAAAAGGGCAACGTCTGCTCCCAGGACCCGAAGGCGGGCGTGAAGGCCACCAAGGGCGACACCATCACCCTGGTGGTGTCCACGGGGGCGCCGAAGGTCGCGGTGCCGAACGTCATCGACAAGGACATCGACACGGCAACGGCGCAGCTGCAGCAGAAGGGCTTCGAGGTCAAGACGAAGCCGACCGAGTCCACGCAGAACCCGGGTACCGTCCTCAGCCAGAATCCTGATCCTGGCACCGAATTGGAGAAGGGCAACACCGTCACACTGGAAGTGGCCAAGGCTGTCGCGAAGGCCACGGTCCCGGACGTGACCGGCAAGTCCTGTGAAGAAGCCAAGGCGCTGATGACGGCCAACAACCTGGTCGGCAACTGCAACGACATCGACGTGACCGACCCGAACCAGGCCGGCAAGGTCGTCTCGACCATTCCGGCGATCGGCAGCCAGGCCGACAAGAACTCCAACGTCAACATCCAGGTCGGCAAGGCGCAGAACCAGCAGGTCACGGTTCCGACTCTGACCCAGATGTCGCTCAAGGATGCCAAGAAGGCAATCCAGGATGCGGGGCTGACGGTGGGCAACATCACCGGTTCCCAGGACGACAACGCGATCGTCTTCAACCAGGATCCGCAGCCCAACAGCTCGGTCGCCCAGGGCACCGCCGTCAACCTGGTCGCCGTCCAGAGCGGCAACGGCAACAACAACGGCGGTAACAACAACGGCGGCACCAACTTCTTCGGCGGCCTCACCGGAGGCTGACGCAGCGGTTGAAACAGCGGTCGAACGAACTGTGCCCCGCCCAGGAATCCTCCCGGGCGGGGCACAGTTCGTTCGGGTTCGGTGTCGAGCCCGGTCGAGTCGTTCGACCGGCCCGCCTCAGCCCAGTTCCTTCGGCGGCGTGCGCGCGCTGTCCACCTTGTCCACGCGCTCCAGCTCGCCCCACACGATGTAGCGGTACTCCGACGTGTACACCGGCGTGCAGGTCGTCAGGGTGATGTAGTGGCCCGGCTTCGTCTTGCCCGACTGCTTCGGGACCGGCTGGAGGACCTTGACGTTGTACTTCGAGGTCTCCGGGAGGATCGAGAAGACCTTGTAGACGTACCAGTCGTCCTTGGTCTCGAAGACGATCGGGTCGCCCTTCTTTATCTTGTCGATGTTGTGGAACTTGGCGCCGTGGCCGTCGCGGTGGGCGGCGAGCGTGAAGTTGCCCGTCTTGTCGGTCATCGGCAGCGTCGCCTTGACGGGGTCGATGTAGTAGCCGGCGACGCCGTCGTTGAGGACCTTCGTGGAGGTGCCCTTCTCGACCAGCACCTCGCCGTTCTTCATGGACGGAACGTGCAGGAAGCCGATGCCGCCGTTGGTGTCCAGGGCGCCGGGGCCGCTCTTGTCCTGCGCCCAGGTGTCGCGGACCTTGTCACCCTGCTTGTCGGCCTTGCGGTCCGCGACGACGTTCGTCCACCACAGCGAGTAGACGACGAACAGGGCGAGCACCAGGCCCGCGGTGATGAGGAGTTCACCCAGGATGCTGACCGCCATCGCGATCCGGCTCACTCCACGACGCTTCGGAGCGGCCCCTTCGGCGTCGGCGTCGGCCTCGGCACGCTCGTCGTGGTCGGTCCTCGCTGCCACTGTGCATCTGCCCCGTCTGGTCTGTCTCAGGTTGTCTCACGTGCTGGTGCCCGACGGGGCTCCTACCCGAGGAGCGCGTCCGGCTTGCCCTTGCTGCGCGGGCGTTCCTCGACCATCTTGCCCCACACGATCATGCGGTACGTGCTGGTGAATTCCGGCGTGCAGGTGGTCAGTGTGATGTAGCGGCCCGGCGCCTTGAAACCGGACCCCTGGGGGATCGGGTCCAGCACCTTCGTGTTCGACGGGGACGTCACCGGCAGGATCGACGTCATCTTGTAGACGAAGTAGTCGTCCTGGGTCTCGACCACGATGGAGTCGCCGGGCTTGAGCCGGTTGATGTACCGGAACGGCTCTCCGTGCGTATTGCGGTGCCCCGCGAGACCGAAGTTGCCGGTCTTGGCGTCCGGCATCGCCGTCTTCAGGGCTCCCTCGCCGTAGTGACCCACCATTCCGCGGTCGAGGACCTTCGTCTTGCTGGTGCCCTCGGCGATCGGAGCGACCACGTCCAGCTTCGGGATGTGCAGGATGGCGAAACCCTGTCCCGGCTCGAACGTCCCCGGACTCCGCTTGCCGCTCGCCCAGTCCTCCTGGAGGTGGTGCGCGGCACTTCCCGCCTGCTGGTGTGCCCGCACGTTCGACCACCACAACTGGTAGGTCACGAACAGCAGCATCAGGACGCCGGTGGTGATGAACACCTCGCCGATCAACCGGCTGACGAGCACGGCCGCACCGGGCTTCTGTGCGCGCGCCGCCCGCCGGGCCTGAACACGGCTCAGCGGCGCCTCAGCGGCCTTCTCCGCCTTCTCCACCGACTCCTGGGCACCCTGCGGCTCCTGGGGCTCCTGAGCCCCTCCGTGGCGCCCGTGGCGCCGCGCCGCCTTGCGCCGCGCCGCACGACCCCCGAGAGCGGGCATCCCCTCGTTCCTGGCGCGACCCGCCAACTGCTCAGCCCTGCGCCGCGCCTCGGAGACCTCCGAGGCCCGCAGCGCCACGGTCTCGTCGTCCAGCTTCGGCGCCGCGACGACCGGTTCGGCGTACCCGGGCATGGGTCTGGTGAGCGGTTCGCCGTAGGCGGGAGCAGGATCCTGCGCACCCCCCGACGCCCCCTGCCAGTCGCGCGCGTACCCCTCGGGGCCGTCCACGGCGTACTGGTGCTGCCCCTGCCCCGACCACTCCTGGCCCGGCAGCGGATCGGTGAGCGGATCCGTGAGCTGCTCGACCGCGGCCTCGAACGCGCCGGGTCCCCCGTACGGCTGCTGCCCGTACGAGGACCCGTCGTCTCCGGTGCCGCCATAGGCGGCGCCGGACTCGCGCTCGGGGCGCAGGGCGGTCACGCCGTGGCCCTGCCCACCACCGGGGCGAGCCCCACCGACCTCGCCACGGCACCCTGGTCGCCGCACTCCACCAGCCAGTTGGCGAGCATCCGGTGACCGTGCTCGGTCAGCACCGACTCGGGATGGAACTGCACACCCTCGACCGGGAGTTCACGGTGGCGCAGCCCCATGATGATCCCGTCGTGGGTACGGGCCGTGACCTCCAGCTCGGCCGGCACGGTCTCCGGCTCGGCGGCCAGCGAGTGGTAGCGGGTCGCGGTGAAGGGGGACGGCAGTCCGGCGAAGACACCTCTGCCCTCGTGCTCCACCAACGACGTCTTGCCGTGCAGCAGCTCGGGCGCCCGGTCCACGACACCGCCGTACGCCACCTGCATCGACTGCATGCCGAGGCAGACGCCGAAGACGGGGACACCCTTGTCCGCACAGTGGCGGACCATGTCGACGCAGACGCCGGCCTGCTCGGGAGCGCCGGGGCCGGGTGACAGCAGTACGCCGTCGAATCCGTCCTGGGCGTGCGCGGTCGAGACCTCGTCGTTGCGCAGCACCTCGCACTCGGCGCCGAGCTGGTACAGGTACTGGACCAGGTTGAAAACGAAGCTGTCGTAGTTGTCGACGACGAGAATCCGCGCGCTCACTGGTTGTTCACCGTCACATCGTTGAAGGGGAGCAGCGGTTCGGCCCACGGGAAGACGTACTGGAAGAGTACGTAGACCACCGCGAGGACGAGCACGAGTGAGATCAGCGCCTTCACCCATGCGTTACCCGGCAAATGCCGCCAGATGAAGCCGTACATGCTGTCCCTTCCGTCGCATCACGGCACCAGAGCCACGCCCTACACCATCGGACCCACGCCGTACGGGACCAGACTAACGGCGTAGCGCCTGAGGTTTCCCGGCCTCCACGGGCTGCGTGGAATCCAGGTGAGCCCAGACGATCAGCCGATGGCTGTGTCCCCACTCCGGATCGCACGTGGTCAGCGTGAGATAGCGGCCCGGAGCCGTGTACCCGGACTTACGTGGCACAGGATCGATCACCTCAACGTCCGTGGGCACTGTTTTGTAGGGGCCTTTGTCGATCCGATACGTGAACCAGGTCGTCCCGTCGGTCAGCACCACCGCGTCCCCCCTGCGCAGCTGGGGAAAGTCCTTGAACGGGTCGCCGTACGTGCGCCGGTGTCCCGCGACGGCGAAGTTCCCCTCCTGCCCGAGCTGGGCCGTCCCCCGGTAATGCCCGAGCCCCTTCTGCAGGACGCTCGTGCCGGTGCCTTCGAGTACGGGCTTGTTCCACGTGAAACCAAGACGGGGGATGTACATCACCGCGAACGGCTTGCCGTAGGCGTAGGGGCCCGGGGCCTTCGGGCTCTCGGCCGTGCTCGCCGTCGGCGTCTTCGGGTTCCCGGTGGCCGGGGTGGTCGGGGGCGCCTTCGACTGCTGCGCGACCGATCCCTTCGACCACTGCTTCTGGAGCTGGTCGATCTGGTGGTTCATCTCGCTGTCGGCCTTCACGCCCGTCCAGAACAGGACGTAGACCACGAAGAGCACGATGAGCGTGCCGATGGTGATGCACAGTTCGCTCACTGTCCGGACGAGCACTCGCACCGACACGGGACCCCCAGCGGCAGCTGCTTCAGCCACTACTCCACAGGTTTTGCGTAGTGGAGATCCACTGTGCCCGAGTAGCCGGGAAGAGTCACCGTCCCGTTCTCCTCGACTTTCCAGCCGAGCCCGTAGACGTTGACGTACACCATGTAGTTCTGGATCGCCGGAGAGTCGGCGAGGGACTTCTGGAGCTTCTGGGGGTCACCGATCGCGGTGATCTTGTACGGGGGTGAGTAGACCCGGCCCTGGAGGATCAGGGTGTTTCCGACACAGCGCACGGCGCTGGTGGAGATCAGCCGCTGGTCCATCACCTTGATGCCCTGGGCGCCACCCAGCCACAGGGCGTTCACCACCGCTTGCAGGTCCTGCTGGTGGATGACCAGGTAATCGGGCTGCGGCTCGGGATAGCCGGGCAGCTTGGCCGTGGCGTTCGGCGGCGCGTCGTTGAGAGTGACCGTGACGGCCTTGCCCTTGAGTTTCTGGGTGCCGGTGTTCTTCTCCAGCGCGGCGAGCTTGGCGGTGTCGGCCTTGCTGCCGCCGTTCTCCCGCCCGGCGAGCGTGTCGACCTCGTCACGCAGGACGCCGTTGGACTCGTCCAGCGACGCGTTCTTGTGGCTGCGCTCCTGGATGAGGTCGGAGAGTTTCAGCAATGACGCGTCCGTGCGGATATTGGTGCCCTTGGCCGTGTTGAAGCTGGTGAAGAAAATCAGCCCGGCGAGCGCGAAGACGGCGACGGTGAGTACACGTACGGGCCGGAAACGGCGCGTAACGGCAGGACTGGAACCTGTCCCGGGGGAGTCGGCAGAATTGCTCAACGTACCCTTATCTCCTTCGGCGCCGCGGAAGCACTACGCTAACGGACGCCCGGGGGAGCGCTCAGTGTCCCCTTGTACGCTGCCCCGGAGCCCGCCCCAGTTCCCTGCGCGGCCACGCAGCGCATCGACAGGAGAGACCCTCGTGCCGAAGTCACGTATCCGCAAGAAGGCCGACTACACGCCGCCCCCGGCGAAGCAGGCGACCAACATCAAGCTGACCAGCCGTGGCTGGGTCGCACCGGTCATGCTGGCCATGTTCCTCATCGGCCTCGCCTGGATCGTCATCTTCTATGTGACGGACGGCTCGCTGCCCATCGACGCCCTCGGCAACTGGAACATCGTGGTCGGCTTCGGCTTCATCGCGGCGGGATTCGGCGTCTCCACGCAGTGGAAGTAGCTCTGCCCAGGGTTATCCACTGAGTTATCCACAAGAGTTTTCCACAGGTGGAAAAAGAACGACGATCTGTGGATAACTCATCCGGGGTTGACGCCGGTGTGACTGACCTACCGGGATCCGCAAACCTGTTCGCCCCCTGTCCGACCTGCGAAAACTCGGGTCAGTGACAGGGGGCACAGCTGTTCCCACACAGCGTGCACAAGATCCGCCACGATCTGTGGACAACACCGCTCTCCAAGGCTTCTCAAGTGAGCCGAGCGGTACCTCAGGTGAGCTGAGCCGTCCTGACCAGCGTCGCGACGACCACCGCGGCCAGGACCACGGCACACACCCCGTACTGGATCAGGGTCCGCCGCTCGCGCGGGGCGTGGACCATCGCGTAGCCGACGACGACACCGCCGACGAGTCCGCCGATGTGGGCCTGCCAGGCGATGTTGCTCCACCCGAACGTGAAGATCAGGTTGATCACCAGCAGCGCGATCACGGGGCGCATGTCGTAGTTGAGCCGGCGCATCAGGACGGCGGTCGCGCCGAAGAGGCCGAAGATCGCGCCGGAGGCGCCCAGCGAGGGCTGGTTCGGCGCGGCGACGAGGTAGGTGAGCGCGCTGCCCGCGAGGCCCGACACGAAGTAGAGGGCGAGATAGCGGGCACGGCCGAGGGCCGCTTCCAGGGGGCCGCCGATCCACCACAGGCTGAGCATGTTGAACAGGATGTGGATATAGCTGCCGTGCAGGAACATCGCCGTCAGCATGCGGTACCACTGGCCCTCCGCCACGCCCTCGACCGAGCCGAGCAGCGGGACGTACGCGCGGCCGATGAGGTCGAAACGGTCGGTGAAGCGGTCGCCCAGCGACAGCTGGACCAGGAAGACGGCGAGGTTGAGCCCGATCAGGATCTTGGTGAGGAGCCGGGGGTCCGCGGTGACGGTGCCGCCCGCGAGAGTGCGGGGCTGCGAGGCCGACGGCGCGTGGCCCGTACCGGAGCCGGCGCGGACGCACTCGGGGCACTGGAAGCCCACGGAGGCACTGATCATGCACTCGGGGCAGATGGGGCGCTCGCAGCGGGTGCAGCGCACGCCCGTTTCACGATCCGGATGCCGGTAGCAGGTGGGCAGAGCCTGGGCGTCCTGATGCCCCTGGTCCTGCGGGCCCTGCGGGTTGCCTGGCGCCTGGTCCATGGGGTCCCCTCAATCCGGTCGTACGCAATGCACCGCCCCGCCCATCCTTACGGATGAGCGGGGCGTTTGGTTCCCTGCGGGAGCCCTCGGGACCTTCGGGTCCTTGGGTCTTAGCCCTTGCGGGTCTCGACGACGACCGACTCGATGACGACGTCGTTGACCGGGCGGTCGGTGCGCGGGTTGGTCTGGGTGCCCGCGATGGCGTCCACGACCTTCTGGCTGGCCGCGTTGGTGACCTCGCCGAAGATGGTGTGCTTGCGGGTCAGCCAGGCCGTCGGAGAGACGGTGATGAAGAACTGCGAGCCGTTGGTACCGGGGCCGGCGTTGGCCATGGCCAGCAGGTACGGCTTGTCGAAGGCGAGCTCCGGGTGGAATTCGTCCTCGAACTGGTAACCGGGGCCGCCGGTGCCGTTGCCCAGCGGGTCACCGCCCTGGATCATGAATCCGCTGATCACCCGGTGGAAGACCGTGCCGTCGTAGAGCTTGTCGGTGGACTTCGCACCCGTCTCCGGGTTGATCCACTCACGCTCGCCCGTGGCGAGTTCGACGAAATTCCGGACCGTCTTGGGCGCGTGATTCGGCAGAAGCCGGACTTCGATGTCGCCTTGGTTGGTCTTCAGGGTGGCGTAAAGCTGCTCGGCCACGATCTGCCTTCCGTTGCCTTCTTTGACCCCCCGATCCTCGCACGGACCGGGCCGCGCGTCGCTCGGCCACCACCTCCGAGCGAATATCCGAGGTCGCCCTTGCGGAAATCGCGTCGAGTCCTTGCGTGCACGGGACGCGAGGCGGCGATCCGTGGCATTGTCGGCGACAAGCTCCTGTTGCCCCGTATGCCCTATCTCGCATGCCTCGCGACCCCTCGGGGGGCATGATCTCGAACAGGGCGGAAAGGTGAACCGTGCCCCCTTTGGGGTACTCGAACGCCCACGTACGCCACCGAGGAGGAGGAAAACCCGTGACCCGCATTGACAGCGTGCGCGCCGCGACCGGCTCGGCGAAGGACAGCGTGCTGCACGCCGCGGAAGTGGTGGCGCCTTACGCCGACACGGCCAAGGACCGGGCCTCGTACTACGCGAACGAGGCACTCGTACGGCTCGCGCCCAAGGTGTCGCTGGCCGCAGAGCAGGCCCGCGTCCAGTACGGCGCCCATCTCGCGCCGCGCCTTGAACAGGCCCGTACGCATGTGCCGCCGAAGGTCGACCAGGCCGCCGTCCGTACCCGGCTGGCGGCCGTGCAGGCCGCCGAGTACACCAGGCCGAGGATCGAGCAGGCGGTGGCCGCGGCCCAGCCTGTACGTGAGGAGGCCGCGTCACGCGGCGTGGCGGCGATCGCCGCGCTGCGCGGACAGATCTCGCCCCAGGAGATCCAGAGACTGGTCCGCAAGCACGAGCGGCGCGCGAAGGCCGGCCGCGTCGCCAAGGGGCTGCTCGTTCTGGGAATTCTCGCGGGCGGCGCCTTCGCCGCCTGGAAGTGGTGGGACAAGCAGGCCAACCCCGACTGGCTGGTCGAGCCGCCCGCCGCGACGGAAGTGCCCGAGACGGGCCGCCTGTCCTCGGTCGACGGCACCGGCCTGTCCGACCTGGACCCCGAGGTCCAGGCCAAGCAGGCCGAGGAGGAGGCGGACCGCGACGACCGCCGCTGACCCTGGACCAGGGAGACGAGCCCTGAGCAAGGGCAACAACATCGCCGTGGGGCAGGAGACTTGAGCTCCTCCTCCCCCACGGCGATGTTTCACGTGGAACCGGCGGACCGATTTACGTCTTCCGCCACGATGACGTTTGCAACGACCGATGCTCACAACATCCGCACAGATCCTCTTCACCCTGTGCATTGCCATGATTACGCATATCTGCCTACAGCAGCTCACGGGATGCTTCGACCGCGGCACAGACCGCCCCCGTGTCACGTCGGCCACCACTGGAGCGCCATCGGCGCCCGCACGCAAGCCGACCGTTTGCGCAAACAACTGCAACGACTGCGAAGTCTGCTGCGTGACTCAAGTCACCGGAAAAACAAGAACCGGCCAGCCGCCGCGAAGGGCGTCTGACCGGTCCGGGATGTGGAGCCTAGGGGAGTCGAACCCCTGACATCTGCCATGCAAAGACAGCGCTCTACCAACTGAGCTAAGGCCCCGGAAGACAGGCGTCCGGCCGGTGGAATCGGGTACCGGAGGGCGCCGCAGACCAGAGTACCGGGTCACCCCCGGGATCTCGCAAAAAGATTGGGGGTCCCCGTGGGCGACCACTCTCCGTAAGATGCTCGACGTGGTTCGCGACAGCGAACCGCCGTATTTGGGGAAGCGATGGGGAGACGCAATGGACGCTGCACAGCAGGAAGCAACCGCAAGAGCCCAAGAGCTGCAGCGGAACTGGTACGGAGAGCCGTTGGGGGCGCTCTTCCGTAGGCTCATCGAGGATCTGGGCCTCAACCAGGCGCGTCTTGCCGGGGTGCTGGGACTTTCCGCACCCATGCTGTCGCAGTTGATGAGCGGTCAGCGTGCCAAGATCGGCAATCCCGCGGTGGTCCAGCGCGTGCAGCTGTTGCAGGACCTGGCGGGGCAGGTCGCGGACGGCAGCGTCAGCGCCGCCGAGGCGACCGAGCGCATGGACGAGATCAAGAAGTCGCAAGGGGGCTCGGTGCTCAGCAACACCACGCAGTCGACGAGCAGTTCAGGTGCGCCCACGGTGAAGCGGGTGGTCCGCGAGATCCAGTCGCTGCTGCGCTCCGTGGCAGCCGCGGGCGACATCATCGACGCTGCCGACACCCTCGCCCCGACCCACCCGGAACTGGCAGAGTTCCTCCGGGTGTACGGCGCCGGCCGCACCTCCGACGCGGTAGCCCACTACCAGTCGCACCAGAGCTGAGCCGGCGGCCCGGCAGCCGCACACCCGGCGCCGGGGGCTCAGGACGCCGTCCGGCTCCGTATCTCGGGCCGCCGGACGTCTCAACGGGGGGCCTGCGCCGGACCGACCGCCGAAGGGGAGCAACGCACGACCATGGGTGAGGTCTTCGCCGGACGCTACGAACTGGTCGACCCGATCGGCCACGGGGGAGTCGGTGCGGTCTGGCGCGCCTGGGACCAGCGGCGGCGCCGTTATGTGGCCGCCAAGGTGCTCCAGCAGAGCGACGCACACGCGCTGCTGCGCTTCGTACGGGAGCAGGCGATGCGGATCGATCACCCACATGTGCTCGCGCCCGCCAGCTGGGCCGCCGACGACGACAAGGTCCTGTTCACCATGGACCTGGTGGCCGGGGGCTCCCTGGTCCACCTGGTCAACGACTACGGCCCGCTGCCGCCGTCGTTCGTCTGCACCCTGCTCGACCAGCTCCTCTCGGGAGTCGCCGCGGTCCACGCGGAGGGCGTCGTGCACCGCGACATCAAGCCCGCCAACATCCTGCTCGAAGCCACCGGTACCACCCGTCCACGGCTGCGGCTGTCCGATTTCGGCATCGCGATGCGCCTGGGTGAGCCACGGCTGACCGAGACCAACTACGTGGTGGGAACGCCCGGTTACTTCGCTCCCGAGCAGATGATGGGCGCCGAGCCGGACTTCCCCGCCGATCTGTTCGCCGTCGGGCTGGTCGCCCTCTACCTTCTCGAAGGGGCCAGACCCGATGCCAAGGCCCTGATCGAGTACTTCGCGGAGAACGGCACACCGGCCGCTCCTCAGAGCATCCCCGAGCCGCTGTGGCAGGTCGTGGCCACGCTGCTGCAGCCGGACCCGCGCGCACGGTTCCGCACCGCGACCGGGGCACGCAAGGCGCTGGCCTCCGCCGCCGAGCTGCTGCCCGAGCCCGGCCCCGACGACGAGCTGGTCGAGGTCTTCGACCAACTCGGTCCGCTTCCCCCGGGGTTCGGCCCGGAAGGGCCGCTCAGCGCGCCCGCGCCACGCGCCGCGGAGAACGCGGCTTCATGGTCCAACTCTGCCTCCGACACCGGCTCCGGCACCGGGACCGGCACCGGCCCCGACTCCGCGACCGGCTTCGGCACCACGTCCGGCACGGCTTCCGGCGCTGCCTCCGGTGCAGGCACCGGTTCCGGCCCCCACGACTCGGGGCCGTGGCGTCACGATTCCGGGGCGCTGTCCCGGGATCCCGTCTCCGGGGCCGCGTGGGCGGATCGTTCCTCCGGGGGCGTATGGCCTGCGTCCGACTCGGGCGGCGTACGACACGAGGCCGCCCACGGCCCCGGCTCCGTACGACACGAGCCCGCGCCCGGCGCCGTACCGCCGCGTCCCGCGCCCGGGGCCGCGCCCCCGCAGCCCGCGCCCGGTTCCGTACCACCGCGCCCCGCGCCCGACGCCACACCCCCGCAGCCGTCCACGATGTCGGACACCGGCAGCTTCCACCTGCCGCCGCCGCAGCCACGGCCCCAGTCCTTGTGGCAGCACGATCAGCCCCCCACTCCCCCCACCTCGGTCGTGCTGCCGGTGACGCCCCCCACCGATGCCCTGCCGTTCGACCACACGCCCGTGCAGCCGCCCTCCCCAATACGGCCCGCGGATCCGAGCACCGCGACTCGTCATCACGCGCAGCCCCGCCCTGGACCGCCCGCGAAGGTGGCCGTCCCGGTGCTGCTCCTCGCGCTGGCCTGTTTCGCGGTGGGCTTCTGGGCGCTGACCCAGATCTGAGCTGCGGCGCCCGTAAACCCTGTCCCCCCCTTGATGGGCCTACCAGCCGCGCGGCGTCGCCCGCCGTCGTGCGGCCACCGTCCACACCCCGAGCGCCAGCACCAGAACGGTCCCGGTGCCGATGCCGCCCACGGCGACCACCTTCATGGTGGTGCCGTCGTCGCTCCCGCCGCTTCCGGCAGACGCCATCCCACCCGTGGCCGGCCCGGAGTCACCGGTCGCGGAGTCGAACACGTCCTGCGGTACGGCGCGCCCCGCGTACGCCGGGCCGGTCCGCGCGGCGCCCTCCACCCGTACGCGCAGGGTCAGTCCGAACGGCCCGTCGCCGAACTTGTCGGCGACCTGCGTCGCGAGGTGTACGACGAGGTAGTACGAACCGGCGAACCGCATGCCGCTGATCCGGTCGTTGAAGGCGTAGCGGTTGTCGTACTCGACGGGCGGCAGCGGATCCAGAGCGGCCGACCGCTGACTGCCGTCGTAACCCGCGCCCACATCGGTGACGAGTCCGCGCACGGGGTTGTAGAGGGACAGGACGAGAGCCGTGCCCATGAATCCCTCGCCGCCGCTCGAACTGCCGAGTTCGGCGGTGGCGTAGAACTGCTGTCCCCAGTCGACCGGCACCTTGTAGAAGAGCGTCTGCCCGGGGCTGATCCCGTCCTTCCAGACTCCCTGTTCGAGGGCGCCGGCCGTGGTGAACCCCGCGCCGCCCCGGCGTGGCCGTGCGTCCCCCTGGAGGGCCTCGGGCGAGGCGGAGTTCCAGGTCTCGGGGGCACTGGTCGAACCCGCCTTCTTCAAGCGAGGTTCCGACACATAGCTCAGTTCGAGGTCCCAGGCGCCGGGGGAGGAGGGCGGGGAGGCCGAGGAGACGGGTGCCGCCGTGCGCTCGACGACCACGTAGTACGTTCCGGCCGTCTGGCAGGCGTACTTGCCGGGGCCGATCTCGCGCGACGCCCACGCGGCGATGGGGTGGGGGCTCTGGGAGGCGCCGAAGTGGGCGGTCGTGGAGGAGGAGCAACTGCCGCTGTTGCCGTCCTGTACGGAGACTTTGACGCCGTCGGAGTAGGCGACCTCGGCGCCGGGCCTGGGGACGGCGGTGGCGGCGATGTACGCGTTGGAGGTGGCGTCGAGCTCCAGGCGGTAGTAGAGCTTGCCGTCCTTGCCGAGGGAACTGCGGTACGTCCCACCGGGCTCCAGCCGTACGGCGTCCGTGGTGCCCGTGGCGCCCTGGACCGTCGTGGCGTCCTGGGCGAAGGCGTACGGCTTCGGTGTACCGGTCTCGGCTGCCGCGGCAGCCCGCCCGGTCAGGGCCGCCGTCGCGCACAAGACCGTTGCCACGATCGCGAGCGGCCGACCGCCCCGCCACCATGCCGTGCGCCGCCCCATTACGCGCCACCCCTCGTCGTCGCCGCGGACCGTGGCCCATCCTGCCCCGCCGGTCACGGAGGCACCCCCGCTATCCGTACAAGCGGCCGAAACGACCCGCCCAGAGGCCGACATCTTCGCTTACGCAACCGATTCGTTCACTGAAGCGAATCCAGGGCGGTTCGAGGCAATACAAAACCCCGACCGCGAGGGCGGCCGGGGTCTGATCTGAGACTGGTGTCGATTCTCACGAACCCGTGGGCACGGAGTCAGTCGCCTCCGTCCACAGATCCTGCTCGGCGCGATCCGCCTGGATCTGGCGGTACACGAGGAGCCCGCCGATGGCGGCCAGTGCGACCAGGAGAAGCTTCTTCACCGCGCGACCTCGTCTTTCGTTGACGTAGGGGACCTCTGGCGCCCGACTATACACACCGACCGATATCGATCGGTGACCTGCACCGGCCCCCAACTGCCGCCCGGCGGAGAGCAGTAGGAGCGGATCCTGCCGCTCCGGCCACGGTCGTATCGCAGGGTGATCACACCTTGCGCACAGTGACTTTCTGCACCCTTTCGCAGCTTTCAGGCACTTTTCTGACTCCTTGCGTCCATCCGAGTGGTGTTGATCTGAACATCGACGCGCCACGGGCGTCGGTCCACCACTTCGCGGCCCACATACACATCATGAGGAAAGTACGCAAATCGCCTGACCCGAAAGTGAGGGGCCATGACCCAGAACAAGGTCATGAAGCTGTGGACCGCCATCGTCACCGCCTTCGTCGCGCTGTGCACGGCGCTCGGTTTCATCACGACCACCGCGGCCGCGGCCGTACCGCAGGCCGAAGCGACGCGCAACAGCACGATCTCCGCGACAGTGCCGACGATCTCTCCCTGGTCCGGTCCATACAGCCGGGCCCTGCCCCCCACGATGAAGCAACGCATCCGCGCCGAGGCCCACGGCTCCTCACCGAGCTGCCGGCACCGCCCGCCGACCGAGGCCACCGAGGCCGACCCGGCCGACCTCGCGTCGCTCTGCGCCCCTGAGGCCCACACCGAGCCCGAGACCCGCCTGCAGCGCTGACCGACGCGGCTCCGCCTCATCCCCCAGTCCCTCTCCCCCGACGTAGCGGCGAACTTGCGTACACCGCACCCACAGATCCGAAGGCCCGGCACCTCGAAAGAGCTGCCGGGCCTTCGCCATGTCCGGCGCCTCGCCATGTCCGGCACACCAGCGCCGCTCGACACTCGTCAGGATCGCCTCCTGGCCGGGCCGACTACGTTCGGGCTCCACCTGGCAGGCCGCACCGTGGGCCCGCTGGGCGAGCCCGGCACGCTCACGGCCCGGCACGCTTCGCGGTACACCCGTCCTTGGCCTCAGGGCAGACCACCCGCCTGGACCGGGTCGACGCCGGCTCCTGCCTTTGCGGGGATCGGATTCACCGACGTCAGCCGTATACGCCAAAACCCCCGGGTGTGATCACCCGGGGGTTTTTGCTTGGTGGGGCTAACAGGATTTGAACCTGTGGCCTCATCCTTATCAGGGATGCGCTCTAACCAACTGAGCTATAGCCCCGCCGCGCTTTGCGGAGTGTGTCCCGCGCGCTGACCTCTGAAGATTAGCGCACGACGCGGCCAGTCCCAAAATCGGTAACCCAGGCCTCCTGGCCGGGCCCGACGAGCTGCTGTTACTCGTCCTCGGCGAGGGTCAGTTCAATACCGCCGACGAAGCCCGCGGAGAGGTTGTAGATGAACGAGCCGAGCGTCGCGAGCGCCGTGGCGAGCACGACGTCGATGACCGCGATGATCGACGTGAACATCAGGACGTGCGGCAGGGAGAGGAACGACTGCAGGTCGAAACCGTTCGACTCGTTGGAACCCGTCGCCTCGGAGATCGTGCCGCCGACCGTCGAGAAGACGCCCATCGCGTCCAGGACCATCCACAGCACCGCCGCCGCCACGATCGTGCAGATGCCGAGCGCGATGGAGAGCAGGAAGCTGACCTTCATCACCGACCAGGGGTCGGTCTTGGCCACCCGCAGCCGCGCCTTGCGGGTACGGGGCGCGGTGCGCGCTCCGGTCCGCGGCCGGCGCACGGCGCCGGACGGCGTCTGAGCCGGGTACGCCTGCGGCGGGTGGTACGGCTGCGCGGGCTGCTGCGGCTGCCGTTCCCCCGGCAGCGCGGAGCCGGCCTCGGGTGCGGCCCCGGCAGGGGCCGCCGAAGCGGTCGAACCGGCCGAAGGAGCCCCCGGTGGGGGCGCCGAAGCGGGCGCCGCACCGGGCGCGGCCTTGGTCTTTGCCGGACCGGCCGCCGCCGGGCCCGCTCCGGCCGCGTACTGCTGGGCCTGCGGGCCTCGGGTGTCCGTCACAGTTCCCCCCTGGGATCCATGAGAGTCATGGGAGTCAGTCGCCTCCGCGGCGGAGCCACGGCCGCCGTCCGTATCCGTACCGGTCGATCCGGCGCCCGTGGCTCCGCTCACGATGACTCACTCCTCGCGCTACTCGGGCGAGGACTGCTCGCCCTCGTCCGTACCGACGGCCTCGACGCCCTCGGCGGTCTCGTCCTCGGCGATCTCGCCGTCGACTTCCTCCGCCTCGCGACCGGCCTCGGCGTTACGAGCGATGCCGACCACGGCATCGCGCTTGCCCAGGTTGATCAGTTGGACACCCATGGTGTCACGGCCCGTCTCCCTGACCTCGTTGACTCGCGTGCGAATCACACCGCCGGACAGGGTGATGGCGAGGATCTCGTCCGTCTCCTCGACCACCAACGCGCCGACGAGGGACCCGCGGTCCTCGACGATCTTGGCGGCCTTGATACCGAGGCCACCACGACCCTGAACGCGGTACTCGTCAACGGCGGTCCGCTTCGCGTACCCGCCGTCCGTAGCAGTGAACACGAACGTACCGGGTCGAACAACATTCATCGAGAGCAGCTCGTCGCCCGCGCGGAAACTCATCCCCTTGACGCCCGAGGTCGCACGGCCCATCGGTCGCAGGGCGTCGTCCGTCGCGGTGAACCTGATCGACTGCGCCTTCTTACTGATCAGCAGCAGATCGTCCTCGGCCGATACGAGTTCGGCTCCGATCAGTTCGTCGTCGGATCCGTCCTCCGTCTCGCGCAGATTGATCGCGATGACGCCGCCGGAGCGCGGGGAATCGTAATCCTTCAGAGGCGTCTTCTTCACGAGGCCGCCCTTGGTGGCCAGCACCAGATAAGGCACCGCCTCGTAGTCACGGATCGCGAGGATCTCGGCGATCGCCTCGTCCGGCTGGAAGGCCAGCAGGTTCGCGACGTGCTGTCCACGCGCGTCACGCCCGGCGTCCGGGAGCTCGTACGCCTTCGCGCGGTAGACGCGGCCCTTGTTGGTGAAGAACAGCAGCCAGTGGTGCGTGGTCGACACGAAGAAGTGGTCGACGATGTCGTCCTGCTTCAGCTTCGCGCCGCGTACGCCCTTGCCGCCCCGCTTCTGCGAGCGGTAGTCCTCGGTCTTGGTCCGCTTGATGTAGCCGCCACGCGTGATGGTGACGACGATGTCCTCCTCGGCGATCAGGTCCTCGATGGACATGTCACCGTCGAAGGGCACCAGCTTGGAGCGACGGTCCTCGCCGAACTTCTCGACGATCGCCGCGAGTTCCTCGCTGATGATGGTGCGCTGGCGCTCCGGCGAGGCGAGGATCGCGTTGTACTCGGTGATCTTCGCCTGGAGCTCGTCGTGCTCCTGGATGATCTTCTGGCGCTCCAGGGCGGCCAGTCGGCGCAGCTGCATCTCGAGGATGGCGTTGGCCTGGATCTCGTCGATCTCCAGGAGGCCCATCAGGCCCTCGCGCGCGATCTCGACGGTGTCACTGCGCCGGATCAGCGCGATGACCTCGTCGATGGCGTCCAGGGCCTTCAGGAGGCCGCGCAGGATGTGCGCGCGCTCCTCGGCCTTGCGCAGCCTGAAGCGCGTACGACGGACGATGACCTCGATCTGGTGCGTCACCCAGTGGCGGATGAACGCGTCGAGAGACAGCGTGCGCGGAACGCCGTCCACCAGCGCCAGCATGTTGGCGCCGAAGTTCGACTGCAGATCGGTGTGCTTGTAGAGGTTGTTCAGGACGACCTTGGCGACCGCGTCGCGCTTCAGGACGATGACCAGCCGCTGGCCCGTACGGGACGAGGTCTCGTCGCGGACGTCCGCGATGCCGCCGACCTTGCCGTCCTTCACCAGGTCGGCGATCTTCTGCGCGAGGTTGTCGGGGTTGGTCTGGTAGGGGAGCTCCGTGACCACCAGGCACTGGCGGTTCTGGATCTCCTCGACCTCGACGACCGCGCGCATCGTGATGGAGCCACGGCCCGTGCGGTACGCCTCCTCGATGCCCTTGCGGCCCACCACAAGGGCGCCGGTCGGGAAATCGGGGCCCTTGATGCGCTCGATCAGGGCGTCGAGCAGCTCCTCGTGGCTGGCCTCGGGGTTCTCGAGGTACCACTGGGCACCGGCCGCGACCTCACGGAGGTTGTGCGGCGGGATGTTGGTGGCCATACCGACCGCGATGCCCGCGGAGCCGTTGATCAGCAGGTTCGGGAACCTGGCCGGCAGAACCGTCGGCTCCTGGTTGCGGCCGTCGTAGTTGTCCGTGAAGTCGACGGTCTCCTCGTCGATGTCACGGACCATCTCCATGGACAGCGGCGCCATCTTGCACTCGGTGTAGCGCATGGCGGCCGCGGGGTCGTTGCCCGGAGAGCCGAAGTTGCCGTTGGAGTCCACCAGCGGCATCCGCATCGACCACGGCTGCGCGAGACGGACCAGCGCGTCGTAGATCGAGGAGTCGCCGTGCGGGTGGTAGGTGCCCATGACGTCGCCGACGACGCGGGCGCACTTGTAGAAGCCCTTCTCGGGCCGGTAGCCGCCGTCGTACATGGCGTACAGGACGCGGCGGTGGACGGGCTTGAGGCCGTCCCGGACGTCGGGCAGCGCGCGCGACACGATGACGGACATCGCGTAGTCGAGATACGAGCGCTGCATCTCCGTCTCGAGCCCGACGGGCTCGACGCGCAGGGTGATCTCGCCGCCTTCTTCAGGCGTGCTCGGAGTGTTCTCGTCGGCCATTGCTGGTGAAGATCCTTTCTGCTGCGGTCAGCTGAGACCGACTCAGATGTCGAGGAAGCGGACGTCCTTGGCATTGCGCTGGATGAACGCGCGGCGGGCCTCGACGTCCTCGCCCATGAGGACCGAGAACAGGTCGTCGGCCTGGGCGGCGTCGTCGAGCGTGACCTGGCCGAGGACCCGGTGCTCCTGGTCCATGGTCGTGATCCGCAGCTCCTCGGCGTTCATCTCGCCGAGGCCCTTGAAGCGCTGGACCGAGTCGTCGCGGACGCGCTTGCCGGCCTGCTTGCCCAGCTCGATCAGCGCGTCGCGCTCACGGTCCGAGTAGGCGTACTCGAAGTCGTCCCGGCCCCACTTGATCTTGTACAGCGGGGGACGCGACAGGAACACGTGCCCGGCCTCGACCAGCGGCCGCATGAAGCGGAACAGGAAGGTCAGCAGCAGGGTGTTGATGTGCTGGCCGTCGACGTCGGCGTCCGCCATCAGGATGATCTTGTGATAGCGGAGCTTCTCGATGTCGAAGTCCTCGTGGACCCCGGTACCGAAGGCCGAGATCAGCGCCTGGATCTCCTGGTTCTGCAGGATCTTGTCGATCCGCGCCTTCTCGACGTTGAGGATCTTGCCTCGGATCGGGAGGATCGCCTGGTACTGCGGGTTGCGGCCGGACTTGGCCGAGCCACCGGCGGAGTCACCCTCGACGATGAAGATCTCGCACTTGGTGGGGTCGTTCGACTGGCAGTCGGACAGCTTGCCCGGCAAGGACGCCGTCTCCAGGAGGCCCTTGCGGCGGGTGAGGTCGCGGGCCTTGCGGGCCGCCACGCGCGCGGTGGCCGCCTGGATGGACTTGCGGACGATGTCCGCGGCCTCGTTCGGGTTGCGGTCCAGCCAGTCGTTGAGGTGCTCGTAGACGGCCTTCTGGACGAAGGTCTTCGCCTCCGTGTTGCCCAGCTTGGTCTTCGTCTGGCCCTCGAACTGCGGCTCGCTCAGTTTGACCGAGATGATCGCGGTCAGACCCTCGCGGATGTCGTCACCGGTGAGGTTGTCGTCCTTCTCGCGCAGCAGCTTCTTGTCGCGCGCGTACTTGTTGATCAGCGAGGTCAGCGCCGCACGGAAGCCCTCCTCGTGCGTACCGCCCTCGTGGGTGTGGATGATGTTGGCGAAGGAGTACACGCCCTCGCTGTAGCCGCTGTTCCACTGCATCGCGACCTCGAGGGACAGGCTCTTGTCCTTGTCCTCGGCCTCGAGATCGATGACGGTGGGGTGCACCACGTCTCCCTTGCGGGAGTTGAGGTACTTCACGAAGTCGACGATGCCGCCTTCGTAGTGATACGTGACGGTCTTGACCTCGGCCTTCTCGTCCGCACCTGCCTCGTCCGCACCGGCCGTGGCCTTCGCCGACTCGCGCTCATCAGTGAGTTTGATCGTCAAACCCTTGTTGAGGAACGCCATCTCCTGGAAGCGCCGCGAGAGCGTCTCGAAGGAGTACTCGGTCGTCTCGAAGATGTCGCCGTCGGCCCAGAAGGCGACCGAGGTGCCGGTCTCGTCGGTGGCCTCGTGCTCGACGAGAGGGGCGGTCGGGACGCCCATCTTGTAGTCCTGCGTCCAGCGCCGTCCGTCGGTCTTGACCTCGACGGAGACCTTGCTCGACAGGGCGTTCACGACGGAGACGCCGACGCCGTGCAGACCACCGGAGACCGCATAGCCGCCGCCGCCGAACTTGCCGCCCGCATGCAGGACCGTCAGCACGACCTCGAGGGCCGGCTTCCCTTCGGAGGGAACGATGCCCACGGGGATGCCGCGGCCGTTGTCCACGACACGCACGCCGCCGTCGGCGAGGATCGTGATGTCGATCGTGTCCGCGTGGCCGGCCAGCGCCTCGTCGACGGAGTTGTCGACGACCTCGTACACGAGGTGGTGCAGTCCGCGCTCGCCGGTCGAGCCGATGTACATACCGGGTCGCTTGCGAACCGCGTCCAGACCCTCGAGGACGGTGATGGCGCTGGCGTCGTACGAGGCTGTGACCTCGCCGTTCGAGGTCGTGGCCTCGGCGTTGTCGCCGGCGTCGGTGGACGGGGTGTTCTCGTTGGGGTTGCCGGAATCGGCCACGAAGCGCCCTTTCTGGCACAGCACAAGCCAAGCTCGTCGGCGGGTTGCCGGAGCGGCTGCGGCACGTTGCGTTGGTAAGCCTTGATCAGCGTTGCTCAGCTTTTCCCGGACGGTCCCCGCAAGCGGGGCGGGATTAGCTTCCAGTCTACCGGTAGCGCCGACAGTGATGGGGGTTTGCCGGTACCTGAGTCCGCATGTGCCGCCCTGAACCGGTCTCTCCCGACTCCCCATATGTGCACCCGGGCTCAAAGAGGCTTACAGCGGCACTCAGCGCTTCCGGGTGTCAACCCTTGGCTACCGCGGAGTCAGGTCGGTGTTCGCAACCGCGTGCACTCCCGCGCGGGGGCCCGTCGATGTGGCCTGCGTCACCCGTAGGTGTCGCCGGGACCCGTGCTCCCAGGGGCGCGCAAGGGGCCGAAGCGGCGCGCGGGACCATTGGGGCCCTGCACCTTGATCAGTCGCACCGTGCCGTGCCCGAGGTCCTGGTTCAGCCGCGCGACCACCTGCGGGGCGAGCAGCCGCAACTGGGTGGCCCAGGCGGTCGAGTCGCACTGCACGGTGAGCACCCGCTCGGCAGGGTCGTCGTCGTACTTCAGCGGGACGCAGTGCTTGGCCAGGTCCTCGCCGACGATCTGCGGCCAGCGGCCCATCACACCGCCCACCGCGGCCGGGGTCTCCCAGCCGCGCTCGGTGAGCAGCCGGTTGATCGCGGCGCCGAGCGCCATCGGATCACGCCCGTCGGCGCGCGCGCCGGAGCGCAGACCGCCGCGCCGCGCCTGCTTCTTCTGCTGCGCCGCGTCCCCCCGCGCGCGTGCCTGCTCCTTCGCGGCGCGCAACGCCACGCGCGCGAGGTCGACACCGGAGTGCTCGGGGGTCTTCTTGGAGGCCGTTTCCGGGCCCTTCTCCGGAGCTCCCTCGGAGGCGGCCGAACCGCCGGGTGTGTTCTCCGTCATACCCGCTCCACCGTGCCCTCGGAGACGGCGTACCGCGTCCCCGTCAGTACGTCCGGTACGTCGTCGTCGACCGCGGCCGTCACCAGGACCTGCTCGCCGGGAGCGACGAGTTCGGCGAGGCGCTCTCTTCTGCGGCTGTCCAGCTCGGCGAAGACGTCGTCGAGGACCAGCACCGGTTCATTGCCCTCGGCCCGCAGAAGGTCGTACGAGGCCAGGCGCAGCGCCAGCGCGAACGACCAGGACTCGCCGTGGGAGGCGTATCCCTTGGCGGGCAGCTGACCGAGTCTGAGCACCACATCGTCCCGATGGGGTCCTACGAGGGTCACGCCCCGCTCGATCTCCTGCTTGCGGACCTCGGCGAGCGCCGCCATCACCTGCTCGTACAGGTCCTCGCGGGTGTGCGCCTCGCCGGGCGCGGACGGCTTGTACTCCAGAGCGACGGGTCCGCCGCCGGGGGCCAGCTGCTCGTACGCCTTGTCGGCCAGCGGCTGGATCGCGGCGACCAGGTCGAGCCGCTGGGCCAGCAGCTCGGCGCCCACGCGCGCGAGGTGCTGGTCCCACACGTCGAGCGTGGAGAGGTCCATGGTGCGGCCGCCGTGACGGCGGGCCAGCGCGGCCGACTTCAGGAGGGTGTTGCGCTGCTTGAGGACCCGCTCGTAGTCGGAGCGGACGCCCGCCATCCGCGGGGAGCGGGCGGTGATCAGCTCGTCCAGGAAGCGGCGCCGCTCACCGGGGTCGCCCTTGATCAGCGCGAGATCCTCGGGCGCGAACAGCACGGTCCGCACGATGCCGAGCACATCACGGGGTCTGACCTGCGAGGACCTGTTGATACGGGCACGGTTGGCCCGGCCGGGATTCAGTTCGAGCTCGACGAGCTGCTGGCGCTCGCCCTGGCGGACATTGGCCCGGATGATCGCCCGGTCGGCGCCCATGCGCACCAGCGGCGCGTCGGAGGAGACGCGGTGGCTGCCGAGGGTCGCGAGATAGCCGACCGCCTCGACCAGATTCGTCTTGCCCTGTCCGTTGGGGCCCACGAACGCGGTGACGCCGGGGTCGAGCGGGACCTCGACCCCGGCGTACGAGCGGAAGTCGGCCAGCGACAGATGCGTGACGTGCATGGTCGTTCGCCGACCTCCCCCAGGGTTGTGGATCCACCGCCGCACGGCCTGTGGATCTGTGGATTACTTCGTCTCGACCGCGTGGCCGCCGAACTGGTTGCGCAGCGCCGCGACCATCTTCATCTGCGGCGAGTCCTCCTGCCGCGAGGCGAACCGCGCGAACAGCGACGCGGTGATCGCGGGCAGCGGCACCGCGTGGTCGATGGCGGCTTCCACCGTCCAGCGGCCCTCGCCGGAGTCCTGTGCGTAACCGCGCAGCTTCTCCAGGTGCTCGTCCTCGTCCAGGGCGTTCACCGCCAGGTCCAGCAGCCAGGAACGGATGACCGTGCCTTCCTGCCAGGAGCGGAAGACCTCGCGCACGTCGGTGACGGAGTGGACCTTCTCCAGGAGCTCCCAGCCCTCGGCGTAGGCCTGCATCATGGCGTACTCGATGCCGTTGTGGACCATCTTGGAGAAGTGGCCCGCGCCGACCTTGCCGGCGTGCACCGCGCCGAAGTCGCCCTCCGGCTTGAGTGCCTCGAAGACCGGCTGCACCTTGGCGATGTTCTCGGCGTCGCCGCCGTACATCAGCGCATAGCCGTTCTCCAGGCCCCAGACGCCGCCGGAGACGCCGCAGTCGACGAAACCGATGCCCTTGGCGGCCAGTTCCTCCGCGTGCTTCTCGTCGTCCGTCCAGCGGGAGTTACCGCCGTCCACGACGACGTCACCGGGCTCCAGGAGCTCGCCGAGCTGGTCGACGGTGGACTGCGTGGCGGCGCCGGCCGGGACCATCACCCACACCACGCGCGGTCCCTTGAGCTTGCCCACAAGCTCTTCCAGGCTGTGGACATCGGCGAGGTCCGGGTTGCGGTCGTATCCGATGACGGTGTGGCCTGCGCGGCGGATCCGCTCGCGCATGTTGCCGCCCATCTTGCCGAGGCCGACGAGACCGAGCTCCATCAGTTGTTCCTTAGGTTTTCGACGTGGCGTGAGGGCACTTTCGTACCTGTGTCTGAGCCTAAACCCGGACGCTCACGCACACCTGTGGGCATAGCCGCTCAGGTGTTCGCCCCACCTGCGGATGCGCCCGCCGGACCGATCGGAGCGACCGTCCGGCGGGCTCACCTCACTCAGCCGCTCAGACGCACCGGCATGATCAGGTACTTGTAGGCCTCGTCCGCCTCGGCGTCCACCGCGGGCTTGCCGCTCAGCAGCGCGGGCTTCGTGGACGTCGTGAAGGAGAGCTGCGCCACCGGCGAGTCGATGGCGCTGAGGCCGTCAAGCAGGAACGTCGGGTTGAAGGCGATCGAGACGTCGTCGCCCTCCAACTGCGCGTCGACCCTTTCCACAGCCTGTGCGTCGTCGCTGGAGCCCGCCTCCAGGATCAGCACGCCCTGCTCGAAGCTCAGACGCACCGGGGTGTTGCGCTCGGCGACCAGGGCCACACGCTTGACGGCCTCCACGAAGGGGGCGGTCTCGATCACCGCGATGGAGTTGAACTCCGTCGGGAACAGCGAGCGGTACTTCGGCAGGTCGCCCTCCAGCAGGCGGGTGGTCGTGCGCCGGCCCGCCCCCTCGAAGCCGATGAGGCCCTCGCCGGCGCCCGAGCCGGACAGCGCCAGGATCACGCTGTCGCCGCTCGTGAGGGCCTTGGCGGTGTCCAGGAGCGTCTTGGCGGGCACCAGGGCCACCGCGGACGCCTCGGGGTTCTCCGGCTTCCACAGGAACTCGCGGACCGCGAAGCGGTAGCGGTCGGTGGAGGCCAGCGTGACCGTGTCGCCCTCGATCTCGATGCGCACACCGGTGAGCACGGGCAGCGTGTCGTCACGGCCCGCCGCGATGGCCACCTGGGCGGCCGCCGAGGCGAAGACCTCACCGGGGACGGTGCCGGTCGCCGACGGCATCTGCGGCAGCGCGGGGTACTCCTCCACAGGCAGGGTGTGGAGTGTGAATCGCGAGGATCCGCAGACCACGGTCGCCCGTACACCGTCTGTGGAAATCTCCACCGGCCGGTTGGGGAGGGCGCGGCAGATGTCCGCGAGCAGTCGGCCGGAGACGAGGACCGTGCCCTCCTCGTCGATCTCCGCGTCCACGGAGACGCGTGCCGAGACCTCGTAGTCGAAGCTGGAGAGGCTCAGCGCGCCCTCCTCGGCCTTCAGAAGGAGGCCGGCGAGCACAGGCGCCGGCGGACGGGCCGGGAGGCTGCGTGCCGCCCAGGCCACTGCCTCCGCGAGTACGTCGCGTTCCACCCGGATCTTCACCGTTGCCGCCTCCGTCTGTTGCCGGCGCTCTCGCCCTGCTGGCCTTCGTCGTCTGACTCGGTGTCGTTCAGCCCTGTGGCGGGAAGGACACCGGGGACCAGTCTGACGCACCGCACTGACAGTCGGTGCCCCTCGGGGTCAAGTCGTGCCGAGCGGCACCAGAGCCTCCGAGAGCGAGTTGTGCACAGCCCCGTCTTCGAAACGATTCCCAGCCTCTATCTAGTTGGTCTTAGTAGTAGGGCCTGTGGAAACCGTGGATAACCGCGTTTTCGCAGGTCAGCTGGGATTTTTTGTCCACTGACCCTGTGGGCGAAGGCGGTGGACAACCGGGGGTCTCTGTGGACGACGAAAAGTTCTGCACACTCGATGCACAGCCTCGGGCCACTTCTCCCCAGATCCGTCCCCAGCTTTACCCACGTTCCCCACAGGCCAATCCGGCACCTTGGTGTGACGCCTTTCACTCGACACGGTGATCGGGCGCGTCACGTTGCCGAACAGTGGACAGGGGTGTGGAGAAGCTGGGGATGGCTGGGGACAACCGGCTCCAGCCTGTGGGTCGTCGGTGGACAACTTCGTGCACACCCTGTGGATCTTTTCTTCGTCCACAGTCTGTGGAGAGTCTTCGTCCACGAATCCACAGGGGGCTGACCTGGTCTGATGGTCTTTCAACAGCGGCCCCTGTGGACACGATCGGGACAACTTCGCGGTCCCCAGGGTGTGGATGCCAGAAAGTCACCGAATCTGTGGAGAGTGGCCGTAACCCGGCTCGTATTCGAACAGCTGATGTCGTTCCGGTAGCGGTGAAACGAGGGCCGGCCGCCTCGCAGCGGGCCCCAGAAGCCCTCGAAGCCCCCTTGGGGCCGGGTCTCAGCCCCCTTGCGGGCCCCTCGGAGCGAGGTCCAGCACCCTCCGGGGCGCTCTCGGAGCCGGGTGACGGAGCCTCTGGGACGGCTGCCGGAATCCCGCGCGGCGCGCGCGAGAGCCGTGGGCCGGAGCCGTGGGCCGGAACTGCGGGCTGGAACTCTGGGCTGGTGCCGCGCCGCCGGAGCCGCGCGCCGGAACAGCGAAAGGCGCCCTCGGGACCGTGTCCCGGGGGCGCCCTCGGCGGCGTACCGCCGCGCCTGTCAGCCGTTCTTGATGCGGTTGGTGAGCTCGGTGACCTGGTTGTAGATGGAGCGGCGCTCGGCCATCAGCGCGCGGATCTTGCGGTCGGCGTGCATGACGGTGGTGTGGTCGCGGCCGCCGAACTGCGCGCCGATCTTCGGCAGCGAGAGATCGGTGAGCTCGCGGCACAGATACATGGCGATCTGCCGCGCGGTCACCAGGACGCGACTGCGTGAGGACCCGCACAGGTCGTCCACCGTGAGGCCGAAGTAGTCCGCGGTGGCCGCCATGATCGCGGTCGCGGTGATCTCCGGGGCGGAGTCCTCGCCGCCCGGGATCAGGTCCTTCAGGACGATCTCCGTGAGCCCGAGATCCACCGGCTGCCGGTTGAGCGACGCGAACGCCGTCACCCGGATCAGCGCGCCTTCCAGCTCGCGGATGTTGCGCGAGATCCGGGACGCGATGAACTCGAGCACCTCCGGCGGAGCGTTGAGCTGCTCCTGCACCGCCTTCTTACGAAGGATGGCGATACGGGTCTCCAGCTCGGGCGGCTGGACGTCCGTGATCAGACCCCACTCGAAACGGTTCCGCAGCCGGTCCTCCAGGGTCACCAGCTGCTTGGGCGGCCGGTCGCTGGAGAGCACGATCTGCTTGTTCGCGTTGTGGAGTGTGTTGAAGGTGTGGAAGAACTCCTCCTGCGTCGACTCCTTGTCCGCCAGGAACTGGATGTCGTCGACCAGCAGGATGTCCATCTCGCGGTACCGCTTGCGGAAGCTGTCGCCCTTGCCGTCGCGGATGGAGTTGATGAACTCGTTCGTGAACTCCTCGGAGCTCACGTACCGCACCCTCGTACCCGGGTAGAGGCTGCGCGCGTAGTGCCCGATCGCGTGCAGCAGGTGCGTCTTGCCGAGACCCGACTCCCCATAGATGAAGAGTGGGTTGTACGCCTTCGCCGGCGCCTCGGCGACGGCGACCGCGGCCGCGTGTGCGAAGCGGTTGGAGGCGCCGATGACGAACGTGTCGAAGAGGTACTTCGGGTTGAGGCGCGCGGTGGGCTCGCCCGGACCGGACGCCGGCGCGGGCTTCGCGCCCAGCGGGCCGGGAGCGCCGCTGGAGGACGGCAGCGAGGGGCCGCCGCGGTGCGACGGCGCACCGCCCGAGGACGGCTCCTGGAGGTCGCGGCGGTCGGGGCGCTCGTACTCGGAGCGCGGCTGGTCGTAGTCCTGGCGCTGCTGCTCGTAGGGCGGGCGCTCCATCGACTGCGGCCGGTAGTCCTGCGAGGGCGAGGCGTACGGGTCGCGGTCGGGGAATCCGAGACGCTGCTGCTGCCAGCCGTAGTCGTCCTGGCTGTGCCGCGGCCAGGCGCCGGGCTCGGGACGCTGGTAGTCCGGGTAGGCGGGGCGGGCGGTCGGCAGGTGGTCCGCGCGGGACTGGTCGGAGCGGCCGGGCGGCAGCTGGTCGCCGGGGGCGCCCGGGAGCTGGTCGGAGCGGGGGCCCCGGTGGTCACCCCGGTGGTCGTCCGCGCGGTGGCGGCCGTACCCCTCGTACCCGTCGCGGCGCTGAGCGTCATAGGGGTTGCGCTCGTCACGGCCCGGAGAGTCGTAGCCGCCCCGGTCTTCGCGGCCCTGGGAGTCGTAGGCGTGGCGCTCGTCACGGCCCTGGCCGCCGTAGCTGTTGCGGTCCTCGCCGCCCTGGCCGCCGTAGGGGTTTCGCTCGTCGCCGCTCTGACCGTCGTACGCGTCACGGCCCTGGCCTGAGCCCGAGGGGAGCTCGGGCTCGTCGTAGCGGGCCTGGGGGGCGGGCGGTGTCGGAGGCTGGGGTTCCCCGGCCGAGTCGTCGACGGTGATCGCGATGCGGATCGGGCGGCCGCACTCGCGGCTCAGCGTGTCACTGACGATCGGCGCGAGACGTCCTTCGAGGACGCCCTTCGCGAATTCGTTCGGAACCGCGAGCAGCGCGGTGTCCGCGACCAGTGCCAGCGGCTGGCAGCGCTTGATCCAGTGCTCGTCCTTCGCCTCCACGCCCTGACCGCGGCCCTCACCGAGGAGCTGTTCCAGTACTCGTGGCCACACTGCGGCAAGATCGGCAGGTACGTCAGCCACAGGGCACGCTCTCTCATGGGTCCCACGAACGTGTGGTTCTGGGAACAGGTTGGGAAGTCAGTCGGGTGGTGCGGTGGGAACAAATCCGCTGGGGCGGTGGGAAGGGAACGAATCGGAGTTCAGCCACGGTAGTCAGGGCGACCGCTGCGGTTCAAGTTGTTGTCCCCAGCCTGTGGATAGTGTCTCCCGGGCAGGAGCTGGTTTGACCGGATGGCGCAGCCGCGCGTACCGTAACCAGGTCGAGTTGTCGATGGCTGCTGCCGCCTGCCTCCGATGGGCACAGATCGCGAAGAGTGATCGGGAAGCGGTGCACTCGGGCGTAATGCGAGCTACCTCGTGGGCGCACGGTGACAGCCAGGACGGCACCCCGCCACCACCGATTCTTTCTGGAGCCCCCGAGTGAGCAAGCGCACCTTCCAGCCGAACAACCGTCGTCGCGCCAAGACCCACGGCTTCCGCCTGCGGATGCGCACCCGTGCCGGCCGCGCGATTCTCGCGAACCGCCGTGGCAAGGGTCGCGCCAGCCTGTCCGCCTGATAACAACAGGTCATGATGTCGTGCTGCCTACCGAGCATCGGCTGAGGCGGCGCGAGGACTTCGCGACCGCGGTACGCCGAGGACGCCGGGCCGGACGCCCGCTCCTCGTCGTCCATCTACGTAGCGGTGCAACGGACCCGCACGCGCCTGGGGAGAGCGCTCCCCCGACGCGTGCGGGTTTCGTCGTGAGCAAGGCCGTGGGTGGAGCGGTTGTCCGCAACAAGGTGAAGCGCAGACTTCGCCATTTGATGCGTGACCGAGTCGCCCAGTTGCCCCCCGGTAGCCTGGTAGTCGTACGAGCGCTGCCCGGTGCGGGCGACGCCGACCATGAACAGCTGGCCCGAGACCTGGATGCCGCCCTTCAGCGGCTGCTGGGAGGGGGCGCGCGATGAAGTACCCGCTGCTGGCTCTTATCAAGCTGTACCAGTGGACGATCAGCCCGCTGCTCGGGCCGGTGTGCAAGTACTACCCGTCGTGCTCCCACTACGGCTACCAAGCCATCGATCGGCACGGTGCGATCAAGGGAACGGCACTCACCGCCTGGCGCATCCTCCGGTGCAATCCGTGGTCGCTGGGCGGCGTGGACCATGTTCCGCCGCGCAAGCGTCCGCGGTGGCACGAAATGCTGCGTAACGCCTGGCGCGCACGCAAGGGCGGGAACTCCGCCGCCGAACCGGCCATTGAGGGTCATGGAATGTCCGACCATCCCTCGAGCCCGGCCGCCGAGACCCCGTCCCATGCTCAAGGAGCCTGATTAGTGGACACGATTGCCAGTCTTTTCAGCTTCATCACGACACCCGTTTCCTGGGTCATCGTCCAGTTCCACTCTGTGTACGGGAAGATCTTCGGTCCCGATACGGGCTGGGCCTGGGGCCTGTCCATCGTGTCCCTGGTGATCCTGATCCGTATCTGCCTGATCCCGCTCTTCGTGAAGCAGATCAAGGCCACTCGGGCCATGCAGACACTGCAGCCCGAGATGAAGAAGATCCAGGAGCGCTACAAGAACGACAAGCAGCGCCAGTCCGAAGAGATGATGAAGCTGTACAAGGAGTCGGGTACCAACCCGCTCTCCTCGTGCCTTCCCATCCTGGCGCAGTCGCCGTTCTTCTTTGCTCTGTACCACGTGCTCAACGGCATCGCGACCGGCTCGACGATCGGCGTCATCAACGAATCGCTGCTGGCCAGCGCTCGTAAGGCGCACATCTTCGGCGCCCCGCTGGCCGCGAAGTTCACGGACGGACAGTCCAAGGTCGAGGCCCTCGGTGCCTCGCTGACCGATGTCCGGGTCGTCACCGCGATCATGATCGTGATGATGTCGGCGTCGCAGTTCTACACGCAGCGCCAGCTGATGACGAAGAACGTCGACACCACGGTGAAGACGCCCTTCATGCAGCAGCAGAAGATGCTGATGTACGTCTTCCCGGTCATGTTCGCCGTCTTCGGCATCAACTTCCCGGTCGGTGTCCTCGTCTACTGGCTGACCACCAACGTGTGGACCATGGGCCAGCAGATGTACGTCATCCGCAACAACCCGACGCCGGGTTCCAAGGCTCAGGCCGCATACCTCGAGCGCCTGCAGAAGCACGTCACGCACCACGAGAAGACGCGCAGCCGTGGCGAGAAGGCCATCGTCAAGGCGATCGTCGCCAAGGGCCGCGACCGTAACGAGTTCGAGCGCAAGTTCATCAACAGCCTGACCAAGGTGGGCCTGGTGGCCCAGGCTGACGGCACTGTGGTGAAGGGTCAGGCCGAGGCGACTGTCGAGGCCGAGGACGGCACCACGACCACCACTGGTGGCGCCCCCAAGCGTCAGCAGCCGAAGCGCCAGTCCAAGTCCCAGCGTCAGTCGGGCACGGCGGCCGGTGGGGCGAAGGCGGCGGGTGAACCCGAGCCGAAGACCTCGCTGACCAAGTCCGACGAGCCGCAGGACGCGCCGCCCGCCGCCAAGCCGGCAGGCGGCGGCAACAAGCCTGGCACCGGTACCCGCAGCAAAGCCCAGTCCGGACAGCGCAAGGGTCCGCAGCGGCCCAAGTCCCCGTCCAAGAAGTAAGAAGGAGTCCATCCCGTGACGGAAGGCACCACCTCCGCCGCCGCTGAGGGCGACACCCTGACCCGCCTTGAGCAGGAAGGCGAGATCGCGGCGGACTACCTCGAGGGTCTGCTGGACATCGCCGATCTCGACGGCGACATCGACATGGACGTCGAGGCCGACCGCGCCGCTGTCTCGATCATCAGCGACGCCAGCAGCCGTGACCTGCAGAAGCTGGTCGGTCGCGACGGCGAGGTGCTCGAGGCCCTCCAGGAGCTCACGCGCCTGGCCGTTCACCGGGAGACCGGGGACCGCAGCCGGCTGATGCTGGACATCGCGGGCTACCGCGCCAAGAAGCGCGAGGAGCTCTCCGAGCTGGGCGCCAAGGCCGCGGCCGAGGTGAAGAGCTCCGGCGAGCCGGTGAAGATGAAGCCGATGACGCCCTTCGAGCGCAAGGTCGTCCACGACGCGGTCAAGGCCGCGGGTCTGCGCAGTGAGTCCGAGGGTGAGGAGCCGCAGCGCTTCGTCGTCGTGCTTCCCGCCTGATCGGTACGAAGGTTTCTTCGGCCCCGTCTGTTGAGCAGGCGGGGCCGAACTTTGTCAGCCTGATAGTCCCTCGTAGTTCCTGGTAATCCCTGATAGCCCTGGTGGTCAGCGCTCAGCGCGCTTATGCGGTACGGAAGGACGGTCCCCGTGACGGAGGCAGCGGAGCTTCCCCCTGCGCCCGAGCAGGCGCGCGAGGTATTCGGCGATCGCTTCGCGGACGCGGTCCGGTACGCGGAGCTGCTGGCCGAGGCGGGAGTGCAGCGGGGGCTGATCGGCCCCCGCGAGGTGCCCCGGCTGTGGGAACGGCACCTGCTGAACTGCGCGGTGCTCTCCGAGGTCGTGCCTGAAGGCGTGACCGTGTGCGACGTCGGCTCCGGCGCGGGGCTGCCCGGAATTCCGCTGGCCCTCGTCCGGGACGACATCAAGATCACCCTGCTGGAACCGCTGCTGCGGCGGACCAACTTCCTCACCGAGGTCGTCGAGCTCCTCGGCCTCGACCATGTCACCGTCGTGCGCGGCCGCGCCGAGGAGGTCATGGGAAAGCTGCCGGCGGTCCACGTGGTGACGGCCAGGGCTGTCGCTCCACTGGATCGGCTGGCGGCATGGGGCATCCCCCTGCTCCGCCCGTACGGCGAGATGCTGGCTCTCAAGGGCGACACCGCCGAAGAGGAGCTGAAGAGCGCCGCGACGGCCCTCAGTAAGCTCGGCGCCGTGGAGACGTCGATCCTGCACGTCGGTGAGGGCATTGTGGACCCGCTGTCGACCGTGGTGCGGGTCGAGGTCGGGGAGAGTCCGGGTGGCGTGCGCTTCGCCGCGAAGAGGGCGAAGGCGGCCCGTACGGGACGGACGCGCCGACGGCGCTGATCCTGAGCGCGCAATGGATCGTGGACTCCCGGTTCCGCAGGGCGGAGCCGGGAGTTTTTTATCACTCTGGCTGATCCGTCCTGACGACGGGCCGTACTCCACACAAGCTGCCAAACCTACGCATCTCGGAGTGTCGCGCCGTGATGGCCCTGGCCGCTAGGCATCGTGTTTCACGTGAAACGTCGCTCACTGCTGCACGGCATCATCAGTCGCGGCCGCGCCGCGGCCGAACCCCGCGACCGGAAGCCTCTTGGTTCACTCGCGGAGGGTGCGGAGTTGTCCACAGAGGTGGATTTCTCCACAGAAGAACGGGCCTCGCTGGTTCACGACCCCGAAGACATGGGAGGCTCTGTTCATTGCGAGCCTGAAGTCGAGGAGAGTGAATCCTTGCGGTCCGACGCCAACATCGCGGGACCGATGACCGATCCGGTCCCCGGTCCCCGTACCGAGTCGATGGGGGAGGATGTTTCACGTGAAACACCGCCCCCAATGGACGACACTCCTATTGGTCGTGCTGCCCAACTGGCGGTGGAGGCGCTGGGTCGCGCCGGTGAGGGCCTGCCACGGCCCGAACAGACCCGCGTCATGGTCGTCGCCAACCAGAAGGGTGGGGTGGGCAAGACCACGACCACGGTCAACCTTGCTGCCTCGCTTGCCCTGCATGGCGGCCGTGTCCTGGTGATCGACCTCGACCCTCAGGGCAACGCCTCGACCGCACTCGGCATCGATCATCACGCCGAGGTGCCTTCCATCTATGACGTGCTGATTGACAGCAAGCCGCTCTCCGAAGTCGTCCAGCCGGTCCCCGATGTCGAGGGCCTCTTCTGTGCGCCTGCCACGATCGATCTCGCCGGTGCGGAGATCGAGCTGGTGTCCCTGGTGGCACGAGAGAGCCGTCTGGAACGAGCGATCCAGGCGTATGAGCAGCCGCTGGACTACATCCTCATCGACTGCCCGCCGTCGCTCGGCCTCCTCACGGTCAACGCGCTGGTCGCCGGTGCGGAGGTCCTCATTCCTATCCAGTGTGAGTACTACGCGTTGGAAGGACTGGGCCAGCTTCTGCGTAACGTCGACCTGGTGCGGGGGCATCTCAACCCCAACCTCCATGTCTCGACGATCCTGCTCACCATGTACGACGGCCGGACGCGCCTCGCGTCCCAGGTCGCGGACGAGGTGCGCAGCCACTTCGGTGACGAGGTGCTGCGGACGAGCATTCCTCGCTCGGTCCGTATCTCCGAGGCCCCGAGCTACGGCCAGACGGTGCTGACCTATGATCCAGGGTCGAGCGGCGCCCTCTCGTATCTTGAGGCCGCACGAGAAATCGCCCTCCGCGGAGTCGGAGTGGCGTACGACGCGCAGAACGCCCATGTGGGCGTACAGAACAGTCAGAACATGGTGGAGGGGATCCAGTGAGTGAGCGACGACGAGGGCTGGGGCGGGGCCTCGGCGCACTGATCCCCGCGGCTCCGACAGAGAAGACGGTTCCCTCGCCGGCAGGCGGAGTCTCCGCCTCGTCGGCGGCTGGACCCGTGCTCACGGCAGAGCGCGGGGTCGCCGCGGCGAAGGTGACCACACTGCCGCCTGTTTCACATGAAACAGAGGAGTCGCCGACGATCGGGACCGCGGAGGTGCCCTCCGCGCCTGTCGGTGCTCACTTCGCTGAACTGCCTCTCGACTACATCACCCCCAACCCGCGTCAGCCCCGTGAGGTGTTCGACGAGGACGCTCTTGCCGAGCTGGTTACCTCCATCAAGGAGGTCGGGCTTCTCCAGCCGGTCGTCGTGCGTCAGGTGGGTCCGGCGCGCTACGAGCTCATCATGGGTGAGCGGCGCTTCCGTGCCTGCCGTGAGGCGGGGCTTGAGGCCATTCCTGCGATCGTGCGGGCCACGGAGGACGAGAAGCTTCTCCTGGACGCGCTGCTGGAGAACCTGCACCGCGCCCAGCTGAACCCGCTGGAGGAGGCAGCCGCCTACGACCAGCTGCTGCAGGACTTCAACTGCACGCACGACCAGCTGGCAGACCGTATCGGCCGCTCGCGCCCGCAGGTCTCCAACACTCTGCGGCTGCTGAAGCTCTCGCCGGCGGTTCAGCGTCGTGTCGCCGCCGGAGTACTCTCCGCGGGCCACGCCCGCGCTCTGCTCTCCGTCGCGGACTCGGAGGAGCAGGACCGGCTGGCCCACCGCATCGTGGCCGAGGGGCTGTCGGTGCGGGCCGTCGAGGAGATCGTCACCCTCATGGAGTCGCGCCCTCAGACCGCTCCGCGCTCCAAGGGACCACGGGCCGGCACTCGGCTCTCCCCGGCACTGAGTGACCTTGCCACTCGTCTCTCGGACCGCTTCGAGACCCGCGTGAAGGTCGACCTGGGGCAGAAGAAGGGAAAGATCACGGTCGAGTTCGCCTCGATGGACGACCTCGAGCGGATTCTCAGCTCTCTCGCCCCCGGTGAGGGAGGCGTTCTCCAGAGGAGTCTCCTGGAGGACGACTCCGAGGACACGGAGGCCTGAGTCGCACGACGACGGGACGGTTCCCGCCGGTCGATCACAAGAGCGGGCCGTGTCCGGTGTGTACCGGAACACGGCCTGCTCTTTGCTTTCAGGCAGTATCGATGCAATCGCATCGTGGATACGATGCGATCGGGTATGGCGCATCCACCTGGCGGCACCTTCATTGGGGAGGCGGGGGCCATGCAAACCGTGAGCCGTACCGGACTGGTGACCGCGGGCCTGGGACTGGGGGCGGTCGGTGGGTTCATCGGCAGCCTGCTCAGGGAGCGAAGCGCTCTGACAGCCGCTCGCGACGCTGCGGGCGAAGGAAGCGAGGAACATCCTTCATGGGGCGCCGGCTCGTACCGCTCACGCTGGACAACCTTCCGGACCTTCCCAAGCGCTGTCGCGCGTGTGTCTTCTGGGAACTGGATCCCGTCAGTGGGGAAGCCGCAGTAAAGGCGGGAAGGCCCGAACTCGAGAAGGAGGCGTGGATCTCCGCCGTCCTTCTGGAGTGGGGATCCTGCGGCCGTGTCGTCTACGTGGACGACGTACCGGTGGGCTTCGTGCTGTACGCGCCCCCCGCCTACGTACCCCGCTCCACCGCGTTCCCCACGAGCCCGGTCTCACCGGATGCCGTCCAGCTGATGACCGCCTTCATCATGCCGGGTTACCAGGGGCAGGGACTCGGCCGGGTGATGGTGCAGACGGTCGCCAAGGATCTGCTGCGCCGAGGGTTCAAGGCGATCGAGGCTTTTGGGGACGCACGGTGGAAGGAACCGGCCTGTGTGCTCCCCGCCGACCATCTCCTCGCGGTCGGCTTCAAGACGGTGCGCCCCCACCCCAGGTACCCCCGTCTGAGGCTGGAGCTGCGGACGACGCTCTCCTGGAAGGAAGACGTGGAGTTGGCTCTGGACCGCCTCCTGGGAGCGGTACAGAAGGAACCAGCGCTTCGTCCTCTGTAGCCGTGTAGCCGTGTAGCCGTGTAGCCGTGTAGCCGTGTAGCCGTGTAGCCGTCTGCCGACGCCACTCCTCCGTCATGCGAATGGGCCAGCCCTTCCGGGCTGGCCCATTCGTGTTTCACGTGAAACATCGCCGTCGTTGAAGGACGGCACTTCCGGTCAGGCGGTCTTCTCGGCGCCCTCGGTGATGAAGTCCTCCAGGTCGCGGACGATCGCGGCCTTCGGCTTCGCACCCACGATGGTCTTGGCGACCTCGCCACCCTGGTAGACGTTCAGGGTCGGGATGGACATGACGCCGTACTTGGCGGCCGTACCCGGGTTCTCATCGATGTTGAGCTTGACGACCTCGATCTGGTCGCCGTACTCCGCGGCGATCGCCTCGAGGGACGGCGCGATCTGACGGCACGGACCGCACCAGGCGGCCCAGAAGTCCACCAGGACGGGCTTGTCGTTCTTGAGGACGTCCTGCTCGAAGGAATCGTCGGTCACGTTCTTCAGGGTGCCGGCCACGGCGGGCTCCTTAACTGGTTGGTGCGGTGGGGCGGACGGGGGTCAGACGGTGGCAGCCGCAGCGGTCTCGCTGTCCGCGAGGGCAGCGAGGTAGCGCTCGGCGTCGAGGGCGGCGGAGCAGCCGGTGCCGGCCGCGGTGATCGCCTGGCGGTACGTGTGGTCGACGACATCACCGGCGCCGAAGACACCGGTCAGGTTCGTCCGGGTCGAAGGCGCCTCGACCTTGAGGTAGCCCTCGTCGTCCAGGTCGAGCTGGCCCTTGAAGAGCTCGGTGCGCGGGTCGTGGCCGATCGCGATGAACAGGCCGGTCACCGTCAGGTCGGAGATCTCACCGGTCTTGAGGTTGCGCAGCTTCAGGCCGGCCAGCTTGGGGTCGCCCTCGATAGTGGCGATCTCGCTGTCCCAGACAAAGTTGATCTTCGGGTCGGCGAAGGCACGCTCCTGCATCGCCTTGGAGGCGCGCAGGGTGTCACGGCGGTGCACGATCGTCACGGACTTGGCGAACCGGGAGAGGAAGGTGGCCTCCTCCATCGCGGTGTCGCCACCGCCGATCACGGCGATGTCCTGGTCCTTGAAGAAGAAGCCGTCACAGGTCGCGCACCACGAGACGCCGCGTCCGGAGAGCGCGTCCTCGTTGGGCAGACCGAGCTTGCGGTGCTGCGAGCCCGTCGTGACGATGACGGCCTTGGCGCGGTGCACGGTGCCCGCGGTGTCCGTGACGGTCTTGATCTCGCCCGTCAGGTCGACAGCGACGACGTCGTCCGGGATCAGCTCGGCACCGAAACGCTCGGCCTGGGCGCGCATGTTGTCCATGAGCTCGGGGCCCATGATGCCGTCCTGGAAACCGGGGAAGTTCTCCACCTCGGTGGTGTTCATCAGCGCACCACCGGCGGTGACGGCGCCTTCGAAGACCAGCGGCTTCAGCGACGCGCGCGCGGTGTAGAGCGCTGCCGTGTAGCCGGCAGGCCCGGATCCGATGATGATCACGTTACGGACGTCGCTCACGGCTTGATTCCTCGTCTCTGGAGACTGCTGCGTACTACCGGTGGGAGCCTCTCTCAGAACTCTCACCCCACCCAACGGATCCTAAGGGGCTTGCATTCCCTCTGTGTCCGGGCACACGGAGACGGGACACCGCACAGAGAGCCCATGGGGTTATTGGGGAGGCGGCCGGTCGACCCGGAGGCGCTCAGGAACGGGCGTACGAGTGCGTCAGCAGAAGCTTGCCCGGGGACGCCGAAGCCTGCTTTACGCACGCGGCTTCGACGATGTACGCCGTGACCTTCGTGCTGTCGGAGGCATCGGGCACTACGACGAGATACACCGTCGTCCCCTTGTACGTGCCCTGCTGCGCCGCGAGGATCGTCGCGGTGCTTCCGGTCCCCTTCTGAATGCAGTCGGGGACCTGCACCGTGGGTGTGATCAAGGTGTCGACCCCGGCGGACCCGTTGCCCGCGTCATTGGACTGGACTCCCCAAGGACGCTTCGGGCTGGCGGAGGGGGTGCTCGCGCTCTTGTTCTTCGCGAGGAGATCCGCGACCTGAGTCTTCAGCTTCCCCTCGGAGAAAGTGTCCTTCGCTCCCTGCTGCGTCACCGTCTGCGGGCTCTTGCCGGAGCCGTCGCCCAGCGACTGTACGAGGATCGTGCCCAGCCCGAGAGCGGCGGCCGTGAACACCGTGCCGAGAACGACCACCCTGCGGCGCCCACGGCGGCCCCGACGCGAGCGACCGGGACCGGTGGCAGCGTGGGGACGTCCCGAGGGACGGTCAGTGAGGGAAGCGGGGCTCGGTTCGCCCGACGTGTGTGAAACCCCAGCGAGCGATGTTTCACGTGAAACACTCGCGCTGTCGTCATCGGCCGCTTCACGGTCGGGCGCCGTGGCACTCAGGAGAGCCTCCGCGGCAAGGGCCGCATCGATACGGCCGGCCACATCATCGGGCATGCGTGTGGGGCCCGGCAGAGTGCCGAGCAGTCCCCGGATCTCCTCCAGGGAGTCGTACACGTCGGCGCAGAGCACGCACTCGTCGAGGTGTCGCCGTACGTCCGCGGTGCGGGAGGGCGGGAGCAGCCCCTCGGAGAGGTCGGAGATCTCCGCGACATCCGGGTGCCCGGCCGTATCCGTCGTGGATGTCACGCTCGCCCACCTCCGCCCTTCACAGCAGCTGAATCGCTTGGCCCTGCATCGCGTGGACCTGCATCGTGCGGTCCCGCTGCCGGTGGGACGGATGTCCCCTGCGTCCGGTTCCTTCCGCCGCCCGACTTGTTGCCGCCCTCGCCGCTTCCGTTTTCGGCACGGAGATGGGTGAGCAGTGGCAGCAGTCTGGCTCTGCCCCGTGCACAACGGCTTTTCACCGTGCCGACGGGTACATCGAGGACGCGGGCCGCCTCTGCGACGGGGTAGCCCTGCATGTCCACGAGGACGAGAGCGGCGCGCTGGTCGGCCGGGAGCGTACTCAGTGCTGTCAGCAGCTCGCGGTGCAGATCGTTGCGCTCGGCCGGGGCGGAGGCGGACTCGTGCGGTTCGAGGAGCTGTTCCAGGCGTTCGGTGTCATCGACGGGAGACGTCTTCCTGGATGCGGCCTTGCGGGCGCGGTCCAGGCAGGCGTTCACCGTGATGCGGTGCAGCCAGGTCGTGACGGCCGACTGGCCGCGGAAGGTGTGAGCGGCCCGGTAGGCGGAGACCAGCGCGTCCTGGACGGCGTCAGCGGCCTCCTCGCGGTCTCCCAGCGTCCTCAGGGCGACTGCCCAGAGCCGGTCGCGATGACGCCGCACGATCTCGCCGAAGGCCTCGTGGTCGCCCTCTACGTGACGGGCGAGGAGGTCCTGATCGCTTGCGTCGCCGTATCCGGTTTCATCGGCCATCGGACCCCCTCCCCTTCGTCGACGAACGTCAGCCGGTGAACTTCACGTCCGTGATGGCCTGCTTGTAGCCGGCGCCGCTGTACTGATCACCGGACGCGTAGGGCATCGCCGTGATCCAGAGCAGTACGTACCGAGTCTTCGCCTTCTGGCTGACCGTGATCTTCGCGCTGGTGCCGCTCGTCGTGATGGTCCCGATCTTCGTCATCGAGTCCACCGACGTCGAGGAACTCATCGAGTCCGTCCCATAGAGGGTGATCGTCGTGTGATCACCGGGGTACCGGAGCCCTATCGAAGCCGCCGTGACGGTCTGCTGCGAACCGAGGTCGTAGACGATGCCGACGCCGGGCTTGAAGGCGGGCTTCATCTCCGGACCGTCCACGAAGCTCTTGCTACGCCAATACGTCGAGCTGTCGCCGTCGTACGTCTTGCCGACGTCCCCGGGCGCCTGGGCGTCACCCTTCGCGACGTACTCCTGTGCACCCTTGATGGCGATCGGCTTGACCGGCTTGGTCTTGTCGGTGTCCTTGCCGTTGCCGTCCGTCGTCTTGGTCTTCTGTGTGTCGTCGGACTTTGCGTGATCCATCAGGGCATCCGCGAGCTGCCAGCTGCCGAGGCCCAGGGCGGCGATCAGGAGGGCCGACACGGCCCACTTGAGGGCCTTGCCGGTACGGCTCTGCAGAGGGGGCGGCGGGGCCGTCACAGGCTGCGTGGAGCCCATGTGGGGCGCCGGGCGACCGTAGCTGCCCTGCTGGTACGAGGTGCGCTGGTACTCCGGCGGGGCCGTGAACGTGGGCTCCGGCGGGCGGATGCGGGGCATCTCGGCGATCGCCTTCACCAGTTCCTCCGGCGTGGTGCACGGAGTCTCGTGGCGGGAGGCGGTCGCGCCGTCGTTGGCGAGCGCACGCATGGCGAGCTCCGACAGGCCCCGGTGGACACCGGCGCGTACCTGGTCGGGGGCGATGAGGCCGACCCCCTTGGGCAGCCCGGACAGACCGTAGGCGTCGTTGTCGTAGGGCCAGCGCTGGGTGAGCGCGGCGTACAGGAGCGCCCCGATCGCCTCCGTGTCGGTGCGCTGCGGGGTGTCCGAGCTGATGCCGCGCAGCGCGGCGTTCACGGCGAGCCCACGGATGCGCCACTGGCCGGACGAGGTGCGCAGCACGGCACTGGGCGTCAGCCGCAGATGTGCGAGGCCCTCACGGTGAGCGGCGGCCATGGCCTGGGAGACCTGGCTGACCATCTGGTAGGCCTCGTGCACCTCCAGCGGGCCCGAGGCCAGCAGCGCGGTCAGCTCCGTGGCGTCCGGCAGCCACTCGTGCACCACATAGACGAGGTCGTTCTCCTCGACCGCGTCCAGGACCTGGACGAACCGGGGATCGCCCAGCAGGGCCGAGGAACGGGCCGCCGCCAGTACGGAGCGGGCCCGTGGATGGTCGGCGGGCAGGAGATGCACGCCGACGGCGCGGCGGAGTTTCTCGTCCACCGCACGCCAACTGCTGAAACCGTCCAGACGGGTGACACACTCCTCGAGGCGGTAACGCCTGGCGAGTTTGTGTCCGCTGTGCAATTCGGGCGGTGAGGCCTTTCCGGGACTCTCGGTCCCGCCGCTCCCCTGTGCCTCTTCGCTGTCCGTCTCCCGCTCCCGGTTCTGGGCCACCCCGTCGGACGTGGACTGGTCCGCCTTGGCGGTCAGCGGCTCGTCGCCGCTGTTGTCTGCCACGTCGACGGCAGCTGTGCTCCGTTCCGCCACCGTCGTTCCCGCCTCCCCATTCGTTGCGCGCTGTCCGACGCAGAAACCAATTGTGCCCACAGTCCGGCGCTATGCACGACACACGGCGACGGGCGATGGTTGTGCGCGTACCCCCGCCTCAGCGCCCCAGGCGCCCGCGGACCATTCCGACCATTGAGTTGAGTTCTTCGATGCGCATCTTCCGCGCGGCGATGTAGAAGACGCCGAGCAGGGCGATGCCGCCCGCGAGGAGGGCCGCCAGGGAGCCCCCGACGCCCTGTCCGAGGGTGTGCCCGATGCCGTAGCAGGCCGCGCCGCTCAGCAGGGCCGCGGGCACCGAGGCGATGCCGAGACGGGCGTACGTGCGCAGGACACGGGTGCCGTCCAGGTCACCGCCGAGCCGCTTGCGCAGCCTGCTCCAGGCGACACCGACGCCGATCGCGTAGGCGAGACCGTAGGAGGCGGCCATGCCGACCACGGCCCAGCGGGCCGGAAGCACGAAGTAGCACGCGGCGGAGGCCACGGCGTTGACGGCGGCGACGATGACCGTGTTGTAGAAGGGGGTGCGCGTGTCCTCGTACGCGTAGAAGGCACGCAGGACGACGTACTGCACGGAGTACGGGATCAGGCCGAGGCCGAAGGCCATGAGCATGAAGCCCATGTTGGTGGCTTCGCTGGTGCCCGAGGAACCGAAGATCAGGGTGCACATCGGGATGCCCAGGGCGACGAAGCCGAAGGCGATCGGCACGATGGCCACGGCAGTCGTGCGCAGGCCCTGCGAGATGTCGTCACGGACGGCTCCGCCGTCTCCCTCATGGGCCGAACGGGCGATGCGCGGCAGCAGCGCCGCCATCAACGAGACCGTGATGATGGCCTGCGGCAGACCCCACACGAGCTGGGCGTTGGCATAGGCGGAGAAGCCGACACCCTTGACCTTGCTGTCATTGGTGGCGGCGGTGGCCAGCTGGGTGACGACGAGGGCGCCGGCCTGGTTCGCGAGGACGAAGAGCACGGTCCACTTGGCGAGCATCGCGGCCTTGCCGAGGCCGTGGCCCTTCCAGTCGAAGCGCAGCCGCATCCGGAATCCGGTCTCGCGCAGATACGGAATCATCGCGAGGGCCTGCACCACGAGGCCGAGGAGGACGCCGATGCCGAGGAGCCGCTGCCCGTCCGGCGGGATGTTGGTGACCTCCATGCCGGAGTTCGCCGCGGTGCCGTACACCCAGATGAACATGCCGAGCGTCACGATGATGACGATGTTGTTCAGGACCGGGGTCCACATCATCGCGCCGAATTTCCCGCGGGCGTTGAGGATCTGGCCCATCACCACGTGGATGCCCATGAAGAAGATCGTGGGCAGGAAGTAGCGGGTGAAGGTGACGGCGACCTCATTGGCCGCGGGGTTGTTCGCGACCGACGTCGACAGCATCCGGACGAGCAGCGGGGCGGCGAAGACCGCGAGTGCGGTGAGTAGGCCGAGCGCCACCATGACCAGGGTCAGCAGCCGGTTGGCGAAGGCCTCGCCGCCGTCCTCGTCGTCCTTCATGGCCCGTACCAGCTGGGGCACGAAGACCGAGTTGAGGCCACCGCCCACGGTGAGGATGTAGATCATCGTCGGCAGCTGGTACGCGACCTGGAAGGAGTCGCCCAGGAAGCCGATACCCAGGGCCGAGACGATCAGTGCGGAGCGGATGAAGCCGGTGAGCCGGGACACCAGCGTGCCCGCCGCCATCACCGCGCTCGACTTCAGCAGGCCCGACGCGCGTCCGGCGGGCTTCTTCGCGGTGGGCGCCGGTTCGGGCGCGGGGGTCTGCGGGGCCGCCGGAGCCTGCTCGTGGGCCGGCGACGGTACGCCGGGCGGGGCGACGGACGTACGGGTGCCTGCCTGGCCCTGGTCGCGGAAGAGGTGGGCGAAGGCGTCGGGCTCGTGCTGCTGCTCGCCGGCCTGGGTCACGAGGTCGTCCACGCCGACGAACTGGGTCGTGCGGGCGTCCTCGCCGTAGGGCAGATGCCGCATCGGGCCCGCGGGCTCCGGCGGGGGCGTCTGGGCCCACACACGGGGGTCGGGGGTGTACTGCGAGGTGGGCGGCTGGGCGTAGAGCGGCTGCTGCGGGTAGTAGGAGCCCGGGGGCGGCGGGGGGTGCGCCGCGCGGTCGTAGAGCGCCTCGGTCACCGGATCCTGGGCGGCGAGGTCCTGCGCCCGGTACGGGTCCTGGGTATAGGCGTCCTGAAAGTACATGTCCTGGTACTGCCCCTGCTGCTGCTGCGCGGGGTCGACCGGTGGCCCCTCCGGGTACCCCTCGGGGTAGCCGGCGTTGGCCATGCCCTGGTCCGGGTAGCCCTCGGGGTAGCCCGAGCCGCCCGCGGCGTGGTCCGGGTAGCCCTCGGGGTAGCCCGAGTTGCCCGCGCCCTGGCCGCGGTCACCGTCGTACGGCGCGTTCATGGTTACCCCACCTCATCGTCCCCGGGCCCACCGGCCACGACATCGCTCAACGGTCCACTCTCTCACCCGTGCCGGACGGGTCGGTGCTTTCCGGTGCGGTGTCCGGTGTCGGGTCACTCGGGTGCTCCGGGGCGTCTGCCCCGGACTCCGTCGTGGACTCCCCGTCGGGACCGTCCTTGGAGCGCTCGGTGTCCTCAGTAGTGTCTACGGTGCCCTCGGCGTCCGTGTTCACGCCGTTCGGGGCCTCGCCCTCGGTGTCGGGGGTGTTCTCCTGCTCCTCCTCGGCCTGGCGGGCTGCCGCGCGCTTGCGCTGGGTGTACATCCGGAATCCGGCGAGCACGAGCAGCAGGACGCCACCGCCGATCACCAGCATCACTGTGGGAGTGATCTCGGTGACCTTCACTTCGAACTTGACGGGGGGACCGTACGCCTGGCCGTCGTCCGTGAACAACTGCGCGACGACCGTCACCGGACCGTTGGCCTTGGCGGAGGTGGTGAACTTCACCGACTGGCTGTGCTCGCCCGCGACCTGGATCGGCCGCTCGTCGAAGGCGTCGTCGCCGATCTTGAGTCGGGTCGGCTGCTGTGAGGTGAGACGCAGCACCAGGTGGTGGACGCCCTGCACGAGGTTGTTCTGCACCGTCACGGGGATCGTGGCGCTGCGGCCCGAGAGCTTCGCGTCGGACTTGTCGATCAGCCTGACGAGACCGGTGAGGTCGTCGAGGTACGACTCGACGCCCTTGCGGAAGGTCTCCGCCTGGTCGGCACGGCCGCGCCAGGACGTGGACATCCCTCGGTCTATGGCCCGACCGAAGGGAGTGACCACGCGGGACTTGTCGGTGAGGATGACCTTGAAGTTGTCGAGCGTGCTCTGTGTGCGCTGGATCTGCTCGAAGGCCGACCGCGGCAGCTCCTGCTTGCGCAGCGAGGAGGGGTACGAGTACGCCGAGGGCACCTTTGTCGTGGCGCTCGGGTCCGGCTTGGCCTTGGCGGCCGCGGAGAGGTTCTGGGAGTCGGACCAGTTCCCGTCCTGGAGGGCCCTCACCGCCGTCGCCATGGTCTGGGCCTGGCTCACGGAGGGCATGCGCTGCGGGGCGACGACGATGCTCCGCTGCTTGCTCGGCTCCTGCAGATCGACCATCAGGCTCTGGGCCAGGAATTCCTGCACGGCGAGCGTCGAGTTGTCGGCCTTCGCCATGTCGCCCTCGAACGCGGTCGACAGCCTGGAGTCCGCGACCACCGCCGTCGTGCCGCCCCCGATGGGGCGGGCGGCGGTGGGCGTGTAGGTGAGCCCGCCGGTCTCACGCAGGCTGTCGCTGCGGGCGATCACCTTGTCGGCCCCTGCGGAGGTGGCGACCTTGACGATCGACGGATCGACCGCGCCCTCGGAGGGCCAGGCGAAGTCCGTGTTCGGCTTCACATGGAGGATCGTCTGCACTGTGCTGGAGGCCACGTCTGTGGCGTCCTTGAGGTGGCTGAGGGAGCCCGTGACGTCCTTGCCGTTGTGCGCCAGCGACGCCAGGTCGGGGTCGGCGAAGGGGAGAGCGACGACTTCCTTTTCCTTGTCCGCGACGGTCTTCTCGAGCTTGTCGAGCCACGCCTTGGCGACGGCCTGGTTCTTGCCCGCCGTCGTGGTGTCGCCGTTCTTGATCTGGTAGCTGCGCGTCATGGCGTCGACGGAGGCCAGCAGGTCCGGGTCGAGGACCCAGGTGACGTCGAGGTCGCTGCCCAGGGACAGGAGCTGGTCCAGGCGGCCTCCGGGGGAGATCTCCTTGGCCAGGTCGTCGTTCTGGAAAACAGGCGTCTGCTGCGCGTTCGAGCCGGTCTCCGCCCGCAGGTGGACCGTCGAGATCAGTGGCCAGAGATACGTCGTCTTCGTCTTCGTGTCGGCGCCGGCGGGCTGCCAGGGCAGGAACGTCCGCTCGATGCCGAGCACCTGGTCCCAGGGCTGCGCGGCGGTCTGGCCGGTGAGGGAGACGCCGAGCTGGTACACCCCGTCGGAGTCCAGGTTCAGGTCCTTGACGGGCACCGAGATGCTGAAGTGCTGCGAGACGCCCGCGGCGAGCTTGGAGAACTTCTCGACGTACTTGCCGCCGATCTCCAGGGGGTCCGGGCCCAGCTGGAACCCGGTGCGCTTCTCCGCGTCGTCGATGGCGACCCGGCCAGGGAGGGTCGGGCCCACCCGCAGGCCCACGTGCGCGTCCGTGACCGTCTGCTTGCCCTTGTTGGTGACCGAACCGGAGACGGTGATCGTGTCGCCCTCCGTGGGCGCGCTGGGGGTCAGCGAGTCGAGAGAGACGTCCACCGTGCCGGACCCGGTGGCATCGGCCACAGCGGCCGTCTGAGCGGCGTGTGCGGCCGGGGAAGAGGGCAGCTGGAGCACGCCGGCCAGCAGAGGCGCACCGGCCAGCAGTGTGCCGGTGCGCCGCAGCCACCGGCGGGCAGGTGAGGGACTCATCCCCTGGAAGTCTGCCGCCTCGGCCACGCGCTCGCCCGTCCCTCGTCATCGTCAGTGGTCGTCGGAATGTGCGTCCACGCATGGTAACGATGTGCGCTGAGGGTAAGTGCCGCGGACCGCTCCACAAGATCAGTAGACAGGGCCGAGTGTCCTGTATGCGTAAGTATTGATCCCCGCATGAGAAGGGGATGGCTGTGCACATTTTATGGAGGCGCCCGCGAGTGCCTCGGCCACGTACCCTTTTCTGTTGTGCCGAACGCCAACGAAGACAACCCCAGTGCCCTGAGTCAGGTGCAGCGCCGCGCGGTGAGTGAACTGCTGCGGGTGTCCCCTGTCGCCGACGACCTCGCCCGCCGTTTCCAGGAGGCGGGGTTCTCACTCGCCCTGGTCGGTGGCTCGGTCCGGGACGCGCTCCTTGGCCGGCTCGGCAATGATCTGGACTTCACGACCGATGCCCGCCCCGATGACGTACTGAAGATCGTGCGGCCCTGGGCGGACGCCGTCTGGGAGGTCGGGATCGCCTTCGGCACCGTCGGCGCGCAGAAGGACGCCCGCGTGGACGACGTACAGCAGTCCTTCCAGATCGAGATCACGACGTACCGCTCCGAGGCGTACGACCGGACCTCGCGCAAGCCCGAGGTGTCCTACGGCGACTCGATCGAGGAAGACCTCGTGCGCCGTGACTTCACCGTGAACGCGATGGCCGTGGCGCTGCCGGAGAAGGAGTTCATCGATCCGTACGGCGGTCGGGACGACCTGTCCGCGCGGGTCCTGCGCACTCCGGGTACGCCCGAGGAGTCCTTCTCCGACGATCCGCTGCGGATGATGCGGGCCGCGAGGTTCGCCGCGCAGCTCGACTTCGAGGTGGCCACCGATGTCGTCGCCGCGATGACGGACATGGCCGGGCGCATCGAGATCGTCTCGGCGGAGCGGGTGCGGGACGAGCTGAACAAGCTGGTCCTCTCCGCTCACCCGCGCAAGGGTCTGACACTGCTTGTGGACACCGGCCTCGCCGACCATGTGCTGCCGGAGCTTCCCGCGCTGCGACTGGAGCGTGATGAGCACCACCGGCACAAGGATGTCTACGACCACACGCTGATCGTCCTGGAACAGGCCATGGCGCTCGAGGAAAATGGTCCGGACCTGACGCTCCGGATCGCCGCGCTGCTGCACGACATCGGCAAGCCGAGGACACGGCGCTTCGAGAAGGACGGGCGGGTCTCCTTCCACCACCACGAGATGGTGGGCGCGAAGATGACCAAGAAGCGGATGACGGCGCTGAAGTACTCGAACGACCTCGTGAAGGACGTCTCGCGGCTGGTCGAACTTCATCTGCGCTTTCACGGATACGGCACCGGCGAGTGGACGGACTCCGCGGTCCGGCGCTACGTACGTGACGCGGGTCCGCTCCTCGACCGCCTCCACAAGCTGACCCGCTCCGACTGCACTACACGCAACAAGCGCAAGGCGACGGCGCTCTCTCAGGCGTATGGCGGCCTGGAGAAGCGCATTGCCGAGCTCCAGGAGCAGGAGGAGCTGGACGCGATCCGTCCCGACCTCGACGGCAACCAGATCATGGAGATCCTGGGCATCGGCCCCGGCCCGGCCATCGGTCAGGCGTACAAGTTCCTGCTGGAGCTGAGGCTGGAGAACGGGCCGATGGAGCACGACGCGGCGGTGACGGCGCTCAAGGAGTGGTGGGCCGAGCAGGAGTGAAGCTCATGGGAAGGGCGCCATGTTTCACGTGAAACATGGCGCCCTTCCCATGAGCCAGAGGGGTCAGCGAGGCATCGTGTTGATCCGCCTGGCCTACACGTTCTGCAGGGAGTAGTTAATGAGCTTGCCGTAGACGTCGGCCCTCATCCACTGCTCCTTGTCTACCTGGAAGACGCTCCCCCTGAACACCACAGAGCCTTCCCAGACGACCGAGGCGTCGGCGTTGTGGCCGCTGGTGCAGTGGCCACCTCGTGGGCACCAGCCCCACTCGCTCAGCACCTTCTTTGGGGTGCCCTTGGAAAGGTTGATAACTCCGCTGAGGTTCTTCTTGCCAGCATCGGCGTAGTTCACCTTGGTGATGTCCCGCCCATTGCTGTGGAAGTTCTCCCACAGGCTGAGCTTTATGACCTTGATGCCGAAGTACTTCACATAGGTGGTGTACGTCACCGTGTGATTTCCGTTGGGCAGCGGATGCGCCGCGGCGACGGAAGCTCCGCTGATGGTGCTCTCTTGCCCAATGGTGACGTCGCCGTTGCGCAGCGACGTCTCGCTGCTGGCATTCCGGGAGTATGCGGAAATGCTGTTGCTCTGGTCCGCGGCTTTGTCGAGGAATGACTTGAGCAGGGCTGGGTCGTGAAGGTAGCCGATGAACTTGGTCTGCTCGGCCCGTGTCAGGTGCTGGAACTTCTTGAGGGCATCAGCGGCACCGTCTTCGTGAGAGTGAAGCAGGTAGTTGGCGTACGCGGCCGGGGTGGCGGCGGGATCGCTCTGCTTGGCCACGGTCTGCGTGGCCTCGGCGGCCGAAACTTGAGATGCGGTGGCGGTGAGGATGGCGGCGGTACTGAGTGCCGCCGCTATTCCGCGGGCGGTGCGAGTCTTCATGAATATTCCCCGTTTCCTGGAGTAAAAGTCTCCTGGTTGTTGCGCTCAGCGTGGTCATCGCCGGCACGAGACGAGATGATCGCAGTTAACTTCCCACTGGAACAAGGAATTTGAGGTTCTTCAGAGCGATGGCTGGCGTTCGTTGTTGCCCGCACAGCGGCGGGACGTACGACGACGCCACATCCTGGAGTTGATGCGGCACCGTTTGACGCCCGGCGGTGTTTCACGTGAAACACCGCCCCTTGGCACATCCAGATCCGCGGGCTACTTGTTGGACCCGAGGCACAGCGTGAAGGACTCGCCGGTTTCCTTCCACGTCAGCGTCGCCGTCGTCCCCGTGACGTTCTGACACGTCAGTGAAGGAAGCGAGGCGCCGTCCGCCTTCTTGAGGACCTTGTGCGTGGCCTTGGTGTCGGCGCAGTCGACCTGGATGACGTCCGGGTCGTTCGCGGTCCCCTTGTTGTACAGGCAGTCGCCGACGGCCAGCTTCTTGGCGTCCTCGCTGTCGTTGTTGAGCACCAAACCGCCCACGATGACGCTCAGGCCCGCGACAGCAAGGACTATGCGCAGGTACCACTTGACGCCGCGCTTCGGGCGCTGCGGTGCGACCGGAGCGTAGGCAATCGGCCCCTGCTGCGGGAAGCCGGGCTGGCCGGGCTGCTGCGGGTAACCCTGCGGCGGCGGTCCGTACGGAGCCTGACCCTGGGGCGGCTGTCCGTAGGGCTGCTGGCCCTGGGCAAACGGGTTCTGGCCCTGGGGCGGCGGAGTGGTCACTTAGGGGTCCCCCTAGAAACGTAAGCGCGTGGCGCGAATAAGACGCACGTAAGTTATCGGGACCGACTGACAACGCAGTAGCCCAGAGAGGCTCTGTGGCCCTGATGTGACACTTACTGCATCTCAAAGCGGGCCATAGCAACAGCAATTGCTGCGTAGACCGCGGCCAGCGTGACGACGAGGGCAGCTGAGCGGCCGTCAGGAGGCAGCATCAGGGCGGCTACTGCGGCCGCGCCGACGAAGGCGATGTTGAACAGGACGTCATAGACGGAGAAGATCCGGCCGCGGTAACCGTCGTCGACCGAGGACTGCACGATCGTGTCGGTGGCGATCTTCGCGCCCTGTGTGGTCAGCCCGAGAACGAAGGCGGCGGCCAGCATGGGCGCCGCCTCGAAAGGGAGGCCGAGCGCCGGCTCCAGGACCGCCGCCGCGGCCGCGCACGTGGCGATCCAGCCGCCGGGACCCAGTCGTCCCACCGCCCAGGGCGTCACCACGGCCGCGACGAAGAAGCCCGCCCCGGAGATGCCCACCGCAAGGCCCAGCAGGGCGAGCCCGCCGTCGGAGTCGGACGACCAGGCGTACCGGCACAGCATCAGCACCATGACGGTCAGGGCGCCGTAGCAGAAGCGCATCAGGGTCATCGACAGGAGCGCCCAGGCCGCCTCCCGCCGCGCGGGCTCGGCGAGATGGCGCACACCGGCCGCGAGACCGTGCGCGGTGCCGCTGAGCGCCGTCCGCAAGCTCGGCTGCACCAATTCCTGATCGGGGCCGAGCAGTTCCGGTGCGATGCGCAGCGAGGCGAGCGCGGCGCACAGATAGAGGGTCGCACCGAGGAGGACGACCGCCGCGTCCGAGTCCGAGGCGACCAGTCGTACGGCGAACGCGAGACCGCCGCCCGCGGTCGCGGCGAGTGTTCCGGCGGTGGGCGACAGGGCGTTGGCCATGACCAGCCGGTGGGAGTCGACGACTCGGGGCAGGGCGGCCGAGAGGCCCGCGAGGACGAACCGGTTGACCGCGGTGACGCACAGCGCGGAGGCGTAGAAGAGCCAGGCGGGGACATGGCTCAGCATCAGCACGGCCGTCACGCAGGCCAGCGCGGTCCGCAGCAGGTTGCCGTACAGGAGGACCTGGCGGCGCCGCCAGCGGTCCAGCAGGACGCCGGCGAAGGGGCCGACCAGGGAGTACGGCAGGAGCAGTACCGCCATCGCGGAGGCGATGGCGGCCGCTGAGGTCTGCTTCTCCGGTGAGAAGACGACGTACGTGGCGAGCGCGACCTGGTAGACGCCATCCGCGCCCTGGGACAGCAACCGGACACCGAGCAGGCGTCTGAAGCCTTGGAAGCGCAGGAGGACGCGCAGGTCACGCACGACAGCCATGGGGCACAGCCTCACATACGAGGAGGGTCCCCGGGTCACAGACCCAGGGACCCTCGACGGGCAGGAGCGAAAAGCCCCTCGGCGCTCCGCGCCATGACTCGACGGCGCTCGGAGGCCTGTCTTGCTAGCGCTCGACCTCGCCCTTGATGAACTTCTCGACGTTGGCGAAGGCCTCGTCGTCGAAGTACTGGACCGGCGGGGACTTCATGAAGTACGAGGACGCCGACAGGATCGGGCCGCCGATGCCGCGGTCCTTGGCGATCTTCGCGGCGCGCAGGGCGTCGATGATGACACCCGCGGAGTTCGGGGAGTCCCAGACCTCGAGCTTGTACTCCAGGTTCAGCGGGACGTCACCGAAGGCGCGGCCCTCGAGACGGACGTACGCCCACTTGCGGTCGTCGAGCCAGGCCACGTAGTCCGAGGGACCGATGTGGACGTTCTTCTCGCCCATGTCGCGGTCGGGGATCTGCGAGGTGACGGCCTGCGTCTTCGAGATCTTCTTCGACTCGAGGCGGTCGCGCTCCAGCATGTTCTTGAAGTCCATGTTGCCGCCGACGTTGAGCTGCATGGTGCGCTCAAGACGGACACCGCGGTCCTCGAACAGCTTCGCCATCACACGGTGCGTGATGGTGGCGCCGACCTGCGACTTGATGTCGTCGCCGACGATCGGGACGCCCGCCTCGGTGAACTTGTCCGCCCACTCCTTGGTGCCGGCGATGAAGACCGGGAGAGCGTTGACGAAGGCGACCTTGGCGTCGATGGCGCACTGGGCGTAGAACTTCGCCGCGTCCTCGGAACCGACGGGCAGGTAGCAGACGAGGACGTCGACCTGCTTGTCCTTGAGGATCTGGACGATGTCGACCGGCGCCTCGGCGGACTCCTCGATGGTCATGCGGTAGTACTTGCCGAGACCGTCGAGGGTGTGGCCGCGCTGAACCGTGACGCCCTTGTTCGGGACGTCGCAGATCTTGATGGTGTTGTTCTCGCTGGCACCGATGGCGTCGGAGAGGTCGAGGCCGACCTTCTTCGCGTCGACGTCGAAGGCGGCGACGAACTCGACGTCACCGACGTGGTAGTCGCCGAACTGGACGTGCATCAGACCCGGGACCTTGGACGCCGGGTCGGCGTCCTTGTAGTACTCGACGCCCTGCACCAGCGAGGCGGCGCAGTTGCCCACGCCGACGATGGCTACGCGAACCGAACCCATTCCGGTTGCTCCCTGTGTGTACGAGGTGAAGCCCCGACTGGACCTCACGTGGTGGTGTCGTCGGACGGATCCGGCCGGGACTGGTCCCGGTGCCGGGGCAGGCCGCCCGTCTCTCCAGATGTGCTGTTCTGCTGAGCGGAGCCTTCGAAGGCGCCCGGGGAGCTGCCTTCGGGGACACCTCGGGAGGTGCCTTCGGAGGCGGAATCCTTGACGTCCCGTCCTGCTCGCTCGCTCTCGATGAGCTCGTTCAGCCAGCGCACTTCGCGCTCCACGGACTCCATTCCGTGGCGCTGGAGCTCAAGGGTGTAGTCGTCGAGGCGCTCCCTGGTGCGTGCCAGCGAGGCACGCATCTTCTCCAGTCGCTCCTCGAGCCGACTGCGGCGGCCCTCCAGTACGCGCATGCGCACGTCGCGTGACGTCTGCCCGAAGAACGCGAAACGAGCGGCGAAGTGCTCGTCCTCGTACGCGTCGGGCCCCGTCTGCGAGAGCAGCTCCTCGAAGTGCTCTTTACCTTCAGCCGTCAACCGATAGACGATCTTGGCGCGACGCCCAGCAAGCGGAGCGGCGAGGGCGTCTTCGGTGGTGCTCCCCGATTCCTCGATCAACCAGCCGCTCGTGACCAGCGTCTTGAGGCAGGGGTAGAGCGTCCCGTAGCTGAACGCACGGAACACACCCAGTGACGTATTGAGTCGCTTGCGCAGCTCATAGCCGTGCATCGGGGACTCGCGAAGCAGGCCGAGGACGGCGAACTCGAGGATCCCGGAACGCCGGCTCATATCGCCTCCTCCCTGCCGCGGTCTCCTCGGCACGTTCTTTATGCCGAGCTGATGTATCGACTCGATACATCAGCACGATAGATCGGCCGTCCGTCTGCGACAAGGGGGGCCATGGTGAACGGCGTCACATCACCGATTCATACGAAGCAAGTTGCCCGATTTGGGGTGAACTTCAGGATTAGGCGTGTTTTGACGGTGCGTAGTCTGTGCGCCATGCAAAACCACCGGGAACCGAGTGACGCCTGAGGGCGTCCTCGTCCCTGGTGCAGTACGGGTGAATGCGCAAACGACCGCATCCGTACTTCGGGGGGACCGGAAACCAGCTGCCGTTTCCAGGCGCGCACGGGTGCGCCTGCCCGAGGAGTAATCGTTCGATGAGCGAGCACCGTCGCAAACCGTCGCAGCCACAGGGCGGCGGACGTGCCGCGGCCCGGCGCGGCCAGACCGGCCCGTCCTCCGGCCGCCGTGCGGCACCGCGAGGCGCCACCGGGTCCCCTTCCGACTCCTATGAGTCGGGAGGTGAGGAGGAGCGCCCGTACAGCGGCCGCGCCGAGGCCAGGCGTGCGGCCCAGAGAAGCAGCGGTGGCGGCCGGCGCAAAGGCGCCGACGCCACAGGGCCCGGCAGCCGCCGTGGCGGTCCTGATGGACCCGGGCGCGCGCGGGCCTCTGGGCCTGTAAAGAAGCGTTTCATCGACTACCCGCGCGCGGGCAAGTCGGGAGCCGGGCGCTGGATGCCCTCCTGGAAGCTGGTGACGGGCACGTTCCTCACCTTCATGGGAGGGCTGCTGGTCGCGGCAGGCATCGGGTACGCCATGGTGGGTATCCCGAACGTGAACGACACGGCCCTGGCCCAGAACAACGTCTTCTACTGGTCCGACGGGACCCAGATGGCAGCCACCGGCGGCCAGACGAACCGGCAGATCGTGGGGCCGGAGGAGATCCCGAAGGCCATGAAGAACGCGGTGGTCTCCGCCGAGAACGCGTCCTTCTACAAGGACCGGGGCGTCGACCCGAAGGGCATCGCGCGCGCCTTCGTCAATATGGCCCGGGGCGGCGAGACGCAGGGTGGCTCGACCATCACTCAGCAGTACGTGAAGAACACGTACCTGAGCCAGGACCAGACCATCACGCGTAAGTTCAAAGAGCTCTTCATCTCCATCAAGGTGAACTCGAAGCTGAGCAAGGACGAGATCCTCGCGGGCTACCTGAACACCGCGTACTACGGACGCAACGCCTACGGGATCCAGGCCGCGGCCCAGGCCTACTTCGGTGTGGACGCCCACAAGCTCAGCACCGAGCAGTGCGTCTTCCTCGCGTCCGTCCTCAAGGGCCCGAACCTGTACAACCCCGACGGGGGTGTCGGGGCGCTGGCCGATCCCGACTCCAACGCCAAGCGGGTCAAGGAACGGTGGACATGGATCCTCGACCGTGAGGTCACGGTCGGGAACATGACCCAGGCCGAGCGGGCCAAGATCACCACATTCCCCACGCTCAAGAAGCCGAACTCGTCCCTGTCCGGCCAGACCGGTTACCTCGTCGACATCGCCAAGGAGTACGTGGCGAAGAAGGCCGGCATCACGCCGGAGCAGTTGGAGAAGGGTGGCTACCGGATCTCCACGACCTTCGACAAGAAGAAGGTCAGCGAGCTGGAGAAGGCCGTCAAGGCGACGAAGAAGAGCTTCCTCGACACCAAGGCGCGGCCCACGACCGACAAGGACGTGCAGTTCGGCGCGGCGTCGGTCGATCCGAAGACCGGCAAGATCGTGGCGCTCTACGGAGGCGACGGCTTCGACAAGGGCCACTACTCCAACAACGCCAATACGACGGGTGTGCCGGTCGGATCGACCTGGAAGCCGATCGTGCTGGCCACCGCGATGCAGTACGGAACATACAAGACCACCCCAGAGCCCCTCTCGCCGATGGCCCGCTACAACGGCGACGACCTCCTGGTGATCAAGGACCAGAACGGCGACCCGATCATGGGTAACGACGGGAAGCCGTTCCGGCAGAAGAACGAGGGCACCAAGGCCTGGGGGATGGTGACGCTCAAGAAGGCCATGGAGCAGTCCATCAACTCCCCGTTCGCGCAGCTGGGCGTCGACGTCGGCCTTTCCAAGACCCGGAAGGTCGCGGAGTCCATGGGCATCCTGAAAGACTCCTTCGACCAGGGAAACCTGAACAACGTCTCCTTCTCCCTCGGTACGTCGACCCCGAGCGCCATTCGCATGGCCGACGCGTACGGCACCTTCGCCGCGTCGGGCTCGCACTACGAGCCGTACTCGGTCACCAAGGTGCTCAAGGACGGCAAGCCGCTCGCCCAGTTCACGCCGCCCGCCGAGCAGACCGCGATGCCCGAGAACGTGGCGAACAACGTCACCGACGTCCTGCAGAACGTGGTCCAGAACGGAACCGGTAAGAAGGTCGCCGACATGGGCTTCCCCGTGGCCGGCAAGACGGGTACGACCGACAAGAACAAGTCGGCGTGGTTCGTCGGCTACACCAGGGAGCTGTCCACGGCCGTCACCCTGTTCAGGTCCGACCCGAAGACGAGCAAGCTGGAATCGATGAACGGCACCGGCGGTGTGGCGTCCGTCCACGGTGGTGACATCCCGGCCCAGGTCTGGAAGGACTACATGGCCGTGGCCCTGAAGAACTCCGAGCACGAGGACTTCCCGAAGGCCGAACCGCTCGGCGAGATCCTCAACGCCAGCCCCAGCCCGAGCCCGACCCCGTCGACCACGCCGTCGCTGACGGCCAGCCCGACGCTGAGCAACTCGCCCAGCCCGTCCCTCAGCAGTTCTCCCACGTCCTCGCCGACCGAGACCTGCGGCAAGTTCAGCTGGAACTGTGGGAACAACGGTGGGACGGACGCGGGGAGCACCGGCGGTGCGACCGGAACCACCTCACCCACGCCGACGGACACCAGTACCAACGGGAATACCAGAGGTAATGGCAACGGCGGCATCTTCGCCGGACAAAATGGCGGATAGATAGACGCGTAACCCGGGGAACAGGGGTCGTCAGCTGTGGCTGACGGCCCCTGTTCTCTTACCGCCCCTGCGGCCATTCTCAGACGCGTACGGCAGGATGTGCGCCATGCCCAGTGCAGAGACGACGCGAACGAGCGTGCGCGAGCCGGAGCCGGTGCGGCCGACCAAGGACGACGAGATCGCCGCGGCCGGAAGCGAGCTGATCGGCGGCCCCATCGGACGGAGAGCGCTGCTGGGGGCGTCCTGGTGGACCCCGGTACGGGTGATCGCGCTCGTCGCGATCGGCATGTTCGCCCTCGGTATGGTGCAGAAACTGCCCTGCTACGACAGTGGCTGGTTCTTCGGGGCCAGCACGCAGTACACGCACGCGTGCTACTCGGACATCCCGCACCTCTACCAGGGACGCGGTTTCGCCGACGGGCTCGTGCCGTACTTCGACAAGCTCCCCGGCGACATGGACTACCTCGAGTACCCGGTCCTGACCGGTCTGTTCATGGAGGTCGCGGCCTGGCTCACGCCGGGCGGCGGCAGCATCCAGCACCAGGAGCAGATCTACTGGATGGTCAACGCCGGGATGCTCATGGTGTGCGCGGCGGTCATCGCCGTATGCACCGCGCGCACCCACCGCCTGCGCCCCTGGGACGGCCTCCTGGTCGCCCTCGCGCCCGCCTTCGCGCTCACGGCCACCATCAACTGGGACCTCCTCGCGGTGGCCCTGCTGGCCGCCGCGATGCTCATGTGGTCGCGTGGCCGCTCCCTCGCCTTCGGTGTCCTGCTCGGGCTCGCCACGGCCGCCAAGTTCTACCCGTTCCTGCTCATGGGACCGCTGCTCGTGCTGTGCTGGCGGGCGGGCAAGTGGCGGGAGTTCGGGAACGCGCTCATGGGCGCGGTCGGAGCCTGGCTCGTGGTGAACCTTCCCGTGATGTACCTCGCGCCGGAAGGCTGGGCGAAGTTCTACAGCTTCAGCCAGACCAGGGGGATCGACTTCGGTTCGGTCTTTCTGTTCATCTCCACCTGGTGGAAGGTCCCGATCAGCTACCAGACGGCGAACGCGTGGGCGCTGGTCCTGATGGTGCTCGTCTGCGTGGCCATGGCCGCGCTCGCGCTCACCGCCCCGCGCCGCCCCCGCTTCGCCCAGCTGGCCTTCCTGATCGTCGCGGCCTTCATCCTCACCAACAAGGTCTACTCGCCCCAGTACGTGCTGTGGCTGATCCCCCTGGCCGCGCTGGCCCGGCCGAAGTGGCGGGACTTCCTGATCTGGCAGGCGTGCGAGGTCGCGTACTTCCTGGGGATCTGGATGTACCTCGCGTACACGACCAGCGGGGAGGCCCACAAGGGCCTCTCCTCCCACGGGTACCAGTTCGCGATCGCCGCCCACCTTCTGGGCACGCTGTACCTGTGCGCCGTGGTCGTACGCGACATCCTCATGCCGGAGCGGGACGTCGTGCGCAGGGCGGGCGAGGACGATCCCTCGGGAGGCGTCCTGGACGGCGCGGAGGACGTCTTCGTGCTCGGCGCGGCGGCCCATCCGGCGCGGCACGCCGCGTACTTCGACGGGCCGCAGGTGGATTGGGGCGGCAACGGCGAGGGGCCGGCCCGGGAGGACAGTTCGCTCTGAGCGAACAGGGCTCGGCCCGGCTCTGACGGGCGACGCGAAAGGCCGTACACGGTACGTGTGTACGGCCTTTTTGCTGTTTCCCCGGAGGGCAGAGACGGGTGTCCGTGTCCCGGGCTCAGCGCTCCACGATGCGGTCGAACTGCGTGGTGGTGTGCCGCAGATGGGCCACCAGCTCGTCGCCGACCCGCGGCTCCGTGGCGTCCGACGGCACGAAGAGGATCGACACCTGCATGTGCGGCGGCTCGGCGAACCAGCGCTGCTTGCCGGCCCAGACGAACGGAGAAAGGTTCCGGTTGACCGTCGCCAGGCCGGCCCGGGCGACGCCCTTGGCGCGCGGCATGACGCCGTGCAGAGCCTTCGGAGCCTCCAGGCCCACTCCGTGCGACGTACCGCCCGCCACGACGACCAGCCAGCCGTCGGAGGCCGTCTTCTGCTGCCGGTAGCCGAAGCGGTCGCCCTTGGAGACACGGGTGACGTCCAGGACGGCTCCGCGGTACTCGGTCGCGTCGTGGTCCCCCAGCCACAGCCGGGTGCCGATACGGGCGCGGAAGCGGGTCTGCGGGAACTGCTGCTGCAGCCGCGCGAGCTCATCGGCCTTGAGGTGGCTGACGAACATCGTGTGCAGCGGCAGCCGGGCCGCGCGCAGACGGTCCATCCAGCCGATGACCTCCTCGACGGCGTCCGAGCCGTCGGTGCGGTCCAGCGGCAGGTGGATGGCGAAGCCCTCCAGCCGGACGTTCTCTATGGCGGAGTGCAGATGCGGCAGATCCTGCTCGCTGACACCGTGCCGCTTCATCGAGGACATCACCTCGATGACGACACGGGCGCCCACGAGGCCGTACACGCCGTCGATGGACGACACCGAGCGGATGACACGGTCGGGCAGCGGTACGGGCTCCTCGCCCCGCCTGAACGGCGTCAGGACCAGCAGATCGCCGCCGAACCAGTCCTTGATCCGGGCGGCCTCGTACGTGGTGCCGACGGCCAGGATGTCCGAGCCGAGGCGGGTGGCCTCGTCGGCGAGCCGCTCGTGGCCGAAGCCGTAGCCGTTGCCCTTGCAGACGGGGACGAGCCCCGGAAACTGCTCGGACACCTGCTTGTGGTGTGCCCGCCAGCGCGCGGTGTCGACGTAGAGCGTGAGCGCCATGGCCGGTCCCGGAACCTTTCTCGTGGCTGCGGTGAATCAGAGGTAGGGAAATTGTGGCGGATCCGCCGGACCGACGGGGCCACGCCGGGCCGGATGGGCGGCTCGGCATGCGCTCCGGGCCGGCTCAGCGGCGCGACGTGTACGGGCTCAGCGGCGTGACATGTAGATGTCGAGTGCCTTGTGGAGCAGCTTGTTGAGCGGGAAGTCCCACTCGCCGAGGTACTCGGCGGCCTGCCCGCCCGTGCCCACCTTGAACTGGATCAGACCGAAGAGGTGGTCCGTCTCGTCCAGCGAGTCGGAGATGCCGCGCAGGTCGTAGACGGTCGCGCCCAGGGCGTACGAGTCGCGCAGCATCCGCCACTGCATCGCGTTCGAGGGCCGGAACTCACGCCCGATGTTGTCCGACGCGCCGTACGAGTACCAGACGTGCCCGCCGACGACCAGCATCGTGGCCGCGGACAGGTTCACGCCGCCGCGCCGGGCGAAGTAGAGCCGCATCCGGTTGGGGTCCTCGGTGTTGAGGGCCGACCACATGCGCTGGAAGTACGACAGCGGGCGCGGCCGGAAGTGGTCGCGGATCGCCGTGATCTCGTACAGCCGCTGCCACTCCTCGAGGTCGTGGTAGCCGCCCTGGACGACCTCGACGCCCTCCTTCTCGGCCTTCTTGATGTTGCGTCGCCACAGCTGGTTGAAGTTCTTGTGGACCTCTTCCAGGGAGCGGTTGGCCAGCGGCACCTGGAAGACGTAGCGGGGCTGTACGTCGCCGAAGCCGGCGCCGCCGTCCTCACCCTGCTGCCAGCCCATGCGGCGCAGCTTGTCGGCGACCTCGAAGGCGCGCGGTTCGATGAAGTCCGCCTCGATGTCGCGCAGGCGCTTCACGTCCGGGTTCTGGATGCCGCCCTTGATGGACGTGGCCTCCCAGCGCCGGATGATCACCGGCGGGCCCATCTTCACGGAGAAGGCGCCCTGCTGCTTGAGGTGCGCGAGCATCGGCTGCAGCCACTCGTCGAGGTTCGGCGCGTACCAGTTGATGACCGGGCCCTCGGGGAGGTAGGCGAGGTAGCGCTTGATCTTGGGCAGCTGGCGGTACAGCACCAGCCCGGCGCCCACCATCTCGCCGGTCCGCTCGTCGAACCAGCCCAGGCTCTCGGAGCGCCACTCCGCCTTGACATCGGCCCATGCCGGAACCTGCATGTGGCTAGCCGCGGGCAGGCTCTGGATGTAGGCCAGATGCTGCTCTCGGCTGATGGTCCTCAGGGTCAGGCTCATTCGGGGCGCTCCTCGGGCTGGTGTGTCCCCATGGGTACAGGGGCTCCGGCTCTCGCGCCGAAGCCTACTGCGCCCCGGGAGCGCCCCGACTGGGCCGTACTGAACCTGCGTCCCGACCGAAGCGTGGTCAGGACGTTCTGAGGTGATGTGTCCGGCTGTAACGGCAGGCGGTGGTGTCTCCGGCCGCCCGGACGAGGTTGTGTCCGGCGGTCCGGCCCGCGAAACGGGTCCGGCCGTCCGGCCCGCGAAACGGTCCGGCTGCCTGGCCCGCGGAACGGGTCCGGTCGCCTCAGCCGATGATGCCGCCGAAGAGGCCGCCGTGCGCCATGCCGAGGAAGAAGCCGACGGCCGAGGCACCGAGACCCAGGATCAGGCCGAAGCGTTCCCGGGTCGTCTCCGAGATGAACTGCCCGGAGGCGCCGGTGATGATCCCGATCAGGCCTGCCCACGAGCTGATGAGGTGCAGGCTGTTGAAGGCTGCCGTGATGAGAGCGGTGACTCCGAGCACCAGAGTCACCGCGAGCAGCGTGTCTTGGAGGGGGTGGGGTTTGTGGTCCGTCGCGAACAGAGAGCCGGCAACGGTGGGTCGCGTCTGTGCCATAGGGCACCTCCTGCGGAAGGCGGCGCATCGTAGCGCCATACACACCCGATGTGTACAGATTGACGGTGACCCCGGCCGGATTTCAACCGGAAGCGGGTGTGCAGGTACTCTGTACCCTCTGCACCGGTGTCTGCCCAGGCCATGGCCAGGTCACGACAAGGATTCCCCTTCGGTTCACCGATCACTCGGTTCATCGACGGAGTCCTCTTGTCAGTGGCGTTGTCAGTGGCGGCGGATACCGTTGCGAACGCATCACAACCCTCCTGCCACGGAACCGCCGTGGCCGTTGAGTCCAAAGGAGGTGGGTTCCACATGCGTCACTACGAGGTGATGGTCATCCTCGACCCCGATCTCGAGGAGCGCGCTGTCTCCCCGCTGATCGAGAACTTCCTCTCCGTCGTCCGTGAGGGCAACGGAAAGGTCGAGAAGGTCGACACCTGGGGCCGTCGTCGTCTCGCGTACGAGATCAAGAAGAAGCCCGAGGGCATCTACTCGGTCATCGACCTGCAGGCCGAGCCTGCGGTCGTCAAGGAGCTCGACCGCCAGATGAACCTGAACGAGTCGGTCCTCCGGACCAAGGTCCTCCGTCCCGAGACCCACTGAGCTCTGCAGCTCAGCTGATCTCGGGCATCGAGTAGCAGCACTAGCAGCCAGCAGCAAACCCGCCGAGAGGTTCCCCCATGGCAGGCGAGACCGTCATCACGGTCGTCGGCAATCTTGTCGACGACCCCGAGCTGCGCTTCACCCCTTCCGGTGCGGCGGTCGCGAAGTTCCGTGTCGCGTCCACTCCCCGCACCTTCGACCGTCAGACCAATGAGTGGAAGGACGGCGAGAGCCTGTTCCTGACCTGCTCGGTCTGGCGTCAGGCGGCGGAGAACGTCGCCGAGTCGCTCCAGCGAGGCATGCGCGTCATCGTGCAGGGCCGGCTGAAGCAGCGGTCCTACGAGGACCGTGAGGGCGTCAAGCGCACGGTCTACGAGCTGGACGTCGAGGAAGTCGGCGCCAGCCTGAAGAACGCCACGGCCAAGGTCACCAAGACCGCCGGTCGAGGTGGCCAGGGCGGTTACGGCGGCGGCGGTGGCGGCGGCCAGCAGGGCGGCGGCTGGGGCGGAGGCTCCGGCGGCGGCCAGCAGGGCGGCGGCGGAGCTCCCGCGGACGACCCCTGGGCGACCAGCGCTCCTGCCGGTGGCAACCAGGGCGGCGGCGGTGGCGGCTGGGGTGGAAACTCCGGCGGCTCCGGCGGCTCTGGCGGCGGCTACTCGGACGAGCCCCCCTTCTAGGCCCTCGGGCCGAGGGTGGGCCGTACCCCCACTTCTTGATCACACAGGAGATACACCATGGCGAAGCCGCCTGTGCGCAAGCCGAAGAAGAAGGTCTGCGCATTCTGCAAGGACAAGGTCACGTACGTGGACTACAAGGACACGAACATGCTGCGGAAGTTCATTTCCGACCGCGGCAAGATCCGTGCCCGCCGCGTGACCGGCAACTGCACGCAGCACCAGCGTGACGTCGCCACGGCCGTGAAGAACAGCCGTGAGATGGCGCTGCTGCCCTACACCTCCACCGCGCGATAAGGGAAGGGTGACCGACCAATGAAGATCATCCTCACCCACGAGGTCTCCGGCCTCGGTGCCGCGGGCGACGTCGTCGACGTCAAGGACGGTTACGCTCGCAACTACCTGATCCCGCGGAACTTTGCGATCCGCTGGACCAAGGGTGGCGAGAAGGACGTCGAGCAGATCCGTCGTGCTCGCAAGATCCACGAGATCGCGACCATCGAGCAGGCCAACGAGATCAAGGCCCGCCTCGAAGGCGTGAAGGTCCGTCTGGCCGTCCGCTCCGGCGACGCCGGTCGTCTCTTCGGTTCCGTCACCCCGGCCGACATCGCTTCGGCGATCAAGGCTTCCGGTGGCCCCGAGGTCGACAAGCGCCGCATCGAGCTGGGCTCGCCGATCAAGACCCTGGGCGCCCACGAGACGTCCGTGCGTCTGCACCCCGAGGTTGCCGCCAAGGTCAACATCGAGGTCGTCGCGGCCTGACCGCTGCGCTCGGCATAGCTGAGAGAAGGGCCGTACCCGCTGGGGTACGGCCCTTCTTCGTCCAGCAGGGCGAGCTGCTCTGTGTTTCACGTGAAACGGGCCTGAGCGTGACGGCGAGGACGACAGCGATGGCGACGGCCTGGGCGAGAGGCAGGGCCAGGGCGGGATGGCCGGCTGCACTGGCCGTTTCACGTGAAACGGCCAGTGCACTGGTTCAGCGTGTCGCGCCCGTGACGATCCAGCGTCCCGAGTGAGAGCGCACCCACAGGGTCAGCATCCTCACCGTCATCATCAGCGTCATCGCTCCCCAGAGCGCGGTGAGCCCGCCCCCGAGTGTGGGCACCAACAGCGCGACGGGAGTGAAGAGCGCCAGGGTGAGCAGCATGGCCCACGCCAGGTAGGGCCCGTCTCCCGCGCCCATCAGGACTCCGTCCAGGACGAAGACGACTCCGCTGATCGGTTGTGAGACGGCCACCAGAACCAGGGCGGGAAGCGCCGTGTTCTGGACGGCCGAGTCGCTGGTGAACAGGGGAAGGAAGATCGGGCGGGCGGCGATCACCAGCAGGCCGAGGGCGACACCGGAAGCGATGCCCCACTGGACCATGCGGCGGCAGGCCTCGCGAGCACCCTGCGCGTCGTTCGCACCGAGATAGCGTCCGATGATGGCCTGTCCGGCGATGGCGATGGCGTCGAGCGCGAAGGCGAGCAGACTCCACAGGGACAGGATGATCTGGTGTGCGGCCATGTCGGCGTCCCCGAGTCGTGCGGCGACAGCCGTGGCGATCATGAGGATCGTCCTCAGCGACAGCGTGCGCACGAGCAGCGGCGCACCGGCCTGAGCGCAGGCCCGTATCCCGGCGGCGTCCGGTCGTAGCGAGGCCCCGTGCTTCCGGGCTCCGCGGACGACGACGAAGAGATACACCGCGGCCATACCGAACTGGGCGATGACGGTGCCCCAGGCGGAGCCGGCGATACCCAGTCCGGCGCCGTAGACGAGGCCCGCGTTGAGCGCGGCGTTGGCGACGAAGCCCCCGACGGCGACATAGAGGGGGGTCTTCGTGTCCTGCAGTCCGCGCAGGACACCGGTGGATGCGAGCACGATGAGCATCGCTGGGATACCGAGCGAGGAGATGCGCAGATAGGTCGTCGCGTACGGGGCCGCGGTGTGCGAGGCGCCGAAGAGTTCCACGAGGGCGGGTGCCGTGGGCAGGACCGTGGCTATGACGACCGCGCCGAGCAGCAGCGCGAGCCAGATGCCGTCCATGCCCTGACGTATCGCGGCCCGCAGATCACCGGCGCCGACCCGTCGGGCGACGGCGGCGGTGGTGGCGTACGCGAGAAAGACGAAAACACTGACGGCGGTCGTGAGGAGGGCGGAGGCGACACCGAGGCCGGCCAGTTGCGCGGTGCCGAGGTGCCCGACGATGGCGCTGTCGGCCATCACGAAAAGAGGCTCGGCGACAAGAGCGCCGAAGGCCGGAACGGCCAACGCGACGATCTCTCGGTCGTGCCGGCGTCGGGCGGCCTCGGGTGCCGGGGGAGCCTGTGTCATGGGCACCAATCTAATCTTCCACAGGTAAGAGATGCAAAGTGATAGTGACCATTACCTGTGCGCTCGTCGGGCGTGTCGCCGTGTACCGTTTGCAGCGATCTTGGTCTGACCGGGAAAGTTTTTCTTCTGCACAGCCGGTGGATGGTTAAAGAGCAGGTCAGGGCGGTTTCTTTCGAGTGGTTGAGGGCTTGTTCACAGGCCTGTCCACCGGGTCGTGCACAGGTTTTGTGGAGTTCTCCACAGCATCGGGGCCGTCGTCCACATGGCCTGTGGATAACCAGATTGGCTGACGGTGCCCGCGGGCCTAACGTGGTGCGTCGCCCGCTCTCTTTTCTGCCCTCGGAAGCCTCGCAAAACCGACACGTCAGAACCGGAGTTGGGCCTCTTATTTGTCAGTGCCGTGCCGTAGAAATGAGAGGCACGGTTAGGTCCGCTCGGCGGACGGGAGGAGGTGGCTCGGTGAGTATTTCCGAGCCCTTGGACGACCCGTGGGCCGACAGCGGTCCCAGTGATCGTCTGCCCGCTTCCCGCCGGGGCCGCGAGGGTGGCCGGGGCCGCGACGAACAGCACGACCGCGACCGGGACAACGGGCCGTGGGAAGGCGGAGGATCGTCCTTCGAGCGCGTGCCTCCCCAGGACCTCGACGCGGAGCAGTCCGTTCTCGGTGGCATGCTCCTGTCCAAGGACGCCATCGCCGACGTCGTCGAGGTCATCAAGGGCCATGACTTCTACCGGCCCGCGCACGAGACCATCTACACCGCGATCCTCGATCTGTACGCGAAGGGCGAGCCGGCCGACCCGATCACGGTCGCAGCCGAGCTCACCAAGCGGGGTGAGATCACCAAGGTCGGTGGTGCCTCGTATCTGCACACCCTCGTCCAGACGGTCCCCACGGCGGCGAACGCCGAGTACTACGCGGAGATCGTCCATGAGCGCGCGGTCCTGCGCCGCCTGGTCGAGGCCGGCACGCGCATCACACAGATGGGGTACGCGGCCGACGGCGACGTGGACGAGATCGTCAACACCGCCCAGGCCGAGATCTACGCGGTCACCGAGCAGCGCACCACCGAGGACTACCTGCCGCTGGGCGACATCATGGAGGGTGCGCTCGACGAGATCGAGGCGATCGGTTCACGGTCGGGGGAGATGACCGGTGTGCCGACCGGCTTCACCGACCTCGACTCGCTCACGAACGGTCTGCACCCGGGCCAGATGATCATCATCGCGGCTCGTCCCGCCATGGGTAAGTCGACGCTGGCGCTGGACTTCGCGCGGGCCTGTTCGATCAAGCACAACATGCCCAGCGTGATCTTCTCGCTCGAAATGGGGCGCAACGAGATCGCGATGCGCCTGCTGTCAGCCGAAGCACGTGTGGCCCTGCACCACATGCGATCCGGCACGATGACCGACGAGGACTGGACGCGACTCGCGCGCCGGATGCCCGACGTCTCGGCCGCACCGCTCTACATCGACGACTCCCCGAACCTGTCCATGATGGAGATCCGCGCCAAGTGCCGGCGCCTCAAGCAGCGCGCCGATCTGAAGCTCGTCGTCATCGACTATCTGCAACTGATGCAGTCGGGCGGCAAGCGGTCCGAGAGCCGGCAGCAGGAGGTCTCCGACATGTCGCGAAACCTGAAGCTGCTGGCCAAGGAGCTGGAGCTGCCGGTGATCGCGCTGTCGCAGCTCAACCGTGGTCCCGAACAGCGCACGGACAAGAAGCCCATGGTCTCCGACCTGCGTGAATCCGGATCGATCGAGCAGGACGCGGACATGGTGATCCTGCTGCACCGCGAGGATGCCTACGAGAAGGAGTCACCGCGCGCGGGCGAGGCGGACATCATCGTCGGCAAGCACCGTAACGGCCCGACGGCCACGATCACCGTGGCCTTCCAGGGCCACTACTCGCGCTTCGTGGACATGGCACAGACCTGATCCCCCCTGGGCGCGGTGCGGAAGACATGAGCCCGCTTCGGGGAAATGCACTCGACGTGCGGTGCCGGGCCGGGTGGACTGAGGGCATGACGACACCCCAGGAAAAGCTCCTTCCCGGCACACGCCGGGCTCTGTTGCACCGCATCGCCGTCGCTCAGGCCGAGGGGCGGACGCCGTCGCTGGTCGCGGCGGTCGTCCGGGGCGGGGAGCCGGTGTGGCACGGGTCGCGCACCTCGGTGGACGGGCACGGGCCGGACGAGAACGTGCAGTACCGAATCGGTTCGATCACCAAGACCTTCACGGCCGTGCTGGTGCTGCGGCTGCGCGACGAGGGACTGCTCGACTTGGGCGACCCGCTGGAGAAGCATCTTCCGGGCACCGGCGCGGGGGAGGCCACCATCGCCCAACTCCTCGCGCACACCGCCGGGCTGGCGGCCGAGACGCCCGGCCCCTGGTGGGAACGCACACCCGGTTCGCTGCGCCCCGAGCTCTCGGACGTGCTCGGTGAGCAGCCCTTCCTGCATCCGGCCGGGCGGCTGCATCACTACTCGAACCCCGGCTACACCCTGCTGGGCGCACTGATCGAGGAACTGCGGGGAGTCCCCTGGGAAGAGGCCCTGCGGCGCGAGGTGCTCGACCCGCTGGGCCTGCACCGCACGAGTGGGCAGCCGCAGGCACCCCATGCGGGGGGCTGGGCCGTGCATCCGTGGGCGGACGTCATGATGCCGGAGCCCGCCGAGGACCTCGGCCGGATGGCTCCTGCCGGGCAATTGTGGTCCACCACCGGGGACTTGGCGCGGTTCGCCGTCTTCCTGACCACGGGACACGCGGCGGTGCTCGGCGCGGAGTCCCTGCGGGAGATGCGTACGCCCGCGGCGCCCTTGGAAGCCGACCAGCTGGCCTCGGGAGACTCCTACGGTCTGGGGCTGCAGGTGCTGCATCGATCGGGCCGGATCCTGGTGGGTCACTCGGGGTCTCTGCCCGGCTTCCTTGCGGCACTCGCCATCGGTGTGGAGGACGACGTGGCGGCGGTGGTGCTGTCCAACTGCACCTCCGGTCCGCGGGCGCTGACCGTCGCCACCGATCTCGTACGGATCGTCGCCGAGGCCGAGCCGCGCATTCCCGAGCCATGGCGTCCGGTCGCCGAAGTCGATCAGTCCGTCCTGGAATTGGCCGGCCCCTGGTACTGGGGCACCCAGGCCTGCGCGCTTCGCCTGAGGGCCGACGGCATGGTCGAGCTGGGCCCGCTGGCAGGGGGTGGCCGTGGGTCGCGCTTCCGGGCGAACGGGGACGGGACCTGGACGGGACTCGACGGCTACTACACGGGGGAGCCGCTACGGGCCGTACGGCGCCCGGACGGGTCCCTGAGCCACCTCGACCTGGGTTCGTTCGTCTTCACACGTGAGCCGTACGACGAGGGCGCTCCTGTGCCGGGCGGAGTGGACCCCGAGGGCTGGGGAGGGATTCAGTAGCCGCTGTCATACGGGGCCTGTTTCACGTGAAACAGGCCCTGGCGCACGCAGGTGGCTCAGAGCGCCAGCTTGAAGCCCACATGTGAGGCCGTGAAGCCGAGCCGCTCGTAGAAGCGGTGGGCGTCGGTGCGGGTGGCGTCGGAGGTCAGCTCGACCAACTGGCATCCCTGGCGCCGGGATTCCTCGATCGCCCACTCGATGAACCGGGTACCGAGACCGCTGCCGCGCTCGTCGGAGTGGATGCGCACGCCCTCGATGAGGGAGCGGGTCGAGCCCTTGCGGGACAGCCCGGGAAGGACCGTGAGCTGCAGGGTGCCGACGACGCGTCCCTCGCGCACCGCGACCACCAGGTGCTGATTCGGGTCGGCGCTCAGCCGCTCGAGCGCGGCCAGGTAGGGGGTCAGGTCATCGGGTGACTCCCGCTGGGCGCCGAGCGGATCATCGGCGAGCATCGCGACGATGGCGGGGACGTCGTCCGAAGCGGCCGGTCGAATCTCAAGATCTCCCATGGCCACAGCGTATCCAGGCACCCGTTCGGGCTGTGTGGACACCAGGCAGCGGGACGGGAGGCCGTCCCTGCCTAGGCGGACACACTCGCCGATTCCACGACGCGGACCAGTGGGGCCAGTTCGGGGGACTTGGCCGCTTCGTCGAGCGCCTCGCGCAGGGCGGTGTCGTTGGTGGGCCGTGCCTCTTCGAGGAGCTTGAGCCCGGCCTCGCTGACATTCGTGTAGATGCCGCGACGGTCGGTCGGGCACAGATAGCGGGCCAGCAGACCACGGTCCTCGAGCCGGGTGACGAGCCGTGTGGTGGCGCTCTGACTGAGCACGACCGCGTCCGCGACCTGCTTCATCTGCAAGTGACCACCCTCGCCGTCGTGCTGCCGGCTGAGCACGTCGAGCAGGGAGTATTCCCTCACGCTGAGCTCGTGCTTGGTCTGCAGGGCGCGCTCGATGTGGGCCTCGATCCTCCCGTGCAGCAGGGAGAGGGCGCACCACCCCTGAGCAAGGGCGGTGAGCGCGGGGTCCGTGGCTGTCATGGCGTGTTCCTCCGTCCCGGAGCGGCTGACACCAGGGTAGAGCACGAGCGCAATAGTCCGCGCTTGCACCTAGCCCGCGTGTGCAACTATTGTGAACGCACGCAAAGCGCTCCTGCAATCGTTTGGGAAGGTGTCCCCACCATGCCTCTCGCGCTTCTGGCCCTCGCGATCGGGGCCTTCGGAATCGGAACCACCGAGTTCGTGATCATGGGTGTGCTGCCCGAGGTCGCCGGTGACTTCGGTGTCTCCATCCCCACGGCCGGACTGTTGGTGACCGGCTATGCCCTCGGTGTGGTGATCGGCGCCCCGATCATGACCGCGCTCGGCACGAAGGTGTCCCGCAAGCGGATGCTGATGCTGCTGATGGGGTTGTTCATCGTCGGCAACCTGCTCTCCGCCGTCGCCCCGGCCTTCGGGCTGATGCTGGCGGGCCGGGTCGTCGCCTCTCTCGCTCACGGCGCGTTCTTCGGTATCGGATCGGTCGTCGCCGCCGAGCTTGTCGCGCCGGAGAAGAAGGCCGGTGCGATCGCCATGATGTTCAGCGGTCTCACCATCGCCAATGTGGTCGGTGTCCCCCTGGGTACGTTGATCGGACAGTCCGCGGGCTGGCGGGTCACCTTCGCCGGAGTCGCCGCGCTCGGAGTGATCGGTCTGCTCGGTATCGCCAAGCTGGTCCCCGAGATGCCGAAGCCCGAGGGTGTGCATCTCCGCCACGAGCTCGCCGCCTTCAAGAACGTCCAGGTCCTGCTGGCCATGGCGATGACCGTGCTCGGCTTCGGAGGTGTCTTCGCGGCCATCACCTACATCGCGCCGATGATGACCCACGTCGCCGGCTTCGCCGACACCTCCGTCACCTGGCTGCTGGTCCTCTTCGGCCTCGGCATGGTCGCCGGAAACCTCATCGGCGGCAGGTTCGCCGACCGCGCTCTGATGCCGATGCTGTACGTGTCCCTGGGCGGCCTCGCCATCGTGCTCGCCCTGTTCACGGTGACCGCGCACACCAAGATCCTGGCTGCCCTCACGATCGCGCTGATCGGCGCCCTCGGGTTCGCGACCGTGCCGCCGCTGCAGAAGCGTGTCCTCGACCAGGCGCACGGTGCCCCCACCCTGGCCTCAGCCGTGAACATCGGTGCCTTCAACCTCGGCAACGCCCTCTCGGCCTGGCTCGGTGGCCTCGTCATCGCAGCCGGCCTCGGTTACACCGCCCCCAACTGGGTCGGTGCGGCGCTCGCCGCGGGAGCTCTGGTTCTGGCCGTCGTCTCGGCAGCCCTGGAGCGCCGAGCCGATGCGGTCGGCACCGTCGCCACCGCAAGCGCGCCCATCGAGCAGCGGAGCGCCGTCCACCTCTGAGCCACTGAGGAGCAGCCGGCCTCTCACGGCTGAGCCCACCCCCCTGGTCGGCCACGCCCGAACAGCACCTCAAGGAGAAAGTCCCTCATGACCACCACCGTCGCCGTTGCTCCGCTGACCATCCAGGACGCCGAGGTTCTCGTCTCTGCGGCCCGCCGTGCCGCCGAGGCCGCCGGAGTCACGGTCAGCGTCACCGTCCTCGACGCGGGCGGCCATCTGCTCGCCTTCCGGCGCGACGACCGCGCCGTACTGATTTCCGGCGAGACCAGCACACGCAAGGCCTACACGGCCCTCCAGCTGGACTCCGCCACCAGGGAACTGGTTGACGCCGTCCAGCCCGGCGGCCTCTTCCACACCCTGCCCACCGCGCTCGACCGTCCGCTCCTGTTCATCGCGGGCGGTGTTCCGGTCCGTCGCGACGGCCGTCTGATCGGGGCGATCGGGGTCGGTGGCGGAGCGCCCGACCAGGACCACGACTTCGCCGTCGCGGCGGTGGAGACGCTCGTCTGACTGCGCCCCCGTAGACAAGCGCCGGTCCCCCACGGACGACGGGGACCGGCGCTTCTCTACGCGGTGAGTGGTTCTCCGGGCGGTGGATGCGACTGCACCCCGGCGGCTCTCAGCCCGCCGCCACCGTGAGCGGAGCGAAGCGTCGCGTCCAGTCCCCGGGCAACTCCGAGATCCCGTACGTCATGACCGCGTTGAAGCTCGTGGGCTCCAGGCCGTGTTCCTTCGCCCAGGACAGCAGCTTTTCGTGCCGTACGTCGATGTCGGTGCGGAGCGGGCGGTCGGTGTGGGCGGCGAGTGAGGCGATGAGTGCCTTCGCCGTCTCGGTGTCACGGGCGATCAGTGGACCCACCACATGGGTGTCCATGTTGGGCCAGGCCGCCGCATAGCCGATGATCCGGCCGTTCTCCACGGCGACACGCAACTGGTCGGAGAAGACGGGCAGCCGCGTGATCACATGGGTGCGGTCGGAGCCGAAGACCTCGGCGTCGAGCCGAAGAATCGTGGCGAGGTCCTCGGCGGTGGCCGCACGCGTGGACACCTTCGGATCTGGCCCGCCAGGAACGAAGTGTCCACGGACCATCTCGGCGCGGCCCGTGACCTTGAAGCCCAACTCCTCGTAGAGCGGTTGGCCATAGGGAGTCGCGTGCAGGGTCAGCGGGGTGGTGCCCATCTCTGCCACGACATGCCGCATCAGGCGTCGTCCGACACCCTGGCGGGCATGCCGCTCGGCGACCAGCACCATTCCGATCGCTCCCAGTTCAAGTCTCTCCGGCGTTCCGTACTCGGTCACGACGCAGGCGGTGACGAGACCGCCGTCGGGGTCGTCGATGCCGTAGCCCGTCCCGGCGGTGAGGAGCAGACCCCACTTGTGTTCCTCACGGGGCCACCCCCGGTTCTCTGACAAATCGGCGCAGGCGGTGAGATCGCGAGGCGTCAGGCGGCGGATGGGCAGAGGGGCGGGGGAAGGTGTCGACACGCAGGTCAGGCTGTCTGACATACACCCCTGGCGTCCACCTGTTTGCCCAGGGATCTATGCGCTTTTGGCCATGTCATGTCTCGGGTGAGGGCATGGAGACAGCGTCGCTTCCCACAGCGCACGGACAGATGTTTCACGTGAAACAGCGACAGACGCTCGGGCCGCTAGCCTCGGCTTCCATGCCACGACTTCACCTCTTCGACCTTGACGGAACGTTGCTGTACGGGAGTTCCGCGCCCCAGGAGATCTCACGGCAGATCGGTCTGGAGGCCGAGACTGTCGCGCTTGACCGAGCGATCTCGGCAGGACGGATCGGTCCGCCGGAGTACGCCGTACGGGTGCACGCCTTGTGGGCGGATCTCAGGGAGGAACATGTGGCGGCGGCCTTCGAGGGTGCGCCGTGGCTGTCGGGCATCGAGGACGTCTGGGCGGAGATCAGAGGCAATGGCGACTACTGTGCCGTCGTCTCCCTCTCGCCCTCGTTCTTCGTCGAGCGATTGACGGCGTGGGGTGCGCATGCGGCGTACGGTTCGCGTTTTCCCGCTCTGCCATTCAGCGAGCCCGTTGATCTCGCGGGCATTCTCAGTGCCGCGGCGAAGGTGCAGATCGCGGACCGGCTCTGTGAAGAGTTCGGGGTGATGCGGGCCGATTGTGTCGCCTACGGCGACTCGCTGTCCGACAAGGACCTGTTCGAGACGGTGCCGGTCTCCGTCGCCGTCAATGCGGATCGGCACCTGGCAGGCCTTGCCACGCACTCCTACGTGGGACGAGACCTGTGGGACGCCTATGAATTGGTCCGACGCGCCTTGTAATCAAGGCAGTTGAGAGTGGGGCAGCGCCTCCCCGGGCGGAAGGCAGGGGGTACTTGTTTGTGGGGCGGCTGCCGGTATGGTCGACTCCGGTTCGCGTCCATCGTGATGTACGCACGTCTCGTGGGGCACGAACGCAGGCCAATGCAGCGTAACGGGACGGAGAGATCGAAGACCCGTATTTTCCGTTATGCGGCCGGGTGCTGACTCGGAGTGGGATGCTGCAGTGAGGGTGGTGCGGCCAATGTCACATTCTCGCCTTACTTGTCCGTACAGAGTAGGAATGCGGGTTGAATGTGGCCGCATTGGCTGGTGGGGACTGAACGGGGCAGGAAAGCAAGTCGTCTACGGGGGAAAGTAGGCATCTTCCGACCGCGGAAGTGCGCAGACCGACCGAAAGATGTTCGAGGCGAGGCACACCATGGACGCTCCGACCACCACGTCGGCCGACAACGGCACTTCCGGAGGCAATGGCGGGGGCGGCTGGTTCACGCCGCGCAAGGAACCACTGCCGTCCGATGGGGAGAGGGAGCCCGCCGACGGCCGCCGTCTGGCCGCGATGCGCCCGGTCGGCCGACCTGCCGCGGGTCGGGCAACGACACAGCAGGAACGAATATCCTCCGCGGTGGAGGCAGAGCCGACTTCCCAGCCCGCACCCACTGAGGCCCCACGCCCCGAGCAGGAGCCCGCCCACGCATCCGCTCGGCCGTGGTCAGGTCCGGCCGGGCCCGGCCATGGCTCCTCTGCGCAGTCCGATGCCGGCCCGGAGCAGTCCGTGTTCGGGCGGGAGTGGACGGATCCCGGGCGTGAGCAGTCCGGCCCCGGCTCGCAGCCGCGTGTACCCGCCCAGGAGCAGCGGCTTGCCGAGCCTCGGGTCCCGGTCCAGGAGCAGCGGTTCCGCGAGCCTCCCGCGCCCTTCGACGGGCCTCGGTCGCCTGAATCTCCCGCTCCTTTCGACGGGCCGCGGTTGCCGGAGCCGCCCGAGCCCTTTCAGAAGCCGCGGTCGCCCGAGCCTCCCGTCTCCCATCAGGCGCCCCCACTGCCCGAGCCGGGACCGTCCGGCCCGGAGCCGCGGTTGTCCGTCCAGAGGTCCGCCCCCACTCCGCAGCCGTCTCCGGACGCCGTGCTCATCCGCCGGACCATGGCCGAGGTCGGCCCCGTCGCCGACAAGGTCACTTCTTACTTCTACGCACTCCTCTTCGTGCGCCACCCGGATCTACGGCCGCTGTTCCCCGCGGCGATGGACACCCAGCGAGACCGACTGCTCAAGGCGCTGCTGACCGCAGCCGAACACATCGACAACACTCCGGTTCTCGTCGACTACCTGCAGAACCTCGGCCGTGGCCACCGTAAGTACGGCACCCGGCCCGAGCACTACCCGGCCGTCGGTGAGTGCCTCATCGGCTCGCTCAGCCGGTTCGCCTCGGCGATCTGGGACGCGGAGACCGAGGCGGCCTGGGTGCGCGCGTACACGACGATCTCCCAGGTGATGATCGACGCGGCGGCCGCGGACGAGCTGCGCGCCCCGGCCTGGTGGTACGCCGAAGTCGTCGCGCACGATCTCAGGACGCCGGACATCGCCGTCATCACGGTCCGCCCCGACCAGCCGTACCCCTTCCTCGCCGGGCAGTACACGAGCCTGGAGACTCCGTGGTGGCCGCGTATTTGGCGGCACTACTCCTTCGCCTCGGCGTCCCGGTCCGACGGACTGCTGTCCTTCCATGTGAAGGCGGTCCCGGCGGGCTGGGTTTCCAACGCGCTGGTGCACCGTGCCCGTCCCGGTGACATCATCCGGCTCGGCCCGCCGGCCGGCTCGATGACCGTCGACCACACCACCGACAGCGGACTGCTCTGCCTCGGCGGCGGCACCGGCATCGCGCCCATCAAGGCGCTGGTCGAGGACGTCGCCGAGCACGGGGAGCGGCGGCCGGTCGAGGTCTTCTACGGTGCCCGCACCGATCACGACCTGTACGACATCGACACGATGCTCCGGCTGCAGCAGAGCCACCCATGGCTTGCCGTACGTCCGGTCGTCGACCAGCGGGCGCATCTCCATCTGCCCGACGCCGTACGCGAGTACGGCCCGTGGAACGAGTACGACGCCTATCTCTCGGGGCCACCCGGCATGATCCGCAGCGGGGTGGACGCTCTGAGGGAAGCGGGCATCCCGTCGGACCGCATACGCCACGACTCGGTCGAGGAACTCGTCGCGGCCGGGGACTGACCGGGCCCATCCGGCAGACCGGGCCACGACCCCGGCCCGAAGAGCCTCAGCCCAGGTCCGGTGCGTGCATCGCCCGTACGCCTTCGATGTTCCCGTCGAGATAGTGCCGCAGGGACAGCGGTACGAGGTGGACGGAGGCGATGCCGACCCGGGTGAACGGCACCCGCACGATCTCGTACTCGCCGCAGGGCTCGTCCACCTCGGGGCCGTGCCGCTGGGACGGATCCATGGACTCCAGACGACAGACGAAGAAGTGCTGCACTTTCACGCCGGTCGCGCCGCCGTCATCACCGATGTGCTCGACGGTGTCGACGAAACAGGGCACCACATCGGTGATCTTGGCACCGAGTTCCTCGTGCACCTCACGATGGAGTGCGTCGACGACAGTCGTGTCTTCCGGTTCGACCCCGCCACCGGGTGTCAGCCAGTAGGGATCGACGCCGGGTTTGGTGCGCTTGATCAAGATCAGGTCGTGGCCATCGAGCAGGATGGCGCGTGCGGTGCGCTTGACCACGGGTCGGACGGTCATGGGAGAAATGTGGCCCGGCTGGTTCCACGTGAAACATCGCGAAGCCCCAAGGCACTCAGGAAGGGCTCAGAAAGCCCCCTGGGGGGCTCAGGGGGCCCTGGGAGGCTCGGAGGGCATCAGGACCAGTCGGCCGCGGCATGGAGCAGCCAGTCGTGCGCCCGTGCGATGTGCGGCATGGCCAGTGTGCCGGTGCGGACCACCAGGAAGTACGTACGCAGCGGAGGCACCGCCGGGTCGAGAAGCGCGACCACGTCACCCCGTTCCAGGGCTCCGGCGCACAGATACCGGGGAAGCACCGCGAGGCCCGCACCCGTGGCGGCGCAGGCAAGCACGGCGCGCAGATCGGGGACGACGACGGTGCCCGAAGTGGCCGGGTGGGAGTCGAAGACGGATGCCCAGTAGCGGGCGACAAGCGGCAGCGACTCGTGCACTTCGACCACGGGGAAGTTCTCCAGTGCCGGCGAGCCCTTACGGCGGAGCTTTCCGGCACCTATACGGGCGGCCCAGCGCGGGGCGGCGACCAGCACGTGCTCCTCGTCGCAGAGCGGAGTCGCGGTGAGCAGGGTGCCACGGGGACGGGCCGTGGTGATGGCCAGATCATGATGTCCGGCGGCGAGCCCTTCCAGTGTCTCCTCGGCGTTGCCGAAGGAGGCGCGCAGCGCGAAACCCTGGCCGTCCTCGCCCGTGAGCTCCGTGAGCGCGGGCAGCGCCCGCTCGGCGGTGAACTCCGGTGGCCCGGCCAGATGCAGGGTGCGCAGTGACGAGTCCTCGTCGAGTCCGGTCTCGGCGATCTCCACCAGGGCGTCGAGATGCGGCGCGGCCTTGTGGGCGAGCTCGTCACCGATCGTCGTGGGGGTCACCCCACGGGCCTGGCGAAGAAAGAGCGGCCGCCCCACCTGCCGCTCCAACGTGCGGATCTGTGAGGTGACGGCAGGCTGCGAGAGACCGAGCAGCGCGGCGGCGCGAGTGAAGGAACCGGCCCGGTGCACGGTCACAAAAGTGCGCAGCAGGGCCAAATCCATGGTGCCCCTCCCCTCCCAGCACCCCCGACCGAGCCCCAACTATAAATAAGTCGATAGGTCTCTGTCGCTACTGTGATTGGACACTGACACAGAGTCAACTAGCCTTGTTCGCGCGGTTCTTCGCGCAAAGAACCGGGACGGTCCGAGCCACGAGGGGGGAGGCTCGGACCGTCCGTTGTACGTAGCAAGGTATTAAGCGGACAGCCTGGATGTATGCCGCAGGATACTCACCGGTCGTTCAGGCAGGGGTCACTGCGCGGATTCGTCGAGCGCGCGCAGTACGTCCGCCACCAGGTCCTCGTGGTCCTCGGCGCCGGCCGAGAAACGGATGAAGCCCTCTGGCACCGCGTCGCCGCCCCACCGGCCGCGCCGTTCGGCGGTGGACCGCACCCCGCCGAAGCTCGTCGCGTCGTCCACCAGGCGCAGCGCGTCCAGGAATCGGTCGGCACGCTCGCGCGTGGGCAGGGTGAAGGACACCACGCATCCGAAGCGCCGCATCTGCTGCGAGGCGATCTTGTGCGAGGGATCGTCGGGCAGTCCCGGATAGCGCAGCCCGGTCACCTCGGGCCGACCGCGCAGCGCCTCGGCGATCACCAGGGCGTTGGCGTTCTGCCGGTCGGCACGCAGCTGGAGCGTGGCGAGGGAGCGATGGGCCAGCCAGGCCTCCATGGGCCCGGGGATCGCTCCGACGATCTTCCGCCAGCGCTGCACGGGCGCCATCAGGTCGGCGTCCAGCGCGGTGACGTATCCGAGGAGGATGTCGCCGTGTCCGGTGAGCATCTTGGTGCCGCTGGCGACCGAGAAGTCGGCACCCAGCTCCAGCGGGCGCTGCCCGAGCGGGGTCGCCAGGGTGTTGTCGACCGCGACAAGGGTGCCCTGCGCGTGGGCTGCCGCGACGAGGCGTCGTACGTCGCAGACGTCGAGCCCCGGGTTCGACGGGGTCTCGATCCACAGCAGCTTCGCGCCGTCGAGCACCTCGAGCTGGGCGTCGCCGCCGGTCGGGGCGGTGCGTACCTCGATGCCGTACGCGGTGAGCTGCTCGCGCACCAGTGGCAGCACCTGGTAGCCGTCGGCGGGCAGGACCACCACGTCTCCGGCCTTCAGCTGGGAGAAGAGCACCGCCGAGATGGCGGCCATCCCGGAGGGGAAGGCGAGCGTCGTGGCACCGTCCTGCCCGGGTGCCTCCAACTCGCCGATGGCACGCTCCAGGAGCGTCCAGGTCGGGTTCTGGTCACGACCGTAGGTGTACGGGCCGGTCGGATCGCCCGGCAGATGGAAATGCGCGGCGAAGACCGGGCCCGGAAGCGTCGGCTCGTATTTGACGGGGTCGGGCAGCCCCGCCCGTACCGCTCGCGTGCCGTCGCCGCTTCCCGTGACGAAATCCCCTGACGTCATGCTGCCCGTCCCTCCAGTTCTTGCTGCACAGCGGCGAGCAGTCCGGGGCTCGCCGCCTCCACCATCTCAAGACATTCCTCGAAGCCGTCCATGGGTCCGTAATACGGATCGGGAACCTCCAGGTCGTCGCCCGCGGCGGGGTCGTACGACCGCAGCAGCCGGACCTTCGCCGCGTCCTCGGGAGTGGGCGCGAGCCGGCGCAGGGCCTTGAGGTGGCCGGAGTCGAGGGCGATCACGAGGTCGAGGCGGGAGAACCACGAGGCGTGGAACTGGCGGGCCGCATGGCCGCTCTCGTAGCCGGCCGCCTCCAGGACGGCGACGGTGCGCGAATCCGCACCGTCGCCCTCGTGCCAGCCGCCCGTGCCCGCGCTGTCGACCTCTACCAGGCCATCGAGTCCGGCCTCTTCTATGCGGGCACGGAAGACCGACTCGGCCATCGGCGAGCGGCAGATGTTGCCGGTACAGACGAAACAGACGCGAAAGGACATCGGACGCTCTCAGTCCTCGCCGTCGGGCAGCACGACATTGAGCGCCCAGGACACGACCGAAACGATCAGGCCGCCCACCACGGCGGTCCAGAAGCCCTCCACATGGAAACTGAGGTCGAGCTTGCCGGCCACCCACGAGGTGAGCAGCAGCATCAGGGCGTTGACCACGAGGGTGATCAGGCCGAGCGTCAGAATGAAGAGCGGGAAGGTCAGCACCTTCACCACCGGTTTGACCAGGAAGTTCACCAGACCGAAGACCAGGGCGACCACCAGCAGCGTGCCGACCTTCTTGCCGGTACTGGTCCCTGTCAGGGTGATCTTGTCGAGCAGCCACACCGCGACGGCCAGGGCCCCCGCGTTGGCGATCGTCTTGACTACGAAATTCTTCATGTGTCTGATCGTGGCAGAAGAGATCGACTGGCGAGCAAGGCTGTGGACACAGCTTTCGGAGCACGGGAGCGGACGAGGGCGATGAAGGCATTCCGGCTGGACGAACTGGAGGCGGAACGGGCCGCCAACGACGGTGCTTACCTGCAGTTTCTGCGCGAACGGAACATGTCGGTCGGCCTGTACGCGCTCGACGCGGGTGCGCCCGATCCGCAGAAGCCGCACCAGCAGGACGAGGTGTACTTCGTCGTGAGCGGCCGCGCTTCGATCACGGTGGGCCTGGAGACCACCCAGGTCGCACGCGGCAGCGTCGTCTACGTACCCGCGGGGGTCGCCCACAAGTTCCACCACGTCACCGAGGACCTGCGGGTTCTGGTGGTGTTCTCTCCGCCCGAGAGCTGACGGGGACCTCAGGGTTCCCTAGGGGGACGGTCAGGGGAGGACAAGGGGTGCGGGACCCCCGTCGGCGCCTTCGCGGCTCTAGCATCGAATGCAGGACATCACAGAACCCGGAATCAGAGTCCCGGACTTGGGGCCACGGGCGTAGAGAGGCTAAGGACAAGGGCGATGCGAGAGATCTTCGGCGGGATGCCGTGGTGGGTGAAGTGGATCGCGGTGCCGGTCATCGCTCTGGTCGTGTTCGGCACGGTGATAGTCAGCGTGCTCAGTGTGTTGATCGGCCTGCTTTTCAAGGTCCTGATCTTCGTCGCCCTCGTCGGCGGATTGATCTACGTGGTACGGAAGTTCATGTCGAGTTCGTCGTCGCGCAGCGACTGGTGAGACACAACCGGGTGAGTAACGGGTAACGGGCAGGTCGGGAAAGGGAACTCAAGGTTCCCTCGGCCGAGGGAAGTTTTCCGGCGAGGCCGTCTGCATGCGGTGATGGGCGGTTACAGTCCGGAATTCCACGCGGGGCCGACCCCCCGCGGGCAGCGCACAGCCCCCTCCCGTGTGCCCCCGCACGGGCGGTTCCCCTCGCGCTTCGGGAGTGCCCCTTGGCCACGGTTGACACCGCACCCGCACAATCACCCGTCCCACCCCTCCAGCGGTCCAGCGCTTCCGCGGGGACATGTCTCCCGCCCACCCAACCGCGCACCTCGCCCGCCGAGGCGCGTACCCCTCTGCCGGAGGCGCGTACTCCTCCCCTGGAAGCCGTGTCGCCGGAGCCGCATACCACGACCCTGATCGGCTCCGTCCAGCGGGCGATGCGCCTGCTGGAGGCCGTTGCCGCGCGCGAGCACGGGGCGCCCGCGAAGCAGCTCGCGCGGGAGGCCGGGCTCGCGCTGCCGACGGCCTACCACCTGCTGCGGACCCTGGTCCACGAGGGCTATCTGTGCCGTGACAAGGGGCTGTTCTTCCTCGGTGAGGCCGCCGAGCGGTTGGGCAGTAGCGGAGCGCAGCAGAAACGTCGCAGCATGGTGAGCGCGACGCTTGCCCAGTGGCGCGATTCGATCGGTGCGCCCGTGTACTACGCGGTCTACCGTGACGGCGAGATCGAGGTCATGTGCGTCGCCGACACTCCAGGGATTCCGGCGGTGGAGGAGTGGGCGGACTTCCGGGAGACCGGACACGCCCATGCGATCGGCCAGTGTCTGCTGTCCCAGCTCGACGAGAAGGCCCGTCGGGATCATCTCGACCGCTATCCCGTGCAGTCGATCACTCCCTATACGGTGCGCGACAGCGTCAGTCTGCTGCGGCGACTGGAGCGGACGGGACGGATGGAGACTGTCGTCGAGCGCCAGGAGTACGCGCTGGGCACGGTCTGCGCGGCCCTTCCCATCACGGTCGGCACAACTGCCGCCGCAATGGCCATTTCTCTCCCTCTTCACCAGGCCGATCGACTGCTGCCTGCGGCACGACAATTGCAAGGTGAGATCGGCAGACTACTGGGGACACTCTCGATCTCTATCAGCATCTGAAAACTCACTCCTTGTGATCTCTTGTGCACGTTGAGCAATATTTCAGCAGAGTCAGGGGGATGATTCCTGGCCAGTCGACGGCAAACGACGGGGTAGGCGATGCGCGAGTCGGTCCAGGCAGAGGTCATGATGAGCTTCCTCGTTTCGGAGGAGCTCTCTTTCCGCATTCCGGTGGAGCTGCGATACGAGACCTGTGATCCCTATGCCGTGCGGCTGACCTTCCACTTGCCCGGCGACGCGCCCGTGACCTGGGCGTTCGGGCGGGAATTGCTGATCGACGGCGTGGGACGGCCGTGCGGTGACGGGGATGTGCACATCGCGCCCGCCGACCCGGAGGCGTTCGGTGAGGTGCTGATCCGGCTCCAGGTGGGTGGCGACCACGCGCTGTTCCGGTCCGGGGCGGCGCCGCTCGTGGCCTTCCTCGACCGCACGGACAAGCTGGTGCCCCTGGGGCAGGAGCGTTCCCTCGCGGACTTCGACGCCCATCTCGACGAGGCGCTGGACCGCATCCTGGCGGAGGAGCAGAGCGCGGGCTGAGCCCCAGCACCCGCCAAGCGGAGTAACGCTTCCTCACCGGTGACGAGAGTGCGGGGAGGCTTCAGTGCTTGCGGCGACGGCCCTTCCCGCCGCGGGCCGGCGCCCGGCTCTCGACAGGCTCCGTGGCGGCGGCCGGGACGGCCGGACGGTCCGCGGAGACCACCAGGGCGGCCAGCAGCGTGGTCACCGGCACCGAGGCGACCAGTCCGATCGAGCCGACCAGGGTGCGCACGATCTCTTCGGCGACCAGTTCGCTGTTGGCGACCGTGCCCACACTGCTCTGCGCGATCGAGAAGAGCAGCAGCAGGGGAAGCGCGGCACCCGCGTACGCCAGGACGAGCGTGTTGACGACCGATGCGATGTGGTCACGGCCGATCCGGATGCCCGCACGGTACAGATCGCGCCAGCCCATCGTCGGACTGGCCTCGTGCAGCTCCCAGACCGCCGAGGTCTGCGTCACCGTCACATCGTCGAGCACACCGAGCGAACCGATGATGACGCCCGCGAGCAGCAGACCGCTCATGTCGATGGACGGATACAGGCCATGGATCAGACCGGTGTTGTCGTCCGTGTTGCCGGTCAGCGCCGCCCAGCCGATGAACTCCGAGCCGAGGATGCCGATCAGCACCAGGGAGAGCAGGGTGCCGAGCACCGCCACCGACGTACGGGCCGAGAGGCCATGGCACATGTAGAGCGCGATCAGCATGATCGCGCTTGCCCCGACCACGGCCACGACCAGAGGATTCGAGCCCTGAAGGATCGCGGGCAGGATGAAGAAGGTCAGGATCACGAAGCTGATGGCCAGTGCGACCAGCGCCATGACACCGCGCATCCGGCCCACCACCACGACGGCCAGCGCGAAAATCCCGGCGAGCAGCGCCATCGGGAACTTCCGGTTCACATCGGTGACCGAGTACTGCAGGTCCCTGGGCGCGGAGGGTTCGTAGGCGGCCACGACCTTCTCGCCCTCGTGCAACTGCCGTGACTGGTCGGGCTGGATGATCTCCGTGAACGTACGGCCCTTGTCCTTGCCGGTGTCGATCCGGATCGTCGCCTTTTTGCAGTCGCCCGTCGCCTCTTGTTGCGCGGAGGAGCCCTCGGCGGTGGATGTGTCGCCGGTCGGGGTCTCCCCCGACGCGTTCACGGACTTGCAGCTGACCTTGTCGACCTTGGTGACCGTGGCCTGCTGGGTCTGCCGGTCGAAGCCGACGCCGGTGCGCTCGTGGGAAGGGGCGCCACCGGGCCAGAGCACCGCGAGACCCACAACGACCGCGGCGGCGAAGGGGATCAGGATGGCCGCGATGACCTTGCGCAGATGCTTGGAGACGGGCGTGGCGGGCCCATGGCTGTGACTGTGCGAGTGCCCAGCCCCATGCCCTTCCCCGGGGCCGTGCCCGTCTCCAGGGCCGTGCCCGTTCCCCGGTCCAGGACCCTTCCCGGGCCCGCCCCCAGACCCGGACCCATGTCCGTGCCCGCCCCCGGGGCCGTGCCCGTGTCCCTCACCCGGTCCGTGCCCATGCCCGACCCCTGGACCGGGGACGCCACCACCGTCCGGCCCGTGTCCGCGGCCGTCTCCGGAGCCAGGTCCATAGCCGTCTCCGGGACCGCGTCGGCGCGGCGGCTCGGACGGCGGGAACGGGGGCTGCTGCGTTGTGGTCACCGACCGATCATCGCAAGAACGGCGAGGGCCCTCTGTTCACCGCGCCAGATATGACGCTAGCGTGGAGTCACCTTTGCACACGCGGGAGCTCGGAGCACCGGGCTGAGAGGGCGCTGACCTCCGTCTTAGCGATGTTTCACGTGGAACGAGTGATGTTTCACAAGGGACGTCTGCAGACGGAATCCGCTGCGTCGACCGCCGAACCTGTTACCGGGTAATGCCGGCGTAGGGAGTAGGTCTCATGACCAACAAGGACGTACGCACGCCTGCCTCCAGCCAGATGGGCGAGGCGCCTGCCGCGCCCGAGGGCGAACAGCCACGGGAGGCCGGGAAGTCCATCGGCTGGCACAAGGGGTACGTCGGGGGTTCGCGCCCTGATCTGCGGGTGCCGGTCCGTCAAGTGCACCTCACCAACGGGCAGTCCGTCACGCTGTACGACACCTCAGGGCCGTACACCGATCCGATCGTCGACACCGACGTACGCAGGGGTCTCGCGCCACTGCGCGAGAACTGGATCATCGCCCGCGGTGACACCGAGGAGTACGCGGGCCGTCCCGTCCGTCCCGAGGACGACGGAATCAAGCACACCTCACCGCGCGGGGGCCTGCGCAACCTCGACGCGGTCTTCCCGGGGCGGCCGCGCCAGCCGCGTCGAGGCCGTCCCGGAGAGGCGGTCACGCAGCTCGCGTACGCCCGGCGGGGTGAGATCACGCCCGAGATGGAGTTCGTGGCGGTTCGCGAGAACGTCGACCCCGAGGTTGTACGCGAGGAGATCGCCGCCGGTCGCGCGGTGCTGCCCGCCAACGTCAACCACCCGGAGATCGAGCCGATGATCATCGGCAAGCGATTCCTGGTGAAGGTCAACGCCAACATCGGCAACTCCGCCGTCACCTCCTCCATCGAGGAGGAGGTCGAGAAGATGACCTGGGCGACCCGCTGGGGCGCGGACACGGTGATGGACCTGTCCACCGGCCGCAATATCCACACCACGCGGGAATGGGTCCTGCGCAACTCCCCCGTCCCCATCGGCACGGTGCCGCTCTACCAGGCTCTGGAGAAGGTGGACGGCCGCGCCGAGGAGCTGACCTGGGAGATCTACAAGGACACGGTCATCGAGCAGGCCGAGCAGGGCGTGGACTACATGACGGTCCACGCGGGCGTGCGGCTGCCGTACGTGCCGCTCACCGCGAACCGCAAGACCGGCATCGTCTCCCGCGGCGGCTCGATCATGGCGGCCTGGTGCCTCGCGCACCACAAGGAATCGTTCCTCTACGAGAACTTCGAGGAACTCTGCGAGATTCTCGCGGCGTACGACGTCACGTACTCGCTCGGCGACGGGCTGCGGCCCGGGTCGATCGCGGACGCCAACGACGCAGCCCAGTTCGCGGAGTTGAGGACGCTCGGGGAACTCAACACGATCGCGAAGCGTTTTCATGTACAGACGATGATCGAGGGCCCGGGACATGTCCCGATGCACAAGATCAAGGAGAATATCGACCTTCAGCAGGAGATCTGTGATGAAGCTCCGTTCTATACGCTCGGCCCGCTGACGACGGACGTCGCGCCGGCTTACGACCACATCACCTCCGGCATCGGTGCCGCGATGATCGCCTGGTGGGGCACGGCCATGCTCTGCTACGTCACGCCCAAGGAGCACTTGGGCCTGCCCAATCGTGACGACGTCAAGACCGGCGTCATCACCTACAAGATCGCCGCCCACGCAGCCGACCTTGCCAAGGGGCACCCAGGTGCACAGGAATGGGACGACGCGCTGTCCGACGCCCGCTTCGAGTTCCGGTGGGAGGACCAGTTCAACCTGGCCCTCGACCCGGACACGGCACGGGAGTTCCACGACGAGACCCTGCCGGCCGAACCCGCCAAGACGGCGCACTTCTGCTCCATGTGCGGTCCGAAGTTCTGCTCGATGAAGATCAGCCAGAGCATCACCGAGCAGTTCGGCGGTACGGCGGCCGCGGGGGCGTCGGCTGAAGAGGTCGCCGAGGGGATGCTGCAGAAGTCTCGGGAGTTCGCCGCCGCGGGCAACCGGGTCTATCTGCCGCTCGCGGACTGAACCGCACGCACGCGCAGTCGTGCCCGGAGCCGTTCGCGGCGTACATCAGGCGCAACGAACGGCTCCCGGGCCGTGTTCTCTCGGCAGACTGGGCCCATGACATCGACATCCATGAGCAAGGGCGCCAACCTTCCCGTCGCCGCCGGGGCGGTGCGGGCCGTGCTCGGCTGGAGGGGAGGGGCCGGTGCGCCGGACGCGGATGCCTCGGCGCTGCTGCTCGGCCCGGGCGGACGCGTGCGGGACGACGGGGACTTCGTCTTCTACAACCAGCCGCAGCACGCCTCCGGCGCCGTACGGCATCTCGGGAAGCAGCGGGACGGCGCTGCCACGACGGACACCGTCGAGGTGGACCTGCGTGCCCTGGAACCGGAGATCGAGCGGGTCGTCCTGTGCGCCTCGGCCGATGGCGGCACCTTCGGCGGGCTGTCCGGACTGACGCTGCGGCTGCTCGATGCCGGGACCCAGCAGGAGATCGCGCGCTTCGAGATGGAGGCCACGACGGAGACGGCGTTCATCGGAGGCGAGCTCTATCTGCGGGGAGGTCAGTGGAAGTTCCGGGCGGTCGGACAGGGCTATGCGTCCGGGCTGGCCGGTCTCGCCACCGACTTCGGTATCAGCGTGGAGTCCGACGGGGCCGGTGAGTCCAGGCCGGAGCCGGCGGTTTCGTCCGGGGGCACACCGGCGGTCTCGCCCGCGCTCCCGCCGACGGGCTCGCTGACGGCCGCTTCCAGCGCTGCGGGCGCCTCGCCGGCACCTCCGGCACCGCCAGTGTCCCCAGTGTCTCCAGTGTCCCCGGCTTCCTCCCCGCGTCTCAGCAAGGGTGAGGAGCGGTTGCCCGTGGACATGCGCAAGCGGCTCTCGTTGCGCAAGGAGCAGGTGGCGGTCAGCCTGCGGAAGCACGGTGCGGAGGGGGTCACGGCGCGCGTCGTGTTGATTCTCGACGCCTCCGGTTCCATGTCGTTCCTGTACTCGAAGGGCGTCGTGGCCGATGTGGTGGAGCGGATGGCCGCGGTGGCGGCGCAGCTGGACGACGACGGGGTGATGCAGGCGTGGACGTTCGCCTCCCACGCCGCCCGGCTGCCGGACCTGAGTCTGGGCGAGCTGCCCGGGTGGCTGCAGCTCCATGTCCGGGTCGGTGAGCTGAGCCTGTTCCGGCGGAGCAAGAAGCCGCGGAAGGGCCTGCAGCCGGGGCAGGTGGACATGCGGTCGGTCGGTATCCAGAACGAGGAGCAGAAGGCGATCGCCGAGGTGCGTACGTATGTACGAGAGCACCCGGCTGTCGATCCCACGCTGGTGTTGTTCTTCTCCGACGGAGGTGTCTATCGGAACAAGGAGATCGAGCAGGAGCTGAGGGACGCGGTGGAGGAGCCGATCTTCTGGCAGTTCGTGGGCCTGGGGCGGTCGAACTACGGCGTGCTGGAGCGGTTCGACACGCTGCCCGGTCGGCGCGTCGACAATGTGGGGTTCTTCGCGGTGGACGACATCAGCGGCGTACCGGACCCGGAGTTGTACGACCGGCTGCTTTCCCAGTTCCCGGCCTGGATGAGGGCGGCCCGGGGGCTCGGCATCATCTGACGGGCGCGCCGGGACCGTACCGGCGGGACGAGCGGGGCGGCGTCGGTGAAGGGGCGGGCAGCGGCAAAAGGGCCCGCGCCGTATCGGCGCAGGCCCCTCGTTCCCGTCACCCCGGTGTCGGCCCGCCGGGTGTCACTCCGGCTGGTGCTCGGGCCCCCCGAAGTCCGGGCTGGTGAAGTCCGGGCTGGTGAAGCTCGGGCGCGGACCCGCCGCGGGGCCGCCGTCGGGGCTGCTGAACCCCGGCCGGTTGTAGCCGAGGTGCGGCATGCGGCCGGTGGTCGGTGTCGGTGACGGACGGGTCAGTGCCGCCGTGCCCGGATCGGCGAGGGCCTCCCGGAGGAACGGCATGATGCCGCGCTCCAGCAGGGCCTCGCGCCAGGCTTCCCTGGCCCGGGCCACCTCCGCGTTGAGCTCGCCGGGTGCTCCGGCCTGGAGCGAGGACGAGCCGTTGCGCAGAGCGGTGAGCAGCAGCCCGGCCGCGGCGACCAGGATCGCGGCCGCCGTGACCGCGCCGAAGACCCACCCGGTGGTCAGCAGGGTCTGGGCGAACGCCAGCTCGGGGGTGAGGACCTTCAGGATGAATCCCACGAGCAGGAAGATCGCCGCGGCTGTTCCGGCAAGGACGGGCGCGAGCACCGCGACGACGGCGATCGCGCCGGCTCCGGAGGTCTCGGTGACCTCGCCCATGGTGGCGGCGAGCCCCATCGCGGTCGCGCCGGGCTCCGCGGAGCCCGCTCCTTCGCTCACGGTTGGGGTGGACGGCGCCGGGCGGCGCAGTTCCTCGCGGACCTTCACGTAGTGCGCGTACTCGGTCGCCGCGGCCGCCGTGATGAGTGCGGTGGCGTTGAGCGCCATGGTGCGCAGCTGTTCGGCATTGAGCCGCCGGCCGACAGCGGCGAGTTCCGGGCGGTGTGGGGCGGAGCGCAGCGCCTCATCGAGGATCCGCTCGTATTCCTGGCGGTCCTCGCTCAGCAGGTGCTGCGGAACGCTGTTCATGTGCATCCCCCGATGCTCCGTAGGGCTGGTGGCTCGCACGCTGACGAGCCGTCGGGCAGAAACGGAGGGGAGCCTGCTACGGATAAGCCGATGGTAGAGCGGTGACGGCACGCCGTGACAGGGGGTTTCCAGAAATTGCCCCCTGGCCAGCGCTGTCCTTCGTAGGGGACGCTTGCCCGAAGAACCCTCAGCTATCCAGGGGCAGTTGCTGGACCAGCAGTTTTCCGGCCATGGTCACTCCGCCGTCCATCGCGATGGCCAGTCCGTCGGCGTAGAGATGTGGTCCCTCGACCACGGGTCCCGCGGTGTCCTCGCCGTCCTCCGAGCCGACCTCGCCCAGGAGGTACGGGATGGGGCTGTGGCCATGGACGACACGGGTGCCGCCGTAAGTGTCCAGCAGGGACAGCGCTGCCTCGGCGCCGCCCTCGTCGCGGAAGGCGAAGCGTCTGGTGAACTTCCGGAAGAGGTCCCAGCACTCGTCCGCGTCGTTGCGCGTGAGGGTTTCGCGGATGGTGTCGTTGACCGCCTCGATCGAGTCGCCGTAGTCGAGGTAGGCGGTGGTGTCGGAGTGCACGAGGAGGTGCCCGTCGACCTGCTCCATGGCGTCCAGGCGGGCCATCCACTGCAGGTGGTGGTCCTGGAGGCGGTCCATGTCGGTCTTCTGGCCGCCGTTGAGCAGCCACGCGGCCTGGAAGGTGGCGGTGCCCGCGCCGGAGTTGACGGGGGTGTCGCCGAACCGCTTGGCGCCGAGCAGCAGCAGCTCGTGGTTGCCCATGAGCGCCTTGCAGTAGCCGCCGACTGCGGCCGCCTCGGCGGACAGCCGCATCACGAGGTCGATCACGCCGATGCCGTCGGGGCCGCGGTCGGTGAAGTCGCCGAGGAACCACAGGCGCGCGGTCCCGGCGGACCAGTTGCCCGCGGCGTCGAGGAGGCCCTGCTCCTGGAGCGCGGCGACCAGCTGGTCGAGGTAGCCGTGCACGTCGCCCACGACGTACAGCGGACCCGGCCCGTCGGCGGGCTGGGGGGCCGCCACGGCGGCGGGGTCCATGGCGACCTGCACCGTGTCGCCCCGGTTGATGACGGGCAGGTCGCGCCGGGTGGGCGTGTAGCCCTCGGGCTCCTCGCCGACTCCGGCCGCCTCGCCGGGAGCTGCGCTCGGCGGGTACGGACCGGTCTCGTGGATGTACGCGGGCACCCGGAAGTCGCGCAACGTCTCCGTCCGCACCGCCTCGGGTCCCTGACCGGCCCCCTGAGTCATCGACCCCTCCACCACCATCGCGCCGCATCTGCACCGGATCGGACTGCCTGGTCGCAGCGGCCCGCGGTGTCGTGGGCCCATCATAGGAATGCGGATCGCGCCATGTGATGACCCAGGGGTGGTGAATCGGAGCAGGAGCCCTGTTCGCCACGGTTTTCGCCCGAATTGGGCGGGGCTTTCCCTGGTGGATGCCCCGCCGCCGACATGACGGACGTCAACCTCAGCGTACGCCGGGCCACTCCTCCCCGGGTGACCCGGACTACCCCTGCTCGGGTGACCGGGGCGGGCTGACCGTCGTACGGGGTGGACGGCGCTCGGAGGAGGTCCGCACGATCAGCTCCGTCGGTATGACCTGTTCGACGGGTTGGTCGGCTTCCGCTCCCTCGATGGCGTCGATGAGGAGCTGGACGACGGCGGTGCCGATGCGGCGAGGTTTGAGCGAGAGGGTGGTGATGGGCGGCTCGGTGCTGGCGTAGACGGTGGACTCGCTGCAGCAGACCAGCAGCAGGTCGTCCGGGACGCGCAGTCCGTAGCGCCGGGCCGCGGCCAGCAGATCGGTGCCGTTGGGGTCGAAGAGGCCGTAGACCGCGTCGGGGCGGTCGGGCCGGGCCAGCAGCCGGTCCGCGGCGACGGCGCCCGCACACGGGTCGTGGGCCGGGTAGGCCTCGTACACCGGATCCTGTCCGACCCGCTCGCACCAGTGCAGATACGCGGTGGTGGAGAGGTGGGTGTAGGTGTCGGTGGAGGTGCCGGTGAGGAGGCCGATGCGGCGGGCGCCGGCGTCGGCGAGGTGGTCGAGGATGTCCAGGACGGCGGCTTCGTGGTCGTTGTCGACCCAGGCGGTGACGGGCAGGGTGCCGGCGGGGCGGCCGTCGGAGACGACGGGTAAGCCCTGCCGGACGAGTTCGCTGACCACGGGGTCCTGGTCGGAGGGGTCGATGACGACGGTTCCGTCGAGGGCGACGTTGGACCAGACGTCGTGGCGTGAGGTGGCGGGGAGGATGACCAGGGCGTAGCCGCGGGCGAGTGCGGCGGAGGTGGCGGCTCTGGCCATCTCGGCGAAGTAGGCGAATTCGGTGAAGGTGAAAGGTTCATCCCCGTAGGTGGTCACGGTCAGGCCGATGAGGCCGGACTTGCCGGTACGGAGGGTGCGGGCGGCGGCCGACGGGCGATAGCCCAGCCGGTCGGCGACTTCGCGGACGTGGCGTCGGGTGGCGTCCGGGAGCCGGCCCTTGCCGTTGAGGGCGTCGGAGACGGTTGTGATGGAGACGCCTGCGGCCGCGGCGACGTCTCTGATTCCCGCTCGGCCCGGTCGACCGCCTCGGCGGGTAGTCTCCGCCCGGCTCACCTGGTGCTTCCCTGCTGCTGTCATGGCGAGCCGATAGTAGGGCTCATGCGGTGGGGTAGTGCGGACGCATATGCACGCGTTGACAGGCACGTTTCTGCATGATCAATAAGGCCCTACTTCCTTTGAAACCAAGTCAGTTAAACGATCCAATGGCAGTACGTGACGCGTCGGCGCGCATGGGCCTGCCAAGTGGGTCATGTTTCGAAGAGGTCTCAACTCACCTGCACGGGTGATGCGCGCTACGGCGTGAGCCACCAGCGCACAGCCTTGAAGGCAACGCGCCCCCCGATTCGTGCGCCTTCGTACGAGGATGACCGCGGAGTCCGCACGGAGACGGTCGCCGGGGAGTATGACGATGATCACCAAGGCGTACGCGGCGGGTCGTCGGCCAGGGCCAGGGGCGTCGCATGGTTGTCCCCGGCCCATTCGCAGCGGCGCCGAATCCTCATAAGGTGAGAAGCATTGGTAGCCGGTGGTGGTCATGAGCCAGCGGTGGTCGCGAGGAGGACTGCGGTGAGCGAGACGAGCCCCAAGCTGCGTGCCGAGCTGGCGGGTATCCCCAGCTACAAGCCGGGCAAGCCCGCCGCGGCCGGCGCGGTGGCGTACAAGCTGTCCTCCAATGAGAACCCCTACCCGCCGCTGCCCGGAGTGATGGAGAGCGTGACCGCCGCGGCCGGTACGTTCAACCGCTACCCGGACATGGCGTGCACAGGACTGATGAGCGAGCTGTCGGACCGCTTCGGGGTCCCCCTCTCGCACCTGGCGACCGGCACCGGTTCGGTCGGGGTGGCCCAGCAGCTGCTGCAGGCGACCAGCGGACCGGGCGACGAGGTGATCTACGCCTGGCGGTCCTTCGAGGCGTACCCGATCATCACGCAGATCAGCGGGGCGACCTCGGTACGGGTGCCGCTGACCTCGGACGAGGTGCACGACCTGGACGCCATGGCCGACGCGATCACCGACAGAACGCGGCTGATTTTCGTCTGCAACCCGAACAACCCGACCGGCACCGTGGTGCGCCGGGCCGAGCTGGAGCGATTCCTCGACCGGGTGCCTGGCGATGTCCTGGTGGTCCTGGACGAGGCGTACCGCGAGTTCATCCGGGACGTCGAGGTGCCGGACGGCGTTTCGATCTACCGTGACCGTCCCAACGTCGCTGTGCTGCGTACCTTCTCCAAGGCATACGGGCTCGCGGGCCTGAGGGTCGGTTTCGCGATCGCGCACGAGCCGGTGGCCGCGGCGCTGCGCAAGACCGCGGTGCCCTTCGGGGTCAGCCAGCTCGCGCAGGACGCGGCGGTCGCCTCGCTGCGCGCCGAGGACGAGCTGCTCGGCCGGGTCGGCGCTCTGGTGTGCGAGCGCAACCGTGTGGTCGAGGCGTTGCGCGGTCAGGGCTGGACGGTGCCCGAGACGCAGGCCAACTTCGTGTGGCTCAGGCTGGGGGAGCGCACGCTCGAATTCGCCGCCCACTGTGAGCAGGCCGGGGTCGTCGTGCGGCCCTTCGCCGGCGAAGGGGTGCGCGTGACGATCGGCGAGACCGAGGCGAACGACATCTTCCTCAAGGCGACTGACGGGTTCCGCAAGGAGCTCTGACGTCACATCCCGCTGACAACCCCGCTGCTCCAGTGCCTCGCGGCGCCGGAGCGGCGGGGTTGTTTCGTCGGTCCGGAGGACACCGTGGTGTGGTCCGGAGGACACCTTGGTGTGTTCGAGACCTTCCGAGGGGTTGACGCAAAGGGGGACCCCCCTTCGAGGGTCGAAAGCCGGTGCGTCATAATTGCTTGTGAATGTGAACGCGTTCACAAGCGTGTCCCGATTGTCCCGTGATGTATGTAGCAAAAGGGGCAAACTGCCGCTGTAACTACGGTGGCGTAAGGAGACTGACGACGTGGAACTGGCTTTGGCACCGGAGACTCTGGCTCGGTGGCAGTTCGGCATCACCACCGTCTACCACTTCCTTTTCGTCCCTCTGACGATCTCGCTCGCCGCTCTCACGGCGATTCTGGAGACCGCCTGGGTGCGGACGGGCAAGGAGCACTACCTCAGGGCGACCAAGTTCTGGGGAAAGCTGTTCCTGATCAACATCGCCATGGGTGTCGTGACCGGCATCGTGCAGGAGTTCCAGTTCGGCATGAACTGGTCCGACTACTCGCGCTTCGTCGGTGACGTGTTCGGTGCCCCGCTTGCCTTCGAGGCCCTGATCGCCTTCTTCTTCGAGTCCACCTTCATCGGGCTGTGGATCTTCGGCTGGGACAAACTGCCGAAGAAGGTGCACCTCGCCTGCATCTGGGTGGTCTCCATCGGCACGATCCTGTCGGCCTACTTCATCATGGCGGCCAACTCCTTCATGCAGCATCCGGTCGGCTACCGGCTGGTACAGAAGGCGGACGGCACGATGCGCGCCGAGCTGACCGACTTCCCCAAGGTGCTCTTCCAGGAGACGGCGCTCGTCAACTTCTGGCATGTGATCAGCGCGTCCATCCTGGTCGGCGGGGCCTTCATGACCGGCATCGCCGTGTTCCACCTGCGCAAGAAGCGGCACGTCCGCACCATGCGGATGTCGCTGCGGCTCGGCCTGATCACCGCGCTGGTGGGCACGCTGCTCACCGTCGTCAGCGCCGACACCCTCGGCAAGGTGATGTACGAGCAGCAGCCGATGAAGATGTCGGCGGCCGAGGCCCTGTGGGACTCGCAGCAGCCCGCGCCCTTCTCGCTCTTCGCATACGGCGATGTCGCCAAGGGCCACAACACCGTCGCCATCGAGATCCCGGGGATACTCTCCTTCCTCGCCAAGAACGACTTCAACGCCAAGATCCCCGGCATCAACGACATCAACAAGTCCGAACAGGAGAAGTTCGGGCCCGGTGACTACCGGCCCAACATCCCCACCGCCTACTGGGCGTACCGCTGGATGATCGGCTTCGGTGGGGTCTCGATGGCCCTGTGCACCGCCGGCCTCTGGCTGACCAGGCGGAAGTTCTGGCTGGGGCCGGAACACCGCACCGGGGACGAGGACGTCCCGAAGCTCATGCTCACCAAGAACATGGAGCTGACGCCGAAGCTCGGCATCTGGTGGTGGCGGCTGTCCCAGTGGACGTTGATCTTCCCGCTCATCGGCATCTCCTGGGGCTGGATCTTCACCGAGACGGGGCGTCAGCCCTGGGTGGTGTACGGCCTGTTGAGGACCAGGGACGCGGTCTCGCCCGGGGTCTCCCAGGCGGAGGTGCTGACCTCGCTGATCGTGTTCACCCTCATCTACGCGATCCTCGCCGTCATCGAGGTGAAGCTGATGCTCAAGTACGTGAAGCAGGGTCCGCCGGAGCTCACCGAGGCCGACCTCAACCCGCCCACCAAGATCGGCGGCGACCCCCATGACGCCGACAAGCCGATGGCCTTCTCCTACTAGGCTCAGGGAGCTGCTGAGTCATGGAACTCCACGACGTCTGGTTCGTCATCATCGCGGTCCTGTGGACCGGCTACTTCTTCCTGGAGGGCTTCGACTTCGGGGTCGGCGTCCTCACCAAGCTGCTGGCCCGTGACCGCACCGAGAAGCGGGTCCTCATCAACACCATCGGACCCGTCTGGGACGGCAACGAGGTGTGGCTGCTCTCGGCGGGCGGCGCGACCTTCGCCGCCTTCCCGGAGTGGTACGCCACGCTCTTCTCCGGCTTCTATCTGCCGCTGCTGCTCATCCTGGTCTGCCTGATCGTGCGCGGAGTCGCCTTCGAGTACCGGGTGAAGCGGCCCGAGGAGAACTGGCAGCGCAACTGGGAGGCGGCGATCTTCTGGACCTCGCTCGTCCCCGCGTTCATGTGGGGCGTGGCCTTCGGCAACATCGTGCACGGAGTGAAGATCGACAAGAACTTCGAGTACGTGGGCAACCTCGGTGACCTGCTCAACCCGTACGCGCTCCTGGGCGGTCTGGTCACGCTGACGCTGTTCACCTTCCACGGGACCGTGTTCGTGGGGCTCAAGACCGTCGGGGACATACGGGAGCGGGCGCGCAAGCTTTCGCTCGGGGTCGGGCTGGTGGCCTCCGTGGTGGCGCTCGTCTTCCTGATCTGGACCCAGGCCGACAACGGCGACGCGAAGTCCCTGGCCGCGTTGATCGTGGCCGTGGTCGCCCTCGTCGCCGCGATCGCGGTGGCTCAGACGGGACGCGAGGGCTGGGCGTTCGCGTTGTCGGGGCTCACTATCGTGGCGGCCGTCGCGATGCTCTTCCTGACGCTCTTCCCGAACGTCATGCCGTCCTCGCTCAACGCGGACTGGAGCCTGACGGTCAGCAACGCCTCGTCGTCGCCGTACACGCTGAGGATCATGACCTGGTGTGCGGGAATCGCCACACCGATGGTCCTGCTGTACCAGTCGTGGACGTACTGGGTGTTCCGCAAGAGGATCGGTACGCATCACATCGCCGCGGATGTTGCGCACTGAGCCCGGCCTTATGGGCTGAATCCGACCTCATGGACCAAGTCCGCCCCAAGGGCATGTTTCACGTGAAACATGCCGGATGAGCCAAGGGTGTGTTTCACGTGAAACCAATCGACCCGCGTCTGCTGCGGTACGCCCGTGCCACTCGCTTCTTCCTCATGGCGGTCGTGGGGCTGGGCGCGGCCGGGGCGGCGCTGGTCATTGCCCAGGCGATGCTGATCGCCGAAGTGGTCGTCGGCGCTTTCCAGCACGGTGACTCGGCTTCCGAGCTCCGGACGCCTCTGATCCTGCTGGTCGCGGTCGCCATCGGGCGAGCGGTTGTCTCCTGGCTTACCGAACTCGCCGCGCACCGGGCGAGCGCGGCAGTCAAGTCGGAGTTGCGGGGACGGTTGCTGGAGCGAGCCGCCGCGCTCGGCCCCGGGTGGCTGAGCGGGCAGCGAACCGGGTCGCTCGTCGCCCTCGCCACGCGAGGAGTGGATGCGCTCGACGACTACTTCTCGCGCTATCTCCCTCAGTTGGGACTCGCGGTCGTGGTGCCCGTGGCGGTGCTCGCGCGGATCGTCACCGAGGACTGGGTGTCGGCGGCGATCATCGTCGTCACCCTGCCGCTCATCCCTGTCTTCATGGCGCTGATCGGCTGGGCGACCCGGTCCCAGATGGATCGTCAGTGGCGACTGCTGTCCCGGCTCTCGGGGCACTTCCTTGATGTGGTCGCCGGTCTGCCCACGCTGAAGGTCTTCGGGCGGGCCAAGGCGCAGGCCGAGTCGATCCGGCGGATCACCGGCGAGTACCGCCAGGCGACCATGCGGACGCTGCGGATCGCCTTCCTCTCGTCCTTCGCACTGGAGCTGCTCGCCACGATCTCGGTCGCCCTGGTCGCGGTGACCATCGGGATGCGGCTCGTCCACGGCGACATGGATCTGTACGTCGGGCTCGTCATCCTCGTCCTCGCTCCCGAGGCGTATCTGCCGCTGAGGCAGGTGGGGGCGCAGTACCACGCTGCCGCCGAGGGGCTCGCGGCGGCGGAGGAGATCTTCTCGGTGCTGGAGACCCCAGTGCCGGCCACCGGTTCGCTCGTCGTGCCGGAGGGGGAGATCGGCTTCGAGGGAGTGACGGTCCGCTATCCGGGGCGCTCCGGGGACGCGGTCTCCGATGTCTCCTTCGTGGTCGGGCCCGGCGAGACGGTGGCCCTCGTCGGACCGAGCGGTGTGGGCAAGTCCACGCTGCTGAACGTGCTGCTGGGGTTCGTGGAGCCCGTCGCGGGGCGGGTGCGGATCGGAGGAGTCGATCTCGCCGAGGTCGACGTGGAGGAGTGGCGGTCCCGGGTGGCGTGGGTGCCACAGCGGCCGCACCTCTACGCCGGCTCGATCGCCGAGAACGTACGGCTCGCCCGGCTCGACGCCGACGACGCGGCGGTGCGGCGGGCGTTGGCCGACGCGGGGGCGCTGGAGTTCGTGGACGCCCTGCCCGACGGGGTCGGGACGGTCCTCGGCGAGGACGGCAGCGGACTCTCCGCCGGGCAGCGTCAACGTCTCGCGCTGGCCCGGGCGTTTCTCGCGGACCGGCCCGTGCTGCTGCTCGACGAGCCGACGGCCTCGCTGGACGGGGCGACGGAGGCGGAGGTCGTGGCGGCGGTGCGCAGGCTCGCCGTCGGCCGGACGGTGCTGCTGGTGGTGCACCGGCCCGCGCTGCTGGAGGTGGCCGACCGGGTGGTGCGGCTCGAGGCCGCGGCGTCGGTCGTCGCGACCGGTTCCGTCCCCGGCGAGGGCACGAAAGAGCCCCCGGCGGTCGAGCCGGAGGGTGTGCCCGCGGCCGCTATGGAAGAGGCTGACGCGGCCCCTCCGCGGCGCGGAGGCGTGCTTGCCCGGGTCCGCGCCGCGGCCGGCGCCCGGAGAGGCCGCTTCACGCTCGCCCTTCTCCTCGGGGGCCTCGCCCTTGGAAGTGCCGTCGGGCTGATGGCCACCTCCGGGTGGCTGATCTCGAGGGCGTCGCAGCAGCCTCCGGTGATGTATCTGATGCTGGCCGTGACCGCCACGCGGGCGTTCGGGATCGGCCGGGCCGTCTTCCGGTACGCCGAGCGGCTCGTGTCGCACGACGCGGTGCTGCGGATGCTGGCCGACACCCGGGTCGCCGTCTACCGACGCCTTGAGCGCCTGGCCCCCGCCGGACTGCGGACGGCCCGGCGGGGCGACCTGCTGTCGCGGCTCGTGGCCGATGTGGACGCGCTGCAGGACTACTGGCTGAGGTGGCTGCTGCCGGCCGGGGCGGCGCTTCTCGTGTCCGCCGCCTCCGTCGGCTTCACCGCCTGGCTGCTCCCCGAGGCCGGGGCCGCCCTCGCCGCCGGGTTGCTGGCGGCCGGGGTCGGTGTCCCGCTTCTGACCGGCGCCGTGGCGCGCCGCGCGGAGCACCGGCTGTCCCCCGCTCGCGGCGCCCTGGCGACCCGGGTGACCGACCTCCTCACAGGGACGGCCGAGCTGACGGTCGCGGGCGCGCTGCCCACCCGTACAGCCGAGGCGCGGCGGGCCGACACCGTGCTCACCCGCATCGCCTCGCGAGCTGCCACCGCGACCGCGCTGGGCGACGGGCTCACCGCGCTGGCGACCGGACTGACCGTCGCGGCGACCGCCCTCGTGGGCGCCCAGGCGGTCGCCGGCGGGCGCCTGAGCGGCGTGGCGATGGCCGTGGTCGTCCTCACTCCGCTGGCGGCGTTCGAGTCCGTCCTGGGGCTGCCGCTCGCCGTCCAGTACCGGCAGCGGGTGCGCAGGAGCGCGGAGCGTGTGTACGAGGTGCTGGACACCCCCGATCCCGTACGCGAACCGGAGCTCCCGCAGCCGGCGCCCGCGTCACCGTTCCCGCTGCGCGTACAAGGGCTCGGGGCGCGCCATGCCGGACAGGACCGGGACGCGCTCGCGGGCCTCGACCTGACCCTCGAACAGGGCCGCAGAGTCGCCGTCGTCGGCCCCTCCGGGTCCGGCAAGACCACGCTCGCACAGGTGCTGCTGCGGTTCCTGGACGCGGAGGCGGGGACGTACACGCTGGGCGGCACGGACGCGTACGGGATGGACGGGGACGACGTGCGCCGACTGGTCGGGCTCTGCGCCCAGGACGCGCACCTCTTCGACAGCACGGTGCGCGAGAACCTCCTGCTGGCCCGGAAGAACGCCACCGAGGCCGAACTGCGCGACGCGCTCGCACGGGCCCGGCTCCTGGAGTGGGCGGACGGACTGCCCGACGGGCTCGACACGCTCATCGGCGAGCACGGGGCGCGGCTGTCCGGTGGTCAGCGCCAGCGGCTGGCGCTCGCTCGCGCGCTGCTGGCCGACTTCCCCGTGCTCGTCCTCGACGAGCCCGCGGAACACCTCGACCTGCCGACGGCCGACGCGCTCACCGCGGACCTCCTGACCGCGACGGAGGGCCGTACGACGCTGCTGATCACGCATCGGCTGGCCGGTCTCGCGGCGGTGGACGAGGTGATCGTGCTGGCGGCGGGACGCGTGGCGCAGCGGGGTGCGTACGCGGAGCTGTCGGTCGTGGAGGGGCCGTTGCGGGAGATGCTGGAGCGGGAGGCGGCGGGGGATCTGCTGGTCGGGGCGGCGGCGCGCTAGCGACTCCCCGGGCAACGGTCCGACTTTCCTGCCCAAAGGGGACTGACTACTCTCGAGGCATGCCAGTGGTCCCCGCCTCCCCTTGTTCGGACGGCGGCCCGGACGTGCCGCGGCTGTTGGAGGCGGTGCGGTCGATCGGGTCGGGGCTGGAACTGCACTCGACGCTGGACCGGATCTGCGAGAAGGCGGCCGAGCTGGCGGACACGCGCTACGCCGCCATCGGGGTCGTGGCGGAAGACGGTGAGGGACTCGCGGACTTCGTCTTCCACGGCGTCGACGAGGAGACCGCCCGGCGGATCGGGCGGCTGCCCGACGGACACAAGGGGCTGCTCGGGGCGCTCATCCACGACCCGGCGCCGGTACGGCTCGCGCGGCTGGACGAGGATGCGCGCGCGTGCGGATTTCCCGAGCACCATCCGGCGATGCGCAACTTCCTTGGGGTTCCGATCCGGGTGCAGGGGGAGATCTTCGGGAATCTGTATCTGGCCGAGAAACGCGGCGGTGGCCCGTTCACCGACGACGACCTCAACATGGTCCGTGTGCTGGCCGCGGAGGCGGGTATCGCGATCGGCAACGCCCGGCTGTACGAGGCCGCCCAGCAGCGCGAACGGTGGATTGACGGCTCGGTGGCCGTGACCCGGGCACTCCTGTCGGCAGACGACGCCGAGGACGCGCTCCAGGTCGTCGCGGAACAGGCCCGCAGGCTCTCGGGATCGGTGGCCGGGATCGTGCTGCTGCCCGCGGCGGAGGGCGGTCTGGAGATCAGCGCGGTCGCCAAGGACCGCCCGTCCAAGGTGCTGGGAGCCGTCGTCCCGCCGGAGAGTGAACTGGTCGCCGAACTCCTCGACGGAGAGGCCGTGTTCCTCGACGACGCGGCCACCGACCCGCGCATGGTCACCGACTTCGCCCGCGAGTACGGGCCGACGATGATGCTTCCCCTGCAGAGCGACGGCCGTCTCCTGGGAGCCCTCGTCACTCCCCGCGAACGGGGCGGGCGTCCTTTCACCGAGACCGAGCGCACCCTCGCCGCGCACTTCGCCTCGCAGGCCGCCCTCGCGCTGATGATGGCCGAGACACAGCGCGACCGGGAGCGGCTCGCGGTCTACGAGGACCGTGACCGGATCGCCCGTGATCTGCACGACCTCGTCATCCAGCGGCTCTTCGCCACCGGGATGATGTTGGAGAGCGCACAGCGGAACTCGGCCGTGCCCGAGGTGCGGCAGGGCGTCGAAAAGGCGGTCGACGAACTCGACGTCACCATTCAGGAGATCCGCACCGCCGTCTTCGCGCTCCAACAGGGACCCGCCGAAGTGCCGTCCGGGCTGCGCACCCGGGTGCTGCGGGAGATCAACATGGCCGCCGTGCCGCTCGGCTTCAAGCCCACGCACGGCTTTGTCGGGCCCGTCGACACGGCGGTCGGTGAACTTACGGGCAAGAACCTCATCGCGGCCCTGCGGGAGGCGCTCTCCAACGCCTTCCGGCATGCCGGGGCCTCCCGCATCGACGTCGTCGTCGACGCGTCCGTCGTCCTGCCGGACGGTCGGCAGGGTGTCCGGCTGACCGTCGAGGACAACGGCATCGGCATCCCCGCGGGCGGCCGGCGCAGCGGCCTGCGCAACCTCGGGCGGCGCGCCGAGTCGCTGGGCGGCGACAGCTGGTACGGACCGGGGCCCGGAGCCGACGGCGGCGGTACGACGGTGGTGTGGCAGGCCCCGCACGTTCCGCGGGCGGAACCGCTTTAGAACCCCGGCCGCGGAACCGGTTTGGAACCCCGGGCCGCTGTGGAACCGCCGGTCCTGCCCAGCCGCTCCTACAGCCGCTCGGCGAGGATCTTCTCGATGACGACCGCCACCCCGTCCTCGTTGTTGGCGACCGTGCGACCGGAGGCCGCGGCGATCACGGCGGGGTGCGCGTTGCCCATCGCGTACGACGTGCCCGCCCAGGTCAGCATCTCGACGTCGTTCGGCATGTCTCCGAAGGCGACGACCTCCTCGGGGGAGATACCGCGCTCGGCGCAGCAGAGTTCGAGTGTGCTCGCCTTGGAGACGCCGGGGCCGCTGATCTCCAGCAGGGCGCTGGGGCTGGAGCGGGTGATGGTGGCGCGGTCGCCGGCGGCGCGACGGGCCACGGTGAGGAAGGCGTCGGGGTCGAGCTCGTGGTGGAAGGCGAGGATCTTGAGCACCGGTTCGCCGGCACCGGGGGCGTCCGGGGCCAGGAGCCGCTCGGCGGGCGCGAGGTTGTCGGGGATCTCCATGTGCAGCTTGGGGTACGCGGGCTCCTGGTAGAAGCCGTACGTCTGCTCGACGGCGAACACCGTGCCCGGTGCGGCCTCCCGCAGCAGTCGTACGGCGTCGAGCGCGTTCTCCCGCGCCAGCTCTCGGACCTTGACGAACCGGTGGGCGCCGGGGCCGCCGTGCAGGTCGACCACGGCGGCGCCGTTGCCGCAGATCGCCAGGCCGTGGCCGTGGACGTGGTCGCTGACGACGTCCATCCAGCGGGCCGGGCGGCCGGTCACGAAGAAGACCTCGATACCGGCCTCCTCGGTGGCGGCGAGGGCGGCGACCGTGCGCTCGGATACGGACTTGTCGTCGCGCAGGAGGGTGCCGTCGAGGTCCGTGGCGATCAGGCGCGGCGGAAGGGCGGCTGCCGGGGTCTGTGGCTGTCGGGTCGCTGAGGTCACCGGGCCATTCTCGCGCATATGCCCGCACGGCCGTGCGGGAGCCCGCACAGGTGAGTGGTTACCGCTCTCACCAGTACCGTTACACCCCGTTGTCGCCATCCGTGGTGCCGCTGGCCGTCAGGCCAGCTGCGCCGGGGCCTCCATGGCGATGCGCTCGAAGACCTTCTCGTCCGCGGCGAAGTCCGAGTCGGGGACGGGCCAGTGGATCACGATGTCGGTGAAGCCCAGCTCCGCGTGCCGGCCCGCGAACTCGACGAACGCGTCGAGGGACTCCAGCGGACGGGCTCGGTCCGGGGTGAAACCGGTGAGCAGGATCTTGTCGAGTCCGGACACGTCACGGCCGACCGCGGCGCAGGCGGCGGTCAGCTTCTCCACCTGTCCGTGAATGGCCTGAACCGACTGTTCAGGGGTGCCCGTTTCGTACAGCTTGGGGTCGCCGGTCGTCACCCAGGCCTGTCCGTGGCGGGCGGCGAGCTTCATGCCGCGCGGACCGGTGGCGGCCACCGCGAAGGGCAGTCGGGGCCGCTGGACACAGCCCGGGATGTTGCGTGCCTCGTGTGCCGAGTAGAAGTCGCCGTCGTAGGAGACCGAGTCCTCGGTGAGGAGGCGGTCGAGCAGCGGTACGAACTCACCGAAGCGGTCGGCGCGCTCACGCGGGGACCAGGGCTCCTGGTCGCTCTTCAGAAGCGTCGTGGCGTCGAATCCGTTGCCGCCCGCGCCGATGCCCAGGGTGATCCGGCCGTTCGAGATGTCGTCGAGGGAGATCAGTTCCTTGGCGAGGGTCACCGGGTGCCGGAAGTTCGGCGAGGTCACGAGCGTGCCCAGGCGGAGCCGGTCGGTGGCGGTGGCCGCGGCGGTGAGCGTGGGCACGGCACCGAACCAGGGGCCGTCCCGGAAGGTCCGCCACGACAGGTGGTCGTACGTGAACGCGGTGTGGAAGCCGAGCTGCTCAGCACGCTGCCAGGCGGCACGCCCGCCCTCGTGCCAGCGGAGGTACGGCAGGATCACAGTGCTCAGACGCAGACTCATGCATCGAGCGTAAGCGGAGTCGCGGGGTGGTCGCGGCCACCGTGTGATCGCTCCACCGGTGCCCCTTGGCCGGCCGGTCGGCGGACGATCAGTGCGGGCCGGGGAAGCGCAGGTACTTCGGCGGTACGGCCTCGGTGAGCCACACCCCGTTCGCGCTGACCCGGAAGACATGGCCGTCGCGGTGCATGGCGGCGGCGTCCACGCCGAGCACGACGGGCCGGCCGCGGCGGGCGCCGACGCGGGTGGCGGTCTCGCGGTCGGGCGAGAGATGCACGTCGTGCCGGTTCATGGGCCGCAGGCCCTCGGCCCGGATCGCGTCCAGATTGCGGGCCACGGTCCCGTGGTAGAGGTACTCCGGTGGGGTCGCCGGGGGCAGTCCGAGGTCGACCTCGACGGAGTGTCCCTGGCTGGCGCGGATGCGGGTGCCCTCCACGGCGAAGCGCCGCTTGTCGTTCGTGGCCACCACATGGTCGAGCTCCTCGCGGGTGATCCGGAAGCCGTGCTCCGCCGCTGCCGCGATCAGCGTGTCGATCTCGACCCAGCCTCCCTCGCCGAGCGTGAGCCCGATCCGCTCGGGCTGATGCCGCAGATGCTTCGAGAGGTACTTCGACACCTTCACGGTGCGTCTTTCATCCATCGGTTCGTTCATCCTGCCAGCGTGCCTGGCGAGAGGCGGATCACGCATTTGATTTTGGTTCGGAGGTTTGATCCACAAGCAAGTCTGGTTATCCACAGGTGAATTGACGAATCTGTGGACAACGCGCGGGCGATTTAGGGCTTTTCGTCAACGGTATTGTAATGGTTGTAATTTGAGGTGAGATGGTCCAACGTCCTGGTCTGGACCTCCCGTTCGGCTGCCGCCGCGACGAATGCCGCCACCTGTCCGGAACCAACCAAGGTCTCCACAGCGCGCATTGTGGAGACCGGGAGCTGAACGGAACGCGTCTCTTCCATGGCGTCCTGGGGCGGCCCCGCCCCAAGACGTTCACGCAGGTGCCGGGTCGCGAACAGCCGCATGGCACGGGCCAGTTCCGCGTCCACCGTCTGCTGCGCGAGCGGTCGCAGACGGCGTACCAGGGAGGCCGCCTCGACCGCCTCCGCGTCGCTCGGCGGATGCTCACCGAGATAGCGCGCGAAGACGTGCTCGGTCGTGAACTCCAGGAAACGCGCGGCGATGTGCTCGACCTTTCCTCTCAACTCCCGCAGATGGCCCGAGATCGCGGACAGTGGCACACCCGCCGCGTACAACTCCACTGCCACGGCGAGTTCTTGGGGGCTCGGGACGAGATACACCTCGCTCTCGCCGGGGAGGCGCTCCAGTACTCCGAGCTCCACCGCCTCCGCCACCGCCGCGTCGTCCGGGCTGCCACCGAACCGCTCGTCCAGCTCGGCCCGCGACATGCGCACGGCCTCCTCGTCGGTCCACGGTCCGTCGACCTCCGCGACCAGCCCGAGGATCCCGCCCAGCCCCCGGCCCGCGTCCCAGGCCTCCAGGAGTTCCTTGATGGAGGCCAGGGTGTAGCCGCGGTCCAGGAGGTCGGCGATCTGCCGCAGCCGGGCCAGATGCGCGTCCGCGTACACGTTGGCGCGACCGCGCCGCTCGGGGCGGGGGAGCAGCCCGCGGTCCTGGTAGGCGCGGATCGTCCGGACCGTGGCGCCGCTGTGATGCGACAGATCCTCGATGCGGTACGCGACCCGGACCGGCTCGTCGTTCACGCTGTCTGCCTCCCGACCCCCTGGGTACTACGCGACGGCCCCGCGCGGCGAGCCCTCCTGCGAGGGATGGTACGACCGCCGCGGACAGCGGGACATGGCCGTGCCGCGCTCCTCCAGAGTGGGCAACTGGCCCGTGCCCACGCCCCTGTTGCGGGCGGCCACGAACCTCACAGCGGTGGCTCCATCCGCGCGATCGCGCGCAGCGCCCTCGGCGCCAGCCGGGACATCAGGCGGCCGCCGCGCGCCTCGGGGGTGACGGGCACGACCGCCTGGTTGCGGACGACCGCGCGCAGGATCGCGCCGGCCACCTTCTCCGGCGGGTAGTTGCGCAGCCCGTACAGCCGCGCCGACTTCTGCCGGCGGCGCTTCTCCTCGCTCGCGTCCACCCCGGCGAAGTGCGCGGTCGAGGTGATGTTCGTGTTCACGAATCCCGGGCAGATCGCCGAGACGCCGATGCCCTGCCCGGCCAACTCCGCGCGCAGGCACTCGCTGAGCATCAGCACGGCCGCCTTCGAGGTGCTGTAGGCGGGCAGCGCCTTCGAGGGCAGGTACGCCGCCGCCGACGCGGTGTTGACGATGTGGCCGCCCTGCCCGCGCTCGGCCATCTGCCTGCCGAAGAGCCGGCAGCCGTGGATCACGCCCCACAGGTTGACGTCGAGAACCTTCTTCCAGTCCTCCGGAGTCGTGTCGAAGAAGGACCCGGACAGTCCGATCCCGGCGTTGTTCACCAGCACGTCCACCACGCCGTACTCGCCGGCGACCCTTTCGGCGAGCTTCTCCATGGCCTGCTCGTCGGAGACGTCGACCGTCTCGGCCCACGCTTCGGGGGAGCCGATCAGCCGGGACATCTCCGCCGTGCGCGCCGCGCCCTCCGCGTCCCGGTCGACGGCCACCACGCGCGCGCCGGCCTCGGCGAACGCCAGGGCGGTGGCCCGCCCGATGCCGCTGCCCGCGCCGGTGACCAGCACGAGCTGCCCGCCGAACCGGTCGGCGTATCTGCCCGAGGCGATGGTGTCCCGCACCGGCACGCCGTCCTCGTTGGCGCGCACGAAGTCCCTGATCCAGGAGGCCAGTTGGTCGGGCCGCGTGCGTGGGATCCAGTGCTTGTCCGGGAGGGTGCGGCGCACCAGCTGCGGGGCCCACTCCTCCAGGTCGTCGTAGAGCCGCTCGGAGAGGAACCCGTCCCCCAGGGGCGTGATGAGCTGCACGGGCGCGTGCGCGTAGGCGTCCGGGCGTGGCCTGCTCAGCCGGGCCCGTACGTTGTCGCGGTACAGCCAAGCGCCGTGCGCCGCGTCCGTCGGCAGCGAGGGGGTCGGATAGTCACCCGCGGGCACCTTCTCGACCCGCCGCAGGATCTTCGGCCACTGCTTGCCCAGGGGGCCGCGCCAGGCGAGCTCCGGCAGCACGGGCGTGTGCAGCAGGTACACGTACCAGGACTTGGCGCCCTGGCCGAGGAGCTGGCCGACCCGGCGCGGAGTGGGCCGCCGCACACGCCGCTTGATCCAGTGGCCGAAGTGGTCGAGGGACGGCCCGGACATGGAGGTGAAGGAGGCGATCCGGCCCTGGGTGCGCGCGACCGTGACGAACTCCCAGGACTGCACCGAACCCCAGTCGTGCCCCACCAGGTGCACCGGACGGTCGGGGCTCACCGCGTCGACGACGGCCAGGAAGTCGTCCGTGAGCTTCTCCAGGGTGAACCCGCCGCGCAGTGGCTGCGGGGCCGTCGATCCGCCGTGGCCACGGACGTCGTACAGCACCACGTGGAAATGCTCCGCCAGGCGGGTCGCGACCTCGGACCACACCTCCTTGGAGTCCGGATAGCCGTGCACGAGCACCACCGTGGGCCTCGCCGGATCGCCCAGCTCGGCGACGCACAGCTCGATCCCGCCCGTCCGAACCCGGCGCTCGCGCGCGCCTTCGAGAGTCACGAGAGTCACTTCTCCTTCGCCCAGCGCCGCACGGTACGTGTCCGTAACTTGACACTGGCGAATGTGACAGTTGTTAGAGGCTGCGTCAATAGGCCTGCGCGGCACCTGTGGACAACCGGTCCGATGTGGATAAATCCCCGCCGGTTGTTCGACTTCAGGGGGACCCCTACGGGCTCGTACGCCTGGAGTCGGACGCGGATACAGCTCCGTGGGTTGACGACCGCTGTGGCGTGCGCCACTACCTTCGACAACGTGACTGTGATCGCGACCGAAAGCCTGAGCAAGCGGTACCCCCGGGTGACCGCTCTTGACCGGCTCTCCGTGGACGTCGGACCCGGTGTGACCGGACTCGTCGGAGCCAACGGAGCCGGCAAGTCCACACTGATCAAGATCCTGCTGGGTCTTTCCCCCGCCACCGAGGGCCGCGCCGAAGTGCTCGGACTCGATGTCGCCACCCAAGGCGGCGCCATCCGCGAGCGGGTCGGGTACATGCCCGAGCACGACTGCCTGCCCCCCGACGTCTCGGCCACCGAGTTCGTCGTCCACATGGCGCGGATGTCCGGGCTCCCGCCGGCCGCGGCACGCGAGCGCACCGCGGACACCCTGCGCCACGTCGGGCTCTACGAGGAGCGCTACCGCCCCATCGGTGGCTACTCGACGGGCATGAAGCAGCGCGTCAAGCTCGCGCAGGCCCTCGTCCACGACCCCCAGCTGGTCTTCCTCGACGAGCCGACCAACGGCCTCGACCCGGTCGGCCGCGACGAGATGCTCGGCCTGATCCGCCGTATCCACACGGAGTTCGGGATCTCGGTCCTGGTCACCTCGCACCTGCTGGGTGAGCTGGAGCGCACCTGCGACCACGTCGTGGTCGTCGACGGCGGCAAGCTGCTGCGGTCCAGCTCCACCACGGACTTCACCCAGACCACGACGACCCTCGCCATCGAGGTCACCGACACCGACGAGCACCCGGACGGCACCGGCGCGGTCCGCGAGGCGCTCCACGCGCGCGGGGTCGAGACCCACGACGGCAGCGGGCTGCCGGGCGCCGGCCACATCCTGCTGCTGACCGCCGAGGGCGAGGAGACCTACGACCTCGTCCGCGACATCGTCGCCGACCTCGGCCTCGGCCTGATCCGGATGGAACAGCGCCGCCACCACATCGCGGAGGTCTTCCGCGAGGAACAGACGGACGGGACGGACGTGCAGGGCGTACGGAAGGAGGCAGTGGGCCATGGCAGTTGAGCAGTCCCTCACCCCCCGCGGTGAGCAGACCCGGATCCACGACATCGGCTACCGCCACTACGACGGCCCGCGCCTGGGCCGCGCCTACGCCCGCCGCTCGCTGTACTCGCAGTCCCTGCGCGGCTCCTACGGCCTGGGCCGCTCGGTCAAGTCCAAGGTGCTGCCGATGCTGCTCTTCGTGGTGATGTGCGTCCCCGCACTCATCATGGTGGCCGTCGCGGTCGCCACCAAGGCGAAGGCCCTGCCGGTCGACTACACGCGCTACGCGGTCATCATGCAGGCCGTCATCGGCCTGTACGTCGCCTCCCAGGGACCGCAGTCCGTCTCGCGCGACCTGCGCTTCAAGACCGTGCCGCTGTACTTCTCACGCCCCATCGAGACCGTCGACTACGTACGCGCCAAGTACGCGGCGCTGGCCTCGGCGCTGTTCGTCCTGACGGCCGCGCCGCTGATCGTGCTCTACGTAGGGGCACTTCTGGCGAAGCTCGACTTCTCCGACCAGACGAAGGGCTTCGGACAGGGGCTGGTCTCCGTGGCGCTGCTGTCGCTTCTCTTCGCCGGGATCGGCCTGGTCATCTCGTCGGTGACCCCGCGCCGCGGCTTCGGCATCGCGGCTGTCATCGCGGCGCTGACCATCTCGTACGGAGCCGTGTCGACCGTCCAGGCCATCGCCTTCGAACAGTCCAGCTCCTCGGCCGTGCCCTGGCTCGGCCTCTTCTCTCCCATCACGCTCATCGACGGGGTGCAGACGGCCTTCCTCGGCGCCACCTCCGCCTTCCCCGGCGGGGAGGGCCCCTCGTCCGGACAGGGAGTCGTCTACCTCGTCGTCGTCCTGGGGCTCATCGCGGGCTCCTACGGCCTCCTGCTGCGCCGCTACCGAAAGGTCGGGCTGTGACCACGCTCAACATCGACCATGTCTCGCGCTGGTTCGGCAACGTGGTGGCGGTCAACGACATCACGATGACGATCGGCCCCGGCGTCACCGGCCTGCTCGGCCCGAACGGCGCCGGGAAGTCCACCCTCATCAACATGATGGGCGGCTTCCTCGCCCCCTCGACCGGCACCGTCACCCTCGACGGCCGGCAGGTCTGGCGCAACGAGGAGATCTACAAGCACATCGGCATCGTCCCGGAGCGCGAGGCGATGTACGACTTCCTCACGGGCCAGGAATTCGTCGTTGCCAACGCAGAGTTGCACGGCCTCGGAGCGAAGGCCGCCCAGCGGGCGCTCGCCACGGTCGAGATGGAGTACGCGCAGGACCGCAAGATCTCCACGTACTCCAAGGGCATGCGGCAGCGCGTGAAGATGGCCTCCGCCCTCGTCCACGACCCGTCCCTGCTGCTGCTCGACGAGCCCTTCAACGGAATGGACCCGCGCCAGCGCATGCAGCTCATGGACCTGCTGCGCCGCATGGGCGACGAGGGCCGCACGGTGCTGTTCTCGTCCCACATTCTCGAAGAGGTCGAACAGCTCGCCGCCCACATCGAGGTGATCGTCGCCGGACGGCACGCGGCCAGCGGCGACTTCCGCCGCATCCGGCGCCTGATGACCGACCGCCCGCACCGCTACCTGGTGCGCTCCAGCGACGACCGGGTACTGGCCGCCGCGCTGATCGCCGATCCGTCGACGTCCGGCATCGAAGTGGACCTGGCCGAGGGCGCGCTGCGCATCCAGGCGGTCGACTTCGGCCGGTTCACGGCGCTGCTGCCGCGCGTCGCGCGCGAGCACGGCATCCGGCTGCTCACGGTCTCGCCGTCCGACGAGTCCCTCGAGTCCGTCTTCTCGTATCTCGTCGCGGCGTAGGAGGCCAAGATGTACGACCCCACAGTCGCCCGGCTCACCTATCGAGCCCTGCTCGGCCGCCGCCGGGCCCTCATCCTCTGTGCGCTGCCCGTCCTGCTCATCGTGATCTCCGCGGCCGTACGCAGCTTCGCCGGAGCCGACGACCAGGTGGCATCGGACCTGCTCGGCGGCTTCGCGCTCGCCACGATGGTGCCGATCATCGGCGTCATCGCCGGCACCGGCGCGATCGGCCCCGAGATCGACGACGGCTCGGTGGTGTATCTGCTGGCCAAGCCCCTGAAGCGGCCCACGATCATCTTCACCAAGCTGATCGTCGCGATCGCCGTCACCATGGCGTTCTCCGCCCTGCCGACGTTCATCGCGGGCATGATCCTGAACGGCAACGGCCAGCAGGTCGCCGTCGCCTACACCGTGGCGGCGCTGGTCGCCTCGATCGCGTACGCCGCGCTGTTCCTGCTGCTCGGGACGGTCACCCGGCACGCGGTGGTGTTCGGGCTCGTCTACGCGCTGGTCTGGGAGGCCCTGTTCGGGTCACTGGTGTCCGGCGCGCGCACGCTCAGCGTCCAGCAGTGGGCGCTCGCCGTGGGCCACAAGGTCACCGGCGGCGACCTCGTCACCTCTGACGTGGGCCTGCCCACCGCCACGGTGCTCCTGGTCGTGGTCACCGTGCTCGCCACCTGGTACGCCGGGCAGCGGCTGCGGTCGCTGACGCTGGCCGGCGAGGAGTGAGCCGGGGGTTCCACGCGCGCGTGCCGGTTGTCGCCACGCACGCGCGCGTGGCGCCCCCTTTTTCTTGACAGTGGCTTCACCTCTGTCCGGGCACACTGGGCGCAGGGGACGCGCGGCTAGGAGGAACGGGGATGGCGGAACCGCAAGGTGAGGGACAGAGGGAGACCGAGGACGTCTGGGACGGCCTCGTACTTGACGAGAGCTTCATACGGTCGGCGGAGACGACCGAGCCGTCCGCCCGCGCCCGTATGCTCGCCGCCCGCTGGCGCGAGGGGGGACCCGACCCGCAGCCCTGGCGCTCCGACGAGCCGCCCGCGGGGTGGTTCTTCAGCAAGGCACGTCGGCGCAAGTGGCGCCGCCGGTAACCCTCTTTGACATCGACAGCCCCCTTTGAGGGGCGGCTTTATTCAGTGGCGTCCAAGTCGGCGTACGGGCACAGTAGTTATGTCCACGTCGCCGCATCGAGTCGGCGCCACGTTCTGGGAGAGGAGCGCGACGATGCCCATGAGTAGCAGTCCGTCGAGCTCCCTACAGGGCAGCCCGCGGCAGGCTCAGGAGTAGTTACCCCTCCGTGGAGCCCGCCCGCACGGGGGGCTGCCCGGGGCGGCCGCTTCGAGCGCGCGTATGTCGCGCGGGCCGCCCACCCGGAGGATTGGCCGAGAGGCAAGGCACCGGCTTGCTAAGCCGTGGTCGGGGTCAACCCCGCGCGCGTTCGATCCGCGCATCCTCCGCAAGCTCTCACCCGCTAACCCAGCAACCGCTCCAGCACCACCGCGATGCCGTCCTCCTCGTTCGAGGACGTCACCTCGTCCGCGACGGCCTTGAGCTCGTCGTGGGCGTTCGCCATGGCCACACTGTGGGCCGCCCAGGCGAACATCGGGATGTCGTTGGGCATGTCACCGAAGGCGATCGTGTCCGCGGCCTTCACACCGAGCCGTCGGGCGGCGAGGGACAGCCCCGTGGCCTTGGAGAGGCCGAGGGGGAGGAGTTCCACTATCCCCGCGCCCGCCATGGTGACGCCGACCAGGCCGCCCGCGACCTTGGCAGCCACCGCGGCCAGTTCGTCGTCGGAGAGCGTGGGGTGCTGCACGTACACCTTGTTCAGAGGGGCCGACCAGAGGTCCGTCGCGTCCCTGATCGGGACGACCGGGAGCGAGCCGTCCTGCCTGCGGTAGCCGGGGCCGACCAGCACCTCGCCGTCGAGCCCGTCGCGGCTCGCGGCCAGCAGCAGCGGGCCGACCTCCGCCTCGATCTTGGCGAGCGCGAGCCCGGCCAGCTGCCGGTCCAGCGTCACCGAGGTGAGCAGCCGGTGCTCCCCCGCGTCGTACACCTGCGCGCCCTGGCCGCACACCGCGAGGCCCTCGTAGCCGAGGTCGTCGAGGATGTGCCGGGTCCAGGGCACCGCACGCCCGGTGACGACGATGTGCGCGGCGCCCGCCGCGGTCACCGCGGCGAGTGCCTCACGCGTGCGCTCCGAGACCGTCTCGTCGGAACGCAGCAGCGTGCCGTCGAGATCGGTCGCGACGAGCTTGTAGGGAAACGATCCGGTCGGACCCGCGGATCCGGTCGGACCGGTCGACCCTGCGGCGGCGGTCACTTGGAGATCGGCTCCAGGACCTCACGGCCGCCCAGGTACGGACGCAGCACCTCGGGCACCCGTACGGAGCCGTCGGCCAGCTGGTGGTTCTCCAGGATCGCCACGATCGTGCGCGGGACGGCGCACAGCGTGCCGTTCAGCGTGGCGAGCGGCTGGACCTTCTTGCCGTCGCGCATGCGCACGGACAGGCGGCGGGCCTGGAAGCCGTCACAGTTCGAGGCCGAGGTCAGCTCGCGGTACTTGCCCTGGGTCGGGATCCACGCCTCGCAGTCGAACTTGCGGGACGCGGATGAACCGAGGTCGCCCGAGGCCACGTCGATGACCTGGAAGGGCAGCTCGAGCCCGGTCAGCCACTGCTTCTCCCAGTCCAGGAGCCGCTTGTGCTCGTTCTCCGCGTCCGCGGGGTCGACGTACGAGAACATCTCGACCTTGTCGAACTGGTGCACGCGGAAGATGCCGCGGGTGTCCTTGCCGTAGGTGCCGGCCTCGCGGCGGAAGCACGGCGAGAAGCCCGCGTAGCGCATCGGCAGCTGGTCGGCGTCGAGGATCTCGTCCATGTGGTACGCCGCGAGGGGGACCTCGGAGGTGCCGACCAGGTAGTAGTCGTCCTTCTCCAGGTGGTACACGTTCTCCGCGGCCTGGCCGAGGAAGCCGGTGCCCTCCATGGCGCGCGGGCGGACCAGAGCAGGGGTCAGCATCGGCGTGAAGCCGGCCTCGGTGGCCTGTGCGATCGCCGCGTTGACGAGGGCGAGCTCCAGGAGCGCGCCGACACCCGTCAGGTAGTAGAAGCGCGAGCCGGAGACCTTGGCGCCCCGCTCGACGTCGATGGCACCGAGCGCCTCGCCGAGTTCCAGGTGGTCCTTGGGCTCGAAGCCCTCGGCGCCGAAGTCGCGGATCGTGCCGTGCGTCTCCAGGACGACGAAGTCCTCCTCGCCGCCGACCGGGACGTCCGGGTGGACCAGGTTGCCGAGCTGGAGGAGCAGACGCTTGGTCTCCTCGTCCGCCTCGTGCTGTTCGGCGTCGGCGGTCTTGACGGCGGCGGCGAGCTCCCCGGCCTTCTTCAGCAGCTCGGCCTTCTCGTCGCCGGACGCCTTGGGGATCAGCTTTCCGAGCGCCTTCTGCTCGGATCGGAGCTCGTCGAAGCGGACGCCGGACGACCTGCGCCGCTCGTCGGCGGAGAGGAGGGAGTCGACGAGGGCGACGTCCTCTCCACGGGCGCGCTGGGAGGCGCGAACACGGTCGGGGTCCTCACGGAGCAGGCGAAGGTCAATCACCCCTCAAGGCTACCGGTGCGCGCTTCCGGCCATCGACTCGATATTCCGCTCCGTCACTTCTGTGACGTTATGAGTGAAATGCCGTATCGATATTCCTTGATCGCCAATGATCACTCATGAGCGCCGGTCCGCGTCAATAAAAGGGACGGTACTCCCTGAAACGGGGCAGACGGTAATCAGGTGGTTGACCGGATTCCCTTGTGGAGAGCGGTACTTGGGAAGGGTTGTCCACAGGGATCCACGCCTCCGCAGAGTTATCCACAGGCTGTGCGGAAGATCTGTGGACTTCGGAGGTGATCGTTCCGAAAGCCGCATGTGGGGCGAAGAATTCCCGGGTCAAACCATCCGTACACCCACGTTCGAGTGGAAATGCTTCGCTCCAAAGGATTGATCAAGGGAAAAGAGTGGACGAGGGGTGACGTGCGGGGCTGTGGAAGAACTTGGGCCCTGTGGGCCGATTTGTCGACCATGTAGTGCTTCCTTGTCGACTTGTCCCCAGGTCGAGAAGCACACCTGTGGATAACATCTGTGGATGACGAAAATCGGCAGGTAGGACTGATGGAATGCGGAGATGGGCAGTGGAAAAGCCCATGCCGACGAGCCGCCGACACAGGAACCCGAACGGGCCTGATCCGGCCTGGACCCGGCTCTGGTTCTGGATCTGGCCTGGAACCGTCCGTCCTCTCGGCCTAGAACCGTCCGTCCTGGCAGCGCGCCAGCCAGTCCGACGCCGCCGAGAACGCACTGTCCGACGTCCCGGGCCGCAGCGGCCGTACGTCCTCCAGGGCGACCCCGGCCCGCGGATAGGACCCGAGGAAGCGCACCTGGGGGCTGATGCGCTTGAGGCCCATCAGCGCCTCGCCCACACGGCGGTCGGTGATGTGGCCCTCGGCGTCCACGGAGAAGCAGTAGTTGCCGATGCCCCGGCCGGTCGGCCGTGATTCGATCCGCATCAGGTTGACGCCGCGCACGGCGAACTCCTGGAGCAGTTCGAGCAGCGCACCCGGGTGGTCGTCGCCGAGCCAGATGACCACGGACGTCTTGTCGGCGCCGGTCGGGGCCGCGGGCCGGGCCGGACGGCCGACCAGCACGAAGCGGGTCTCGGCGTTCGCCGCGTCGTGGATCTCGGTGACCAGCGGTTCGAGCCCGTAGGTCGCTGCCGCGAACTCGCCCGCGAAGGCCGCGTCGTACCGGCCCTCCTGGACCAGCCGGGCACCGTCCGCGTTAGAGGCCGCCGACTCCCACACGGTGTTCGGCAGGTGGGTGCCGAGCCAGTTGCGCACCTGCGGCTGGGCGACCGGGTGACCGGTGACCGTCTTGATGTCCTTCAGGGCCGTGCCGGGCCTGACCAGCAGGGCGAAGGCGATCGGCAGGACGACCTCGCGGTAGATCATCAGCGGCTCGCCCTTGGCGAGTTCGTCGAGGGTGGCGGTGACACCGCCCTCGACCGAGTTCTCGATCGGGACGAGGGCGCCCGCGGCCTCGCTCGCGCGCACCGCGTCGAGCGCGGCCGGCACGGACACCATGGGCACCAGCTCCCGTGTCGCGGCTTCCGGGAGCGTGCGGAGGGCGGCCTCGGTGAACGTTCCCTCGGGGCCGAGATAGGTGTAGCGCGTCGCCGACATACCCGTCACCCTAATGGGCCCCGTCCCGCACGGATCACCCTTCCAGCAGCCGCTGCCCCACGTACTCCCCCTCGGCCGCCCCGCCCGGCACCGCGAACAGCCCGCTCGCCTCGTGGCGGATGAAGGTCGACAGGGCGTCGCCGCGGTCGAGCTTGCGCTGCACCGGGACGAAGCCGCGCAGCGGATCCGCCTGCCAGCAGACGAAGAGCAGGCCCGCGTCGGGCACCCCGTCCGTGTCGAAGCCGTCGTGGAAGGAGAACGGGCGGCGCAGCATCGCGGCGCCGCCGTTCTGGTCGGGCCGGGTGATCCGGGCATGCGCGTTGAGGGGGACGACCAGGTTGCCGTCGGCGTCGGTCTTGTCGAGGTTCATCGCGGTCGTCTCGGTACCACCGGTCAGCGGCGCCCCGGTGGATTTCTTCCGCCCCACGACGTCCTCCTGGGCCTTGACCGACAACTTCTCCCAGTCGTCGAGGAGCATTCGGATCCGGCGTACGACGGCGTAGGAGCCGTTCGCCATCCAGGCCGGGTCGCCGGCGGCCGGCACGAAGATGCGCCGGTCGAAGTCGGACTCGGACGGCTTCGGATTGCGGGTGCCGTCTATCTGGCCCATCAGGTTGCGAGCCGTCATCGGCTGGGCCGTGGCGCCGGGCGAGCGGTTGAAGCCGTTCATCTGCCAGCGCACCCGGGCCGCGCTGCCCGCGTCCTTCTGAAGCGTGCGCAGGGCATGGAAGGCGACCAGGGCGTCGTCGGCGCCGATCTGCACCCACAGGTCGCCGTTGCTGCGCGCCTTGTCGAGGTGGTCGGAAGAGAAGTCGGGCAGCGGGTCGAGGGCGACCGGGCGCTGCTTCTCCAGACCCGTCCGGGCGAAGAAGCTGTTTCCGAAGCCGAAGGTGACCGTCAGGGACGACGGTCCGGCGTCACGGGCGACGTCCGTGTCGTCCTGCGCGGCCGCCTCGCCCGCCATCAGCCGCTGGGCCGTCGTCGACCAGCGGCGCAGCAATGCGGCGGCCTCCTTGCGGCCCGCGCCCGCGGCCAGGTCGAAGGCGACGAGGTGGCCACGGGCCTGGAGCTCGGTGGTGATGCCGGGCTGATGTTTCCCGTGAAACATCACCGCGTCCGCGCCGAGCGAGGTCAGGGGCGCGGCCTTGTCGGCGGCGGGCGCTGCCGCGTACCCGGCGGCGCCTCCGGCCGCGCCCAGGGCGAGACCGGTGGCACCGGCGGTGCCGAGCAGTCGGCGCCGGGAAAAGACCCCGCCAGAAGAGGGCTTCTGGGAAACGGCCTCTCCTGGAGGGGTCTTTTCCGTGGTGGCTTCCGGAGTGGGCTGGTCAGCCATGGTGAGGTTCAGCCGATCTTCGCGTTCTTGGTGACGGTCGTCTGGTCGATGTCGGAGGTGCGCACGGTCACCGCGATCTCCCAGTCGCCCGCCATGGGGATCTGCACCCCGATCGCCGACCAGTGGCCGGTGGCGATGTGGTCGGGGGTCACGGGCAGCGGCCCGATCTTCTTGGCCTTCAGGGTGAAGGCGACCTTCACCTCGGGGACGTCGAAGGCCTTGCCGTTCGGTCGTTCCACGAAGACGTGCATCTCATTGCCGCCGCCGCCCCGGGCCGGGTCGAGGGTGACCTCCGCGGTGCCCTTGCCGTCCTGGCCGCCGGTGTCGAAGGGGAGCTTCAGGGAGAGCGGTCCGGACCGTTGCGACGAGGACGAGGTGGACTGCTGGGCCGCCTCCTCCGTGCGCCCCGGCTCGGTGGACGTCAGCACGGTCGTCACGCCCAGCAGGACGACGGCGATGCCGGTCTCGGCGAGTACCGAGCGGCGCAGGCCGGCCCGGGCCGGGTCGGCGTCGCGGAGGCGCTTTTGACGCGCGGTGTTCACGGCGGCCTGCTGCCGGGCGAGTTGAGCGGCGCGCCGGGAGTCTCCGGAGTTCGAGCCCCCGGAGTTCGAGTCCCTGGAATCCGAGCCCATGGAATCCGAGCCCCCAGAGCTGGAGTCCCGGGAATTCGCGGGCACCTTCGTCGGCTGCTTCGTCCGCAGTTCGGCGAGAGCCGGCGCCCCGGCTTTGGTCCCGGCCGTCGCCATGGCCTTCGCCTGCGGCGCCTCGGACAGCTGCGCCGTCCAGCGCCGCGAGATCCACCCGATGCCGACGAGGACCGCCACCAGGCCGATCTTGATGAGCAGCAACTGCCCGTACCACGTTCCGGTCAGCGCCGACCAGGAGCCGACCTGGCGCCAGGACTGGTAGATCCCGGTCGCGGCCAGCACGGTCACGCTGCCGAATGCGAGGCGCGAGAAGCGCCGTACGGCCACCGCGTCGATCTGTGTCTCGGCGGGCGCCCGGAACAGCGCCACGAGCAGCGCCGACAGGCCGCCCAGCCAGACGGCGACCGCCAGCAGGTGCAGCACGTCGACGGGCATCGCGAGGCCCGCCTGGATACCGGTGGAGGCGTGCTCGGCCATCGCCCAGCTCGCCGCCAGGCCCGCCGCGACGACGGTGCCGCCGATCGCGAGCCCGAAGGTGAGGTCCCTCCTCGCGGCATCGGCATCGGCATCGACACCGCTGTTGTCGGACCCGTCCCCCTTGTCGGACCCGGCACTCCTGCCGGACACGTCGCCCTCGTCGGTCACGTCGGCCTCGTCCCGCCGCGCGTACGCCCCGAAGAGCACCGCGATGAACAGCGCGCCCGCGGCGAGCAGCAGCAGCCGCGAGACCAGCGCCGCGCCCGCCTTGGTCTGCAGCACCTGCCCGAGCAGCGTCAGGTCGAAGATGTCGCCGACCTTGCCGGAGCCGACGTAGGAACCGCGCAGGAGCAGCAGCGCGAGGGTGGCGCCGGTCAGCGCGAGCCACCCGGAGACCACGAGCCGTTGCACCGGACGGACCCCGGCGCCGCGCTGCCAGCAGGCCAGTACGAAGGCCGCGCCACCCACCAAGAGGATGAATCCGGCGTACGAGACATACCGCCCGACCCCATAGAGCGCGCCGACGACTCCGCCGCCCACGGCAGGGTCGGAGAGCGCGACGGAGGTCTGCGAGGGCGCACCGACGGAGAAGGTGAAGGCGCCCGAGACGGGATGGCTGTCCGCCGACACCACCTGGTAGGTGACGGTGAACGTGCCGTCGGGCAGCCCCGGGTGGAGCTTCACGCCGTAGGTGGTGCCGCCCAGGTCGGTCGTCTTGCCGGTGTCGACGCGCTTGCCCCTGGGGTCGAGCACGCGCACCGAGCCGTCGGACATCGCGACCTTCTCGGAGAACGTCAGCGAGACCTGGGTGGGTGCCCGGCTGACCACCGCTCCCTGCTGGGGGTCGCTGCCGGTCAGCGCGGCGTGCGCGGAGGCGGGCGCCGCGCCGGCCAGGACCGCGCCGATCACGGCGAGGAGCAGCAACAGCAGTGCCCGTACCCGGAAAGCGACCCCTCCAGTGGTGGTGGCAGCCGCACGGGGAGCGATGGCCTGTGTCACGGTGATCCCTCCCTCAGTGCCCGGTCTTGGGGTTGTACGTCGCGGACTTCACCGGCATGGAGACCTTCACCGCACCCGCCTTGGTGAAGTGCAGCGTCACCGACACCTTCTCGCCCTCCAGCGGCTTGTGGGTGAGCTTTTCGAACATGAGGTGGTTGCCGCCGCTCGCGAAGTCGAGTGACCCGTCGGCGGGCACGGCGAACGACTTCTCCTCCTCCATCGCGCCGCCCTTGGTGGAGTGCAGCGTGACGTCAGGGGCGAGGTCGCTGGTGACGGAGGTCAGGGTGTCGGCGCCGCCGGAGTTGGTGACGGTGAAGAAACCCGCCGCCATGGTGTCCATGACGGGGGCGGGCATGTAGGCGCCGGTGATCTTCAGTTCGGGCTTGCCCGCGTTGTCCGAGGAGGAGTTGTCGGAACCGCAGCCCGCCAGCGCCAGCGCCGTGGCCGTCAGCGCCACGCATCCCGCGAGACGCCTCGAAGGGGCTCCGGGTCGGCTCACGGATTCTCTCCCTTGATGAGCTTGGGGAGGTCCTTGGTGTAGTCGTCGACGGTGGCGTCCTCGCCGTAGATCACATAGCCCCCGTCGGTCTTCGGTGAGAACGCGATGACCTGGGTGCCGTGCACGGAGACGAGCTTGCCGTTCTTGTCCTTCGCCGTCGGCTCGATGGAGATGCCCAGGGTGCGGGCGCCCGCCTGGATGGTGGGGAAGTCGCCGGTGAGGCCGACGAAGGCGGGGTCGATCCCCTTGAGCCACGTGCCGAGCGCGGCGGGGGTGTCGCGGGCCGGGTCGGTGGTGACGAACACGACCTTGACCTTGTCCTGTTCGGCCTTGGGCAGCTGCTTCTTGGCGACGGCGAGGTTGCTCATCGTCGTCGGGCAGACGTCGGGGCAGTGGGTGTAGCCGAAGTAGATCAGTGTCGGGACGCCCTTGGTCTCGGCCCGGAGGTCGTACTTCTTGCCGTTCGTGTCGGTGAGGACCAGGTCGGGCTTCTCGAACGCCTTGTCGAGGACCGTGGCGGCCTTGCCCGTGCCGGCCTCGGCGGACACGTCGGCGATCGGCTTGTTGCTGTCGTCGCCGCTGCCGCAGGCGGAAAGGGTCAGTGCGGCGGCGGCGAACAGGGCGGCCGCGGCATACGTCTTCTTGCGCATAGAAAAATGTCCCAGATGTGAGGGCTCCGGTGTGCACCGGGGTCGTACGACCTCTTTGACGAGGGCGTACGACCTACCGGTGCACAAGGGAGGGGTGCGGTGGGCCTCAGGCCTCGGTGCGCCGACGGCCGGCCAGAACGCCGTACGCCACGCCCGCCGCGCCGACGACGATGCCGACGACACCGAGGACGCGCGCGGTGGTGTCACTGCTGTCCGCGGAGGAGGCGGAGGTCGACGAGGCGGGGGCCGCCGTGGAGGTGTCGGAGGCGTCCTTGGCGGTGCCGGAGGACCCGTGGTGGCCGTCCGTGGTCGCGTCGGAGAGCGTGAGTACCGGAGCCGGGTTCTCGGGCTCCTCCTGGCCCTCCTGCTGCGGCTCGATCCAGCGCACGACCTCCTTGTTGTCGTACGTCTGGATCGCCTTGAAGACGAGCTCGTCGGTGTCCTCGGGGAGCGCGCCGACGGAGAGCGGGAACTTCTGGAAGAAGCCCGGCTCGATGCCCTTGCCGGTGGCGGTCCAGGTGACCTTGCTGACGGCCTCGGAGATCTTCTCGCCGTGCATCGTGAGCGGCTTGGCCAGCTTGCTCTTGGTGACCTTCACGGACCAGCCGTCGAGGGGCTGTGGCATGACGGAGGCGAGCGGGTGGTCGGTCGGGAAGTTCACCTCGACCTTGTTGGTCGAGGCGTCGTCGCGCTCGTTGGGAACCTTGAAGTCGACGACGGCGTAACCGCCCTTGGCGGCCTCGCCCTCCGGCTGCACGCTGACGTGCGCGAAGGCGGGGGCGGAGACGGCGAGGACGGCCGAGGCGGCGACGGCACCGGCGGCGGCGATACGGGAAGCCTTCATGGAAGAGAGCACTCCACTTTCAGTCCGATGAGAAGAGAAGGGGGTGCGCGTGCGAAGGGCGCGATGGGCCCCTGGGGCTGCTTTCGCGTGCACGCGCGCGTGCCGCACGACGGCGTCCCCTTCGGATCCTCGGATCTTTCGGATCCGTTCCGGACGGATCCTTCGGATCGGTCCGCGGAGTGGCGCGTCGTGTCAGGCGGCGAGGACGAGAGCGGTGGAGTGGGGCGGTCCTCGGCGGACGACGCTGTGCTGGAGCTCGGCGGTACGGGGCTTGGACGGCGTCAGAAGCGCGGTGCGCCGGGCGCGCGGTGTCGCGTCGGGCGTAACCGGCAGTCCGGCCCGCAGGGCGCGTACGAGCGCGAGCGCCCCGCGCAGGGACCGTACGAGCGCCCCTTCCGCGACTCCGTGCGCGGACAACCGCATCAGCCGCAGCAGCGCCAGATCACCGTGGCGCAGCACCCAGCCGGAGGCGACGGCCGCGAGGACGTGGCCGAGCAGCATCGGCAGGAACGGCCACACGGACATCGAGGACCCCGTGGCGGCCGACATCGCGTCCGAGGAGTGGGGCATGGGCATGGACATCGACGGGGCCGTGCCCGTGTCGAGCCGTGCGTCGGCGAGGATCTTCATGGCCTGAGCCGGGCTGATCGCCGCCGCGGTCGTGCCGCACACGATGCGCGCGGCACGTTCCACAAGTGAGGCGTCGGCCATCGACATGGAGCCCGAGCCCGACGTAGCGGCCCCGGCGAGTCCGAAGAGCGTGTGCAGGGCGGTCTGACCGCCCGCGAGCAGCGCGACGATGCCCAGCAGTGAACGCTCCCGCCCCGCCAGCGCGGCGGCGACGCCGAAGGTCGCGAGGAATCCGGCACCGAGCGTCCACAGCGGGATGGTGGCGCAGGAGGCGAGCCCATGACCGGCCGCAGCCAGCACGACACAGACCGCGGCGAACACCGCGGCCCGCAGAATCCGGAGCTCGTGTCCGGAGCGCGCCCTGGGCTGTTGGGGGGCAGTCATGGCGGGCTCATCATCGCACTCGACCCACCCGCCTCCGACGGCAGGTCCGCAAGATGACGGTCCGCGAGCCATGGTCCGGAAGATCACGTTCTGGGCCGGACCACCCGCACATACACCGATCGTTGTCGCGTGCGCATCCGCCATATGGGCGGCATCACGTCATGCAGGCGATTGCGCACAGGCGGTTGCGGCAATACGTAACGGTATGTCGAGCCGCGGCCGGGAGGCTGGAGCATGAGCATCTGGTGGTCACTCCATTTGCGGCGTGAGGCTGCGAGCGTTCCGCTCGCCAGACGTCTGCTGCTCGGCACGATGGAGACGGCGGGTGTCGATCCGGACGTCTCGTACGACCTCTCCGTGGCCCTCACCGAGGCCTGCGCCAACGCCGTGGAGCACGGCGGCGACGCCGCTCCCGGTACCGCGTCCGAGGCCTATCGGGTCACCGCCTACCTCGACGGCGAGAAGTGCCGCATCGAGGTCTCCGACTCCGGCCCGGGCTTCGCCCCGGGCCGTGCGCGTCCCGCGCTGCGCCCGGTGCGCGGCGACGCGGAGCACGGCCGGGGGCTCTGCCTGATCCGGGAACTCGCCGATCACGTCCAGATCGGCAACGAGCCGGGGCGGGGCGGCGCGGTGGTCAGCTTCGACAAGATCCTCAAGTGGAAGAAGGACGCACCGCTGATGGCGGTTTAGCGCCCGGGGATGGCGGATTGGCGCTCGGGCGGAGGCCGAACGCCAAGGCGGTCTCTGTGAGCGGGAGTTCGGCCATGACCTCGAAGCCGCCTCCGGGCCGGGCCCCGGCCCGCAGGCGGCCGCCCACGGACTGGGCGCGTTCGCGCATGCCGACGAGACCGAAGCCGCCGCCGGGGACCTGCGGTGTGGGTGGGGCGGATCGGATGGTGCCTCCGTCGTCGGCGACCGTGAGGGTCAACCGGTCGTGGCAGTAGGCGAGCCGGACCCGGGCGGTCTCGGCGGCCGCGTGTTTGGTGACGTTGGTGAGCGCTTCCTGCACGATCCGGAACGCGGTGAGATCCCCCGCTGGGGTGAGCTGCCGGGGTTCCCCCTCGGTGCTGACGATGACGTCGAGACCGGCTGACCTGAAGGAGGCGGTCAGGCCGGCCAGGCGGGCGAGTCCGGGAGCGGTCGGCGAGGACGCGCCCTCGGTGTCCTCGGCGTCTTCAGTGTCCTCGTGCCGCAGCAGGCCGACGGTGGCCTTGAGTTCGCGCAGCGCCGCGGAGGTGGTGGTGGCGAGGTCGGCGAGGATCTTGTGGACCTGGTCGGGCTGGCCGCGCAGAAGGTGGGAGAGGGTGCCGGCCTGGGCGTTGGCCAGGGCGAGGTGCTGGGCGGTGACGTCGTGCAGCTCGCGGGCGATGCGCAGCCGCTCCTCGGCGACCCGGCGCCGGGCCTCCTCCTCGCGGGTGCGCTCGGCGTGCTCGGCGCGGGCCCGGACGGCGTCGAGGTAGGCGCGCCGGAGCCGGACCGCGCTGCCCAGAGCCGTCGGCATCAGCACCCAGGCGGCGGGGCCGACCGTCTTGAGGTCCAACGGGCGGTCGGCGGGCCCGGCGATGACCTCCGTGATCATCAGGAGCGCGACGACACCGAAGGCGTAGCTCCTGCGCAGGGCGTTGTGCTCGGTGCGGAGGGCGAACGAGTAGAGCGCCACCATGAGCGGGCCCAGCGACAGCACGGTGAGCAGCCGGCCCTGCGCGGCCGAGGTCACGCCGGCGGCGGTGGTCAGGGCCAGTGCGGTGCGCGGGTGGTCGCGGTGGAAGAGCAGGGCGGTGCAGGAGACACAGGACAGGAGCGCGGCCGTCCACCACGGGGCGGCCGGGCCGGGGGAGCCGGTGGCGACGTACAGGCTGCCGGGGAAGGAGACGGCGAACAGCAGCAGGGCCGTTGTCGTGTCCTGGGCGCGGGGGCTGCTTCGTACGTGCCGCTGCCAGTTGGCGATCATCACCGGTTCCTGTCGGGGGTACGGGGCGAGGGCCGCCCGTGCTCGGCGCGGGCGGCCCTTTGGCGTGCGGGGAGGGTCGGACGCGGGCCGGTTTCCGTGCGGCCGGATCGTCGTGTGCCGGGGGTGCCGGGGCGACGGCGGAGTGCTGGGTGAGTGCTTCGCCTTCCACGTCGACCTTGGGGAGGATCCGGTCCAGCCGGCGCGGCATCCACCAGGCGGTTTCGCCGAGCAGGGCCAGGACGGCTGGTACGAAGGCCATGCGGATGACGAAGGCGTCGAACAGGACGGCGGCCGCCGTCGGAGCGGCAGGTGCGTCAGGCCGGGGTCGGCGCTTTGCGGCCCTGCGTTTCGAGGGCCTGTGCCCCGCGGTTCTCTGTTCCGCGGCTCCCCATTCCGCGGCTCCGCATCCCGCGGCTCTGGAGGAGGCCGAAGCCCGCGCCGAGCGAGACGAGGCCCATACCGGCGGCGGCCGTGATCCCCTGCACGCCGTCGAGGGCGAAGCCGGCGGCCGCGGCGACGACTCCGTTGAAGAGGAACAGGAACCAGAGCACCGGAGGGGAGGAGAGGAACGACTTGATCGGGTCCTTCTTGGCGATGCGGGAGCCGGCCACGAGGGAGAGGGCGATCCCGCCGTAGGTGGCCACGTCCTTCTGTGTGCCGTCGAATACGGCACCGGAGGCCACGGTGGCGGAGAGGCCGACCAGGAACAGCGACCAGAGCACGAGCGAGGAGAGCAGCGACTTCATGAACCTTTTCCTTCGGCGGGGAGCCTGCGGGGAGTCTGTACGGGCGTGAGCTTCCGGATTCAACGATCCCGTCGGAAGGTCGCCGCCACGAGTGAGTGCTCTCCCGAACCTGTGGTGTAGCGGGCTACACCATCTATCCGGAGCCTGCTCTCCCGCGCAGCCGCACCAGGCGTGCCTAGCCTGGACGGCATGGGAACGACGGTGCGGCAGGCAGCGCGAGCCACGGTCCAGTTGGGACGGGCCGCCGTACTGGCGTTCGGCTCGATCATCTTCATCACGGTGCTGCTGTTCACGGCCGTCGCCACCCTCGTGGTGGTCGGTGCCGGACTGCTGCCCGAGACGGTGCTCCTGGTGCGCCGCTTCGCCGGTGCCAAGCGGCGCCAGGTCGCCGAGTGGACGGGCCGGGAGATCCCCGAGGCGTACCAGCGCGTCGAGGGTCCGCTCCGCCGGCGGCTGCGCACGGCGGTGCGTGACCCGGGCACCTTCAACGACCTGCGCTGGATGGTCGCCCACTACGCCTACGGCTTCCTGGGCGTCCTCGCGCTGCCGCTGTGGCCGGCCGGCCTGCTCGTAGACGGCGTACGACAGGGTGTGCTGGGCCGTTCACCGCTGGTCCTGCCGCTGATCAGCCGTCTCGCGGACCTCGACGCCGGCTGGTCCACCGCCCTGCTCAAGCCCTCACCCAAGGCCCTGCTCGCGGAGCGGGTCGAGGAACTGACCGAGACCCGGGCGGGCGCGGTCGCCGCGCACGAGGCCGAACTGCGCCGCATCGAGCGGGACCTGCAGGAGGGTACGCAGGCGCGGCTGGTGTCGCTCTCCCTGCGGATCGGCGTCGCCAAACGGGCGTACGAACGCGACCCGGACGCCGCCCGCGAACTCCTCGACGACGCCCAGGACCAGGCCGAAGAGGCGCTCACCGAACTGCGTCATGTCGTCCGTGGCATCCACCCGCCGATCCTCACCGACCGTGGACTCGTCGGGGCGGCGCGGGCGCTCGCGGCGAGCAGCGGGCTCGACGTGACCATGGACGTGGACGGTCTGGAGGACGGGGCGCAGAGCGGGGTCCGGGCTCCCGCGGCGATCGAGGCGGCCGCGTACTTCGTGCTGGCCGAGGCGCTGACGAACGCGGGCAAACACAGCGCATCGGAGCGGGTGGCGGTCCGGCTCGCCCGTACGCCGACGGGGCTGAGCGTGGTCGTCCGCGACGAGGGCCGCGGCGGCGCCGACGAGGCGGCCGGTTCGGGACTGATCGGTATGCGACGGCGGGTCGCCGCGCTCGACGGGGCCGTGCGCCTGACCAGCCCTGTCGGGGGGCCGACGGTGATCGAGGTGGACCTGCCGTACGCGTGGTGACGCTCTCGGCGTTTTCGGCCCCCTCGTTGTTTTCGGGCCCCCTTGTGTTCGGGCTCCCTCGTTTTCGGGCCCCCTGTAGAGGGCGATTTCCCGTCGACTTCAGCTTTCTCAGGATTCTTACCCTCCTCACAGCCCCGCCCCATGCCCCTGACGGCTGCCCTTCCTAGCTTTCCGATCATGACGAGAAGCCACAAAGACACTTCGGTCACCCGGCGCCGTGCGCTCGCGGTGACGGGCGGCACCGTCGCCGCGGGCGGGCTCGCGGTCGCCGGCTACCAATCGGCGTTCGCCGACGAGACGACCACCGCCACCGAGGCCGAGGCGACCGCCTCGGCGACCTCGACCTCCACCAGCAGTGGCCAGTGCGTGCTGATGTCCAGCGTCACGGAGGGGCCGTACTACCTCGACGGCGCTCTGGTGCGCAAGGACATCACCGAGGGCAAGGGCGGCGTCCCGCTGACGCTGCGCATCACGGTGCAGGACACCACCGACTCCTGCGGCCCGGTCGCGGGCGCGGCCGTGGAGATCTGGCACTGCGACGCCTGGGGCTACTACTCCGGTTACACCACCGCCAACCCCGGCGGCTCCGCGCCCGCCGAGAGCGAGGACGGCTCGACCGCGAACGACCAGACCTACCTGCGCGGCTACCAGGTCGCCAACGCCAACGGAGTCGTCAAGTTCGAGACGATCTTCCCCGGCTGGTACACGCCCCGCACCACGCACATCCACGTCAAGGTGCACACCGGCGGCGAGAAGGCGGACGGCACCTACGAGGGTGGCAAGGTCAACTTCACCGGCCAGCTCTTCTTCGACGACGACATCGCCGCCGAGGTCCAGGCCCTGGAGCCGTACTCCAAGCACACCGGCAGCTACACCAAGCTCGCCGACGACATGGTGTACGACGGCGGCGGCACCTCCAGCGGGCTGCTCACCCTGAAGCCGGTCCACAAGAAGGACCCGTCCAAGGGCTTCAAGGGGTCCATCATCCTGGGCATCGACCCCGACGCCGAGAGCACCGGCGCGGGCAGCGGTGGCGGCGGTACGCCCCCGAGCGGCGCTCCGACCGGCACGCCGCCGAGCGGTGCCCCGAGCGACGCCCCGAGCGACAGTGCCAGTCCGTCCGCCTCGGCGTCCTCGTAGGGCTCGCGCGTGAGTGACCGCGAGGACGAGACGCTGGCGCGGGCCGCCGTGGCCGCGCTGACAGGGCAACTGGAGCTCACCCCCAAGCCCGGCCTGCCCGATCCGCGGGATCTCGGCGCCCGGGCCACCCGCCGGGACCTGTGTTCCCTGCGCTGGTCGGCCAAGGCGCTGACGCCCGGCCTCGCGGCCATGGCGGCCGCCGCCCGCCGCATCGGCGGGCCCACGCCCGAACTCCGCACGGAACTGGGCGCGATCGGCCGGTCCACCGAACACTCGGTGACGCTGGCGGGCGGTGGCCACCGCGGGGCGCTGTGGGTCCTGGGCTTTCTGGTCGCGGCGGCGGCCCTGGAACCAGGAGCCAAGGGTTCCGAGGTCGCCGCCACCGCCAAGCGGATCGCGGCGCACCCCGACCGGCGGGCGCCGCGGCGGCCCTCCCGGGGGTCGTCCATGTCCGCGAAGTACGGTGCGGCCGGGGCGCGGGGCGAGGCGCGCGCCGGATTCCCGCACGTACGGCGGGCGTTGGACGCGCTCGCCGCCTCCCGCTCCGCCGGCGCGGCCGAGCCGTACGCCAGGCTCGACGCCCTCCTCACCGTCATGTCCACCCTCCAGGACACCGAGTTGCTGTACACGGCGGGCCCGCACGGGCTCCGGCACGTCCAGGCGGGTGCCCGGGGCGTGCTGGAGGCGGGCGGTACGGCGACGGAGGCCGGTCGCGCGGCTCTGGCCGCCTTCGACGACGACCTCCACGCGCGCGCGTGGAGCCCGCGTGGCACGGGGGGACTGCTCGCGGGCGCCCTGTTCGTGGACTCGCTTCCGGTGGTGGTCAGTTCGCCGGCACGGGTTGCTGCTTGACCCGGTCCTGGGGCTGATTCCCGCCTCGGTCCCGATCCTGGTCCTGGTCCCGATCCTGGTCCTGGTCCTGGTCCCGGTCCCGGTCATGGTCATGGTCATGGCTCCGGCGGTGGGCTGTCACCTCGTGTGCGGCGGCCCACCGCACCGCCGGGCCCATACCGTACGAGGCCCCCAGCATCAGTCCCCCCAGCAGCAGCCATCCCGGCGTGCCCCAGCCCACCAGCAGCGCGGTCAGGACCAGCGGGCCCGCGGTACGCGCCACCGTGACGCCCGTGCCGAAGAAGCCCTGGTACTCGCCCATGCGGTCGGCCGGGGCGAGGTCGAAACCCACCTGCCAGGAACCCGCCGACTGCTGCATCTCGGCGAAGACCTGGAGGACCGCGCCCGCTACCAGGACCCCGGCCGCGACCCATGGCGAGGCACCGGCGGACAGTGCGAAGACCGCGCAGGACACCAGCATCACGAGCCCGGAACGGCGTATCGCGCGTGTGGCCGAGGCGAGGCCTGTGACACCGCGCGCCATCCGCACCTGGAAGACCATCACCGCAACGGTGTTGAGGACGAACAGCGCGGAGACCAGCCAGGCGGGCGCCTGGGTGCGCTCGGTGATCCACAGCGGGATGCCCAGACTGAGCAGCGGCATCCGCAGCAGCAGCACGGTGTTGAGGAACGTGACGAGCACGTACGGGCGGTCGCGCAGGACACCGGCCCCGTGACCGCGCCGTACGGTCACGCGAGGCACGGACGGCAGCCGCAGCAGCACTACCGCGCAGAGCAGGAAGCTCACCGCGTCCAGCGCGAACACCCCGAGATACGCGTCCCGTGTTCCGGCGTGCAGTGCGAGCCCGCCGAGGCCCGCCCCCACCGCCAGCCCGGCGTTGAGGGTCGACTGAAGATGGGCGAGCAGCCCGGTCCGTTCCCCGGCCGGTATCAGTCCGGCGAGCAGCGCCTGCCGTGCCGCTCCGAGTCCCGACTGTGCGGAGGCGTACGTGCAGGCCGCGAGGACGAAGGGCAGGAAGCCGCGGACGACCAGGAAGGACGCCACCGCCGCTCCGGTCGCGAGGGCCAGCAGCACCGCCGTGCCACGCGGCCCGCGCCGGTCGGCGAGCCGCCCCAGCGGTACGCCCACAAGGGAGCCGATCGCCCAGGCGACGGTCAGCCCGAGCCCCACGCGCGCGGGGGCCAGCCCCACGACATGCGTGAAGTACAGCGCGGAGGTCACGTAATAGGCGCCGTCCCCCACGGAGTTGGTCAGCTGGGCGAGGGCCAGGACGCGTTGCGGTCCCGCGGGCGGGACGAGGCGGCTCGACTGCGCGGATGCTGCCGGATTCGTCATGGCTTCGACGCTACGGGCCCGGTGGACCCGTCAACAGGCCCAATCCTCAAGCCTTTTCGCGACCCAATCGGCTCCCGTCCAGCACCCGCCCCAACGCCTCCAGCGCTTCCGGATAGATCCGCTCCCGGGGAGTCCCGTAGCCCACGACCAAGCCCTGAGGCCGCCCCTCGCCGCGCTCGTGCCAGTGCTCGCCGAGATGCCCGACCGCGAGGCCCTCCTCCTCCGCCCGCGCCAGCACCTCCGCCTCGTCCGCCACATCCACCAGTGCGTGCAGCCCGGCCGCGATACCGCGTACGCTCCTGCGCGCCCCCAGCCGGTCGAGCAGCTGGTCCCGGCGTCGCCGGTACCGCAGCCGGCAGGCGCGCACATGACGGTCGTACGCGTGGCTGGTGATCATCTCGGCCAGCGCCAACTGGCCGATGGACTCGGTGTGATGGTCGCTGTGCAGCTTCACGTCGACCACCGCGTCGACCAGGTGCGGCGGCAGCACCATCCAGCCGAGCCGCAGGGCGGGGCCGAGCGTCTTGGACGCCGTACCCAGGTAGGCGACCTGCCCCGGTGCCATGCCCTGGAGGGCGCCGACGGGTTGCCGGTCGTAGCGGAACTCACCGTCGTAGTCGTCCTCGACGATCAGTCCGCCGCGCGCGCGTGCCCAGTCGGTGAGCGCCCGCCGCCGCTCGGGGTGCAGGGTCACCCCGGTCGGGTACTGATGGGCGGGCGTGACGACGACCGCGTCCGCCGGTGAGGAGGCCAACTCCCCCGCGCAGGCGCCTCGTTCGTCCACCTTCAGCGGGACCACCGTGCCTCCGCCCCGCCGCACCACGTCCCGGTGGAACGGCAGCCCGGGGTCCTCCATCGCGACCGCCCCGCCGTCCAGCACGCGCGTGAGGAGCGCGAGCCCCTGCACGTATCCCGAGGTGATCACGATCCGCTCGGGCGGCGCGATCACGCCCCGGGCCCGTCCCAGGTAGCCGGAGAGCGCCGTCCGCAGTTCGATCCGGCCGCGCGGGTCCCCGTAGTCGTACGCCAGGGAGGGCGCCGTCGCGATCGCGCGGCGCAGCGCCCGCAGCCACGCCGCCGCCGGGAACGTACCGACGTCCGGGCTGCCCGGCCGCAGATCGAAACGGGGCGCACGCGCGCGGGGAGCCCCGACGGACTCCGACACGGCGTCCGCGGGCAGCACCGCGACCTCGGTGCCCGACCCCTGCCGGGCCGTCAGATACCCCTCGGCGACCAGTTGGTCGTACGCCCCCTTGGCAGTCCCCCGCGAGATGCCGAGTTCGGCCGCGAGCCGCCGGGTCGGGGGCAGCCGTGTGCCCGGAGCGAGCCGTCCGTCGCGCACCGCGTCCCGCAGAGCCCGTTCCAGCCCGGTCCTGCGCCCCGCGGCCACGTCCGGTTCCAGATGCAGATCCACTCCGACACCGGACCAGAAGTCGTCGCCCACTAATTCCCCCCCCGTGAGTTCCCGCGCCCAGAGAGGCACGGGGAACTGCGCGACCAGCCACGACCTACCCGCAGACGAATGGCCGGGCACTCACTTCTCGTACCCGGCCATCAGCCCTACGTCAGCCCTGGGTCAGCCCTGGACCAGCCCTACGTCAGCCCTTCAGAGCCGCCATCCACGCCTCGACCTCGTCGGAACGACGAGGCAGCCCCGCCGACAGGTTCCGGTTGCCGTCCTCGGTCACCAGGATGTCGTCCTCGATGCGCACGCCGATGCCCCGGTACTCCTCGGGGACGGTCAGGTCGTCCGCCTGGAAGTAGAGGCCCGGCTCGACGGTCAGGCACATGCCCGGCTCCAGCGTGCTGTCCACGTACGTCTCCGTCCGCGCGGCGGCGCAGTCGTGGACGTCCATGCCGAGCATGTGACCGGTGCCGTGCAGGGTCCAGCGGCGCTGCAGACCCAGCTCCAGGACGCGCTCGACCGGGCCCTCGACCAGACCCCACTCGACGAGCTTCTCGGCCAGCACGCGCTGCGCGGCGTCGTGGAAGTCGCGGTACTTGGCACCGGGCTGCACGGCCGCGATGCCGGCCTCCTGGGACTCGTACACGGCGTCGTAGATCTTCTTCTGGATCTCGCTGTAGCGGCCGTTGACCGGCAGCGTGCGCGTGACGTCGGCGGTGTAGAGCGTGTGCGTCTCCACGCCCGCGTCGAGCAGCAGCAGGTCTCCGGAGCGCACGGGCCCGTCGTTGCGCACCCAGTGCAGCGTGCAGGCGTGCGGGCCGGCGGCGCAGATCGAGCCGTAGCCGATGTCGTTGCCCTCGACCCGGGCGCGCAGGAAGAAGGTGCCCTCGATGTAGCGCTCGCTGGTCGCCTCGGCCTTGTCCAGGACCTTCACGACGTCCTCGAAGCCGCGCACCGTCGAGTCGACGGCCTTCTGCAGCTCGCCGGCCTCGAAGTCGTCCTTGATCAGCCGCGCCTCGGAGAGGAAGACCCGCAGCTCCTCGTCGCGCTCGGCGGTGACCTTGTCGGTCAGGGCCGCCTCGATGCCGGCGTCGTAGCCGCGCACGACCCGGACCGGGCCGGTGGCCTCACGCAGCTTGCCGGCCAGCTCCCGCACGTCGGAGGCGGGGATGCCGTACAGCTGTTCTGCCTCGGTGAGGGAGTGGCGGCGGCCGACCCACAGCTCGCCCTGCCCGGACAGCCAGAACTCGCCGTTCTCGCGGTCGGAGCGCGGCAGCAGGTAGATCGTCGCCTTGTGGCCGCCGTTCCCGTCCGGGGCGACGGTGGGCTCCAGGACCAGGACGCCGTCCTCGGTCAGGTTGCCGGTGAGGTACGCGTACTCGACCGAGGCGCGGAAGGGGTAGTCCGTGTCGTTCGAGCGCGTCTTCAGGTTGCCCGCCGGGATCACCAGGCGCTCGCCCGGGAAGCGCGCGGAGAGCGCGGCGCGGCGGGTGGCGGTGTTCTCGGCCTGCGCGATCGGCGTGAGGCCGCGCAGCTCGGTGTCGGCCCATCCGGACTTCATGTTCTCGGCGAGCTCGTCGGACACGCCCGGGTACAGGCCGTTCTTGCGCTGCTTGATCGGCTCTTCTTCGCCCGCTGCGTCAGCGGCATCGTCGAGCACGGCTTCCGGGGTCTCCGGGTTGAGCGCCTCCGACACGGTCTGCCTCCTAGATACGACTCTGGATCTTCCCCTCCAGCTCTCCGCTGTGCTCGAGCAGGGGGACACTCATCATCGTACGGTCGTACAGAAGTGGGCCCAGGGCCGGAAGTCCTGTTACGCGCAGAACTCGGCGCGGCGGCCCCCGGAGCGGCACGCGAAGGCTGGACCTCGCCCTCACCCCAAGTGCGGAGCTCACGCGAAGCCCGGATCTCACGCGAAGCCCGGATCTCACGCGAAGTGCGGACCTCACGCGAAGTGCGGACCTCACTCGAAGCGCGCCGCCAGGAGTACGACGTCCTCCGCGCTGTCCGCCTCGTCCAGCCCGTCCGGCAGCACGGACCGCAGAACATGGTCGGCGAGCGCGCCGGGGTCCTCACGCAGCGTCCTGGGCACGCTGGCGGCCGCCGCGTGCAGCCGGGCGAAGGCGCGGTCCATGGGGTCGCCGGTGCGGTGCAGCAGGCCGTCGGTGTAGAGCAGCACGGTCTCGCCGGGCTCAGCCGTCAGTTCGACGCTGGGCGCCTCCCAGCAGGCGAGCATGCCCAGGGGCGCGGACAGCGAGGTCTCCACGAACTCGGTGCGCCGCGCGCCGATCACCAGCGGCGGGCTGTGTCCCGCACCGGCGAGCGTGATCTTGCGCAGGGCGGGCTCGCAGTACGCGAAGAGGGCGGTCGCGGAGCGGGCGGGCTCGGTCAGGCGCAGCAGCAGCTCGAGGTCGGACAGGACGGCGACGGGGTCCTCGCCCTCCATCACGGCGTACGCCCGCAGGGAGGCCCTCAGCCGGCCCATGGCGGCGACGGCGCTGGGCCCGGCTCCGGTGACGGAGCCGACCGCGAGGCCGAGCGCGGCGTCGGGCAGCGGCAGCGCGTCGTACCAGTCGCCGCCGCCGCGCGGGCCCGTGCGGTGCCGGGCGGCGAGCTGGACACCGGAGACCCGGGGCAGCCGCGGCGGCAGCAGCTCCTGGGAGATCGTCTTCATGCACGCGCGTGTGCGGTCCAGTTCCAGCAGCCGTGCCAGGTGTTCGGTCGCGTAGCGGGCGTAGAGGCCGACGAGGTGGCGCTGGCGCTCCACCGGTTCGGCGGGTTCGTCGTAGAGCCATACGGCGGCGCCCAGCCGGCCTGCCGCCTTGGTGGACAGGGGCAGCGCGTAGCTCGCGGCGTAGCCGAGCCGGGCGGCCACCTCGCGGTGGCGGGGGTCGAGCCCGTCCTCGGAGAGGAGGTCGGGCTGGGAGATCTCGCCCTCGCCGCCGGGCAGCCCGTCCAGGATCCTGCCGTACGACATGGCGCTGCGCGGGACGGTCTCGATGTGGCCGAGGTCGGCGCGGGCGAGGCCCAGGCCGATGGTGGTGTCCGGGCCGAGTCCGTCGCCCGGTTCCAGGACGACGAGACCGCGCCGGGCACCCACGAGGGCGGCTCCGGCGCGCAGCAGCTCCTGCAGCGCGTCGTTCAGTGTCGCGGTGCGCACCAGGCGCTCGGTGAGTTCGTGGAGGGTGGTGAGGTCGGACACCCAGCCGGCGAGCCGATCTTGGAGAACGGCTCCGGGGCCGGTGGACGAGGTGGCCGAAGAGGAGCCTGTTGCGGAGCCCGCCGTGGAACCCGTGACGGAGGTCGTGGGCGCGACAGTGTGTGCGGGCGCGGGAACCGTTGAATCGATTCCGGCCACTTTCGGAACGTGAGGGGCGTTCATGGCGTCCGGCTTTCCGACCGGTGCGTATTGCTCAATAGCATCGCAAACCCCCATGTCGTTCTGCGCCGCTAGCAGTGTCTCCACATGTACACGCACTCGTGAGGGGATGTCCAGCATTGTCCTGCTGGGATTCCTGGTGTCCATGAGACCCTCGGTAACCCTTGCGGGAAAGCAAAGTTGGCTTAAAACTGACTCGGGTAACGGGTCATTGAGGTCGACTGGCCTCGTTCGACGGAGCGTCACAGCGGTCGTGATGGGTACGTACTCGGTGAAGGCCAGGGGTGGTTGGGATCCGCCCGGAACCTGGCGACGGACCCGGGCGTCTTAACCACCGACGACCGTGCCCCATCCTCCCGTGGCGGAGGCGGCAAGAAACAGCGGGACGGCAAAACGCCAGGCGCCGCCACCCCACGCCATGCCCATGCTTCAGACAGACGCAGTATGGACGCGGACGCAGCCAATGCTCGGCCCAGATGGGTTCCCCTTGCCCTACGCAGGGGTGTGATGCGCCAGCAGGTACGCACAGTGAAGTGATCGACACATGGTGTGATGTGATCCACGGTGTTGCCAGGCGTGCAACGGAAAGGAACGAGCGCTCATGCGCGAGATCCTCGGAAGGCGACGCAGGCTCCTGTCCAGGCGAAACAACGGGAGGCCTGAGATGCTCAGCGCGGCCCTGACCTTCGCGAACGATTGGCAGTGGCCCGTGCTCCCGGGTGTGGCACCGGACCCGCAAGGGCGTGCCCGCTGCGGGTGCCCGGACCCGGAGTGCACGGTCCCCGGTGCTCACCCCTTCGACCCCGGCCTCCTCGCGGCCACCACCGACGAGCGCATGGTGCGCTGGTGGTGGACCAACCGGCCGTCCGCACCCATCGTGCTGGCCACCGGAGGCATGGCCCCCTGCGCGGTGAGCCTGCCCGCCCTCGCGGCGGCCCGCGCACTCGACGCGCTCGACCGCACGGGCATGCGCCTCGGCCCGGTCGTCGCGGCGCCCACGCGCTGGGCGATCCTCGTCGCGCCCTACTCCATGGAGCAGCTCGGCGAGCTCCTCTACGCCAAGGACTTCGTGCCGGGGTCCCTGCGCTTCCACGGCGAGGGCGGCTACATCGCGCTGCCCCCGTCCGAGACCGGCCAGGGCCAGATCCGCTGGGAGCGCGCCCCACTGCCCGGCTCGGCCGCGCCCTGGGTGCCCGATGTGGAGGCCGTGGTGGACGCGGTGGTGGAGGCGCTCACTCGTACGGGTGTGAGCGCGCCCGAGTTGTAGGGTGCCCGGCGCGCGGTGAGCCGCGCGCCCACCCGCGCTCGTTATGTTCCGCACTATGCAGCGTCATTCCGGGGGACACAGAGCCCCATCGTCTCTACGTGCCGGGCCGGACCTCCAAAGGGTTCGCCTGGTGGCGCTGGCGGGCCTCGTGGTGTTCACGGTCGCCCTGCCACTGACCGTGGCCTCCGCGGGACCCGTCGGTGACGGGAGCTCCGAGGCCGTACGCGCGTCCCAGAGGATCGACGACAAGGGAACGGTGGCCCCCGCCGCGCCCCGTTCCGCCTCCGCGGCCCCTCCCGCTTCCGCGCCCGTGCCCCGGCTTCTGGGTCTCGGCCGGGCCACCGCCGCCCGGTGCGGCCCCGAGCTCTCCTCCCCCGACGGCGTCGAGGCGCAGACCTGTGTCATGACCCAGGGGGAGGACACCTGGGCGCGCACCTACTACCGCAACGCGACCGGTGACGAGCTGAGCTCCGCACTGAGCCTCATGGGCCCCGGTGGCCGCACCGTGCAGATGAACTGCGTGGTGGGCGCCGAGGACGACCCAGGGGTGTGCGAGACGCCCAGAGGGCGTACGGCGGGGGGTGTGGGGGCGTACACGGCGGTCGCCGAGTTCGCGAGGAGCGCCGGGAGCGGGCCGATGCTGCTGCGCTCGGGGAGCGAGGTGGAGAGCGCCTCGGGGAGCGACTCCGAGAGCACCTCGGGAGGCGGCCCGGAGAGCGGGCCGTAGAGCGCCTCGGGGAGCAACTCGGCCCCGTAGCAAGGCGGTTGGCGCCGCGGGGAAATCCGTACATGGAAAGACCCGGTTGCTGGCGACGGGGGATGCACCAGCAACCGGGCTACTCGAACGGTAACAAGAGATCGGCGGTTCGCAAATTCGATCTCGGCTATTCGGACACGGATTTACCTGTCACCGCCGGGAGTTGTGACAGGAGTCACCCGCTCCGTGAAGCGCCGACCAGCTGACCGGTCGGTCAGTGCCCCGGCTGTGTGTCAGCTGAGCGTGACCTGTCGGTTCGTGAGGCCGCCGCGTGCCCGCCGCTCGTCAGGAGTGAGCGGTGCGTCCGAGGCCAGGGCGGTCGCGAGGCGCTCGGCGAACTCGGCCGCCGGCTTTTCCACGTCGTCGGCCGTGACGCCCGTGGGCAGGTCCCAGACCGGCACCGTGAGCCCGTGCGCGCGGAAGGAACCGACCAGCCGCGTGCCCTCGCCGAGGCTCGAGCGACCGGCCGCGTGCAGCCGCGCGAGCGCGTCCAGAAGCTGCTCCTCGGGGTACGGCATCACCCAGCGCAGGTGGTTCTTGTCGGGGGTCTCGCACCAGTACGCCGCGTCCACGCCGGAGAGCTTCACGGTCGGGATCGCCGCCGCGTTGGCCCGCTCCAGGGAGGCGGACACCTCCGGCGTCGAGTGCTCCGCGTCCGGGACCCAGAACTCGAAGCCCGAGTGCACAACTGGCTCGAACGCGCCTTCGGGGTCGAGCAGTTCCTGCAGTCGCGGGCCGTCGGCCGGGGCGCGGCGGCCCTGGATCGGGGTGCCGGGCTCGGCCGTGAGCGCGCGCTGGAGGGTGTCGGCGAGGTCGCGGCTGATGTCGCCGGACGCCGTGTCGTTCTGCAGGCCGATCAGGACCGAGCCGTCGTCGCGGCGCAGCGCGGGCCAGGCCATCGGCAGGACGGTGGCGAGCGTGACCGAGGGAACTCCCTCGGGCAGGCTCTCCTTGAGCTTCAGCTCGACCGTGGCGGCGGGCACCAGCTCGCGCAGAGCGACCCAGTCGCCCTCGCTCGGCAGGCCCTCGAAGGGGCGGTGGACCAGCTCCGTCACCGCGTGTGCGGCGGCCCGGCCGTGGCAGGCCTTGTAGCGGCGGCCGCTGCCGCAGGGGCAGGGCTCGCGAGCGCCGACTACCGGGATCTCCCCGTCCTTGAGCTGAGGCTGCTTGGCCTTCGTCTGGGGTCGCTTCTTGGCCATCGTGGGTGTCTCCCGATCACGGCTCGTCTCGTACTGGCGCGAGCCTAGCCGCTCGTACGTCGGCCGACGGGACCCTGTGGACAACGCACCGAGTCGTCCCGGAACCGGACCTTCCGTCCGTGGCTTCCGCCCACGGTTTTCCGCCCCGCTCCGTCGAGCTCCGCCCCGCCCCCGCTCCGTCGTGCCCCGCCCGTCCTGGCCTGTCCCGTCCTGGTCAGTCCAAGTCGTCGAAGGCGTCCGCGAAGTCGAGCCCGGGCAGCCCTGTCACACCGGGTGACGCGACGCGCGTAGCGAAGTCGTCACGCCGGCGCGCGGCGGCCGTGTCCGTCACGTCGTCCTGGACGACGACCCACACGGTGACCTCTCCGTGGGTGTCGTCCCGTACGCCCCAGTCCTTGGCCAGCGCCGTGATGATGTTCAGCCCGCGGCCGCCGTGTGCGGTGACCGAAGGCGTGGCGGGAACCGGGCGGGTCGGACCACCGCCGTCCGTCACCTCGACGGTGAGCCTGCCGGACGCGTCGACGCGCCACGCGGCCCGGACGTCGCCGTCCCCGGCGAGGGCGTCGCCGAGGGGCCTGCCGTGCCGGCATGCATTGCTCAAAAGTTCGGAAAGGATCAGTACGGCGTCGTCGATGACCGATTCCGTCACTCCACCGGTGCGCAGTTGATCGCGCATCCGATGTCTTGCTTTCCCCACGCCCGCAGGGCCATGGGGAACGGCCATGCTCGACGACGTGGGCACCTCCTGTGCCACCACCAACGCCACCCCCGAGACCTCCTTTGCCCCACGCCACGGTGTGGATGCCCCTCTGGACTGGACTGGAAACCGGCCAATCCACGTCTGCTGACGCACTCGTAACGATCGAATACGGAACGAACGCGCCGGTGCACTCCCTGTAACCGGGTGGCTGGATTTCGGCGGTGATTGACGTGATCCGACGGCCGTCGTCGGCACCTCGAGCGATGGTTTCCGGACGACGAGCCGCGAGGTCAGCGGCCGAGTTGGTGCAGCACCGCGCGTGGGCGGTTGGTGATGATGGCGTCGATGCCCAGTTCAACGCAGAGATCGACGTCCTCGGGTTCGTTCACCGTCCAGACGTGGACCTGATGACCGGCTTTTTTCAGCCGTTCGATGTATCCGGGGTGGCTGCGTACGATCCGCATCGAGGGGCCTGCGATCCGGACACCGGCCGGCAGTCGTCCGTCGCGCAGCCGGGGCGAGATGAACTGCAGAAGATAGACCGTCGGCAGCGTCGGGGACGCGGACCGGACGCGGTGCAGGGAGCGCGCCGAGAAGCTCATGACGCGCACCGGAGAGGTGGCGGCGCTCGCCGGGGCGTCCAGGCCGAAGCGCTTCAGGAGGAGCAGCAGCCGGTCCTCGACCTGGCCCGCCCAACGCGTGGGGTGCTTGGTCTCGATGGCCAGCTCCACGCGGCGGCCCGCGTCGGCGACGAGTTCGAGCAGTCGCTCCAGGGTGAGGACGGAGGTGTCCTGCGGGTCCCCGGGGCCGTACTCCCAGTCGGGGGACTCGTCGCGGTTCTTCCAGGAGCCGAAGTCCAGGGCGGCGAGCTCGGCGAGCTCCAGGGCGGAGACGGCTCCGCGGCCGTTGGACGTACGGTTGACGCGGCGGTCGTGCACACAGACGAGATGTCCGTCCGCGGTCAGCCGGACATCGCACTCGAGGGCGTCCGCACCGTCCTCGATCGCCTTCTTGTACGCGGCCAGGGTGTGCTCGGGAGCCTCTTCGGAGGCCCCGCGGTGGGCGACGACCTGAATCGGGTGCTGTCGTGCGTGGGTCACCGCGTCATGGTGCCACCGTCACAGGGCCGACGTGGGGGCCGAGACACCAGGAATGTTTCTTTTTAGTATAAAAAGCCCGATATAAAGGATGGTCGTGGACCCACAGCCACCGCTTATGGTGCTCTGACGTCCCGTGGGAAAAGCTGACGGCGTACAAAAAGCACATGCACACCAGCACAGCTGCATCGCGCCGGACCGTCTGACAAGCGTGAGTGAGCGTGACCGAGTGCGACCGAGAACAACAGCCGTGGACCGAGGAGAAGAGCTGTGAGCACCGAGAACGAGGGCACTGCAGTACCCCCGGCCCCGTCCGCACCTCCTGTGCCGGTGGAAACTCCCGCTGCCTCCGCGCAGAGCGCTGCGCCCGAAGGGGGCGCGCCGACCGCCCAGCTCCCGGCGGTGCCTCCGAGCGCCCCCGGCGCAACGGAGCAGACGTACGCGGCGATGGGCGCCGGGGCTCCTGAGGCGCACGGGCACGCCCCCGGAGCGTCCGGAGCGCCGGTCTCCGCCGCCGAGGCGGGCTGGCCGCCTCCGCCGCCCGCCGTTCCCTCGTACGCGGACGGTGGCGGCTCGGGAGCGGGCGGCTGGGGCTCCTCCTACGAGCAGCCCGCGCCGAAGCCCAGGAACGGGCGCGGCGGCCTGGTCGCGGCCATCCTGGTGGCCGCGCTGGTCGCGGGAGGCGTCGGCGGCGGCATCGGCTACTCGCTGGCGAAGAACAACGACAACTCCACCGACTCGACGACCGTCTCCGCGCCGAGCGGCAGTGGTGACGTGAAGCGGGCCTCGGGCACGGTCGCGAACGTGGCGGCCAAGGCGCTGCCGAGCACCGTCACCATCGAGGCCGAGAGCACCAGCGGCTCGGGCGGTACCGGCACCGGGTTCGTCTTCGACACCCAGGGCCACATCCTCACCAACAACCACGTCGTGGCGGACGCGGTCGACGGCGGCAAGCTCACCGCGACCTTCCCCAACGGCAAGAAGTACGACGCCGAGGTCGTCGGCCACGCCCAGGGCTACGACGTCGCGGTCATCAAGCTCAAGAACGCGCCGTCGGACCTGAAGCCGCTCACCCTGGGTGACTCCGACGCGGTGGCGGTCGGCGACTCCACGATCGCGATCGGCGCGCCCTTCGGCCTCTCGAACACGGTGACCACGGGCATCATCAGCGCCAAGAACCGCCCCGTGGCCTCCAGTGACGGCAGTGCCAGCAGCAAGGCCTCCTACATGAGCGCCCTGCAGACGGACGCCTCGATCAACCCGGGCAACTCCGGTGGCCCTCTCCTGGACGCCCAGGGCTCGGTCATCGGCATCAACTCGGCGATCCAGTCCTCGAGCAGCGGCGGTCTGGGCGGCACCAGCCAGTCCGGCTCCATCGGCCTCGGCTTCGCGATCCCGATCAACCAGGCGAAGCATGTCGCCCAGCAGCTGATCAAGACCGGCAAGCCGGTCTACCCGGTGATCGGCGCCTCGGTCTCCCTCGAGGACGGCACTGGCGGCGCGAAGATCACCGAGCAGGGTGCGAGCGGCTCCGCGGCGGTCACCTCCGGCGGCCCCGCCGACAAGGCCGGTCTCAAGCCCGGCGACGTCATCACCAAGCTTGACGACCAGGTGATCGACAGCGGCCCGACCCTCATCGGCGAGATCTGGACCCACCAGCCCGGTGACGTCGTGAAGCTCACGTACACGCGCGACGGAAAGACCCACACGGCCGAGGTCACCCTCGGACAGCGCGACGGCGACAGCTGACCGGTCAGCCTTGTCCCCGCGCCACCGACGATCGCCGGTGGCGCGGGGTGGGTCGCCCGAGCGGCCTAAGGGAACGGTCTTGAAAAACGTGAGGACGTGAAAGCGTCTCCGTGGGTTCGGATCGCGCCGCCATCGCAGGTCATATACATGCTGGTCAGAAGGGGTGCCTCTCGCTGAGGGGCACCCCTTCTGCATCAGGTCTGTCTCACCTTGATCCGGCTCCGTCACGTTGTGGATCAGCGTGTGTGGATCAGGCGTGGACCGGATGTCGGGCCGCGGGATTGGCCGCGACCTGGGCTTTCGTCGGGCTGATGGTTTGAAGGACTCCAAGCCCGAAGCAGGCGGCACGGGTGTTCACGCCTAGGTCCGGTGCTGTCCGGTGGACTCACTGGGTTTGTTCGAGCGTGGGGCGTGATGCCTCATGCCACCCGCTGTGAAGCCCGTTCATAGAGCGGCGGGTGGCCCCGTGCTCGTGGTGGTGGCGGTCGCGTAGGTCCCGGGCGGACGCCTTCAGATCATCAGGCGAGCAACGCCTCGTCTCAGACCGCGCGGCGCCCGGTGTCCTCTCGACCGCCACCTGCCCTGCTGCTCAGCTGCCGTGCCGCCCAGTACTCGCTGCCGCCCGAGATGTCGCTCAGCCCACGGAGACGGCGGCCGTGATGTGCGAGCCTGGCCGCGGAGCCCGATGTCTCCTGACCGTGTGACGCACGCCACGGGAACCTGCCATGCCTCGCGGACAAGACTGCACGTGGACTACTCATTGCACACCCGGATACGGGCAGGCGACCCCGAGGCGTTCCGCGAGCTCTTCCGTGACCACGCCCGACTGGTCCACCGGCACGCGGTGCGCGTGACGGGGGACTGGACCGTCGCCGAGGAAATCGTCTCGCTGACCTTCTTGGAGGCGTGGCGGCTGCGCGCCAAGCTGCGGGACGAGGGCGAAAGTCCGCGGCCCTGGCTGATGGGCATCGCCGTGAACGTACTGCGCAACACCACCCGCGCTGCGCGCCGTCACCAGCGGGCCCTGGAGCGTCTGCCGGCCAAGGAAACGGTCCCGGACTTCGCCGACGAACTCGTCGGCCGCATAGCCGATGCCGACCAGCTGGCTGCCTCCCAGCGGGCGCTGAAGAAGCTGAGCCGGAGCGAGCGCGAGGTCTTCACACTCTGTGTGTGGTCCGGGCTCAGCTACGCGGAGACGGCGGCCGTGCTCGGCGTCCCGGTCGGCACCGTGCGCTCGCGCCTGTCCCGTGCCCGTAAACGGCTGACCAAGCTGGCCGACGAAGAACTGAGAAAACGCAGGGAACCGCTACCGCGCAACGGACAAGTACAGGGCGGCCGCACTTCTGCGGCCCGGTCACACGAGTCGTACGAGGAGAGGTCCGAATGATCCGCAAGAAGTCGCGGCGTGAGGAGTCGCTGGACCACGCGGAACTGGCCCGGTTGCTGTCGGCGCCGGGAGACCCGCACCTGTCGCTCGACCGTCACCTGCTTCTCGAGGAGCACCTGATGAACGAGATCCAGCGCACCGCCCCCGCCCCCGCCCCTGCGCCGTCCCACCGCCCGGCACGCCGTGTCCTGCTGATCGGTGTCCCGGTCACCGCCGCCGCCCTGGCCGGCGCATTCGTCTTCACCGCGCTGACCAATTCCGGGGGCAGCGGCACGACCGCGGCCACCCCGCCTCCGGTTGAGGCACCGGTCGTCCGCATCGAGCCCGGCAGCACCGCTCAGCTGGCCTCCACCGTCGAGCACATCGCCGCCGCCGCCTCAGCCCGCAAGACGCCCGAACCCGGCCCGGGCCAGTACATCTACATCAAGAGCGAGGTCTCCTACCTGTCCGTCTCGCACACCGACGCAGACGACTCCAAGACCTTGGTCGAGCCCCTGCATATCCGTGAGGTTTGGAATTCCTCCGACGGCAAGCAGGGCTGGCTGGACGAGCCCGGCTACAAGCCCAAAGGCGGTGTCACCCTCGACAGCGACGTCGAGAGCAGCTTGAACGCCCCTTCCTACGACTACCTCAAGACGCTGCCCACCGACCCGGACGTCCTGCTGAAGAAGATCTACAAGGAGACCAAGGGGCAGGGGAACTCCCCGGACCAGGAGGCATTCGCCATTGTCGGTGACCTGCTCGGGGAGGAGCTCGCACCGGCGAAGCTGAGCGCGGCGCTGTACCGGGCCGCAGGCAAGATCCCCGGGGTTGTGGTGGTGGACCATGCCAAGGACGCCGCGGGACGCGAGGGCATCGCCCTGGCCCACGTTGACCAGAAGAGCGGCGACCGCACCGAGTGGATCTTCGACCGCAAGACGTACGCCTATCTCGGCAGCCGCGGTGTCCAGGTCAAGCAGGCCGACGGCGTGCAGCCCGGTACGGTCATAGAATCCACCGCCGTGCTGGAGCGGGCCGTCGTCGACGCCCAGAAGCAGCGCCCCGGCGCGCAAGGTACCGGTGTGTGAGAACGCGATCGCTCTGCTGGGACCCCGCCGGGACGGCGCTGGGCAGCGCGTATGGTGCCACGCGATCAGGACCGGCGCGTCGAGCGGCACTCCCGTCGTCGCGGGTGCAGGTCTCGCGGTCGTGGTCGGTCGGCACCGGCGCAGTGTTCATCGCGCGCAGGCGCCGCACGGCCGGCCAGAGCTGACGGCAGGCAGTAGAACTGCTACGAGGGAAGTAGGGCGCTCGCCGTGTCGTGAGCGGCCTGCTCGTACTCCGAACCGCTCGGTGAACGACCACTACGGGCGCCCGGGGTGTTGGTGGTCGCCCTTGCCGTCGTTTCAGCTCCGAGGCGTGCCCCTCTTGCAGCGGTTACCCCCGCCAATGGACGCACCACCGAGCCCACCCAAAAGGCCGGCGCCAGCAGATACGAGTGCTGGCGTAGAAGCGGAACAGGACCGCGATGCTGTGACCTGCCCGGCGTGCGACCTCGGCTGGGGAGACGCCGGACTCAAGCCAGAGCGAGACGCCCGCGTGGCGCAGGGAGTACGGCACGTCAGCCAGTGGTGAGGCCGCCTCGGACTCCGTCAGTACCGCGAGGCGGGCCGCCTTCCACGCCTCCCCGTACTCCTTGGACTGGGCTGCGTGCACGGGCGTTCACCTGCGTTCATGGCCGCTTGTCCCTCGGCGCTGGGACGGCTTCGGGTCCCGCCCGAACGACCGTGAACGGGGCTGAATGAGACGGGAACTGAGACGGCCCGGTGCGGGGATCTGTTGGTTCGTTCACCGCTTGTGGACCTGCCACCGTGCGCGGTTGTACGCCCCTGTTGATGTCAGGGCACAGCTGGGCTGTTGTACCCGAGTTGCCGCACGCCGGGGCCCATTTCGCGGCGAACCCGGCGCCGGCAAGAGCGTGCTGCTGAGCCGGCTGCTGCAGGACCTGATCGCACGCCGCACCGCAGGCACCCCCGTGCCGGTGCTGTTCTCCCTGGGGGAGCGGCTGCAGACGCGCGAGAGCCCTGGCCGGATGGGCTTCCGACCGGGAGTTGATAGCCGACACCGCTCCGAGGGGGATGCCGTCAGGAACCGACGCGCTCGTAGCGGAGCGAGGTGTAGCCGGCGCCGTCGGAGTAGACCTGTGCAATGGTGGCGGAACCGAGGGCGTTGATCAGTCGAGCCTGCAGCCGGATCGTTGTCGGCCCGCTGACTCTGATCAGCTCGCTGATCGGTGCGGTCTGGTTGCCGCCGGCCGTGGCGTCGCCCGGGTTCAGGTTGATGATCTGGTACACAAACCGCTCGCTCTTCGGCACCTCGGCACCGGAGTTGACGTTCCACAGCCGCGCGCTGATGGACGTGTTGAGGGGCGGAGTGCCTGCGAGGCGTCCGCGGACGTTCGCGTCGAGTTCGTATGTGCCAGCCCTGGGGAGGGTGACCTCGAGCGGGGTGTCAGTCCAGACTCCGTTCGGCAGGTTGACAATCGTATTCAGCGTTGCGATCCCTGCGATCCCTCCTCTGTTCGCTGCGGGTGCGATGGGTGCCGTATTCGCGTTGCTCGGCGCAGTGAACGCGGTCGTGGTGCCGATGAGCAGCGTTGCGGCGATGGCGGCGAGGCCGGTGCGCAGGACGGATTTCATGGTTCCTCCCGGACGAAGGCTATGTGGAATATGCCTTGGATAAGGTACGGAACCTGACAGAATATGAATGTATTGAACATGCCGGTTGAATGGGTGACAGCGGCTCGTGCAGCAGACAAGTGAGGCACGCGGGGGCTGCAGACATGCGAAAGGCCCCGCCCATTCGCCACGGGTGTGGCCATTGGGGGTCCTATTCCACTGAGCCAGTCGCGGCCGTGCCGTGATAATGGTCGGGTGAAAGAAGAGTCGCCCGTACCAACGCCCGTCATTCTCGGCATAGACGACCTCCGGCCGCTGCCCTGGACCACGCGTATCGCGCGCAGTAGCGGCGAAGGTATCAAGCTCCTGCAAGAGCACCGCGACAGCTTCATCGACGAACTCTGGCTCGACCACGACCTCGGCGGCGACGACAGCATCTTGCCCGTGGTGACCCTCATGGAAGAAGCCGCTTTCAACGGGCGGCCCTTCCGAATCGGCACGGTCTTCGTACACAGCGCCAACCCCATTGGCGCCGAGACCGTCGTCCGGTCGCTCACGCGCTGGGACTACCAGGTCCGGCGGGCGACGGTCTAGGAATCTGATTTCGAGGTCTGGCCTCATCCTTATCAGGTCGATCACGGGGGCCGAATAGCCGCTGCGGCGGCCGGAGCCACCGTTCGGAGGTGACGGCAATGACGGCAATGACGGCACAGAGGCCGGTGATCACCAACCTTGACCATCCAGCCGGGCCAGGGCCGAGCCCCTCCGTAAGACATTGCCCGATCCTGCGGATCAGAAGGTCGCAGAGTCCTCTCCGCGCTCTTGCTCCACGGAGCCGCGGGAGGGCGCTGAGGCAGGGCCCAGCGGGGCCGATCTCTCCGGAGATGCCGACAGGTCCAGCACAGCCCTGGGCTTACCCGCGTCGACCTGGGGCCGCGGACCGCGTGCTGATGATCGGCGCAGTGGGCATCGGGCGCGGACGGAGCCAGTGGACCCCGTGTGGACCATGGCCGCTGCGAAACGCCTGGAGCCGGTACGCTGTACCCGCTCCGCCCCTGGTGGGCGGGGCCAAGGTGGGTTGCCCGAGCGGCCTAAGGGAACGGTCTTGAAAACCGTCGTGGCAGCGATGTCACCGTGGGTTCAAATCCCACACCCACCGCAGGTGAACGGCCCCTGACCAGGTAAATCGGTCGGGGGCCGTTCTCATGTGCGCTGCCCGGCATGTGGCCGGCTCGTTGCGCGTTGACCCAGCCTCTGGACTGCCGGCCTGCCAGGCTGGACACACGCGCTCTCAGGGGTTTTCCGCGACGGCTCACAGTTCGAAGTCCTGGGCGGTTTCCTCCCAGGGGATGGCGCGCAGGGCAGGATCGGCGGTGTGGTCGGACGGGACGTCGGGGGTGGCCTGGAACCACGCGACCGCGAGGGCCGAGCGGTGGAGGACGGTGTCGACGGCGGGGTCCACCGCGCTGGAGAGGAAGAGGCCGACGCAGATCACGGCGGGGAGCAGTTCGACCGGGCCGAAGCCGCCGCCGGGCACGTTCGGATGGTCTCGGTGGGGTGTGACGAGGTGCGTCGGGGTGTTGGGGAACGCCGCCGCCGTACGTCGGACCAGGCCGTCGACGATGCGGTCGTTCCAGCGCTTGAAGGGGTAGCCCTCGAGCATTCCGCCGTAGGTCGAGGTGAGACGCAGGTCGGATATCTCGACGGTTCTGCCCGAGGTGAGAGTGATGCGGGTCAGGGCCATGGCGCGCAGCCTAGGGACGGGCGGTTCGTGGTGTCGTTCCGTTTTCCGGTGGCCCGGGGCGTGGGAACGTCATCCGGGACGCCGAGGCGATCGTCGAGCGGGCCTCGCGTTCGGTGAGGCCGGTGCGGACGGCGGCCTCGACGAGTGCGGTGCTCAGCTCCGGTCCGATGCCGTTCTCATAGGCGCGGCAGGCGGCCCAGAAGAGGCGGGTGTTGCGCTGGCCCTCGTGGGCGGCGAGCACGAACTGAACCAGCCCCTGGCCGTGTTGGCCGGTCACAGGGGGCGCGCGGTGGTGTGTGCGGGGCGGGGGCGTGAGCAGGCGCAGGAGTTCGCGCGGACAGGGCGCGGGCGCCAACTGGGCGGTGCCCGGGGCCGTTCCGTACACGCCGTGCTCGGTGCGGGAGCCGGGGCCGACGAGGTAGCCGCCGGCGCCGCGGATGTCGATGCCCGGGGCCAGTCGGCTCGCCGAGTTGGGGACGATCACGTCGGGCGGTCCGGTCAGCCAGAGGTGGCGGCCGCCGCTCGGGGTCAGCACGACCACCGTCTCCGGGATCGTGAACAGGTGGCGCAGGGCCAGTTCGCGCAGGGCGGCCGAGGAGTCCGTACCGGATTTGGTGTCGAGGTCGATGCCGATGAGGCGGTGCGGGTCGAGGCCGCAGGCGATGCCGTAGCCGGTCGCCCAGGGTGCGGCGGCGAAGAGCGCGCGGATGCGGCGGGGGTCGGTTGAGGCGTCGTACACGCCGTGTCCGAAGCGGCCGCATTCGCCGTGGCAGGGAGGGGACGTCGGGTCGGGATCGGGGTCGTCGCGGTGGGGGGAGCGCAGGGCCGGGAGCTTCGTGCGGGACAGCGGGATCACCGCGAGGCCGCGTTCGGCGGCGGACAGGGCGTGGGCCAGGGCCAGGGTCGTGGCCTGCCGGTCGATGGTGGCCATGCATCCATGTTCGTACGAGTGTTCGAAAAAGGGAAGGGCTTGCCGGGCCTGGGGGTGCCGGGAAGGTGATTCAGGAGAGATTGGCCAAAAAGTGGCGGAACGGTTCCTCCCTTGGGATGCCCGGGATGTGGCTGTCCGACCCGGTCTGAGCTGGGGTTTCTTGTCATGAAGAGGGTTTATCGACATGTACTCACGCTTGAGGGCGAATCACGGCTTCCGGGGTGGTTCGCCGGGGATTCGGTGGGCAACTCTGGAGTCGCGACGTCGTGATCAGCGCCGGGGTGGTCGGCCAACCGCCTTGGAACGAGCAGTAATTCCCGGTTCGCACCGGTCCGTACATCCGGTTCTTGGAGGAATTCACATGGCAAGCATCCGTACCGCCCGTGTTCTCGCCGCCGTCTCGGCCCTGCCCCTCGCCGCCGCCCTCTTCACGGGTGTGGCCACGGCGGACAACGGCGCTTTCGCGGACAACGGATCGAACGCGGGCGTGGCAACCGTCAGCGGCAGCGGGGTCGGGCACAACAACAGCGGCAACTCCTCGACCACGCAGCAGCAGGCGGTCGGCTCCGGGGCCTCGAACCAGAGCAATACGGCTCAGGTCAACGGCTCCGCGTTCACGGCCATCGACCAGTCGAACGCCGTCGTCAACTTCACCAACCTCTGGTGAGCCGGGGCCGATTCGCCCGCTCTCGACGGGCTCGTCGGCCCGGAAGCACCGTGTGGGGTGCTCTTGTGGGGTGGTAACGCGTCTGCGCGACGGCACTTCGGTGTCGTCGCGCAGACGTTTTCGCGTGTCCGAGGAGCTGGGCCGCCGGCTGTCGTCCTCGACGGTCCCGTCGTGACCTTCCCGGCGGTCACGTCGTGACCTTGACAGCTCCCGTTATCTGACGGACAGTCAGAAAACCTTGTTCGTACGAGGTCCGGGAGGGCCGCCGCCGTGCACCTCGCCCCCACCGAGCGCCAGCAACGGCTGCGCGCCGAACTGCGTACGTACTTCCGGGACCTGATGCCCGACGGTCCCCCGCCCGCCGACGACCCCGGCAGGCAGCGCGCGCTGCTGCGCCGCATCGGCGCCGACGGACTGCTCGGGATCGGCTGGCCCGTCGCGTACGGGGGCCAAGGGCGCGGAGCCGACGAGCAGTTCGTGTTCTTCGACGAGGCGTACCGGGCCGGAGCGCCGGTGTCGATGGTCACGCTGAACACCGTCGGACCGACCCTCATGAAGTACGGGAGCGAGGCGCAGAAGGAGTACTTCCTGCCGCGCGTCCTCAGGGGCGACCTCGTCTTCGCGATCGGGTACTCGGAGCCCTCGGCGGGCACGGACCTGGCCTCGCTGCGCACCCGCGCCGTGCGGGAGGGCGAGTCCTGGCTGATCGACGGGCAGAAGATCTTCACCTCCAACGCCCAGCACGCCGACTGGATCTGGCTCGCCTGCCGCACCGACCCCGACGCGCCCAAGCACCGGGGCATCTCGATCGTCCTCGTGCCCACGGACGCGCCGGGCTTCTCGTGGACACCGATCGAGACGGTGGGCGGGCTGACCACCACGGCCACGTACTACGACGGCATCCGCGTCCCCTCCACGAACCTCGTCGGCGAGGAGAACGGCGGCTGGGAGCTCATCACCAACCAGCTCAACCACGAGCGGGTCGCCCTCGCCGCGATCGGCATGCAGGCCGAGGACTTCTACGCGGCCGCGCTGCGGGCGGCGCGCACCCCCGATCCGGTGACGGGGCGGTGTCGGGTTGACGAGCCCTGGGTGCGTTTTCGGCTGGCCGAGGTGCATGCACGGCTGGCGGCATCACGCCTGCTCAACTGGCGTTTGGTGGGGGATGTCGGGGCCGGCCGACTGGCCCCGGGCGACGCGAGCGGCGTGAAGGTCGCGGGAACGGAATCGGCGGTCGCTTCGTACCGAATGTGTCAGGAAGTCGTGGGTGCGCAGGCGCTGGTGCGCTCCGGTTCGCCGGGTGTGTTCGGGGACGGCGAGCTGGAGCGGATGAACAGGGCGGCGCAGATCAACACCTTCGGGGGCGGGGTGAGCGAGGTGCAGCGGGAGATCGTGGCGACCATGCGGCTCGGGATGACGAGGGGGCGGCGGTGAGCGAGAAGGCGGCCGAGCCGGCAGCGCGGCTCAAGGCGTACGAGGCGCGGCTCAAGGCGTACGAAGGGCGTGCGGCCGCCGTCGCGGGCGTGGGCAAGGACCCGGTCAACGAGCCGATGATCCGGCACTGGTGCGAGGCGATGGGCGACACCAACGCGGCGTACACGGGTCCGGACGCCGTGGCGCCGCCCACCATGCTCCAGGCGTGGACGATGGGCGGCCTGTCCGGGCACGAGGGCCGCTCGGACGCGTACGACGAGCTGCTCGGCCTGCTCGACGAGGCCGGCTGCACCTCCGTGGTCGCCACCGACTGCGAGCAGGAGTATCTGCGCCCGCTGCGGCCCGGCGACGAGATCACCTTCGACGCGGTGATCGAGTCGGTCTCCGGGCGCAAGACCACCAAGCTGGGCACCGGGCACTTCGTCACGACACGGATGGACGTACGGGCGAACGGGGAGCCGGCGGGGACGCACCGGTTCCGGATCCTCAAGTACGCCCCGGCGCGCACCAGGTCCAAGGCGGCCCGGCCGCGACCGGTCGTCAACCGGGACAACGCCGGGTTCTGGGAGGGCGTCGGCCGGCACCAGCTGCTGATCCAGCGGTGCGGCGGCTGCGGGACGCTGCGGTTTCCCTGGCTGCCGGGGTGCGGCGCGTGCGGCTCCCCGGAGTGGGACACGGTCGAGGCGAGCGGAGAGGGGACGGTCTACTCGTACGTCGTCATGCACCACCCGCCGTTCCCCGCCTTCGACCCTCCGTACGCCGTGGGCCTGATCGAGCTCGCCGAGGGCGTCCGGATCGTCAGCAACGTCATCGGGGTGCCGTACGACAAGGTGCGGATCGGGATGCCCGTGCGGCTCCGGTTCGAGCGGTACGACGAGGAGCTGGTGCTGCCGGTCTTCCGCGCCGGTGCGGAGGGGGGACGCTGACATGGACTTCACGCCCACCGAGGAGCAGGCGGCCGCCCGCGACCTGGCCGCGCGGATCTTCGGCGACCTCTCCACCCCGGAGCGGCTCGCCGCGGCCGGCACCGGCAGCGACGCCGAGACATGGAAGGCGCTGTGCGCGGCCGGGCTGGTGGCGGCCGTCGCGGACACGGGGCTCCTCGGCCTGGTGCTGCTTCTGGAGGAGCAGGGGCGGACCACGGCCCAGGTGCCGTTCGCGGCGAGCTGTGTGTACGGGCTGCTGGCGGTGTCCGCCCACGGTTCTCCGGAGCAGCGGGAGCGGCTGCTGCCGGGGATCGGGGACGGGACGGCGGTGGTGTGCGGGGCGGTCTTCGAGCCGGGAGGCGTTCGGGCGGACGCGGCGGGGCGGTTGAGCGGAGTCGTCCCCGTGGTGCCGTGGCTGCGGGACGCCACCCATGTGCTCGTCGCGGACGACCGGCGCCGGTTGTGGCTCGTGCGGACCGCTGACGCGCGGTGCGCGCCGGTCGAGCTGACAGCGCCCTGGGCGGCGGGGCGGCTGACGCTCGACGGGACGCCGGGTGAGCCGGTGGGCGGGGCGGACGCCTGCGACGACGTGCTCGCCACCGCCCGGACGGCCTTCGCGGGGCTGCAGGCCGGCGTGTGCGCCGGGTCGCTGGCACGAGCCGTGGAGCACACCAACACACGCGAGCAGTTCGGACGTCCGCTCGCCGCCAAGCAGGGTGTCCAACTCCGGGCCGCGGACGCGTTCATGGACACCGAGGCGATACGGGTGACGGCGTACGAGGCGGCGTGGCGGCGCGACGAGGGGCTCGCGTACGCGACGCACGCGCTGACCGCGGCCTGGTGGGCGTCGGAGGCGGGTCAGCGGGTCGTTCACGCGGGCCAGCATCTGCACGGAGGGACGGGCGCCGACCTGGAGCACCCGGTGCACCGGCACTTCCTGTGGGGGCGGCAGTTGGACGCGTACCTGGGATGCGGGAGCGAAGTCCTCCAGGAACTGGGGGAGCTGATCGCGAGCGGGGAGGAGGAGACATGAGGGTCGGGGAAGGGGAGCGGGTGCGGGTCGCAGAGGGCGAGTGCGTGCGGGCCGGGCAGGGCGAGCGGGCCGGGGAGGGCGAGCGGGTGCGGGCCGGTGCCGAGCTGCCGCCGCTGGAGATCGAGATCACACGCACGCTGATCGTGGCCGGGGCGATCGCGTCCCGGGACTACCAGGACGTGCACCACGACGCCGAGCTGGCACGGCACAGGGGCTCCCCCGACGTCTTCATGAACATCCTGACCACCAACGGCCTCGTCGGGCGCTACATCACGGACCACTTCGGACCGGACGCCGTCCTCCGCAAGGTCGCCATACGGCTGGGAGCGCCCAACTACCCCGGCGACACGATGGTGCTGACCGGCAGGGTCGAAGAGGTCGAGGGCGACACCGCGACCGTGCGCGTCGTCGGGGCGAACGGCATCGGCAGACATGTGACCGGGACCGTGACGGTCACCCTGCCGCCCGGCGGTGCCTCGTGAGCGTACGCACGAGGGACCGGCTCGGCGGCCGGGCGGCGATCGTCGGCATCGGGGCCACCGAGTTCTCCAAGGACTCCGGGCGCAGCGAGCTGACGCTCGCCGCGGAGGCGGTGCGGGCGGCGCTCGACGACGCGGGGCTGACACCGGCCGAGGTGGACGGGATGGTCACGTTCACCATGGACACCAGCCCGGAGATCACCGTCGCCCAGGCGGCCGGGATCGGCGAGCTGTCCTTCTTCTCGCGGGTGCACTACGGAGGCGGTGCGGCCTGCGCCACCGTCCAGCAGGCGGCGCTCGCGGTGGCGACCGGGGTGGCCGAGGTCGTCGTCTGCTACCGGGCGTTCAACGAGCGGTCGGGGCGGAGATTCGGAGCGGGGGTGCAGCAGCGGGAGCCGTCGGCCGAGGGCGTCGCGCTGGGCTGGGCCCTGCCGTTCGGGCTGCTCACCCCGGCGTCCTGGGTGGCGATGGCGGCCCAGCGGTATCTGCACACCTACGGACTGACGCCCGAGGCGTTCGGCCACGTCGCCGTGGTGGACCGCAAGTACGCGGCGACGAACCCGGCGGCGTACTTCCACGGCAGACCGATCACCCTCGCCGAACACGCGGCCTCACGGTGGATCGTGGAGCCGCTGCGGCTGCTGGACTGCTGCCAGGAGACGGACGGCGGCCAGGCGTTGGTCGTCACCTCCGTGGAGCGTGCCCGGGAGCTGCCGCACCCGCCCGCGGTGATCACGGCGGCGGCCCAGGGCGCCGGCCGGGCGCAGGAACAGATGACGAGTTTCTACCGGGACGAGCTGACCGGGCTGCCGGAGATGGGGGTCGTGGCGCGTCAGTTGTGGCGGACCTCGGGGCTGATCCCTACGGACATCGACGTGGGCATCCTGTACGACCACTTCACGCCGTTCGTGCTGATGCAGCTGGAGGAGTTCGGGTTCTGCAAGCCGGGGGAGGCCGCGGACTTCGTCGCCGAGGAGCGGCTTCCGCTGAACACTCACGGGGGGCAACTCGGGGAGGCGTATCTGCACGGGATGAACGGGGTGGCGGAGGCCGTACGCCAGCTGCGCGGCACGTCCGTGAACCAGATACCGGGCGCCGGTCGCATCCTGGTCACCGCGGGCACCGGGGTCCCCACGTCGGGGCTGATCCTGGGGACGGACGGGGGATGAGTACGCTGTCGGGCTCGCGCCGCTCGCGCCGCTCTCCCCGCTCGCTCCGCGTCACGGAGCCCCTCGGGGACATCCCGGGTGGTACGGCGGCAGCCGCCGTACTACGGCCGTACGAGTCTCTCAGGGGTGAACCCTCAGGGTGCGGGCGCCGCTCGTCCACCCTCAGGAGGTGGGGCCAGCCCCCCTCCTACAACCTGAGGGGGACACCTCTTCGGGACCTGCGGCCGATCCGAAAAGGTAGGGGTCACTCCTAGCGTGGAGCCATGACCTCACTCGTCTGCACCAGCGGTTCGAACGGCGGGACACGGACCCTTCCGTACCCGTCGTTCTCGTCGTACATGAAGGCCCGCCAGCCGGTGCTGCTGCGTACGGCCCGCTCGCTGACCGCGAACCCGAGCGACGCCGAGGACCTGCTGCAGACCGCGCTGACCAAGACCTACGTCGCGTGGGAGCGGATCGAGGACCACCGCGCGCTCGACGGCTATGTACGGCGTGCGCTGCTGAACACCCGGACCTCGCAGTGGCGCAAGCGCAAGGTCGACGAGTTCGTGTGCGACGAGCTCCCGGAGCCGGAGGACGTCCCCGCCGGGGACCCGGCCGAGCAGCAGGCGCTGCACGACGCGATGTGGCGCGCCATCATGAAGCTCCCGGCGCGGCAGCGGGCCATGGTCGTCCTGCGGTACTACGAGGACCTGAGCGAGGCACAGACCGCGGAGGTGCTCGGTGTCTCCGTCGGCACGGTCAAGTCTGCGGTGTCACGGGCGCTGGGCAAGCTGCGTGAGGACCCGGAGTTGGAACCCGTGCGCTGACCTTCGGCGGATGGCCGAACGGCCCCTGCGGAAAAGTTCCCGTCCGAGCCGAACGACCCCTGTGACCTGATCGATCGTCCGGAGCTAGTGACATACCACGTGGTATGTGCGCAGAATCAGCGCATCCCTTACCGCCTCGTAGGCAATGTCGCCCCGGGAGGACGCCGTGCTGAGCACGATGCAGGACGTACCGCTGCTGATCTCGAGGATCCTGACCCACGGGTCGGCCATCCATGGCACCTCGCAGGTGATCACCTGGACAGGTGAGGGAGAGCCGCAGCGCCGTTCCTACGCCGAGATCGGCGACCGGGCCGCCCAACTCGCGCACGCGCTGCGCGAGGAGCTCGGTGTCGAGGACGACGACCGTGTGGCGACGCTGATGTGGAACAACGCCGAGCATGTCGAGGCGTACTTCGGGATCCCCTCCATGGGCGCGGTCCTGCACACGCTCAACCTCCGCCTCCCCGCGGAACAACTCGTCTTCATCGTCAACCACGCCGCCGACCGCGTGATCATCGCCAACGGCTCGCTGCTCCCGCTGCTCGCGCCGCTGCTCCCCCATCTGCCGACGGTCGAGCACGTGGTCGTCTCGGGCCCCGGTGACCGTTCGCTGCTCGAGGGCGCGAGCGTCCAGGTGCACGAGTACGACGAGTTGATCGCGGACAAGCCGACCACGTACGACTGGCCGGAGCTGGACGAGCGTGCCGCCGCGGCCATGTGTTACACCTCCGGCACCACCGGCGACCCCAAGGGCGTCATCTACTCCCACCGTTCGATCTACCTGCACTCCATGCAGGTCAACATGGCCCAGTCGATGGGGCTCACCGACCAGGACACCTCGCTCGTGGTGGTCCCCCAGTTCCACGTCAACGCCTGGGGCCTGCCGCACGCCACGTTCATGACCGGCGTCAACCTCCTCATGCCGGACCGTTTCCTCCAGCCCGCGCCGCTCGCCGAGATGATCGAGTCCGAGCGGCCTACGCACGCCGCGGCCGTCCCCACCATCTGGCAGGGCCTGCTCGGTGAACTGCACGCCAAGCCCCGGGACGTCTCCTCGCTGACCCAGGTCACCATCGGTGGCTCGGCCTGCCCGCCCTCCCTCATGGAGGCCTTCGACAAGCTGGGCATGCGCGTCTGCCACGCCTGGGGCATGACGGAGACCTCCCCGCTGGGCACGATCGCCCGGCCGCCGGCCAGCGTCGTCGGCACGGCCGAGGAGTTCGCGTACCGCCTCACCCAGGGCCGCTTCCCGGCCGGCGTGGAGGCCCGGCTCACCGGCCCCGGCGGCGAACGCCTCCCCTGGGACGGCGAGTCCGCGGGCGAGCTGGAGGTGCGCGGCCCCTGGATCGCGGGCGCGTACTACGGCGGCCAGGGCACCGAACCGGTTCGCCCCGCCGACAAGTTCAGCGAGGACGGCTGGCTCAAGACCGGTGACGTCGGCACGATCAGCCACGACGGCTTCCTGACCCTCACCGACCGCGCCAAGGACGTCATCAAGTCGGGCGGCGAGTGGATCTCCTCCGTCGACCTGGAGAACGCGCTGATGTCGCACCCGGCCGTCGCCGAGGCCGCCGTCGTCGCCGTCCCCGACGACAAGTGGGGCGAGCGCCCTCTCGCCACGGTCGTCCTGAGGGAGGGCGCCACCGCCGACTTCGCGTCGCTGCGCACCTTCCTCGCCGAGGAGGGCAGGATCGCCAAGTGGCAGCTTCCGGAGCGCTGGACGATCATCGAGTCCGTCCCGAAGACGAGCGTCGGCAAGTTCGACAAGAAGGTGCTGCGCAGGCAGTACGCGGAGGGCACGCTGGACGTCACCCAGCTCTGAGGTCCTCGGCGGCAGAATGACGGTTGGGGTGCTGTTTCACGTGAAACAGCACCCCAACCGTCGTATGGGTGAACCCAGTTCGAGGCCAGCAGGTCCGCAGGCCAGCAGGGCAGCGGGTCAGTTCGTTCCGATGCGCGCCAGCAGATCCACGATCCGGTCCTGCACCTCGACGCTCGTCGAGCGTTCGGCGAGGAACAGGACCGTCTCACCCGCGGCGAGGCGCGGCAGTTCGGCCTGGTCGACAGCCGCGGTGTAGACGACGAGCGGTGTGCGGTTCAACTGCCCGTTCGCTCGCAGCCAGTCCACGATCCCGGCACGCCGACGCCGTACCTGCATCAGATCCATCACGACCAGGTTCGGCCGCATCTGAGAGGCCAGCGTGACCGCGTCCGCGTCCGTGGACGCCCGCGCCACCTGCATTCCGCGCCGCTCCAGCGTCGAGGTCAACGCCAGCGCGATCTCCGCGTGCTCCTCGATGAGCAGCACGCGCGGCGGGTGCTGCTCGGAGTCCCGCGGCGCGAGCGCCTTCAGGAGTACGGCGGGATCGGCGCCGTACGCCGCCTCCCGCGTCGCCTGCCCCAGTCCCGCCGTCACCAGTACCGGGACCTCGGCGGCGACGGCGGCCTGGCGCAGCGACTGCAGCGCGGTGCGTGTGATCGGACCGGTCAGCGGGTCCACGAACAGCGCGGCAGGGAACGCGGCGATCTGCGCGTCCACCTCCTCGCGCGAGTTCACGATGACGGGCCGGTAGCCGCGGTCGCTCAGCGCCTGCTGGGTCGTCACATCCGGCGCGGGCCACACAAGGAGGCGGCGGGGGTTGTCCAGCGGCTCCGGGGGCAGCTCGTCGTCGACGGGTCGCGGCTGCGGCTGGTCGGCGACCTCGACCGCGCCACCGGGGCCGTCCAGGGGCTCAGGACCCTCGTCGGCGTTCTTGTCCGGGGCTCCTATGGCGTACGACCGACCGGCGCCCTCGGTCGCTCCGGGCAGCCTCGGCCCGGGTGCCGTGGCGGTCTGCCCGGCCTGCGGATGCGGGCGCGCCGTCGCTTCGGGGCGCTCGGCGGCGGGCTCCGGGGGAGTGCCGAGCTTGCGGCGGCGGCCGGAGCCGTTGGTCTGGTGCGGGGGAGGCGTGGCGGTCTGCTGCGCCTGCGCCTGGGCCGGTACGACCCCCGGCTGGTTCGGCGCCGACTGACGGCTGAACGGCACGCCCTGCCCGAGCGTCCGCACACTGAACGCGCGCCCCTGCGTCGAGTTGGGGTCGACCGGCGCGGCGGTCTCGGCGGGCAGCGGCTGGGCGACCCGCGGCTGAGCCCCCGGCCGGGGTACCGACTGCGCGGGCTGCTCCGGCGGCAGGGGGGTGCCGGGGGCAGGAGTCTGCGCCTGCGGTCGCGGCTGGGCCTGACGGGCGGCGGCCGCCGCCGGGGCGGGTGCGCCGGGCGGTGCAGGCGCACCCGGAGGTACGGGGCCGCCGGGCGGCACGGGGATGCCGGCGCCGGAGGTGTCGTCGGCGTTCGAGGCCGGCCAAGGGGCCGGGGCCTGCGCGGGGACGGCCTGTGCCGGGGCTCCGGGCGCCGGGGTGGCCGGTACGGGGACGCCCTGGGCCGCAACCGCCGCCGCGTCGGGCCGGGCCGGAGCCGGTGCCTGGCGGGTCCGCACTCCCGACGGCGCGGGAACCGGGTGCGGCTGCGGCGGAGTGTGATCGTCGGCCGGGTCGAGCGGCATCCCGTCGTGCCGGCCCTCGTCCCCCTGGCCACGACCGGCTACGGCACCGACGGCGTCGCCCGCCTGCTCCAGGAGCTGCTGCTGGGCCCGCTGTGCCTGCTGTGCCTGTTCGGCCTGGATGTACTCGGGTGAGCGGTCGGCCTCCGCGGGCGGAAGCGCGAACACGGTCCGAGTGCCCCCTTCCTGCGCGGCGGCCCGCTCGGCCGCCGCGGCCAGCGCCCGCCGACGTCGCCCGGTCGGCTGCGCGCCTGCACCTTCGGCGGGGACGGCCTCCGGGGCACCCGGAGCACCGGGCGCGCTCGGGGCGCTGGGAGCCGCGGGCAACGCGGGCGGCAGAGCGTGCTGTTCGCCGTCACGCCGTGCCCGCCGCCCGGACGGCACGGGCACCCCTTGCGGGGAAGCCACGGGGACCCCCTGCGGAGGCACCGTCCCGCCCAGACCCGTACCCACGGCCGCGGTTCCCGCCCCGTGCTCGGCCGCCATGACGACCGCGCCCTCCGACACACCCTCGGCCGCGTCGCCGTCCGCGCCCTCGACCGTGCTCGGCCGCCCACGACGGCGCCCGGTGGCGACGCCGTCGCCGTCACCGGGGCCCTGGGCCTGCGCGGGCACGGACACCTCGGCGGCCTCCTGCTCCGCGGCCGTACGGCGCCTGCGCCGCCCGGTGGGAGCGGCCGCACCGCCCTCGGTCGTGACCGGCTCCGCGGGGGCGACCTCGCTCTCCAGGAAGGCGTCCACGGAGGACCGCCGGGCCCGCCGCCTGCCACCGCCCTGGTTGCCGCCGTTCTGGTGCGAGGCCTGCTCGGGGAGGGCGATCTCGGCACCGGTCGACACCGGGGCCGCGGGGGCCATCGCTCCGGCCCCGTCGCCGATCGGCACCTCCAGGACGAACGCGCTGCCGCTCATGCCCGGCACCTCGTGCGTCTGCAGCACGCCGCCGTGCGCGCGCACGATCCCGCGCACGATCGGCTCGTGCACCGGGTCTCCCCCGCTGTACGGCCCGCGCACCTCGATCCGTACGACCTCGCCGCGCTGTGCCGCGGCCACGACGACGGTGTTGTCCATGTAGCCGCCCGCGGACACCGGCGCGTTGCCGGTCGCGTCGACTCCGGCCACGTCCGCGATGAGGTGCGCCAGCGCCTGTGCGAGCCGCTGCGGGTCGACCTCGGCCTCGATGGGCGGCGCGTGCACGGCGAACTGCACACGCCCGGGCCCGATCAGTTCGACGGCCCCGTCGACACCGGCCGCGACGACCGCGTCCAGCATCACGTTCGTACGGACGATCTGCTCGGCCCCCGCGTCCAGCCGCTGATAGCCGAGCACGTTGTCGACGAGGGTCGTGATCCGCGAGTAGCCCGCCGCGAGGTGGTGAAGCACCTGGTTGGCCTCGGGCCACAGCTGGCCGGCGTCGTCGGCGGCGAGCTTGGAGAGCTCACCGCGCAGCTGGTCGAGGGGCCCGCGCAGGGACTGGCCGAGCACGGAGAGAAGCTGATCGTGCCGGGCGGTCAGCGCCTCGTAGCGGTCCTTCTCGCGCTCGCCGAGCGCCGCGTACCGCTCGTCACCCGCGGCGAGTTCCTCCTCGTGGCGCTCGCTCACCTCGGCGAGCTCGGCGGCGTGCCGTTCGCGCAGTGCCGCCAGCTCCGCCGCGTGCTCCTCGCCGATCCGCTCGATCTCCTCCGCGTGCTGGGTGGCCTCGGCGTCCTTCTCCTCGACGAGGCTGTCGTACGGCCGTCGGTCGGTGAAGGTCATCACGGCGCCGACGAGCTGGTCCCCGTCGCGCACCGGAGCGGTCGTCAGATCGACCGGCACCTTGTTCCCGGACTTGGACCACAGGACCTGCCCGCGCACCCGGTGCTTGCGCCCGGAGCGCAGGGTGTCGGCGAGCGGGGACTCCTCGTACGCGAAGGGCTCGCCGTCCGCGCGCGAGTGAAGGATGAGGGCGTGCAGGTCCTGCCCGCCGAGATCACTCGCCCGGTATCCCAGTATCTGAGCGGCCGCCGGATTGACGAGGACGACCCGCCCCTCCGTGTCCGTGCCCACGACACCCTCGGCCGCCGCGCGCAGGATCATCTCGGTCTGTCGTTGCGAACGCGCGAGTTCGGCCTCGGTGTCGACGGTGCCCGACAGATCGCGTACGACGAGCATGAGCAGCTCGTCAGGGGTGGGACCGTAACTGTCGTAGGCCTGCTGGCCGTTCTCCAGGTTCGCGCTGGTGACCTCGACCGGGAACTCGCTGCCGTCGGTCCGCCGCGCGATCATCCTGGTCGGCTTGGTCCGCCCGCGCTGGTCGATCGTCTCGGGCCGCCGCATGGACCCGGGGATCAGCCGCGAGTCGAACTGCGGCAGCAGATCGAGCAGCCCCCGGCCCACCAGAGCCGTACCCGGGGCCTCGAAGGCCTCCAGGGCGATGGTGTTGGCGTTGACGACCGTGCCATTGGCGTTGACCAGCACCAACGCATCGGGCAGCGCGTCCAGTATGGCTGCGAGGCGAGCAGCGCCTCGGGATGGCCTGCTGCTCACGAGACGCTTCCTCCCTGTTACCGCACCTTGCCGACCGCGAGGGCCATCTTGCCAACCTGCCCGCAGCGTGTCACGCGAGGGAGTCTACGGGCAGAGCTTGCGCTCGCGGCGCCGGATGAGAGGGAGGTCGCACGCAGAAGAACGGAAGAACCTGTGACCGCGCATTTCATCCCTTCCCTCCCTACCTCGCCGAACCGTGGTGTCACCATGGCCGAGCCGTGCCGCGGCTGTGCGTGGAGCCGGGGAGCAGGGGGACGAGGGCGTCCCAGCGCGCGATCTGGCAGCCGTCCGCCCGGTCGAACCGCGCGTCGACGGGCCGCCCGGCCCAGGTCCCGGTCACATGGGCGGTGGCCGGACCGCCGTACATCATCGTGCACATCGTGCCGGGCGCCACGGGGGCGAAGGGGTCCTTGCCCCACGTGGTCCGCTGGTCCAGCGTCGCGCACGCCTTGCCCACGTCGGGGTGACTGCCGCCATCGGGATGACATCGCAGCTCGTACGTCCCGTCGCCGCCTTCCGTGTGCCGGACGGTCACGGTCAGCCGGTCCCCGGAATCCTCGCCGCGGGCCGGCGGAGGCATCAGGCTCAGGGAGGCCGGTTCCGCGCGGGCGGCTCCGGCCTGGGCGACGGCGGGCAGGGCGGGTACGGCGGACAGCGCCGCGACGGACGCGGCGGCGGTGAGAACGAGACGACGCAACATGACCTGACTAACGCGAGGGGCCCCGAGCGGTTGCGCGCGGCCGACGCCCGCCCCGCGCGCCTCTCAGAGGCTCGGCGCTCCGGCTCACCGGCTCCCCGGGACTTTGCTCTGTGACCCGACTGCCTAGTACCGTAGGAGCCGATTGGTGACACCCCACCCGGCTGTGTCATCATCTGCACGCACCACTCGCGCTCGCGTGGGCGGTTGTGCGGGAGGCGTCGCCTAGTCCGGTCTATGGCGCCGCACTGCTAATGCGGTTTGGGCCTTAAAGCCCATCGAGGGTTCAAATCCCTCCGCCTCCGCGCCAAGATCCGAAGCCCCGGTCCACCTGGACCGGGGCTTCGGCGTTGAGTACCTCCGGAGCGCGTTTGCCCAGCTCACAAGGGGTGCGGCAAACGGATTTCACATGGCGGCGGCAGTCATGTAATGTTCTTCCTGTCGCCGCGAGCGGGCCGAAAGCCCGGGAAGCGAGACGAAGCAGGAAACAGCAAAACAAGCACTCGTAGCTTAACGGATAGAGCATCTGACTACGGATCAGAAGGTTGCAGGTTCGAATCCTGCCGAGTGCACAAAGAAACACCAGGTCAAGGCCCTGATTCTCTCAAGTGGAGGTCAGGGCTTTTGCGTTGGCGTCTCACGGAATCTCACACGTCACCATCCGCGGTTGATCGGTTACAGCTCAGCCGAGCAGGTCCATCAGTTTCTCGGAGCCCGCCATGAGCGACTGCGGGTCGGGGTGGACATAGGTGCGCTTCGTGAAGGACAGGTCGCTGTGCCCGGCCCACGCCGAGACGACCGTGTCCGGCACGCCGTTGTTCGCCATCCACGACAGGCAGGCATGGCGAGCGTCGTACAGCCGGGTCTTGCGGACCCCGGCGGAGGCCATGAGCTTGTACGCCTCGCGCCGCAGCTTGTCCGTCTTCCAGTCCTTGCCGAGATCGTCGACCACGACGCGGCCGGACGCCTCGTACGCCTCGCCTGCCTTCAGACGCTCGCGAAGCTGGCGGGTGTGGAAGGCCCTTAGCGCCTGCAGGACGACCAGGGGCAGCGGAAGCCAGCGGTCGCCCGCAACCGACTTCGTGTCCTTCTCGATGACCTTGCCCGCAACCAGGGTGCGGGTGACCTCGACACGGACGGTGCCCTGCTCCAGATCGACGTCCATCCAGCGCAGACCGACGACCTCGGCGGGGCGCAAGCCGATCAGGGACAGGAGCATCACCGCGTACAGCCGGGTGTTGGCGCAGCGCGTGAGGAAGGTCTTGACCTCATCCTCGTTCCAGGGCTTCCTCTCCTTCTTCTTCCTGCGGGCCTCCTTGCGGGCGGCGCGCGGGACCTTCACGTACTGGGCGACGTTCCTGGTGAGGACCTGACGCCGGATGCCGAGTTCGAGTACGGCGCGCAGACGCCCCAGAGTCAGGTCTGCGGTCCGGACGCTCAGGCCGGTGCCGGGCTTACCCCCGATGCGCCGGGCCTCGGTGAGCATCCAGGTGATCAGGGCGTCGACGTCGTCCTCGGTCAGCTCCTGCACGGGCTTCTTGCCCAGGCGGGTACGCACATAGCGCATGGCGTCTTCGTAGGAGCGCTTGGTGGCGACCTCGACGTCCTTGGTCGCCTCCACCAGCCAGGCGTCGACGAGCTCCACGACGGTCATTTTCGAAGGGGCGACGTACGTGCCCTGGGATCGCTGGTGCTTGATCCGGGCGTACTCGGCCTCCGCCTCCTTCTTGGTGTCCTTGGTGACGGTGAGCTGCTTGCGCTTGCCCGTCTGAGGGTCCTTGCCGACGTCGATGACGAAGCGGTAGCGGACCGTTCCGTCGCCGAGCGTGATCTTCTTGATGGGGTCTGCCATCAGCCTTCTTCCTGTTGTTCTCCGAATGGCTCCCAGCCTTGCCACCCCTGGGCCTCGCGGACGGCGCCAACCAGCTCGCCGACTGCCCGTTCGTAGGCATCCACGGTGTGCTGTGGCGCGTCCAGGAGGGCGCACAGGTGGCCGAACTGGTGCACCGGGGGCAGGGCTTCCTCCAACACCTCGCGTCCGTGCTCGCGGAGCCAACCGATGGTGCGGAGCTTGACCTGCCCAGTGGGAATTGGAGTCGTCGCGGTCGCTGGTTCAGCCTCTGGGGTACCGAGGGGGAGTCGGCTCGGCTCCTTGTCGGCGAGGACCGCCTCCATGCTGCCCACGCTCCACCCCAGAGCTTTTTCAATCTGCGTCAGGCTCTGCGGCCAGCGCAGGCCTTTGGGCACGCGGCCCGCCTCGGCGTTGCGCACGGTACCGACGGAGACTCCAGCCCTGTCCGCGAGTTCCTCCTGCAGCAGCCCTTGCCGTTCGCGTTCCGCACGGATCGCCGCTCCGAGGCGCGCCCAGGCTTCAGGGTTCTTGGTCCAGGGCATGCGGTGGTCTCCCTTTGTCGGTGGCGTTGGCGGTGGTGTTGGCACCTCCTTATCAAATCTCGCCGTGCACCCGTTGTGGCCATCAGCGGAGCGCTAATCTAGCACTAACATGGCGCGAAAATCTGTCCCTTGATTTCTTTGCGTTGGTGCCCGGTTGATGATTACGTTGATGATGTGAAGACGAACGGACTTGCGATCCGCCGTAAGCGGATCGAGGACGGCATGACCCTCCGTGACCTGTCCGCCAAGGTGGGCATGGGGATCGACGCCCTGAGCCTCATCGAGCGCGGCAAGCGCCAGCCCCGTCCCGCGACCCTCCAACGGATCGCCAACGGCCTCAACGTAGCTGTCGGTGTGTTGCTGCTGGAGGCAGACGGGTGACCGCCCAGCCGACGCTTGCCGAGGTCCGCTCCTGGCCCGCGACCGTCTCGGTGCAGCGGGCTGCCCAGGCGCTCGGCTGCGGCAAGAGCAAGCTCTACGACCTCATCGCCCGGGGCGAGGCGCCCGTGCGAACGCTGTCGTTCGACAAGCGGGTGGTCGTCATCACCGCGTCGCTTGTACAGGTCCTCGGAGGCGACGTGGCTCCGACGACTGCGAGCGAGTTGCTCAGCGCCTAACGCGTTCCCCGACGCCACGAGAAGCCACTGCCGCTGTTCCTGGCACTGGCCGACTACGAGACCGCCGTCGGCAGGCCAGGCACGACCCTCCGGCTCGGCCGACGACGCGGAGAACGAGGGCGACCATCACGCCCCTGAAACGCGAGAAGCCGCCCGTTCGTCCCGGGCGGCCGCTCGAAGGTCCGAGTCTCCAAGGGAGATCGAAACCACGATGACGCTGTCCACGATACCGGAGCGGCCTGTGCGTCCCAAGCGACCGCTGAAGGCTGAGCACCAGGACGCACTGGTCACCGGCGAGCACGGATACGCCTCCCGCAACGAGGCCGTCATGGCGTTGACCATGGCGATGGTCAACGCGGGCTGGGACGAGGCCGACTTCCGTTACGAGATGTCCGATCCCGAGCGGAATCATCTCGCCCGCTGGTTCTACTACCGATCGGGTGACCAGGCGCACCGTCGGCGCTCCCGCTCCGACACTCTCTCCCGCCTGGATAAGACCTGGGCCAAGGCCGTGGCACGTGTTCGTGCCAACCCGGCCATTTCCGACCCGCAGGCTGCTCTACAGGAGGTCGGCGAGATCCGAGCGACCTTCAGGGCTCAACCACTGCAAGGGCGTACGGCCGTCGTCGACTCTCTGGTCCTGGAGTTCTACCACCAGGAGGCCACCAGGATGCGGCGTGTGCGGGTGTACCTGCCGGTCCGCACCGTCGCTGAGAAGGTAGGTGTCTCCAGGGCTACCGCTGCACGTGCGGTCAAGCGGCTGGCCGAGGCCGGGTGGCTGGTCGAGACCCAGCGCAGGGAGCTGGTCTCTCACGCCAACGAGTACCGCCTGACCGTACCCCCTGCTGCACAGGCCGTGTTGCACAGGGAGACACAGGGGCGTAGCCCCTCTACCGGGCGTGAGGACTGTGTCTCCTCCTGCAACAGGCCCGTGCACCAGGCGATACACACCAGCGGCGAGGACATCTTCCTGCTCCTGGGCAAGCACGCTGCGCTCGTGCACACCGCCCTGACCGGCGAAGGCATGACCGTCCGCCAACTTGCCGAGACGGCAGGCGTCCACCGCACCACGGTGTGGAGGAACTTGAAGAGACTTCACGAACTCGGCCTGGCCGCCGAGGCTGCCCACCTGTGGACCCGTACAGAGAAGCCTCTGGACGACGCGGCCCGGGAGGCCGGAGCTATCGGCATGAAGGAGCAGCGCCAGTTCCGCCACCAGCTGGAGAAGGCCCACTGGCTGTCCATCGTTGAGCGGGTCCAGTTCAAGGCTGACGAGAAGCACTACGACCGCACCACGGCCGTACGCAACGCCATCGAGCGAGGAGCCGGGAAGTCGGAGCCGGCAGATACCGAGCTGGTCGACACCGCCACGGGCGAGATCCACACGGCCGAACAAGTGGTTCAGGCGGCCGTCCAGGAGCGTCAGAGGCCCGCCACCGTCATCTTCCTTCCCTCGGCCCGTCGTGAAGCACAGAGCGCGCAGCTCGGGGCGGCGGTGGCCGCCTGAAGGCGGGCTTCTGACCGTGGCCACGGGCCGCCACGCCTGACCTATAACCCCTCGCCTGACGGGAGTACGACATGGCTTCGAGCCACAGGAAGCGCCTCATCAAGCACAGCATGACCGCTCAGGTGCCTGAGCGTGTCACGGCCACCGAGGAGCAGCTGCTCACCCACAGGCGCCGCAGCTCGTACCGGATACCTGGCCCGGCTCACGTCGCTCAGCGCACCCCGTGGTGGGTTACGGTGCTGACCGATGGAGGGCGCCCCATCGTCGCCGTGATTGTCCTGATCATGTGCGCCCCCGGTGAGCACCACCTTGCTCGCCTCGCCGGATGGAACGAGACCCTCGCCTGGGGCATGCCGAGCGTCCTCGCTGCCTACGCGGGCATCGCAGCCGCTGTCGCGAGCAAGCGCGCCAAGGGAGCACCCGGGAAGAAGTCCGCCGTCATCGGAGCGTGGTTCGCCCTTGCAGCCGCCATGACTGCGCAAGGTCTGTCCCACGCCATCGTCACCGGCCACCTGCCGACCCGGCCCCTCGTCCCGCTGTGGCTCGTGCTCGCCGTCTCGGCTGTCCCGCCTCTCGTATTCGGGCACTTGTTGCACCTTGCGGCCATGCCCGTCGCCCGAGCTGCTGAGGAGCCCCCGGCGGTGCCCGAGACGCCTGCCGTGTTCGCCGAACCAGTTAGACGGGCATGGCCGGGCTCGGCACCCGTAGGGGCATGCCTGCTGCCTCTCGTCCCTACCGCTGCTGAGCGACCTCATGAGCAGCTCACTGGGTGGGCCGAGCAGGTCCCGAGCAACCTTGAGCAGGCGCGCTTGCTCACGACTCGCGAGGTCGCGGCCCGCTACGGCGTGAAGTCTTCGACGGTCGGCACCTGGAAGGAACGAGGCAAGATCTCTCCCGCGCTCACGGATCCGCGCCTGGGCAACCTCTACGACCCCGAGATGCTCCCCGCCCTGGCCTCGCTCACCTGAGAGGCCGTTGCCGGCTCACCGTTATCGGAGCGCTCATCGTTGGTGCTGCCTGGCTCGGTCTTCGAGCGGCGCCTTCGTCAATCCGCCGTGATTGCGCTACGAAGGCAGATCGCTATCCGTATGGAACAGCTCGTAGTACCAGGACAGTGCCAAGACGATCGCTTGGCGGATCAGTCCTTCGTGTTCTTCTCGAACATCTCCAACGCCGAGTTCCTCATTGAGGAGTTTTTCGATGACGTCGGTGTGCTGTCCCGTGAGATCCGAGATTTCTCCTATAATCCGGATCAGCCGTTCCTGAGGGCGGGGCCAGGTCGCGATGGTTTTGTATTCCACCAGGTCTTCGGGGGAAGTGTGGCCAAGCCGGCGGGGTTGATCCTGACGCCCCCAGCGATCCCACTCAGCCTGAAGTGTGCACGAGCGGCAGGTCCCCATGAATTCATCAGACGGCTCCTTGCCGCACGTTGTGCAGACGTATCCCGGGCAGTTGGCACAGTGGGACGCAGCGCCATCTCCCAGCTCGGCGTGCGTATAGCCACCGTCCTTGAATTCGGCGGGGAGATGGGGGTGATCCCGATTCCAAGCGGCCTTAAGAGAAACGCATTGCCCAGGGCAGCCGGACTCTTTAAGCATGGCTGGACGCTACGGGAAAGGTATGCGATTTGTCCAACTGTGACATATTCTCACTTCGGCAATATGTCAATCTGTGAAACCCTTGCGACTTTAATTACAAAAATACCGGCGGGATTTCTACGGGTGAGTTGCGCGACAGGTAAACGTCACCTCATCTTTCGATCGGCTGAAATCTCAGGCTGTGTATCCGTCGAGTTCGGGTGCCATCGCGCGCCCTTGCTGCGGCCCAGTGCTGCTAAGGGGGCGGGCGTACGCGCCCAAACCATGTATCGGCCCAACAAGGGGCAGAATCAGGGGCGGAAGAGGGTGGATGTCTCCATCTGCCCCGCTCTTTTTGTGACATTTGCACAACTATCTAGCCTTTCCCGTACCCCGTGAATGGGGACGGTTCCGGGCCGCTGCCGGGCACTCCTCTACCTGCCCCAAGGGTGGAGGTGGGCGAGCGGACATGGATCGCCGCCTCACGGTGGTGAACGACTGACAGCGCTGCCCTTCACACGGCGCCCGGCCGCTGTTGCTGGGTGGATATTCGACTTCGGTGAGGGCCTTCTGGACGGCGTCGCGCTGGAGCCGCAGGTAGATGCCGGTCGTGTCGTTCTCCGCGAGCTGCCTGTCGAGATGAGCCAGGATCGCGCAAGGCTGCGTTTCGTGCATCGCGTCTCACGGTCGCGAGCTTGGGCTGGGGGGTTGCCTCCCCGTGAACGCCCCGCCTCCCCGCTAACCGCATACCTCATGCGGTTTGAGCCACGGATATTACGGAGCAGGACGCGGGGGCCAGAGACACGCCGCCGTGTCGAGGTCGATGGCTTCCGTCCACTCAGCCTTCGGTATGGGCCGCTCGACGACGAACCAGACGCTCGGTGTGCCGTTCCACTGGTTCGGCCGATCGGTGCGCGAGGGATCGCTGTCGGCGAGGAGGGCCCACCGTTCCTCGGGCGGTATGCCATGAGCTTCAGCCCAGGGGATCCAGGCGTGACATTCGGCGTCCGGGACGTTGACCATGATGCGAATACGGCGCTCCCGCAGCGCCCAGGGAAGCGACTGGGGGTCGGCGTCCGCCGTGAGATTCACGATGGGAGGTGCGGCCTCCCAACGCTTCCAGGTGGCATCGATGGCGCCGGACTCAAGTATCGGCGGCCACTGGGCGCGGTCGGTGAAGTGGTAGAGGTGCACGGCCGCACGATACGGCCGTGACGGGCCGTCTGGCGGCTTTCCGCTGCCCCGACGACAGGATTGCCCGCAACCGGCCTGTGGGGCGCTCAGCGCGCAATCTGCTGCAATCCTCAGGCAGTCCTGCGCCATCCCGCGCATCCTGAACGTCCAACCACCAGGCGACGGAGGCGTGATGACGCTCAGGTTCCTTGGCACGACCAGCGACGGCGGCGACTGCCCCACCCTCTACGAGATCGAGGGCACCGACGAGATCCTCGTCCAGGGCGACCGCGAGACCGACCCCGCCCACCTCGTCCAGCTGCGGGACGTCAAGCCGTCCGAGACGTTCGTACGCGTCCCCCGCGACCTCCTCACCCGGTTCGCGCCGCGCCACGAGCCCACGGGCGTGATCCCGTTCCCCGAGATCACGCACGTCTTCACCGACTTCAAGCACACCGCCTGGCGGCTGGAGACCCGCCGCGGCTACGCCACCGACCGGCGCAGCGAGACGTGGGCACGCTGGCAGGCCGGCGAGGACGTCACCCGCGACGCCCCCGACGGGTGGCGCCGGAACGTCGCCGAGCAGACCGCGCAGGGCAAGACGTTCGGCCGCGTCCGCCTCGTCGACGAACCGCCCACCGAGGGGCAGCGGTTCCTGCTGACGCGGGCGCCGGGCAACGCGGCCGTCGGCGACGAGATCCGCTACCTGTGGCGTACGGACGCCGAACGGCTCGGCCTGCCGGACTTCGACTTCTGGCTCATCGACTCCCGCACCCTGCTGCGGTTCGTGTTCGACGAGGACGACACCACCCGCGGTGTGATCCGCTCCGAGGACCCCGTCGAGGTGCTCGCCGCCTGCCAGGCCCGCGATGCTGCCTGGCATCACGCGATCCCTGCCGCCGACTTCGCCGAGCAGGTACGTTCCATGGTGTGAGCACGGACTACCAATCCGGGCGGGTCTCCCTCGGCGCACGCATGCGGGAGTTGCGCACCGAGGCTGGGTACGACGGCAAGGGCATCGCCGAGCGGCTCGGCTGGCAGCGCTCCAAGGTCTCGCGGCTGGAGAACGGCAAGCAGACCCCCAGCCGCGAAGACCTGGAGCAGTGGGCCGAGGCCGTCGACCGGCCCGACGTGGCGGCCGAGTTGGCCGGGCGCCTGACCGGGCTGGAGACCCGGTACCGGTCGCTGCGCCGCCAGTACGCCAACGGGCACCGCGCCCGCCAGGAGCAGGGGGTCGTCGAGACCGAGCAGACCACGCTGCTCCGCGCCGTCGAGATCATCCGTATCCCGGGGTTGCTGCAGACACCGGAGTACGCGCGGGCGGTGTTCGCCGCGAACGCCCGTTTCCGCGATGTCCCGGACACGGACATCGAGGACGCCGTGCGAGCCCGGATGCGCCGCCAACAGGCCCTGTACGAGCCGGAGCGGTCCTTTCGCATCCTGCTGTGGGAGGGCGCCCTGTACGCGCTGAACGCACCGCGCGAGGTCATGGCCGCCCAACTCGACCGACTCCGCTCGATGATCGGCATGGACACCGTCGAACTCGGGATCATCCCGTTCGCCGCCGAGCTGAAACGCTCCCCCTCGCACGGGTTCTGGATCTACGACCGGCGGCTCGTCATCGTCGAGACCCTGTCGACCGAGATGTGGCTGGACGACGAGGAGTCCATCGCCCTGTACGAGAAGGCGTGGAACTGGCTCGACGAGTCCGCGGTCCACGGGCCGACGGCACACCGGTTGATCGGCCGCGCGAGCGCCGCTCTGCACCTGTCGTAGCAACCCGCGGCAACCACCGCACCCGCGCGCGCAATCCGGCGCAATCGCTCTGCCGCCGCGCAATCGCCCTGCATACCGTCCTGGTCATGCCCCAACCGACCAGCTCTGTCATGCGGTACGAGGAAGGCGACGCGTGGCTCGCCGCCAGCTCCGCGCAACCAGACCTCGTACGTCAGGCATGGGAGGCCGATACCCTCGCGCCCATAGCAGCCGGTGCCCACTGGCTTGTTGCCGAGGCCCGGCTCATCTACTCGATGCCCGCCCTCACCCGCATCCTCGACGGGCAGCGCGGCCCCGTCCTCGCAGATCCCCATGGGGACCGAGCTTGGTGGCTGGTCCCCCTCGACGCCGCCGAGGAACTCGCAGACGTCCGGGCGGTGTCCGTCAAGCCGCACGGCTGGTCGCTGGACTGTCCGCCCTCGGGACGGATGCTGTTCGGGTACATGTGGCTGTGCCACCCGGACGGTACGGGCCAGCTCACTGACCCGGCCGTCCTCGCCGCCGCCCTTGGCCCCGGCGGGTACCGGTTCCGGACGGGTGTGGCGGGATGACCGCGGACGCGACCATGACCGAGACACAGCAGCAGGCGGCGCCGGACATCGAGATGATGCGCCGGACCGCGCGCCGGTTCCTCGCGCCGGACGCCCGCCCCATCCCCAACGGCGAGGTGGCGACGCTGCTCACCGCGCTGCGCGGGCAGATCGAAGAACTGATCCCCACCATCGAGTCGATGACCCGTACCCTTCCGGCGGACGACGTCCCGGCGGCGTGCGCGCTGGCCGGTGTGCGGGAGGCCCGTATGCGCCTCGGGCTGCGCCCCGGTTACAACAGCCCCGGTCGGATGACGGTTGCGATGAGATGCGCCCGCTCGGTGCAGGCTCTGTGTGATCACTACGAGAATCTCGGCGGCCAGTGATGTCAGGGTTCGGGTTCTGTGCGTGGTGCCAGGGCTACACGCGGAACGTGCGGCTGATCCACGTCGAGGACCAGGGTTCGGGGAGCCGTCAGGTCAGCCGGTACGCCTGCCCTGCGCACATCCGGCTGCGAGGTCTCACCCCGCTCTCGAACGGCCCGATCGGATCGCCGTCCGACGCCGAGAAGTAGCCGCCACCCGAACGCCCGCCCGTCCTGCTGGCGTACCTGCGCCGGCTTCTGGATCCCCTCCCGCACAACGACGCGGGAGGCCAGGCGCCCCGCCCAGGGGCACCCGCCCACAACAGGAGGACAACGTGACCATCGCGTTAGAACAGCCCGCCACGACGGGCACCCGGGACCCGCAGGAACTCCTCAACGCGGTCGCCCCGCACATCACCGACCTGACCATCAACGTCTTCGACTCCGGCATGAGCCTGTGGGACCGAGAGGTCGCCCTGCTCCTCCGCGACCACACCATGGTCCGGGACATGGCCGAACGGATCCTCGGCAACGCCGTCATGTACGTCATGGGCTCAATCGAGAACCCCGATCAGCACCTCGGAGTCGGCAAGCTCGTCGACATCGGTGTGCATCAGCTCATCCTCGACACGCCCGTCTGGTGGGGCATCTGCCGCCTCTACAACCGCGGCCGATTCAAGCACCATGCCCCGTTCATCCAACGCCGCCAAGACGGGCTGTGCCTGCGCACCGGCGACTTCCTCCGCTCCCAGGGCTGGGCGATCGACGAGGAACTCTGGGCCATCGACGGCACTGACTGCTCGCCGTGCGACGACAAGGTCCCCGACAGCCACTGATGGTCCTACGCTGGCCCCTGTCCTCCGCCCCCGGAGGACAGGGGCCAGCCCTGGTGAAGAGGAATTGCCTTGCCCGCACAACACGACATCGCCGCCGAGACGGACCTGTGGGACACCTTCGCCGAGTCCGCCTTCAAGGACGACGCGGAGCCGAGCTTCTGCTGGACCCAGTACGCCGGTCACGGACCCGGTCCGGAACTGCTCGACGACCCGCGCTCCGTCCTGGAGATCGGCTGCGGCACCGGCCGCGCCCTCGCCTACCTTGCTCAGCGTGGCATCGCCGCTCGGGGCGTTGACCTGTCTCCCGTCATGGTCAAGAAGACCACCACGAAGTGGGCCAGCACCGGCGCGGAGTTCGTGTGCCATGAGGTCCTGGAGTACCTGAGCAGGCACGAGGACGCGTACGACGCCGTTTACTCGATCTTCGGAGCAGCCTGGTTCACCGACCCGAGCCGCCTCTTCCCGCTTGTCCGCCAGCGGCTCAACCCCGGCGGCGTCTTCGTCTTCTCGCAGCCTCCAGCTATCCCCGGCGCGTACGGGCCCCAGGGCATGTACAAGGGAGGGTTCGCCGGCAAGGCGATGTTCACCTACCGCTACAGCTACCGTCCGGCGGTGTGGGAGCGTCTACTCACCCGGGCCGGATTTGCCACGACCGACGCGGAGGTCCTTGACGCGCCTCAACCTGGCCACATCGGGACGCTCCTCGTCCGTGCTGGCGTGGCGTGACCGGATCTTGCATAGCCCTTGGCTCCCCTTCGCCGCGGTGATTCGCCCATGGCCGGTCAAAATTCCCACCGGTCACTGAACCGGGGCCTCTATGGTCATCACATGGCCAAAGTCTGCGTTTTCTGCGGAGGTTCGCCCCTCACGAAGGAGCACGTTCTCCCACGCTGGCTCAAGGTCGCGCTTGACCCGACGGTTCGGCGCCACCGGTACATCCGGCTCAGTGCCGATACCGTCCGACGCCATGACGCTCCACCGCTGAACGACCAGGTCAAGGTGGTCTGTTCCAACTGCAATAGCGGCTGGATGAACCAGTTGGAGGAGAACGTCAGGAGCTTCCTGCCTGACCTGATTCGGGGAACCCCGCGCGTCATCGACGCAGAGGCACAGCGGGCACTAGCGTCGTGGTCGCTGAAGACTGTGCTCATGTTTCAGCACACGCATCCTCCCGAGGTGCGAGGCGTGATTCCGGCGAGCGACTGCACGAGGTTCTATGAAGTCCGCGAGCCTACCCAGTCGATGCTCGGGCGCCTGGGCTTCATGAACTATCCACCTGACGACTCAGTCCCTCTTGTGGACACCTTGTGCCAGGGCTACGGGACTGCCGAGTCGGGCGGTGTTGCTTGGGTCGGCACCCTCAAGATCGGCTGCATGGTGGTGCAGATCATCCGGGCGCCTGATGTAGCCGACGGCTACAAACTCGCTTCCTACGAGCCCTTGCCCTCACTGCGCCACATGTGGCCGCCGCACGACGTCATCGAGTGGCCCCTCCCACTCGCAATCCCGCACGAGTTCATGAACGCCTTGGCAAATCCAGAGACGTTGGATGTGACCATCACCCCGGCCTAGATCAGAATCGATTCGCGCTGGCAGTGCGCGGGTAGCTAACGTCCTGTCATGGACGCTTCGCTCACATTCGAGAGCTTCTTGGAGGGCGCCAAGAAGGCCGCCCACAAGGCCATGGACGATCACGGGCGCGGTGAGTACGACGAGTTCGCTCTCCACGCTGGCGTTGCGATCGAGCGGCTGGCTAAGGCAGTCCTGGCCTCGAAGAACCCGATTTACATCGTCGAGATGCGGGGCAGCGCTGAGATGCTCTTTCACCTCGGAGGTCACCGCGCGGCGAGTAAGGTCCGAACGATCGGAGCTGTCGAGGCGATCAGTCGGGTCCGGACGCTAGGCATTCTGCCGGTCGACCGCCAGTTGGACCTCCTGATCGACCTCCGGAACGGAGTTGCCCATTCGACAGGTGGTGACGAGGCAAAGTCTCTGCTTGCCACCCTGGCGAAGGCAATCGAGGCACTACTGGAGGATCTAGGCGGATCTCTCAAGTCGTTCTGGGGTCGGTGGAGCAACACGGCTCGGATTGCCGTCGACCACCAGCGCGACCGGACAGAGCGCGAGGTACAGGTCCGAATCGGTCAGGCGCGGCATCGCTTCGAGGACCGCTTCGCGGGACTGCCTCAGGACGTGCTGGAACAAGCGCAGGCTCCTCTGAAGACGCGACGTCGAGGCTGGTTTCCCGCCGGGATACACAAGGAGACGGGCGAGCCTGGCCCGCTCATGGGATGGTTTGCCTGCCCTGCCTGTGCGAATAACGCGCTGGTGATCCTTGAGTCCATGGATGACCAGGGAGGCGTGGCCACCGACATCTTCCAGTGCATGCTCTGCGAACTGAGGTTGGAGGGGCCCGAAGAGTTCAAGGCTGCCCAGATCAGCGTGCCCGGGCAGCCGGAGAGCGATTCGTGACCTTTCGAGCAGGGGCCATGCCACGACGTGGTGTGGTTGTGTGGGCGAGCTTGGCCCCCGATCGCCTCACTTATAACGGCGATCGGGGCCTCTGGTCGTCTCACGCGCGTCTCACACAGGTCTCACGGACAGACGGAGGGAGGGCGGCCGGACGGGTGACGCGGAGGGCTCCCAAGGGCTCCACATGGACCACACGGAAGGCCAGGAAGCCCTTCATTGCACTACGGATCAGAAGGTTGCAGGTTCGAATCCTGCCGAGTGCACACCAGACCAGAGGCCCTGTGGAGTGATCCACAGGGCCTCTGGCTTTTGCCTTGACGGCAGTGTTTGACGGCAATCGGTTCTGTTCTGTCCATGAGCCCAGAGGTCTGTCCATGAGCTCGGAGGGAACACTGTTCGGCATGCCTGTCTCGCTGCATCACATCGTCATCGACGCCCACGACCTGCCCGCCCTGGCCCGGTTCTGGGCCGAGGTGCTGCGCTGGCGGATCCTGTCCGAACGGGAGCGGGAGGTCGTGATCGGGCCGGACGAGACGGCCCCGGTGGGAATCTGCTTCATGCCGGTGACCGACCGCAAGGTCGTCAAGAACCGCCTGCACCTCGATCTGACCTCCACGGCGGAGGACCGGGAAGCCGAGATCGAGCGAATCCTCGCTCTCGGCGCTCGCCGAGCGGAGGTCGGACAGAGCGGCGACGAGTCGTGGACCGTGCTGGCCGACCCGGAGGGGAACGAGTTCTGCGTGGTCCGTCCGAAGGAGACCCTCATCGGATAGTCCCGGGAGCCGGTCGGACGGCTACCGGGACACCGCCCGCGCAGAGCGCCTCGAAGGAGCGGTCCCGAGCCGCCGGCCCGACGGTTGACGACCCGGTGCCAGCGCCGTGGGCAGCCATATCGGCCCAGGGTGCCCGGTTATGACACATAAACGGCAAATCGTCTTGTTTGTCATTTTGTTGTGTACGGTGCGCTTGTGTGCCGCCGGATACGGAGGTGCAGGCCTGCTGCTGATCAAGCACGGGCATCGCTTCAAAAGCCTCGGGAGAGATCGGTGGACAACAGGCATGCGCGGAAACCGGCTCTGATCGTGCGATCAGCGCCTCGCCACGGCAGGCTCGGCGGCGCGCGGTGGTACGGCGCGGGCACGGCGACGGCCCTGTGTGTGGTCCTGTCCGGTCTTGGGCTGGTTCCGGCTACGACGGCCACGGCGTCGCCCCGTGCGGTTCCCCTCACTGAGACTTTCACCTTCACGGGTGCCCCGCAGACCTTCACCGTCCCGGCCAACACAGCGGTAACGATCACCGCGGACGGGGCCGGCGGTGGCACCACCCGCAACGGCTCTTGCGTCAATGGCGGAACGGGTGGCGCAGGGGCGCGGGTGGTCACCACTCTCCCGGCCTCCGCAACCCCGACGCCCGTCACGGTCAATGTGGGTGGAGCCGGCGGCAGGGGCTGTAGTAGCAACGTGGGTGGCGCCGGCGGGTTCAACGGCGGAGCGTCGGGTGGAGCGGGACCCACCACTCCAATTTCCAACGGTTCGGGCGGGGGTGGGGCGTCAAGTGTGTCAACGGGCGGCAGTCTGCTCGTGGTAGCGGGCGGGGGCGGCGGTACCGGGGGACGCAATTTCCCTTCCAACGGGGGTAACGGCGGCACCCCGGACGGCACTGCCGGCGACCCAGGAGGAACTGTCGGCGGTTCACCCGGAGGCGGCGGTGGCGGGGGTACCACCAGCGCAGGAGGCGCAGGCGGTACAGCCGGCGTCGCCCCGCCGTGTATGGCCGAGGCCGGCGGCACAGGGAGTGGTTTCTCCGCCGGCATGGTCGGCACCGGGGGCTCAGGCGGCAACTACTCCGGCTGTGGCACCGGTCTTGTCGTTGCCGGCGGCGGAGGTGGCGGAGGCGGTTACTTCGGCGGTGGTGGAGGGGGTGCTTCGGCCACCACCTTGGGTGCCGCCGGTGGAGGGAGCGGCGGTGGAGGCAGCAGTTTCGCCGCCCCTACGGGCACCAGCACCGCGTACTCCACCTCGCCCGTTGGAACCCATGACGCGAATGGTCAGGTGACCATCGCCTACACGGTCCAGGACCTGGCCTTCAGTACGGTGAGCCCGCTGCCTGACGCGACCCGGAACGTCGCCTACTCCACCACCCTGCAGACCACCGGCGGCACCGGGAACCCCACCTTCGCGGTGACTTCCGGCTCCCTGCCGCCCGGCCTGAGTCTCGACCCGGACAGCGGAGTGATCTCCGGCACTCCCACCGCACAGGGCACGTTCACGTTGACCGTCACGGCCACCGACCCCAACCCGAACGTGCCTGCGGCCTCACAGCAGTTCACACTCACTGTGCAGTCCCCCGCCGCCCCCACCTGCGCCACCAGCCCCGCCGATCTGCGGGCCCAAGGCTTCAACGTCATCACCGGCAACGACCTGCCCAACGTCCTGATCGGCACCCCGGCACGAGACGCGATCTTCGGGCTCGGCGGTGGCGACACCATCAACGGGCTGGGCGGCGACGACCTGCTGTGCGGCGGTGACGGCAGCGACGCCCTTACCGGGGGCGACGGCAACGACCGCATCGAGGGCGGCAACGGCAGTGACGTCCTCCAAGGCGCCGCCGGAAACGACACCCTCCTCGGCCAGAACGGCAACGACGCCCTCGACGGCGGACCCGGCACGAACACCAACGACGGTGGGCCCGGCATCGATTTCTGCGTCCGCCCCTCCACCGGTGCAGGCGCCACCCAATGCAACCCCTAGCGCAAACCGTTTGAAGGCAGCCGCCGGGCGTGTCGTACCCAACGGGGCCAGATGCGCAGACGGCGCGCAGGCGGTCCAGAGGCCCCGGAGGGATCCGGGGCCTCCGGCGTTCGGGGAGTACGGGCTGTCGGTTCGGTCGTGGTCGGAGCGCTCGGTCTTGCGGGGGTCAGTCGGCACGGGGGGCGTGGGTGTGCGGGTTGTGGACGCTCGCGAGGAGTTGCCGGTACGTCTCCTGCATGGGCTGCTCCTTCCCCTTCGGGCTGAGAGAGATCATCTGGACGAAGTGGGCGTCGCCGGCGATCAGGCGGGCGGAGCCCGTAGCGCCGTCAGGGGCGGACAGACGCGCGTCGAGGCCCGGCTGGCCGTCGACCTTGATCTTGTGGACGCCGGTGCTGGAGAGCTTGTGCTCGGGGGACCGGGCGACCGTGTTGAAGCCGTCCACCAAGCCCTGAAGAGCGTCGTCGAGCTCCCCCTTGGCGCAGGGCAGGTCGAAGACCGCGAAGACGATGACTCCGTTATCGGTCCTCACCTTGTAAAGGCGGCCGTTCATTCCGTCCACGGCCTGGGTGAACCGCATGACCTTGGGCTTTCCGGGGAGCCGGAACTTGATGCCGCTCACGGCGTCGGTGGTCTCCACCCACTGCTCGGCGGAGGCGGGGCCGCCGTGCTGACGGTGAACGTCGTGATCGGAGGCGACCGTGGTGACGGTGGCCGTGTGCGGTGCCGCCGTGGCGGCCATCGCGGTGCTGGGCAGCACCGCGCCTCCGGCGATCACGGTGGTCGAGGCGGTGAGCAGCAGAAGTCGCTGGAAAGGGGAACGGCGAGTCATGGAAATTCACATCCCGTGGAATTGGGGAGGGGGGGACAGCAGGTTGATGAAGGGTCTGCGAATTACGGGTTTCCAGCCGCGCATCGCATATGTCCATTAGGCCCGGCCCTTGGAATCGGGTCATGCCCCTGAATCACGTGACGCGAGAAGTCGGGACTTGACCGATGCCGTCGGTCCGAGCACAATCCCCGGCCCGCACGCCGTCGCGCCGGGCTTTCCGTGTGAGGGCGCTTGCGGGGAATCGATCCTGCTGTCGCCCATCGAGTGAACGTCATTGATTTCTACGGGAGTTGCATGCTTCCTCGCCTATTTTCCGGCGTGGAGGTGATGCTCGATGTACGAGCAGGACGCGATCGACGTCAATGACTTCGTGTTCGCGGCGACGGGGGCGCGGGTGCGGAGGCTGACGCCGGCCGAGGGGGAGCACTGGTTCCCGGCGGCGGACGTGGCCAAGGATCTCGGCTACGCCAACACCCGCCAAGCCCTTCTCTGGCATGTTGCGGAAGATTGCCAGCAGAGCCTCGAGGATCTTGCACGAAGCGTCTATGGAGTAGACGCATTGAGCAAGATTGCAGGTCACGGGCTCAAGAAGTCGATGAAGATGGTGAATCTGAAGGGGCTCGTCAGACTGGTCAACGGGTGCACCAAGCCCGAGTGCGAGCCCTTCAAGGCCTGGGTGGCCGAGGTCGTCGTGACCATCCAGCGCGACGGCTGCTACGAACTCGAGCAGGCCCCCGTACAGCCCGCCTCCGGCGGTGGCGTCGCCTATGTCGTGCCCCAGGAGGTCGCCGATGCCATTGTGCGGCTCGAGGAGCGGAATATTCGGGCGGACGAGGAGTTCGCGGCACGGGCCGCGGCCCGGAACGAAATGCTGGCCGAGCGCAATGCACTGATGGCCGAGAGTAATCGGCTGGCGGCTCAACGGGAGCAGTTGATGGCTGAGAGGAATCAGCTGTTGCGGGAGTCGAACGGCGACCGGAGCGCCATGGCCCGGAGCCGGGGCGCGATGGCGCGCAGTCAGGAAATGATCATTCGGGGTCAGGAGGTGATCGCTCGCGGCCAGGAGGCGATTGCCCGGAGTCAGGACGCGATGGCGGCGGCCCTGGGACGCGTGGCCGAGTCGTTGGACCGGATCGCGGGGCGGATGGGGGCGGCCGACGGGGGCGGGAAGCCGCCGGTGATGACTCCGCAGGAACTGCTGGCGGGGTGGCAGGCGAGGAATCTTGTCGTCACCGCGGATGTGCACGCCGTGGCGGCGTATCTCGCGCCCGCCCTTGTGCGGGGGAAGGCGCAGTACCGGCTGGAGGACATCGCCGGGCGAACCGGGCTGACGGTGGAGCGCGTGCACGACAGTGTGCGGATGCTGCTGAAGCGCGGATGCATGAAGCAGAGCGGGTGCGCGGCGGACGGGGCGCCGGTGTACGTGCTGCCTTAGGAGGACGCCGGGGGATGCCGGGGGCGTCGGACGAAGGAGAAGGGCCCGAAGTCGCATCCCATACTTGCGGCTTCGGGCCCTCCCCACGTTAGGTGAAGGCGCGCCGGCTCATTCGCCCTTCCGTAGCTCCTCCAGGTATTCGCCCATCAGCCTTCCCGTACGGGTGAACCAGTCGTACAGGACCGCGATTTCGGCGGGCGAGTAGTCGGAGAAGAGTTCGGTGACACGGGCGTAGTGCGGCTCGTAGAGGGCCTTGACGCGGGCGACCGCGTCCGGGTTCGCGGCCACGCGGACGCGACGGCGGTCGTCGGGGTCGGGACGGCGGGTGACGTAGTCGGCGCGTTCGAGGCGGTTGAGGATCCCCGTGACCGCGCCCGTCGTGACATGGGCCCGCTCCGCGAGGTCGCCGGCCGTGAGCAGCGTGTCGCCCGCCTCCAGGACGAAGCCGAAGCACGTGAGGTCGGTGACGTTCAGGTTCAGCCGCTGGGCCATCTCCTGCTGGCCGATCATGCCCGTCGCGATGAGGTGGTCCATGGCGCTCAGCGCCTGGGCCGGAGTCGCGGGTGGGCGCGGCGTGCCCTGCTGCATGGGCATTTCCCTTAGTGCGTGAGATGTTTCTGGGGTAGATTTCTTAGCGTATGAGGGATTCTAGTCCCTCACATCACGAAACTCCGCTGTTCGGACAGAGGGAGGCAATACGTGAGCAAGCATGACGAGGGGCACACCCTCGCGGGCTGGATCGGATTCGGGATCGCCACGGTGGGGGTGGCGGGCATCGGGCTGGGGGTCTGCGCCGACAACGCCCTCGGCGAGTGGGGCGGGCTGGCGGTCGTGGCCGCGAGCGTGCTGGTCACCTGGGTGCTCCATCTCGCCGGGTGGGGCAAGCCGCCCGGGCGACGGCCGACCTCGGAGTGGGGACTGCGGGTCAGGGACCGAGGCGCGCGGCAGGGGCACCCCGGGTGTGTGGGGTGCCGGCTGGCGGGGCGCGGGCGGCCCGCGAACAGGTCGGACGTGGCTGTCGGCGGTAGGCCTGTGAGTGGTGAACCCGTGACCGAGTCCGCCACCTAGACGGCTGCCCGCATCCAGACGGCGGCCCGGGAGGCGGCGTGATCACCGGCCCCGTTGTCGGTGGCAACGCCTACGCTCGTGAGTGATGGCACAGACGTGGAGATGTTCGGGTCTGCGATGGTCGCCGGACGGCCCCGTGCTGATGTGGGGCGGCGGGCGCGGCAGTGCGCTGTCCCGGGGGAAGCGGGTGGCCTTTGGGGTGGTGGACGGGGGCGTACGGACCTGTGTGGGAGCGCGGGGGAATGCGTGTCCCGTGCGGGCGGTGGTGTCGGCGCGGAGTGCGGGGGCCCGCTGTGAGGAGTGCGCGCGGCTGGACCGTGCGCACTCCGTGGCCGCCGACACGATGCCCGACGACCCGCGGCCCTACCGCGTGTACCTCGCCTGGTTCGGGCCCGGCATGGTCAAGGTCGGGATCACCGGGGCCGCACGCGGGTCGGCCCGGCTGCTGGAGCAGGGGGCTGTCGTCTTCAGCTGGCTGGGGCAGGGGCCGTTGATGGCGGCGCGGCGGACCGAGGAGCTGCTGCGGGCGGCGCTGCGGGTGCCGGACCGGATCCCGTACGCCGAGAAGCGGGCGGTGCGGGCCGCGCTGCCGGGGGCGGCCGGGCGGCTCGAGGAGATCCGGGAGCTGCACGCGCGGGTCATGGAGCTCGAAGGGTGGCCCGAGTCCCTGGAACGGGCGCCCTTCCAGGCCGTCGATCACACCAGGGTGTTCGGGCTCGAAGGGCTCCCGCCCGCCGTCGGTGCCGTGAGCGAGCTGGTCGCGGGCGGTGCGGTGAGCGGGGAGCTGGTCGCCGCGGCCGGGCCCGATCTGCATCTGGCGACCGGGCGCGGGGTCGTCGTGGTCGATACGCGGCTCATGACCGGGTGGGAGCTGACCGCCGTCACGGGTGAGCAACTGACGTTTCCTGTAAGGGAGTGGGAGGACAGGAGTGTGCGGCAGGACGGGCTCTTCTGAGTGCCCGGGTCGGAGTGCCCGCCTGTGGGTGCCCGAGTCCGAGTGTCCGAGCGGATGCCGTTCTCCGCGGGTCAAGAGATGGATCCCTCTTGGATCCCGTTCGGAAAGGACCTGGACGAATGGGGACACGCGGCCCGACAGTGGATCACATGAGCGATCACTCCGTCACACCTGTCGCAGCCTACGAACCCCCCTACTACGCCGCCGTGTTCACCTCCGTCAAGACCGACAACGACGGAGGGTACGGAGAGACCGCCGAGCGCATGGAGGAGCTGGTGAAGGACATCCCGGGCTACCTCGGCATGGACCAGGCGCACACGCCGGGCGGCCTGTCGATCACCGTCGGGTACTTCCGGGACGCGGACGCGATCAGGGCGTGGAGCGGGCACGCCGAGCACCGTGCGGCGCAGCGGCGTGGCCGCGCCGAGTGGTACGAGCGCTACACGCTGCACATCGCCAAGGTCGAGCGGAGCCATGGGTTCGAGCGGACTCCCGGGGACTGAGCAGAGCATCGGGACCGAGCAGGCACGGAGGTAGGGCGGAGTGGCGGGAGCGAGCGTGCGGGCGACTGACGGGTCCGGCGGGACTGGCGGGACTGACGGGTCCGGCGGGACTGATAGGACTGATGGGATTGGCGGGTTCGGCGGGACTGATGGGACTGACGGGTCCGGCGGGACTGGCGGGACTGACGGCTCCGGCGGGGAAGACGTACGGCGGTTCTGGGAGCGGCTCGGGCTTCCGGGGCTCGTCGATGTCCACACGCACTTCATGCCCGAGCGCGTCCTGCACAAGGTGTGGGACTACTTCGACGCGCTCGGGCCGCTGACCGGCGGCGTCGAGTGGCCCATCACCTACCGCGCGGAGGAGAGCGAACGGCTCGCGATGATCAGGGAGTTCGGGGTGCGGGCCTTCACCGCGATGCTCTACCCGCACAAGGCCGGCATGGCGCAGTGGCTGAACTCCTGGGCCGTCGACTTCGCCCGCCGGACGCCCGACTGTCTGCACACCGCGACCCTGTTCCCCGAGCCGGGCGTCGAGGGGTATGTGCGGGAGGCCCTGGAACAAGGGGCCCGCGTCTTCAAGGCGCACGTCCAGGTGGGGGCGTACGACCCGAGTGATCGACTCCTCGACTCCACCTGGGGGCTGCTCGCCGAGGCCGGGGTCCCTGTCGTGATCCACTGCGGGTCCGGTCCCGCGCCCGGCAAACACACCGGGCCCGAGCCGGTCGCCCGTGTCCTCGCCCGGCATCCCCGACTGCGGCTGATCGTGGCGCACATGGGGATGCCCGAGTACGAGGACTTCCTCGCCCTCGCGGAGCGCTACGGGGAGGTGCGGCTGGACACGACGATGGCGTTCACGGACTTCAGCGAGCGGTTCGCGCCGTTTCCGCGGGAGGCGAGGGCCCGGCTCGCCACCCTGGGTGACCGGGTCCTGCTGGGGACCGACTTCCCGAACATCCCCTATCCGTACGCACACCAGCTGCACGCCCTCGAACGGCTCGGGCTGGGACACGACTGGCTGAGGGCCGTCTGCTACGAGAACGGCGCTCGTCTCTTCGCGATCACTCCCTGAACGGGGCGCCCTGGAACGCCCTTCGGGAACTTCGTGATCTTCCCAGGAGTTCCCTGAGAGGCACCTGTGTGTTTCTCAGGGAAATCACAGGTTCCCGAAAGCGTGCTCTCAGAGGACCCCGACAAGGTGTCCGCTATGACCACGACCTCGCCCCAGGGGCGCACCGAACTGCTGAGGCCGGACGGGAGCCCCGTCCGAGTGCTGGTAGTGGACGACGAGCTGTCGATCACCGAGTTGCTCTCCATGGCCCTTCGCTACGAAGGCTGGCAGATCCGCAGCGCGGGTGACGGACAGGGTGCGGTGCAGACCGCGCGCGAGTTCCGGCCCGACGCCGTCGTCCTCGACATGATGCTGCCGGACATGGACGGCCTCGCGGTCCTGGGGCGCCTGCGCCGCGATCTGCCCGACGTGCCCGTCCTCTTCCTCACGGCCAAGGACGCCGTCGAGGACCGTATCGCGGGGCTGACGGCCGGCGGTGACGACTACGTCACCAAGCCCTTCAGCCTCGAGGAGGTCGTGGCCCGGCTGCGCGGACTGATCCGCCGTTCCGGTGCCGCCGACCGGCGTTCCGACTCCGTGCTCGTCGTCGGCGACCTCACCCTCGACGAGGACAGCCACGAGGTTTCGCGTGCCGGGGAGAACATCCACCTCACCGCGACCGAGTTCGAACTCCTGCGGTTCCTCATGCGTAATCCCCGGCGTGTACTCAGCAAGGCACAGATACTCGACCGCGTGTGGTCGTACGACTTCGGCGGCCAGGCCAACGTCGTCGAGCTCTACATCTCGTACCTGCGCCGCAAGATAGACGCCGGACGTGAGCCGATGATCCACACCAGGCGTGGGGCCGGCTACCTGATCAAGCCCGCGGCGTCATGAGCGGACGACGACGGCCGCGTAAGCAGGGGCGAGGACGACAGCCGCGCACGCTGCGGACGCGGCTCGTCGTCGCGTCCGTGGTGCTGATCGCCGTGGTCTGCGCGGTGATCGGTACGGTGACGACGCTTGCGTTGCGATCCCACCTTTACGACCAGTTGGACAGGCAGCTGAACGAGGTCGCCTCGCGCGCGTCCGGCTCGTTCGGTCCGCCCGGCGACCAGCCCAAGGACGGCATCGGCGTGCCTGGTGGGCAGAGGGCGCAGTCACGCCCGCCCGAACTCAAGGATTTCGTCACCAAGGGTCCGCAGCCCCCGGGCACCATCGCGGCCAAGGTGGTGAACGGTTCCATCACCGACGCCCAGCGCGGTGAGAAGTCCACGAGCGACCTCGAGATGAACGCGAAGACTCTCACCAAGGCGCAGCTCGCGGCCCTCGGCTCCGTTTCCCAGGACGGCGAGAAGCACACCGTGGACATCCCCGGCGAGGGTGAGTACCGCGTCGAGTACAAGAGCGGCGACAACGGCAACTACTACGTCGCCGTGCCGACCTCGGACGTCAACAACACCGTCAACACCCTGATCCTCGTCGAGGTCAGCGTCACCGCTGCCGGTCTCATCGCGGCGTCCCTCGCGGGCGCGACCATCGTCGGTATGGCCCTGCGCCCCCTGCGCAAGGTCGCCTCCACCGCCACCCGTGTCTCGGAACTCCCCCTGCACACCGGCGAGGTCACCCTCTACGAGCGGGTGCCGGAGTCCGAGGCCGACCCGCACACCGAGGTCGGCCAGGTCGGCGCCGCGCTCAACCGCATGCTCGACCACATCCACAGCGCCCTGCACGCACGCCAGCAGAGCGAGATGCGCGTACGGCAGTTCGTCGCGGACGCGAGTCATGAGCTGCGTACACCGCTGGCGTCGATCCGCGGTTATGCCGAGCTGACCAGACGCGGTCGCGAGGAGACCGGGCCCGACACCCGGCACGCCCTCGGCCGGATCGAGTCCGAGGCCGGGCGCATGACCCTGCTCGTCGAGGACCTGCTGCTGCTCGCGCGGCTGGACGCCGGACGCCCGCTCCAGTACGACCAGACCGACCTCGTACCGCTCGTCATCGACGCCGTGAGCGACGCCCGGGCGGCCGGACGCGACCACAACTGGCGGCTCGAACTGCCGGAGGAGCCCGCGCTGGTCCTGGCGGACGCAGCACGGCTGCAACAGGTCATGGTCAATCTCTTCGCGAACGCCAGAACGCACACCCCGCCCGGTACGACCGTCACCGCACGCGTGCACCGGCACGGACCATGGCTGTGCGTGGACGTCCAGGACGACGGGCCCGGCATCCCGCCCGACCTGCTTCCGCGCGTCTTCGAACGCTTCGCACGCGGTGATTCCTCGCGTTCCCGGTCCTCCGGCTCGACGGGCCTGGGACTGGCCATCGTGCAGGCCGTCGCGGCCGCGCACGGCGGTGCCGTCACCGTGGACAGCATGCCCGGACGGACGGTGTTCACCCTTCATTTGCCCGCGATCGCCGTCGATCCGTTCGTGGAAACAAAGGCGCAACTGTTCTCACAGGCACAGCACAGCGCCACCACATGGGTGCAACAGGGCGTTTGACGAGAGTCGTTCGCATGCGAACCGACTCTTCTCCCGGCAACCTGCCGGCGCGGGAGCACCTCCCGGCCGGGTCCGCCGGTACGCCTGTCCTGGACGTAGTGATCCCCGTTTACAACGAGGAGAAGGATCTCCAGCCGTGTGTGGTGAGACTGCACGAGCATCTCAAGCGCACCTTCCCGTACGCGTTCCGCATCACGGTCGCGGACAACGCCTCGACGGACACCACCCCTCAGGTGGCCGCACGGCTGGAGTCGGAGATACCGGAAGTCAGGTCCTTCCGGCTTGAGCAGAAGGGCCGTGGGCGCGCACTGCGCACCGTGTGGTCGGCCTCGGACGCTCCGATCCTCGCCTACATGGACGTGGACCTGTCCACCGACCTCAACGCCCTCCTCCCGCTGGTGGCCCCGCTGATCTCGGGCCACTCCGACCTCGCGATCGGCTCCCGGCTCGCCCGCAGCTCGCGCGTGGTGCGCGGTGCCAAGCGGGAGTTCATCAGCCGCACCTACAACCTGATCCTGCGCGGCTCGCTGCAGGCCCGCTTCTCGGACGCGCAGTGCGGCTTCAAGGCGATCCGCCGCGATGTCGCCCAGGCACTGCTGCCGCTGATCGAGGACACCGGCTGGTTCTTCGACACCGAGATGCTGGTGCTCGCCGAGCGCGCCGGACTGCGCATCCACGAGGTGCCGGTCGACTGGGTCGACGACCCGGACTCGACCGTGCACATCGTGAAGACGGCGACCGACGACCTGAAGGGCGTGTGGCGCGTGGGGCGCGCTCTCGCCACCGGTTCGCTCCCGCTCGACCGGCTCGCGCGCCCCTTCGGGGACGATCCGCGCGACCGCGACCTGACGGACGTACCCAAGGGCCTGGCCCGCCAGCTCGTCGGCTTCTGCGTGGTGGGCGCCCTGTCCACCCTCTTCTACCTGCTCCTGTACAGCGGCTTCCGCTCGTTCTCCGGCTCGCAGATCGCCAACGCGCTCGCCCTGCTGGTGTCGGCCGTCGCCAACACCGCGGCCAACCGCCGGCTGACCTTCGGCGTCCGCGGTCGCGGCAGCGCGGTCCGGCACCAGGCGCAGGGCCTGGTCGTCTTCGGTATCGGCCTCGCCCTCACCAGCGGCTCGCTCGCCGCCCTGAACGCGGCGACGAGCAGCCCGGCGCACTCCACCGAACTCGCGGTGCTCATCGCCGCCAACCTCGCGGCGACCGTGCTGCGGTTCCTGCTCTTCCGCGCCTGGGTCTTCCCGGACCGGCGTGACGAGACGGCGGCCTCGACCGTCGTCGCCTCGCACAACCCGTCCTCGCCCACCTACGGCACGACGACGGCCGCGCACCAGCAGCACCCGCACCAGCAGCACCCGCACACGCCGCTGCCCCAGCGCCCGAACGCGACGGCGCCCCAAGCTCCGTACATCCACTACGACCACAACCAGACCACCGAGTTCCGCGCCGGTGAAGCCGCGGACCGCACCTGGGGGGACGCAACCATGCAGCTGCAAGCGGTGCGCCCGCACGATCACGACCCGAGGGACACGAGGGACGCACGATGACGACTCAGTCCGATACGAGCCATCAGGGGGGCGCGAGCCCCTCCGGGGGCGCCGAGCTCTCCTGGGGAGCGCCGAGCTCGACGGCTCTGCAGGAGCCCGTGGCGCCGCCCACCGCGGCCCCCCGGTCCGGTGAGCCCAAGCAGCCGTTCTTCCACCGCGTCTGGCGCGGCCGGCCCGAGGACCCGCGCTGGGTGCGCCCCGCCTTCCTCGCCCTGCTCGTCGCCACCGGCCTGCTCTACCTCTACAACCTGAGCGCCTCCGGGTACGCCAACTCCTTCTACTCCGCGGCCGTCCAGGCCGGCAGCCAGAGCTGGAAGGCCTTCTTCTTCGGCTCGCTGGACTCGGCCAACGCCATCACCGTCGACAAGCCCCCGGCCTCCCTGTGGCCGATGGCCCTGTCGGTACGGATCTTCGGTCTCAACTCGTGGGCGATCCTCGTCCCCGAGGTGCTGATGGGCGTCGCCACGGTCGGCGTCCTGTACGGGGCCCTGCGCCGTCGCTTCAGCCCAGCGGCCGGTCTGATCGCGGGTGCGGTGCTCGCGCTCACTCCCGTCGCCGCGCTGATGTTCCGGTTCAACAACCCGGACGCGATGCTCGCGCTGCTGATGACCGTCACGGTCTACTGCGTGGTCCGCGCTCTGGAGGACGGCCGGACGAAGTGGCTGGTCTGGGCGGGTGTCGCGGTCGGCTTCGCGTTCCTCGCGAAGACCCTGCAGGCCTTCCTGATCCTGCCGCCGCTCGCGGTCGTGTACGCGGTCTGCGCGCCGGTGCAGCTCAGGAAGCGGTTCGCCCAGCTGGGTCTTTCGGCGGTGGCGATGGTCGTCGCCGGCGGCTGGTGGGTGGCGATCGTGGAGCTGTGGCCCGCGTCCTCCCGCCCGTACATCGGCGGCTCGCAGAACAACTCCTTCCTTGAGCTGACCTTCGGCTACAACGGCCTCGGCCGTATCAACGGCGACGAGACCGGCAGCGTCGGTGGTGGCGGCGGTGGCGGTGGCACCGGCCAGTGGGGCGAGACCGGCTGGAACCGGATGTTCAACTCGGAGATCGGCAGCCAGATCGCATGGCTGCTGCCCGCCGCGCTGATCCTGTTCGTCGCGGGGATCGTGCTCACCCGCAAGGCCAGGCGGACCGACCTGACGCGCAGCTCGTTCCTCGCCTGGGGCGGCGCGCTGCTGATGACGGCGGTCATCTTCAGCTACATGGCCGGCATCTTCCACCAGTACTACACGGTGGCCCTGGCCCCCTACATCGCGGCCGTCGTCGGCATGGGCGCGACGGTGCTGTGGGAGGAGCGGAGCAAGGTCTGGGCCTCGCTCACCCTCGCCGGCGCGGTCACCGCGACCGCCGCCTGGGGATACGTCCTTCTCAACCGCACCCCCACCTACCTCCCCTGGCTGAAGTGGCTGGTCCTCATCGGCGGTCTGGCCGGCGCGCTCGGTCTGATCTTCGCGGCCAGGCTGGGCCGTCAACTGGCCCTCGCGGCGGTCGGACTGAGCTTCGTGGCCTCGGTCGCGGGCCCGACGGCGTACACGCTGTCCACGGTGAACACCGGGCACACCGGTTCGATCGTCACGGCCGGTCCCGCGGGCGCCAGCATGATGGGGGGCCGGGGTGGTCCCGGTGGCGGTGGCGGCGGCATGCGGGGCGGCTTCCCCGGTGGCGGCAACACCCAGGGCCAGAACCAGCAGGGCGGCAACGGCACCACCCAGCAGGGCGGCGGCATGGGCCAGCCCCCGACGGGCGGCACGGGCGGCACCGGTGGCACCGGCGGCTTCCCTGGTCAGAACCAGCAGGGCAACGGCAACACCCAGGGCCAGAACCAGCAGGGCGGCATGCCCGGCGGTGGCGCGATGGGCGAGGGCGGCATGGGCGGTGGCGGCGTGGGCGGTCTGCTCAACGGCGCGACCGTCAGCTCCGCGGCCAAGAAGCTGCTGGAGACGAATGCGGACGACTACACCTGGGCGGCCGCGGCCATCGGTTCCCAGAACTCAGCGAGCTACCAGCTCGCCACCGGCAAGCCGGTGATGGCGATCGGCGGCTTCAACGGCACCGACCCGTCCCCGACACTGGCCCAGTTCAAGAAGTACGTGACGGACGGCAAGATCCACTACTTCATCTCGGGCGGCAGCATGGGCGGCGGCATGGGCGGCGGCAACTCCTCCTCCACCACCACCTCCACGTCCTCCCAGATCAGCACATGGGTCACGGCCAACTTCAAGAAGGTGACGGTCGGTTCGGCCACCTTCTACGACCTGACGCAGTCGGCCAAGTAGCTGACGGCAGGTCCTGTACGCAGGCCGGTGTCCCGGAGCGATCCAGCTCCGGGACACCGCCCTTTTCGTACGCCGGAAAACCGCGTTGTACGCCGTATGGGAACTGTTCTACGGTGTACAGCATGTCGACGACTCCCCCAGGGCGCCCCGAGGACCAGCCACAAGGCCACCCCCAGCGCTGGCTGATCCTCGGCGTCATCTGCCTCGCCCAACTGACCGTGCTGCTCGACAACACCGTCCTGAACGTCGCGATCCCCTCCCTCACCCGGGAGCTGGGCGCGGCCACCTCCGACATCCAGTGGATGATCAACGCCTACTCGCTGGTGCAGTCCGGGCTGCTGCTCACGGCGGGCAGTGCCGCCGACCGCTACGGCCGCAAGAAGATGCTGATTGCGGGGCTCGTCCTCTTCGGGATCGGCTCGGTGGTGGCCGGACTCGCTGACTCCACAGGCCAGCTGATCGCCGCACGGGCCGGGATGGGCGTCGGCGGCGCGCTCCTGCTGACCACCACGCTCGCCGTCGCCATGCAGGTCTTCACCCCCGCGGAGCACCCGAAGGCCATCGGCATCTGGAGCGCCGTCAACGCCCTCGGCTTCGCGGCCGGACCGCTCCTCGGCGGCTTCATACTGAACCACTTCTGGTGGGGCGCGATCTTCCTGATCAACCTGCCGGTGGTGGCCCTGGGCCTCGCCGCGGTGGTGGCCCTCGTACCGGAGTCGAAGAGTCCGCGCGGGGACCGCCCCGACCTCCTGGGAGCGCTGCTTTCCACGATCGGCATGACCGCACTCGTGTACGCGATCATCTCCGGCCCGGAACACGGCTGGACGTCGGGCCGGGTCCTGGCCACGGACGCGATCGCCGTGCTGGTGCTGGCCGCCTTCGCGTACTGGGAGAGCCGGATCCCGTACCCCATGCTCGACCTGCACTTCTTCCGCGACCGGCGCTTCACCGGAGCCGTCGCGGGAGCCGTCCTCATCACCTTCGGCATGGGCGGGGCCCTCTTCCTCCTCACCCAGCACCTCCAATTCGTCCTGGGATACGGCCCCCTGGAAGCCGGACTGCGTACGGCGCCGCTCGCGCTCGCGGTCGTGGCGCTGAACTTCTCGGGCCTCTCGGCGAAGTGGACGGCGAGACTCGGCACTCCGGTGTCGATCGCGCTCGGCATGACGCTGATGTCGGCCGGACTGGTGTCGATCGCCATGCTCGCCGCGCACGGCTACGGCGGCACACTGCTCGGGCTGTTGCTGATCGGCGCGGGCGCCGCCGTGGCCAACCCGGCCATGGCACACGCCATCATGAGCGCGATTCCGCCGGAGAAGGCGGGCGTGGGCGCGGGCATCAACGGCACGCTCGCCGAGTTCGGCAACGGCCTCGGCGTGGCGGTGCTCGGGGCGATCCTCAACTCCCGGTTCGCGGCGCTGATTCCGGTGGCGGCGGCCTCGCTCCCGGCGGCGCTGGCCTCGGCGGGTTCGCAGGAGGAGCGCGGGCGGATCACCGACGCGTTCTCGTCGGGGCTGGAGACCAGCCAACTGGTGGGCGCGGCGGCCGTCCTTCTCGGTGGACTGCTGGCCGCGGCGTTGCTACGACGTGCGGAGAGGGCAGACTCCGCGGTGGCGGTGTCGGTGTAGCGCCCGCTTAGCATCAGAGTTTCGAGTTCCGAGTTCCGAGGAAGGTGCGCCATGGTGAGGGCAGCCGACCGTGCCGAGCGTCCGGCGCGGACCAGTGTCTGGCTGGAGGGCAGGGCTCCCCGGGGCGCTGCGGCGCGCGGAGGCGGGCAGCCGTCGGGACTCGACCGGGACCGGATCACCGAGGTCACCGTACGGCTGCTGGACGCCGAGGGCATGACGAAGTTCTCCATGCGCCGGCTGGCCGCCGAGCTGAACGTCACCGCGATGTCCGTGTACTGGTACGTCGACACCAAGGACGACCTGCTCGAACTCGCCCTCGACGCGGTCTTCGGTGAACTGGAGCTGCCCGACGCGGAGTCGGGAGAGGACTGGCGCGACCAGCTCCGCTCCCTCGCCACCGGCTACCGCGCGCTGCTGGTCCGCCACCCCTGGGTGTCCCCGCTGATCGGGACCTTCCTGAACATCGGCCCGCACTCCATGGCCTTCTCGCTCTGCGTCCAGCAGGTGATCCGCAACACCGGCCTGCCCCGGCACGGCCAGATGGGCGCGCTCTCGGCGGTCTTCCAGTTCGTGTACGGGTTCGGCACCATCGAGGGCCACTTCGTGCAGCGCTGCGCCTCGGCGGGGATGACCCAGGACGAGTACTTCCGTCAGGCCATGAGCACGATCGGCGAACAGCCGCAGTTCTCCGCCAACTTCGAGAACGCCGCGGACCTCATGGAGGCCCGCGGCGGTGACACGGTCGAGGAGATGCGGGAGCGGGACTTCACGTTCGCGCTGGAAACGCTGATCGCGGGGATCGAGACGATGGTGGCCCGGGGTTAGGGCCCGTCCCGCTCCTCCTCGGCCGTTCCTGGGTCACTCCTGGGGTGTCAGTCGGGCCGGGAAGCCGCCTGTCGCGACCGGGCCCCACTTCACCGGCGTGACCCGGATGATCGACTTGCCCTGCTTGCGCATGGCCTCCCGGTACTCGTCCCAGTCCGGGTGTTCGCCCGCGATGTTCCGGTAGTACTCGACGAGCGGCTCGACGGATTCGGGGGAGTCGACGACCTCGGCCGTGCCGTCGATCTGGACCCAGGGGCCGTTCCACTCGTCGCTCAGCACGATCAGGCTGACCCGCTCGTCCCGCTTGGCGTTACGGGTCTTCGCGCGTTCGGGGTAGGTCGAGACGACGATCCGCCCGGCGTCGTCGACCCCGCAGGTCAGGGGGGAGCCCTGGGGGCTGCCGTCCGCCCTCCGGGTCAACAGGATGGCGCGGTGGCGGGGGCGTACGAAGTCGAGCAGTTCGTCCAGGGACACGGCGGTGTTCGTAGCGATGTTCGGTGCCATGTGACTCAGCCTAGGCCGCCCGCCGGGAAGGCGCGCTCACCTCACGCCTGCGGGAGGGGCACTCCCTGTACCGCCTGGATGTCCAGTTCCACCTTCAGCGTGGTGCCGATCGCCGAGATGCCTGCCTGGATGACCTGGTTGTAGTTCATGGCGAAGTCCTCGCGGTGGAGTTCGGTCGTCGCCCGGAAGGCGGCCCGCGTGCCGCCCCAGGGGTCCCCGCCCGTACCCAGGTAGGCGAGGTCCAGGTCGACCGGGCGGGCGATGCCGCGCATGGTGAGTTCGCCGTGGACGGTCCAGCGGTCGGAGCCGGCCGGGGTCAGGCCGGTCGAGCGGTAGGTGATCTGCGGGTACGTCTCGACGTCGAGGAAGTCGGGGGACTTCAGGTGGGTGTCGCGCATGCCGTTGCCGGTGTCGATCGAGGCCGCGGAGATCACGGCCTCGACGCGGGACTTGGACACGTCGTCCGGGGCGATCTCGATCGTCGCGGAGAAGTCCGTGAAACGGCCGTGCACGCTGGAGATGCCCAGGTGCTGCGCGACGGCGCCGACGGAGGAGTGCGCCGGGTCGACGGTCCAGGGTCCGGGCGGCGGCAGTTCGTTGCCGCCCTGGCGGGCGAGGGTCACGTTGCCGATCTCGGCCCGGCCGCTCACCGTGACGATCGCGCTGGAGGCGGCGGGCGCGTACCCGACCGCGGTCACGATCACGGTGTACGCGCCGGGTGTGAGGGGGGTCTGGTCGTGCACGGCTCCTTCGGTGTCCGCCTCGGCGCGCAGCACCTGCGTCCCGGTCATGTCGGTCACCGTGACGACCGCGTGCGACACGGCCCATCCGTCCCGCGTGCGAATCCGTGCGGTCAGTCCCATCCCGTTTTCTCCCTGCAAAGCACTAAAAATTGGTCGCAATGAAGCCGGCCCGTGGGGGGCGCACCTCCGCTCAGAGTGCGCGCGTCCCCACGGGCCGGGGTATCGACTACTCGCCGGGGTGGGCGAGGGTGATGTCGTGGTCGTCGACGCCACGGCCGGTGACCGTGAGAGCCGTCGCCACCGGGGGGTAACCCGTCGCGATGACGGTGTACTCGCCACCGTCCAGGTCGGTGAAGGCGTACGCGCCGTCCGTGCCGGTCCTGGCGGTGCCGATCACGTTGCCGGCCGCGTCGACCAGCGTGACCCGGGCGTCGCCCAGGGGGCCGCCGGGGGCCCGTACGACGCCCTGGAGCTGGGCGCCCGCGCTGAGCTCGATCTCGACCCGGGTGACCCCGGCGCCGCCGACCTCGACGGTGAGGGCCTGCGGGCGGTGGCCGGCCGCGTTCACCGCGATGGTCACCGGGCCCGGAACCAGTTCGGCGAAGGTGAACTGGCCCTGCTCACCGGTGGTCCCGGTGGCCAGCACGTCACCGCGGACGTCGGTCACGATCACCATGGCGTCCTTGACCGGGGTGGCGGTCCCGGCGGCCCGGACGAATCCGCTCAGCCCGCTCGTGCCGCTCAGCAGGATGTCGTACGCCACCGGCTCGTCGTTGACGATGATCGTCGAGGCCTGCGGCTGGAAGCCGTCGGCGGAGGCGATCAGGACGTACGAGCCCGTGCCGGGCGCGTCCACCGTGTAGAAGCCGTCGGCCTGCGCCACCGACCGGCCCAGCTGCCGTCCCGCGAGCGAGATCAGCGTGACCGCGGCCTGCGGGACGGGGGCGCTCTCGGCGCCGCGGACGTGACCGCGGACGGGGATGCCGCCGGAGGCGGGCAGCGGGGCGCTCTCCCGCGTCGCGGTGGCGACGGCGGCGAGCTGCTGCGTGCCCTCGGGTCCGGTCGCGAGGCTCGTCTCGGCGACGGCCGCCCAGCTCGGGATCCTCTCGTCGGCGGCGGGTACCTCGGCGGCGGCCGAAGCCTCCGGCGCGGTGGCCTCCGCCTTCGCCTCCGCGGCCTGGGCCAGCGCGCCCGAGGTCCGCAGCGGGACCTCCTTGATGAAGAGGACGATGAGGAAGGCGAGCAGCGCCAGGGCGGAGCCGATCATGAAGACGTCCGCGATGCCGTGACCGTAGGCGCTCTCCAGGACGGTGCGCAGCGGGGCGGGCAGCGCGTCCATGTTCGGGATGGTGCCGGAGCCGGAGCCGGACGCGGCGGCCGCGTACTTGGGGTCGATGCCGGCCAGGCCGTCCTTGACGTAGTCCGAGATCCGGGTGGACATGATCGCGCCGAGCGCGGAGACGCCGATCGCACCGCCGAGGGAGCGGAAGAACGTCACCGTGGAGCTGGCCGAGCCGAGGTCGGACGGGGCCACCTGGTTCTGCGTGGACAGCACCAGGTTCTGCATCGTCATGCCGACGCCGAGACCGAGCAGCGCCATGAAGATCGCGACGTGCCAGTAGGCCGTGTCGTAGCGGATGGTGCCCAGCAGGCCCAGGCCCGCGGTGATCAGGACGGTGCCGCTGACCAGCCAGTACTTCCACCGGCCGGTCTTGGTGATGACCTGGCCGGAGACCGTGGAGGCGATGAACAGGCCGCCGATCATCGGGATGGTCATGACGCCCGACATCGTCGGGGACTTGTCCCGGGCCAGCTGGAAGTACTGGCTGAAGAAGACGGTGCCGGTGAACATCGCGACGCCCACGAAGAGCGAGGCGAGGGAGGAGAGGGTGATGGTGCGGTTGCGGAACAGCCGCAGCGGGATGATCGGCTCGCTCGCCTTGGACTCGACGAGCACGAACAGCAGGCCGAGGACGATCGCGCCGCCGACCATCGCGTACGTCTGCCCCGATATCCAGTCGTACTTGTCACCGGCGAAGGTGACCCAGACCAGCAGCAGCGAGACCGCGGCGGAGATGAAGAACGCGCCGCCCCAGTCGACCTTCACGTCCCGCTTCACGGTGGGCAGGTGCAGGGTCTTCTGCAGCACGATCAGCGCGATGACCGCGAACGGCACGCCGACGTAGAAGCACCAGCGCCAGCCGAGCCACGAGGTGTCGGTGATGACACCGCCGAGCAGCGGGCCGCCGACCGTTGCGACAGCGAAGGTCGCGCCGAGGTAGCCGGAGTAACGTCCGCGCTCACGCGGGGAGATCATCGCCGCCATGACGATCTGGGCGAGGGCGGACAGACCGCCGACGCCGACGCCCTGGACGACACGGCAGGCGATGAGCATGCCGGGGTTCTGGGACAGACCGGCGGCGGCCGAGCCCAGCACGTATATGACGAGGGCTATCTGTACGAGCGCCTTCTTGCTGTACAGGTCGGAGAGCTTGCCCCACAGAGGCGTGGTCGCGGTCATGGCCAGCAGCGAGGCCGTGACGACCCAGGTGTAGGCGGACTGGCCGCCGCCCAGGTCGCCGATGATCTCGGGGAGTGCGTTGGTGACGATCGTCGACGACAGGATCGCGACGAACATACCGAGCAGCAGCCCGGAGAGGGCCTCCATGATCTGGCGGTGTGTCATCGGAGCGCCGTCGGAGGGTCCACCTCCGTGCTTGGCGTGAGCCCGCACACCGGCTGGTGTGGTCGTTGCCATGGGCTTCCTTCTCTTGTCTTACGCGGGTGTACGGGTGGTCAGTTCGGTTGCTTCCGGCACGTAGGGCGGCCGGGGTACGGCACGGCAGTCGCCGAAGCTCTCGCGCAGCCGGCCCATCAGGTGGATGAGCAGGCCGACCTCGTGGTCGGACCAGTCGCTCAGCCGGTCGGCGAACAGCCGCGAGGAGCGGTGGGAGAGCTCGGTGAGCTGCTCGCGTCCCGCGTCGGTGAGGCGCAGGATGCGGGAGCGTTTGTCGGCGGGGTCGGGGAGGCGTTCGATCCAGCCCCGGTCGGCGACGTGGGCGACGTGGCGGCTGGTCACCGACATGTCCACGGCGAGCAGCTCGGCGAGCTTGCTCATCCGCATGTCGCCGTGCCGGCCGAGGAGGGTCAGTACGGCGGCGGAGCCCGCGGGGCAGTCGTGCGGCAGGATCCGCCCGAGCTCCCGCTTCACGGCACCGATGGCACTGAGCTGACGAGCCAATTCCTCGTACTGCGCCTGCTCGGCCATCACCCCTCCTGGTTTCGTTGCTTGGGGCAACCATAAATCCAGTTGGTTGCTGCAGGCAAACGATATCGCCGCCGCTGGGCTAAAAAGATGGCAAAGGCAAGTATTGGCGAATGTAAACCTGCTGGTGAGTGGCGTGTGTGGCTTTGAAGCCGCTGTGGATCGACGGAACGTGTCCTTCGCGGGGCGGGGCGGGGCGGGGCCGGGCCGGGCGGGATGGGGTGGGCGGGGTGGTGGCCGGACTGTCCGGCCCTGCGCCTTGCCTGCGCCTGTGCCTTGCCGGCGGCTGGGAATCCGATCCTTGACCGGCACTGTGCTCCGGCGGCCGGTGAGGCTTCTTGCTGCCTGGTGGGTGGGGCGGGTGTCCTTCGGGTCGATGCGCTGGGCGTCCGGAACCGGGGAACGGGAGGGCGAGGGGAACCCGGCACTTGGGTAGGGGGCAGGTATTCGCTAGGGTCCTGGGCCATGGCAAACACCCAGGGCCCCGAGGGCAACTACGACCCCGCGGGTAGCACCCAGATGTTCCGCGCTTTCGTCGACGAGGGCCCCCAGGCCCGGCAGCAGCAGGCGGCCGCCCCGGCGGGCCCCCGCATCGGCCTGATCATCGGCATCGTCGTCGCCGTGGTGGTCGTCGCCGCCGTGGCGTGGCTCGCGCTGGCGTAAGGGCAACAACCCGCCCGCCCCGCCGGTAGGACCGGTGGAGGCGGGTCACTTCCACTGGACGGACACGTCCCGCGTCTCGATGTGCATGCCGAGCGGCACGCGCCAGTCGTCGACGCACACCGTCCAGGTCTTTGTGCTGCCCGCTCCGGCCGCGATCGGCACGGGCAGATCCCGCGTCGAGTCGATCGTCGCCCAGTCGATGCCGAGCGCCCCGATGATGTGCGTCCCGAGGGTCACCGTGCCCGAACGCACGGCGCTGCCACCGGTGTTGCGGAAAGAGACCGTCACCTTCTCGCACCAGCGCTTGTCCGTGGCCTCCCGCGCGGGCTCGCTCACGTCGAGAACGGCGGGACCGGGAGGGCCGGGGGTACTGGGGAGGCCGGGGGGACCGGTACCTGCTGTGGAGCCCGCGGTCGGTCGAGCGGAGGGCGCCGACGCCGCGCCCGAACCGGCGCCCGTAGGGGGCGAGTTGTCGTCACCGGGGCCCGTCGCCGTGCCGGGCGAAGCGGAAAGCGCGGACTGCGAGGGTGAACCGCCCTGCCGAGAGGCTCCCTTGGCGGCTTCCGCGGGTGGCGTGGACTCCGGCAGTGGGGTCAGCGAGACGTCCCCGGTCGGGGCCGCCACGGGCCCCGAACCGGCCGGCGCCCCCACCGCCACGTATCCGCCACCGCTCCCCCCGTCCCCGCACGCGGCCAGAACCGCACCCAGGCAGACAACAGCCGTCGAGGCGCCCACCAGGGCGCCTCGACGGCCATGGAGCCAAGTCGCTCGACGCATCGCGCCAGTGTGGCTGACGATCCGTCAATTATGAAGGGTTGAGCGCGGGAGGTCTCAGTCGGAGATCAGGCCCTCGCGGAGCTGGGCCAGGGTGCGGGTGAGAAGGCGGGAGACGTGCATCTGCGAGATGCCGACCTCCTCGCCGATCTGCGACTGGGTCATGTTGGCGAAGAAGCGCAGCATGATGATCCGGCGCTCGCGGGGCGGGAGTTTGGCGAGCAGCGGCTTCAGCGACTCGCGGTACTCGACGCCCTCCAGGGCCGTGTCCTCGTAGCCGAGGCGGTCCGCGAGGGAGCCCTCGCCGCCGTCGTCCTCGGGGGCCGGGGAGTCGAGGGAGGAGGCCGTGTAGGCGTTGCCGACCGCGAGGCCGTCGACGACGTCCTCCTCCGACACGCCCAGGACCGCGGCGAGTTCGGCGACGGTCGGCGAGCGGTCGAGCTTCTGGGAGAGCTCGTCGCTGGCCTTGGTGAGGGCCAGGCGCAGCTCCTGGAGGCGCCGCGGGACGCGGACGGACCACGAGGTGTCACGGAAGAACCGCTTGATCTCGCCCACGACCGTCGGCATCGCGAACGTCGGGAACTCCACACCGCGTTCGCAGTCGAAGCGGTCGATCGCCTTGATCAGGCCGATGGTGCCGACCTGGACGATGTCCTCCATCGGCTCGTTGCGGGAGCGGAAGCGGGCTGCCGCGTACCGCACGAGCGGGAGGTTGAGCTCGATGAGGGTGTCCCGGACGTAGGCACGCTCGGGGCTGTTCTCGCCGAGTGCGGCGAGCCGCAGGAACAGGGAGCGGGACAGGGTGCGGGTGTCGATGGCTCCCGATGTCTCGGGGGCCGCCGGGACGGCTTCGATGGCCGGAGCGGCATCGGGGGCCGGGAGGGCCGGGACATCGTGAAGCGCGTCGGGCGCGGATTCGCTCTTCGTGAGCGTGAGCACCTTCGAGCTGCCCTGGTCTGCGGACATGCCACCCCCTTTGGGTCGCGGACGGTAGCGGCGGACGCTCCCGTCGGAGGAACGCAGCCTCCACCTGAATACCGGAGGCGGGGCTGCGCCAAACGCTCTTCCGGCAGAATGTCACATGTCGGCAACACGCTGTAGTGACATGTCGACATGGAGGGGGTGAATCGGCCCTGGAAAAGGGGGGTCTGGCGGTTTTTCGACGCTGAACTGTCGGAAAAGGAGACGTTGAGCGATTCGCTCTTACCGGTTACGCCTCGATCCTGTTTGCGGATCGAAGTCGTGCGAAGCTCCGGGCGAGCAGCCTTGACACATGCATCTGGGAGACTCCCAGCTCGGCACTGATCTGTGACTGCGTCAGATTGCTGTAGTAGCGAAGGAGAAGGATCCGCTGCTCGCGCTCGGGCAGTTGTACGAGGAGATGGCGGACGAGGTCGCGGTGTTCGACCCCGTCGAGGGCCGGGTCCTCGTAGCCGAGCCGGTCGAGCAGTCCGGGCAGCCCGTCACCCTCCTGGGCGGCTTCGAGGGAGGTCGCGTGGTACGAGCGTCCGGCCTCGATGCAGGACAGCACCTCCTCCTCGGTGATGCGCAGCCGCTCGGCGATCTCGGCGGTCGAGGGGGAGCGCCCGAAGGCCGTCGTCAGGTCCTCCGTCGCGCTGTTCACCTGCACCCACAGCTCGTGCAGCCGGCGGGGTACGTGGACGGTGCGGACGTTGTCGCGGAAGTACCGCTTGATCTCGCCGACGACGGTCGGCATCGCGAAGGTCGGGAACTGCACGCCCCGGTCGGGGTCGAAGCGGTCGATCGCGTTGATCAGGCCGATCGTGCCGACCTGGACGACGTCCTCCATCGGCTCGTTGCGGGAGCGGAAGCGGGCGGCCGCGTACCGCACGAGCGGCAGGTTCGCCTCGATGAGCGCCCCGCGTACGCGGTCGTGCTCCGTGGTGCCCGGCTCCAGCGTCTTGAGCTGGCCGAAGAGCAGCTGGGTGAGGGCCCGGGTGTCGGCGCCGCGGCGTCGCTCAGGGGTGGCCTGCTCGGGGGTGACGCGCTCGTGGGCGATGTGCTCCGGGGCGAGGGGTTCCGTGGCGATGTGTTCCTTGGGGATTTCCTGTGGCGGTGCTTGAGGCGCAGTACTGGCCGGCACGGTCAACTCCACCTCTATGATCCGTCAGATCCATCAACTCATCCGTCAAAAGCGGTCATAGCATCACAAGACATGTGCACTGTGTGCAAGCACCGCATAACCCCGTGTTGAACAGGATTTAGGGAGAGTTGGGGCATACGAAACGCAAAAGCCCCCGCCGGATTCCGGCGAGGGGCCCAGAGCGTGTCGGCTCGGATCGGTTCAGAACGGATAGTCGGCGATCACCCAGGTCGCGAACTCGCGCCACAGCGCGACGCCCGCCTGGTGCGCCGGATGCTCCAAGTACCGCTTCAGGGCGTCGGCGTCGTCGACCGCGGAGTTGATCGCGAAGTCGTACGCGACGGGCCGGTCGGTGATGTTCCAGCCGCACTCCCAGAACCGCAGCTCGGGGATCTGGTCGCCGAGCGGGCGGAAGGCGGCCACGCCCTCGACGACGCGGGGGTCGACACGCTCGACGCCTTCGTCGAGCTTGAAGAGGACCAGATGGCGGATCACAGGTACTCCCTGGTGGTACGGGCCGTGCGGGGGCGGCCGATCAGTTCTTGGCCCCGTCGGCGATCCACGTCATGAAGTCGCCGATGGACCGGGCGGCGGTCGAAATGCCCTCGAACCCTATCTGGACGTAATCGGCCGCCTTCGCCGGATCCGTGATGATCACGTAGAGCGCGAAGACCACGAGTATGTAGACGGCGATCTTCTTCGAATTCACCGCCATCGCGGCCTCCCCTGTGACTGCTGCGCCCACTGGGCCCCGTGTGCCGGCGGCGAGTGTAACCTTCACCCCGCTTTTTTGGACCAACGGCCCGCTGGCCGAGGTCCTTTGTCGTACGCGCGGATGCCGTACACGCGCATGCCGTACGCACGAAGGGCCCCGTCTTGCGACGGGGCCCTTCTCAAGCGGTAGCGGAGGGATTTGAACCCTCGGTGACTTGCGCCACACTCGCTTTCGAGGCGAGCTCCTTCGGCCGCTCGGACACGCTACCGAGGGAGACCCTACCCCAAGGTGGGCCGTGGTCTGAAATCCGTTTCCCGCCGCCCCATGGAGTCAGCGGTCGCGGAAGAAACGCGTGAGCAGACTCGCGCACTCGTCCTCGAGTACGCCCCCGATCACCTCGGGGCGGTGGTTGAGCCGGCGGTCGCGTACGAGGTCCCAGACGGAACCGACCGCGCCCGCCTTCTCGTCGCGGGCACCGTAGACCACCCGGTCCACCCGGGACTGGACGAGCGCGCCCGCGCACATCGTGCAGGGCTCCAGAGTGACGACGAGCGTGCAGCCGGCCAGCCGCCACTCGCCGAGCCGCTGGGCGGCCCCGCGGATCGCGAGCACCTCGGCGTGCGCCGTCGGATCGCCCGTGGCCTCGCGCTCGTTGTGCGCCGTCGCGAGCACCGTCGTACCGTCCGTGGACAGCACGACGGCGCCGACGGGAACATCCCCGCCCTGGACGGCCCGGTGGGCCTCGTCCAGGGCGAGCCGCATCGCGGCCCGCCAGCGGTCGCGTACCGGATCTGCCGGATCTGCTGGAAAGGTCTCTTTTGTCGGGCTCACCCGGGAAATCTATCGGGCTCGCCAGGGAAACCGCCTCCCCCGTAACCGCGGGACCCGGGCCCTGCCTTCCGGATCGGGCCCTGGGGCCCGTCCGGCGGATCAGGCTCTAGCGGACGGTCTCCAGGACCTCTGCCGCTCCCAGGGCTTCGGCGATCGTGCTGAGCGCGTCGCCTTCGTCCAGGGCGAGCAGTTCCTTCTCGCTCACACCGAGGTCGGCGAGGATCTCGCGGTCCCCGACGGGGCTGTGCGAGACGATCTCGCCGGAGACGCTCTCCTCCTCGTCGTCCTCGGAGTCGTTTGCGTCGTCGGGTTCACCGTCCTCGGTGCCGTCCAGGTCGAGGGAGTCCAGGTCGGCGTCGTCGTCGCCGGGCTCCCGTCCTAGTAGTTCGTCCGTGAGCAGGATCTCGCCGTACGAGCTGCGGGCAGCGGCTGCGGCGTCCGAGACGTAGATGCGAGGGTCCTCCTCACCGTCCACGCGGACGACGCCGAACCACGCGTCCTCCTGCTCGATGAGTACGAGCACCGTGTCCTCCTCCGAGGCTTCACGGGCCAGATCGGTCAGATCCGACAGGGTCTCCACATCGTCGAGCTCTGTGTCGCTCGCTTCCCACCCGTCTTCGGTGCGCGCGAGCAGTGCGGCGAAGTACACCGTGACTCTCCCACTGGTCATAGGCGTGCCGGTTGGGGGTCCCCCCGGCGGAGGTCGATTGGGCGGGGAGTGCTGCTCCGAGACCCCACCCACTCGGAATCGTGGCAGAAACAGAGCGTTCAGGGGACGTCTTCGGCCTGCTGTGTCTGCCTCTTTTGATCGCTAACAGCGGATCGTACGCGGCCCTCGGCGTCGTGTGTGCATGTCCCCGCCTTCACGGCGTGGACGGGACACCAAGGAGCTACCGAAGGACTACCAAAGGACTACCAAAGGAGCCACCGGAGGAGCTGCCGAAGGAGCCACTGGAGGAGCTACCAACGGAAGGTGCGCATGCGCATGGCGTGACGGAGGCGGGCGACCTTGGCGCGGCGGGGCTGGACGCGGTCGCGCAGCTCGCGCGCCTCGGTGAGGTCCCGGAGGAACTGGGCCCGGCGCCGCCGGCGCTCGGCGTCCGTCTCCGGCTGCCCCATCCGTTCGGCCCGTTCGGCCCGTTCGGCCCGTTCGGCCCGTTCGGATTGTTCGACGCGGCGAAGTCGTTCCGTCCGTTCGGCCCCATCGGCCCCATCGGCCCCATCGGCCCCATCGGCCCCATCGGTCCGTTCGGCCCCCTCGGCTCGTCCGAGTCGGTCCAGCTGCTCCGGGGACTCCTTTTCCCGGTCCGGCATAGGCCCACCACCCCAGGTACGTCCCTACCGCCTTCCCTCTGACGGGCGGTTTGATGCCAGCGCGAGGGACACGGGGGCACGGCTACTGTTATGGGCATGCGTCTCCACGTCGTCGACCACCCCCTGGTCGCCCATAAGCTCACCACCCTGCGCGACCGGCGCACCGACTCCGCGACCTTCCGGCGGCTCGCCGACGAGCTGGTCACCCTGCTCGCCTACGAGGCCACCCGCGACGTGCGCACCGAGCAGGTCGACATCGTGACCCCGGTCGCCCCCACCACGGGCGTCAAGCTGTCCTACCCGCGCCCGCTGGTCGTGCCGATCCTGCGCGCGGGCCTCGGCATGCTCGACGGCATGGTGCGGCTGCTGCCGACCGCCGAGGTGGGCTTCCTGGGCATGGTGCGCGACGAGGAGACGCTCCAGGCGTCCACGTACGCGACCCGGATGCCTGACGACCTCTCCGGGCGCCAGGTGTACGTCCTCGACCCGATGCTGGCCACCGGCGGCACGCTCGTCGCGGCGATCCAGGAGCTGATCAAGCGCGGCGCCGACGACGTCACCGCCGTGGTGCTGCTCGCCGCCCCGGAGGGCGTCGAGGTCATGGAGCGCGAGCTGGCGGGCACGCCGGTGACGGTCGTGACCGCGTCGGTCGACGAACGGCTCAACGAGCACGGGTACATCGTGCCGGGGCTGGGCGACGCAGGGGACCGGATGTACGGGGCGGCCGAGTAGGTTCCCGTTCCCGCACCTGCGCGGGACCTGCGATCGCCCCTCGTGGCCCTCAGCGGCCTTGCCCGGGCCGTCCAGGGGTTCAGGGGCCCAGCGGTCGGTTCCGAACGATCAGCGGTCTCACGAAGGCTGTCTGCGGTCCCTACGGGGCTGCCGACAGCCTTCGCCGTTCAGCAGCTCTTCGGAGAGGCGGACGCGGCCGGCCGGGGCCCGGACAGGGTGGCCAGGGCCTTGTCGGCGTCCTCCTTCTTCGTGAGGCTCTTGAAGGTGTTGCCGATGATCAGGTCGACCCGGTCGGCCTGGGCGCGGCCGTCCGTCTTCACCTCGGCGCCGGACAACTGCGTGCCCAGCACCGGCAGCGCGGCCTGCGCGGCCCCCTTGGCGCCGAGCAGTATCCCGGCGCCGTTGACCTTCTTGTCGTACGTGGCCGTCGCGTTTCCCACGTCGCCGATGCGGAACCCGCGCTTCTTCAGCTCGTCCGCCGTCTGCTTGGCGAGCCCGCTGCGCGGCGTGGCGTTGAGGACGTTGACGGTGATCTGCCCGGGCCTGGGCAGTGTCCCGGCGGCGGTGGACGTCGTGGACGCCGTGCTCGCCTTGGCCGACGGGCTGGTCCTGGACGTGCAGTCGCCCTTCGTACCGGCGGCCGTGGCCTTGTCGCCCTTGCCCGTGAAGACGTCGATGAGCTGCAGGGTTCCCCACCCGATCAGCCCGAGCGCGGTGACGGAGGCGACGACCAGGAACACGAGCCTGCGACGCCCCCGGGGTCGGCGCATCCGTGGGTATTTGTCCCCCGTGATCCGGTACTGGCCGCCCATGCCAGGGGGAGTGAGCATGCTCATGGGCGCAGCGTAGTGTGCCGCGGCGGTGATTCCTACTAAATGATCATCGGCCGAGGTTCAGTCCAACCCAAAAGGGTCAACGAGCGGGGATCTTGGGCCTCGAGGAGGCCCTCGCGTCCCAGGCACCCGGTCCCGGCCGAGTCCATCCAGGACGAGTCGGCCGAGTCGCTCGATTCAGTCGAGTTCGAGCACGCGTGCGTGGAGCACCTGGCGCTGTTGCAGCGCGGCGCGTACGGCGCGGTGCAGGCCGTCCTCGAGGTACAGGTCGCCCTGCCACTTCACTACGTGCGCGAACAGGTCGCCGTAGAACGTGGAGTCCTCGGCGAGGAGGGTCTCCAGGTCCAGCTGACCCTTGGTCGTCACGAGCTGATCGAGGCGGACCGGGCGCGGCGCGACATCCGCCCACTGCCGGGTGCTTTCCCGGCCGTGGTCGGGGTACGGCCGTCCGTTTCCGATGCGCTTGAAGATCACACGGAAAGCCTACCGGCCCAGACCTTCCGGGCGCAGCCATGGCGACGTAGTGCGACGCTGGAAAAGACGCCGTAAATCAGTGCAAACCGGGAACAGGGGCCTGATATGAGCGACAGCGAAGCACCTCCCGTGGTGGCACCCGAAGGTGTGAGCGGCGCCCGCGGGCTCCCCCAGGAGGCCCTGGGGATCGCCTCCGGTTACGCGTTCGCCGGACCCGCGCTCGACCTGGGCGCCCTGCTCTGGGACGGGAGGTGTCTGCCGGACGCCCGGATCCGCATTCCGCTGCCCGTGCTCAACCGGCACGGGCTGGTCGCCGGAGCCACCGGCACCGGCAAGACCAAGACGCTCCAGCTGATCGCCGAACAGTTGTCCGTGCAGGGCGTGCCGGTGTTCCTCGCCGACATCAAGGGTGATGTCTCCGGGATCTCGGCGCCGGGCGTGTCGAACGACAAGGTGCTGGCGCGTGCCCAGGAGGTCCACCAGGAGTGGACGCCGACCGCTTGCCCGGCCGAGTTCTACGCGCTCGGCGGCATGGGCAAGGGCATCCCCGTACGGGCGACGGTCACCAGCTTCGGCCCGGTGCTGCTCTCCAAGGTGCTCCAGCTGAACCAGACGCAGGAGCAGTCGCTCGGCCTGATCTTCCACTACGCCGACCAGAAGGGTCTTGAACTGTTCGACCTCAAGGACCTGCGGGCCGTCGTCGCCTTCTTGACCTCGGACGAGGGCAAGGCGGAGCTGAAGGGCATCGGTGGCCTGTCGCCCGCGACGGCAGGCGTGATCCTGCGCTCCCTGACCGCTTTCGAGGCGCAGGGCATGAGCCCGTTCTTCGGGGAGCCGGAGTTCGACACGAGCGAGCTGCTGCGGACGGCGTCGGACGGACGCGGGACGGTGTCCGTCCTCGAACTCCCCGAGGTCCAGGACAAACCGCAGCTCTTTTCGACCTTCCTGATGTGGATGCTCGCCGATCTCTTCCACGACCTCCCGGAGGTCGGCGACATCGACAAGCCGAAACTGGTCTTCTTCTTCGACGAGGCGCACCTGCTCTTCACCGGCGCGTCGAAGGCCTTCCTGGAGTCGATCACCCAGACCGTGCGGCTCATTCGTTCGAAGGGGATCGGTGTCTTCTTCGTGACGCAGACCCCGAAGGACGTGCCGTCCGACGTCCTCGCCCAGCTCGGCAACCGCGTCCAGCACGCGTTGCGCGCCTTCACCCCGGACGATCAGAAGGCCCTGAAGGCCACGGTGAAGACCTTTCCCAACTCCGCGTACGACCTGGAGGAGGTCCTCACCGGCATCGGCACCGGAGAGGCCGTGGTGACCGTGCTGAGCGAGAGGGGCGCGCCGACGCCGGTCGCGGCGACCCGGCTGCGGGCCCCGCAGTCCCTGATGGGCCCTGTCGATCCGGCCGCGCTGGACCGGGCGGTGCAGGCGTCCCCGCTGTACGGGCGTTACGCGCAGGCGGTCGACCGCGAGTCCGCGTACGAGAAGCTCGCGGCGCGGGACGCGGCAGCCGCGCAGTCCGCCGCCCGGGGGGCCGCGGAGGCCGGGCGGGCGCCCGCGAAGGGCGGCGGCCGGGCGAAGGAGGAACCCTCGGTCGTCGAACAGGTCGTCGGCAGCGGGATCTTCAGGTCCCTGGCTCGGTCGATGGGCACGCAGATCGGCAGGGAGATCACCCGCTCCCTCTTCGGGACGGCTCGGCGCAGGCGGTAGCCGGTAGCCGATAGCCGGTAGCCGGTGGATGCCGGTCAGTTTTCGATATCTGTCATCTGTCATCTGTCATCTGATAGTTGTCAGTTGTCACCTGCCAGTTGTCATCTGTCACGCGGTGAGGCGACCGCCCCGCCCACGAGCGGGACGGCCGCCTCACCGTTCCCCTAGTTGTTTCCGTGCTCCTTGGGCGGGGGCGCCTGCATCTGCCGTGCGTCCGGTGCGGGCCTGGGCTCGGGCTGCGGCTTGGGCGTGTTGCGGACGGCTTCCGCGCGCAGGAGTGCGCGCAGGACCGCGTACGGGTCGGTGGGCATGGCTGTGTCCTTGCGTTCGCTCGGTTCGCTGACTGGCTGGTGGGGACGGTCCGGAGGCCGGGCCGGGCCTGTCAGCAGCGCAGGACCACGGAGCGCAGGGCGTGCAGCGTGCGGGAGTGCGACGGCGGTACGTGACGGGGGCGGGGCGCCGGCTCCGGGCAGTCGGGAGCGGTCGGCGCGGGGTGCAGCGGGGCGAGGGGGCGGTAGTCCTGCCGGGCGGGCGGGCGAAGGGCCGTGTCGAGTACGTCGTGTTCGGCGCCGCAGCCCGCTTCGGCGGAAGCCACGACGGAGGTCGGGGCCAGGGCGTCGACGTGGGCGCCCGCCGCGAGGATCGTGACGACGAGGAGCGTGAGAACCCGCATCCACGCGTGCCGGTGCGGCGGGCGCGGCCGGCGGTGCGGAGAGGAGCTCATGGAAGGTCGTCTCCCCATCCGGAGTGGGTGGTTCATCGGGTCGGCGCCGAGATCCGCCCTCATGGGCTACGGGAGAGGCGCGGAGTTGACGTACGGCGTGGATTCGGCGTGAGGTCGGGCGTGCGGTCAGACGACGGCAGGGATGTGCTTGGCCCGGCCGCGGATCACGAACGCCGTGACGATTTCCGTGACGCCCACCGCGATGAGCCAGCAGCCGCCGACGAGGGTGAGGACGGCGACCGAGGTGAACGGGGACACGATGAGGACGATCCCCGCGAGGAAACTGACGATCCCGAGGAAGATCTGCCAGCCGCGGGCCGGCACGGTCGGGTCGGACGCGGCGGCCAGGGTCTGGGTGATGCCGCGGAACAGCCAGCCGATGCCGATCCACAGGGCGAGCAGGAGGGTCGACTGCATCGGTCCGCGGAAGCAGAACAGGCCGAGCAGGATCGAGAGGGCGCCGCTGATGAAGGCCATGACGCGCAGCGAGGTCGCGACGTGGGTGCCGAACGCGGCGACGAGCTGGAGTACGCCGCTGAAGAGCAGGTAGAGGCCGAAGAGCACGCCTGCGGCCAGCAGGGAGGCGCCCGGCCAGACCAGCACCAGCACGCCGAGGACGAAGGCCGCGATGCCGGCGAGCAGGACGGCTTGCCAGGCGCTGCGGGCGATGAAGTGCAGGGGGCCTTCGGGGGTGACGCGTGGCTCGCGGTCGTGGACCTGGCGGTCGTCGTACTGCGGGCCTTGGTGGGGGGCGTTCGGTACCTCGCTCATGTTTCATGCTTTGGCCGCGTGGGGCCGCTCTGCCACCGCGGTGACCCATCCGACGGACCCACGCCCCCGCCGCCCCTGCCCTCCGCGCAGTTCCCCGTGCCCCTCAGGAGCGGTGCGGCGGGGGTGGGGAAGGGGCGGGCTACTTGCCGGAGGCCTTCGCCTGGGCCTTCATTTCCTGTTTGTGGGCGCGGACCTTCGCCAGGGACTGGGGCCCGGTGATGTCGGCGACGGAGCGGAAGGAGTCCGGCTCGCCGTACGCCCCCGCCGCCTCGCGCCAGCCCTTGGGCCGCACACCGAACTGCTTGCCGAGCAGGGCCAGGAAGATCTGGGCCTTCTGGGCGCCGAACCCGGGCAGTTCCTTGAGCCGCAGCAGCAGCTCCTCGCCGCTCTTGACGCCGTCCCAGACCTTGGCCGCGTCCCCGTCGTAGTGCTCCACGAGGTACTGGCACAGCTGCTGGATCCGCTTGGCCATGGATCCGGGATAGCGATGCACGGCCGGCTTCGCCGTGAGCAGCGCGGTGAACTTCTCCGGGTCGTACGCGGCGATCTCGTGCGCGTCCAACTCGTCCGCCCCCATGCGCGAGGCGATCGTGCGCGGTCCCTTGAACGCCCACTCCATCGGCACCTGCTGGTCCAGCAGCATCCCGGTCAGGGCGGCGAGGGGACTGCGGCTGAGCAACGCGTCCGCTTCGGGATCCTGGGCGATGTGAAGGCTGACGTCCATGCCTCGATGATCCCGCGTGAGGGTGCGGAACGCCTCTCAGGCCGCCGTGCGCCAGTAGCCCATCGCGTTCACCCGCTGCCTCGGGACGGAGAGTTCCTTGCGGACGTACGCCGTGAGGGCGCGGGTCGTGGTGGTGTCGCAGGCGATCCAGACGTAGGGGGCGGACTGGTCCTTGAGGAGGTCGGGGAGGGACTCCTTGACCCGGGGGACGAGAGGGGCGCCCCGGCGCGGGACCGGGCGCAGGTCGTGGAGCGAGGGGCGGGTGCGCAGCGGGAGTCCGTCCGTGCCGTGGTCCGTCTCGAACCAGATCGTCGCCGGGGCCGTGCCCACCGCGTCCAGGAGGGAGTTGAGGGCGGGGAGGGAGGCCGAGTCGGCGACGGCGAAGACGTGGGACGGGGCCGGGTCCGGCTCCGTGAACGCGGTGCCCTGGACCGTGGCCGCGATGGTGTCCCCGGGTTTCGCCGCCCGCGCCCAGTCGCTCGCGCGCCCCTCGTGCAGCGCGAACTCCAGCCCGAAGGTGCCGTTCGCGGGGTCGGGGTCGACCAGGGTGTACGCCCGCTGGTGCGGCTTGCCCGCGTTGTCGAACCACAGCCGGACCCACATGGTCGGGTGCACCCCGGTCGCCGCGAGCATGCCGCCGCCGGTCAGGCGCAGGCGCCGGTAGCGCGGGGTGATGTCTTCGGCTCGGGTCACCGTGAACTCGAAGTCCTTGCCGCGCAGCAGCTTGAGTACCGCGCCTTCCCAGCCATGCCCCTGGCCCACCGGCCCTCCACCCCTCACGTACGATTTCGCCACAGCGAAAGTTAGGTTAGCCTAACCTGACAAAAATGGGGATGGATTGTGACCGCCGAGCTCTACCGTGACCCTTGGGGGATCCCCCACCTGCGCGCCACCGACGCCCGCGCCCTCGCCCGCGCCCAGGGCCGTGTCACCGCCCTCGACCGTGCCTGGCAACTGGAGGTCGAACGGCACCGCGCGCAGGGCACCTCCGCCGCGTTCCTCGGCGCCGAGGCCGTCGGCTGGGACCGGTTCGCACGCCGGGCCCGGCTCGACGACACCGCGAGACGTTGCTTCGCGGCGCTGGAGAGACGGGATCCGGAGACCGCCGACTGGGTCGTCGCATACGTCGACGGGGTCAACGAGGGGCTGGCCGAAGGCGCCCGGCGCACACCGGAGTTCGCGGAGACCGGGCTCGCCCCGGGGCGCTGGGAGCCCTGGACCCCGCTCGGCGTCTGGCTCGGCGCGCACATCCTCTTCGCCGGCTTCCCCACCAAGCTGTGGAGGGAGGAGGTCGTCCGCCGGATCGGACCGGAGGCCGTGGACCTCTTCGCCGCCGACGGTCCCGGCACCTCCGGCAGCAACGGCTGGCTCGTCACGGGCGAGCGGACCGGCACCGGTCGCCCGGTCATCGCGGGCGACCCCCACCGCTTCATCGAGGACCCCGGCGTCTACCAGCAGATCCACCTCTCCTGCCCCGAGTTCGACGTCGTCGGCCTCGCCGTCCCCGGCGTCCCCGGCATCGCCCACTTCGCCCACACCGGCACGGTCGCCTGGGCCATCACCAACGCGATGGCCGACTACCAGGACCTGTACCGGGAACGACTGCGACGCGTCGGGCCCCAGGGGCCGGAAGGACCGGAGCGACCGGAGGGATGGGAGGCGCTCGACCCCGACGGGGAGTGGCGGGCCGTCGCCCGGCATGTGGAGACGGTCGAGGTGGCGGGCGGTGAACCCGTCGAGGTCGAGGTCGTCGAGACCCCGCGCGGCCCGGTCGTCATCGGGGGAGCGGAACAGACCGAGGGTGTCGAAGCCATCAGCCTCCGCTACCCGCCCCGCGTCACCGAAGACCTCGGCTTCAGCGCGCTCCTCCCGCTCCTCCGGGTCCGCGAAGTCGCCGACGTCGACCGGGCGTTCGACCACTGGGCCGAGCCCGTGAACGTCGTCCAGGCCGCCGACACCGAGGGCGGCGTACTGCACCGGGTCGCCGGCCGGGTCCCGCTCCGCGACGCGGACAACCGCATCCGGATCGTCGCCGCCTGGGAGCCCGGGCACGAATGGCGGGGCTGGCACGAGATGCCGTACGGGACGGTCGAGGACGGCGTCGCCGTGATGGCGAACCAACGCGGCCCCGCCGGCCCGCTCGGTGTCGAGTTCGCCCCGCTCCACCGGGCCGCCCGGATCCGGCAGCTCCTCGACGAACGGCCGAAGTGGTCGGCCAAGGACATGGCGGACATCCACATGGACACCCATCTCGCCTCCGCCGCGCCCCTGATGGACCACCTCGCCGCGCTCGACGGACTCAGCATCGAGGCGACCGCCCTGCGCGACCGGCTGCTCGGCTGGGACCGCCGGATGACGGCGGACAGCATGGCGGCGGCCGCCTACTCCGCGGTACGCGGCGCGGTCGTACGGCGGCTCGCCGCGCACCCCGCCTTCGCCGCGCTGGCCGACCCGCCCGCGTACCCCGAGGTCTTCCGCCCCTGGCTCGCCCTCCTCCCCCGTGTCGCCTTCGCCCTCGAACACCTGCTGAAGGCCGAGGAGTTGTACGGCATCGACCGCGCCGCCCTCGTCCGCGAGGCAGTCGAGGAGGCGGCCGCCGGGCCGCTCGGCGTCTGGGGCGACACCCACCGGCTCGCGCCCTGGCGCGCGCTCCCGACCACCTCGTACGACGAACCGGGTCTCTCCGGAGACCACGACTGCGTGCTGTGCACCTCGGCGGTCCCCGGCCTGACCGACCTGAGCGCGCGCGGCCCGGCGGCCCGTTACGTCTGGGACCTCGCCGACCGCGACCAGAGCCTCTGGGCGGTCCCCTTCGGCGCCTCGGGCGTCCCGGGCTCGGCCCACCACCGCGACCAGCTCCCCCTGTGGCTCAAGGGAGAACTGGTCCCGGTCAGCACCGACTGGAGCCGGCTGACACCGGAACAGGAGACGGAGAAGGCCGAGGACACCATGAGCAGTGAGCCGTACGCCGCCGACCGCGAGGCCGTGCACGAGCAGAACATCGACGGCTTCGGGACCGTGCGCGTCCTGCCCGTCGACCCGCACGCCGACCTGGACGTCATCCACCGCTGGGTGAGCGAGGAGCGTGCCGTGTTCTGGGGCATGAACGGACTCACGAAACAGCAGGTGCTGGAGACGTACGTCCATCTGGACTCCCTCGACACCCACCACGCCTTCCTCGCGGTCAAGGACGGCGAGCCCGCCGCGCTCTTCCAGACGTACGAGCCCGAGGCCGACCGGGTCAGCGAGTGCTACCCCGTCGAACCCGGTGACATCGGCGTCCACCTGCTGATCGGCCCCGCGGGGTCCGGAGGTGGCCGGCCGGGCTGGTCGTCCGCGCTGCTGACCGCGTTCACCCGGTACGTGCTGGTCGGCCTCGACCGGCAGCGGGTCGTGGTCGAACCCGACGCGCGCAACGAGAAGGCGATCGCGCGGCTGCTCCGACAGGGCTTCGTAGCCGGCCCGGAGATCGTGCTTCCCGAAATCGACCTTCCCGGGGTCTACTTGCCCGAGAAGCGGGCCCGGCTGGCCTTTCTGACACGGGAGACGGCCCTCCCAGAGGCTTCCTCGGCGGGTTCCCCAGTGGGCTGATCGGTGGGTTCCTCGCCGGGGGAGTGAGCACGGCGCCGGATTCGTCCGTACGTATCGGTGACTCTGGAAGCGCGGACCGGGCGGAACCGGAATGCGGAGACCGCAGGGACGACGGAGACGACGGAGACGGCGTGTGAGTGGACGTGGAGGCGGACAGCGGGAGCGACGGCGGATCGCCCAGGGGCTGGCGCTGCTGGGCACGGTACTGGTCCTGGTGCTGTTCGGCGGTGTCGGCGGCGCGTCCGCCCACGCCGCGCTGACCGGCACCGATCCGCAGGACGGCAGCGTGCTGAAGACGGCGCCCACCGAGGTGACGCTGTCCTTCAGCGAGTCCATCGGGCTCCTCGACGACTCCTTCCGCGTGCTCGACCCGGACAACCGACGCGTGCACACCGGTGAGCCGGGGCACGCGGGCGACCGTTCCGACACCGCCCGTGTGACCCTGCCGAAGGGCCTGGGCACCGGCACCTTCACGGTGGCCTGGCGGGTCGTCTCGGCCGACAGTCACCCGGTCTCCGGCGCCTTCACCTTCTCCATCGGCAAACCCTCCGCGACCCCCCCGCCCGTTCCCGTGGACCCCTCCGGGAACACCGCCGCGGGCACGCTCTACGACGCCGCCCGCTACTTGGCGTACGGCGGTCTGGCCCTCCTCATCGGCGCGGCCACCTTCGTCCTGGTCTGCGGGTTCCCGGGCCCGGTGCGGCGACTGCTGCTCACCGGCTGGTGGATCCTGGCCGGGTCCACCGTCGCGCTGCTGCTCCTGCGCGGACCCTACGAGCGCGGCAGCGGACCGGCGGACGCCTTCGACCCGTCCGTCCTCAGCGAGACCCTGACCAGCAGGCCGGGACTGGCCCTGCTGGCGCGGCTGGTGCTGCTCGGGGCGGCGGTGTTCTATCCGGTGAGCGAGCAGGTGAGGGGGCGGCTCGTCCTCGCGTCCGGCGGGCTGCTCACCGTCTCCCTCGCCGTCACCTGGGCCGTCGCCGAGCACGCGTCAGCCGGGATCCAGGTCCCCGTGGCGATGGTCTCCTCCGTACTGCACCTGCTGTCGATGGCGGTCTGGCTGGGCGGCCTCGCGGCCCTGCTCACCGCGCTGTACCGGTCGGCCGAGCCGCTCCCCGCGGCCGTCGTCAACCGCTTCTCCCGCCTCGCCCTCGCCTCGGTCACCGTCCTGGTCGTCACCGGCGTCTACCAGTCCTGGCGCGGCCTCGGCTCCTGGGACGCGCTGACCTCCACCTCGTACGGCAGGCTCCTCCTCGCCAAGCTGGTGGCGGTGCTGGTGCTGCTGGCGGGGGCGGGGGCCTCGCGGCGCTGGACCGGGCGGCTGATGCTCGCGGCGGAGGAGGCACGGACAGCGGCGGCGGTGCTGGTGGAGGAGCGGGTGCCGCAGACGGTGGGGGCCTCGGCCGCCCCCACCGACGTACGGGTCGGGAGGGCGGACGGCCCGTCGGACGGTGCTCCCTCGGACGGCGGTCCCTCGGACGACGGTGAATCGGACGACGGCGCACCGGATCCGGATCACACGCCCTCGGACAAGGCTTCCGACAAGAGCTCGGGCAAGATCTCCGACAAGGCCTCGGGCACGGCCTCCGACGAGGCCGACCGGTACCGGCGGGCGCTGCGCCGTTCGGTGCTGGTCGAGGTCGTCGTCGGCATCGTCGTGCTGGTGATCACCACCCTGCTCACCGGTACCCAGCCGGGCCGCGCGGCCACCGAGGCCGCGGCGGCCTCCGCCACCGCGGCCGCCGGAGAGATCACGGCCTCGACGACGACGATCCCGTTCGATGTCGGCACGCAGGGCGGACACGGCAAGGTGCAGATCCAACTGACACCGAGCCGGGTGGGCGAGAACTCCGTGCAGGCCGTGATCTACGGCTCCGACGGCGGCTTCGCCACCGTGCCCGAACTGCGCCTCACCTTCACTCTGGAATCCCAGCAGATCGGCCCGATCGACGCCGGGCTGACGGACAAGGGCGGCTACTGGACCGCGGACGGCGTCACCCTCCCGGTGGCCGGCACCTGGACCATGAAGGCCACCGTCCGCACCACCGACATCGACCAGGTCACGGTGTCGAAGACCGTGAAGATCGGCTGACGGGACCACCGCGTCGGCTCAGGGGGCCTGCGTCGGCTCACGGGGTCCGCGTCGGCTCAGGGAGTCTGCTTCATGCCGTCGACGACGGCCCGCTTGAGGATCGCGCTGGTGAAGGTCACGGTGCCGGGCGTCATCAGGGCGTCCTCGCCGGTGCCCTGCTTCACCTGGACCGAGCGCTCGCCCAGGAAGACGTGGGTCTTCTTGTCGAAGATCCACTCCTCGCGCTGGCCACTGGTCTCGTCCAGGCGCGCCACCGCGACCCCCTGCCGGCCCACCGCGTCCACCGCGTCGTCGACCACGACGACACCGGGGATCTTCGCGGCGGCCTTGAACAGCACCGGGTAGAGGTTCGCCGGGGGGTAGCTCTCGCCGAGCAGGTCGCCGATGGTGGTGAACGCCTCCTGGTCGGGTGAGTTGCCGTGGCCCTTGGTCTCCTTGTAGATCGTGGCCAGGAGCCGGTCGGGGTCGGTGGCCAGCTTGGCCAGGTAGTCGTACGTGGGGTGGTTCACGCCGCCGACCAGGGCGTTCCCCTGCTCGTCGGGCAGGCTCAGGGTCTCCCCCGCGGGGTCGTCGCTGGAGGCCGGGTCGATCAGCCAGCCCTTGGTGCCGTCGGGGGACTGCCAGATCTTGCGGGTGTGCAGCGCGTGGCTGGCGAGGCTGCTCTTGTCGCCGACGGTCTTCACGAAGGTGTCGGCCGTCTTGGACTCTATGTAGACGTACTGGCCGGGCTTGACGGCCGGGTGGCTTCCCTCGGTCTCGGCCGCCGCCAGTGAGATCTGGCTCAGCAACTGGGGGACGCCCTTGGTGGTCGCGGCACCGATGTGGGTGGTGAGGGCGGGTCCGGTGGCGACGCCGCCGTCCCTGACCCCGCCGCCGTTGTTCATCGTCACTACGGCGACGACCGTACCGGCGAGGGCGGCGGCCAGCGCGGGCAGCGCGATCGCCGGACGCGGCAGCCGGAAGCGCCGGGTCCGCGCCGCAGCCACCGCCTCCGCGGCCGCCGTGCGCTCTTCCTGCTGGATCTGGTGAATCTGGGCCATCAGGCGCTCCTTGTGGAACTGGTGACGGCCCGCCGGGAGGTCGCGCGCCGTGCGGGACAGGAGCTGCTGGGCGCTCTCGTCCTGCTCGGCCGGACTCTGCCGGGGCATGTTCGCGTTCATCGGTTTCCTTCCTGTGCGGGCCGGATCACTTGGGTGCGATCGCCTGTTATCTGTCGGGCGCGGCGGCTGCCTTCCCGTCTTCCGCGAACTTTTTTCAGCGGCGGTTCGGGTTCTTGGCGCGCCGGTCCGGGGCCGGTGAGGGTGCGCAGCTTTTTGCGGGCGCGGGAGAGCCGGGAGGCGACCGTGCCGACCGGAATCCCCAGCGCCTCGGCCGCGGCCTCGTAGTCCAGGCCCTCCCCCAGGCAGAGCGCGATGACCTCGCGCTCCGGGGGACGCAGCGTCGCGAGGGCGGTGAGGGCGGTCGCCAGGCGGCCCCGGTCGTCGACCCGCCCTGCCACGTCCTCGGCGTGGTCGGGCACCGACAGCTCGGCCGCGGCGGCGGCCTGGGCCGCCTGCCGGTAACGCCGGTTGCTCCGGTGCTGGTTGCGCGCGGTGTTGGTGGCGATGCCCAGGAGCCAGGGCCGCAGCGAGCCGCCCTCGGGGTCGACCCGGTCACGCAGCCGCCATGCCTCCAGGAAGGTCGCGGCCATCACGTCCTCGGCCGTCGACCAGTCGGCGGTCAGCCGGAAGGCATGGTTGTAGACCGCGCGCGCATAACTGTCGAAGAGCTCCGCGAAGGCGCTCGATTCCCCGGCCCGTACCCGGGTACGCATATCAATGCTCACCCCTATGAGCTGTCCGGCATCCGACACCGACTTCCCGTGACCTGCGTCACACGTCTCCGTGTGCGCTGGGAACCGGCGCGGCAGGGCGCGGAGCTCCGTGGAACACCTGCCGGGTGTGCCAGGTCCGATGGCGTGCGGCGACGGGCGCGGTGCCCGGCTGGGGACCGGTCAGCGGACGGCCCGCCAGCGCGATGACGTGGTCGCGGGCCGCCGGGCTCCGTCCGACGAAGCGCTGCGACACCAGGATGCGGTGCCCGTCCCCGATACCGAGGACGCCCTTGTCGAACAGCTTGTGGTGCAGCGAGCACAGGCACAGACCGTTGTCGATGTCGTCCGGCCCCTCGAACGCCCACCAGCGCACATGCGCGGCCTCCAGCCCGACCGGCACCGCCCCGATCCGGCCGTCGTACCCGCAGAACGCGCATTGGTACTCGTACGCCGTCAGGACCAGCTCCCGCATCCGCCCGTCGCGTCGGCGCCGGTCCCGCGGTCCCGCGTCCGGCAGGTGCACCGACCCTTCCGGCTCCCACTCCCACTCCAGGCCCACGGCCTCGCACAGTTCGTCGTGGAGTGAGGGCGGGAAGTGCAGGTCGAGCAGGATCCGGGCCATCCGGCCGAGGAGCGCGGGATCGCGTCGCAGCGCCGCCCGCAGGTCCGGCGCCAGCCGTCCCGCCGCGCCCGTCGACCGCAGTTCCCGCACCCCGCTGCCGGGGCTGCCGGGCCCGCGATCGGTCCGCACCTCCCACACCCCGTCGCCGACCAGATGGTGGAAGGGGTACGCCGGTGTCGTCCGGTTGGCCGGACCGTACTCGGCCAGCAGCCGCTTCAGATCGTCCTCGACCGCGCTGTAGCGCAACTCGCCGTCGGCGTCCCGCTGGAACCGGCCGAGGGCGTAGAGGAGGAGCAGGGGCTTGTGCGGGGCGCGGACCCCGTTGCCGGTCCACTGCCTCAGCCTCGCCGCGCGCTCCAGCCAGTCCTCCATGACGGGTGATCGTACGGGTGCGGTCGGGTGATCGGACTGGTGGCTTGAGGGGAAGGGCGGACGGGCCGGCCTAGGCCCAGGCCAGGGCCCGGTGCGGGGGGCGTGCCGGGCTGCTCACCCGTACCGGCTCCGTGGCCCTGGTCCGTCCGCCGGCGAAGACGTAGAGGCGCAGCAGGAGGAAGCGTCCGATGCCGGCGAGGCCGGAGGCGCTGAGGTAGACGATCTGTTCGGTGAGCATGCCCGGGGAGGTCTGGAGAGTGTGCAGGATGAGGATCGCGACGGAAGTGGCTGCGTAGGCGGCCGCGGCTGATCCCGCGGACTGCCAGTGCCGGCGCCATCCGGCGTGCTTCCCGCTGCCGAAGGTGAAGCGTGCGTGCAGCTCGGTGCAGAGGATGGTCGACGCGACGGTGACGACCGCGTTGGCCACCGCCCAGGGCATCGGTCCGGCGAGGAGGGGGACGGCGAAGCTGGAGAGGATGCCGATGCCGCCGCCGCAGAGGACGAACCGGGCGAAGGAGGCGAGCGGACCGGGAGCGGCCGGGGCCGCCGGTATCCGGCGCGCGTCGTGGGCGCCGGTCCCGGTCGACTCCGCACCCCGCACCGCGGACTCCGTCTCCGTGCCCGTCTTCGTGCCCGTCTCCGTCTCCGGCTTCGACGAGAGCAGCGCGTTCATGGGCTTTCCTTCCGGACGGGGGAGCTGTGAACCTCTGGGACCAGCTGGGTTCAACGATGCCGTCGTCCGTGCGCCGAAACGATGAGGCGCACTCCCGGACCGGGGGTGTAGCCAGCTGTACCCCGCCCCGGGGGAGAGCGGGGTACTCAGAAGGGGGAAGCGTCCGGATGGGTGGGTGAACGATCGGCGCCCTTCAGCAAGTTGACGACGCGCTCGTGGACATCGCCGACCCGGTCCACCACCCGCACCCGCACGTATACGCTCTCCAGCTCGCGCATGGCCTTCTCGGTGAACCAGCCCAGAAACAGCTGCCCCTGCCCCTGCCCGGGGATGGGGTAACCGCGTCCGACGAGGTTCAGCTGGAAGTCCTGGCGCTCCGCCAGCCCACGGCTCACGATCGCCGCTGTCGCCTCCGGCTGGCCCGTCCACTCCGACGAGTCGACGGCGCCGGCGGCGCGTCCCGCGGAGGTGTACTCGATCCAGTAGCCGGTGTCCGCGGTGATCGCCACCTCCTGCCCGCCGTTGAGGAGCTTGCACAGCCAGGCCAGCCGCTCGTTCGGAGCCGTGTTCGCTACGACGCGGCCCCCGTATCCGATGGCGGGCCGCACCGTTCGCGCGTACTGGGCCCGGGCCAGCGCGGCTCCTCCCGTACCGAGCACCGCCGTGACGGCGCTCTGTATGTCCAGCAGTTCGAGCTTCCAGGGCCAGTCATGGGTCAGCCGTGCCGGCAGGTTCTCCCTGAAGAGGCTGTAGCCGAGCAGCAGGACCGCCACGCCCACCAGCACGACCAGCAGCCGTGAGAACAGCCCACTCCGGTGGATCACACGCTGCGCCGACTCCATACCCACCCATCCCACCCCGCTCGCCCGTCACTCCGACGAGACTGTAGGCGCAGAGAGTTGACGAGGCGACAGGGCATCGGCTCCCACCAGGAGGAAGCCGGCACAGCGCTCACCGATCATGACCGAGACGTCCGCGACGCGCAGGCCCGGCGGGGCTCAGTGGGACTGGCGCATGATCCAGTCGCGGATACCGGGGGACGGTGTCGGCGATCTGCCCGGTGGCCATGCGCGCGCTGGTGGTGGATCCCGACGGTACGACGCTGCCGGTCTCGAAGCCGGTCTCGAAGCGGGTCTCGAAGCCGGTCTCGAACGCGGCGAAGTTCGCCGGGGCCCGCCGCGCCTTCATGCTCCGGACGTCCGCGGAGACGAGGATCCCCAGCTTTTTCCGGGCCGGCGGCGCGGTCTGGGGCCCGGGCTTCGGCAAGGGGAAGCGCTCGGGCTCCCCCGGGAGGACGTCGACCTCGACGCGGGACACGTCCGCATCCGGAAGAACCGGCTTCGGCCCCAGCACGCGCACAGCCGAGACGGCCAATGTCGAAGGGCCCCACCGCAAGCGGTGGGGCCCTTCGACATCGTGCCCGGTGAGGCACTGGCGGAGGATACGAGATTCGAACTCGTGAGGGGTTGCCCCCAACACGCTTTCCAAGCGTGCGCCCTAGGCCTCTAGGCGAATCCTCCGCGGCAAACAATACAAGACGTTGAGGAGTGCTCGCGAACTCGTTCCCCCCTCCCGGATCAGGTACTCTGTGCGGAGCCCCTCACGTGGCGCTATCTGACTGAACTCCCCCAGGGCCGGAAGGCAGCAAGGGTAGGTTGGCTCTGGCGGGTGCGTGGGGGGCGCTTGCGTTCCCGGGACGGGATGCGGCTCGAGGCCCGGCGGCCCGGGGTCTGGGGGCCGGTGAGCGGTCCCTGTTGTCAGTGGGCGCCTATAACCTCGTATGTGTGTCGTCTCTCGCGCTGTACCGCCGCTATCGCCCGGAGTCGTTCGCCGAGGTCATCGGGCAGGAGCATGTCACCGACCCGTTGCAGCAGGCGCTGCGGAACAACCGGGTCAATCACGCGTACCTGTTCAGCGGGCCGCGCGGATGCGGGAAGACGACCAGCGCGCGGATTCTGGCCCGGTGTCTGAACTGCGAGCAGGGGCCGACGCCGACTCCCTGCGGGGAGTGCCAGTCGTGCAGGGACCTCGCGCGGAACGGACCGGGGTCGATCGACGTCATCGAGATCGACGCCGCCTCGCACGGCGGTGTCGACGACGCTCGTGACCTGCGGGAAAAGGCCTTCTTCGGGCCCGCGAGCAGTCGGTACAAGATCTACATCATCGACGAGGCCCACATGGTCACCCCGGCGGGCTTCAACGCCCTGCTGAAGGTGGTCGAGGAGCCGCCCGAGCACCTCAAGTTCATCTTCGCCACGACCGAGCCCGAGAAGGTCATCGGGACGATTCGGTCGCGGACCCACCACTATCCGTTCCGGCTCGTGCCGCCGGGGACCCTGCGGGGGTACCTGGGCGAGGTCTGCGGGCGCGAGGGCATTCCCGTCGAGGACGGCGTGCTGCCGCTGGTCGTGCGGGCAGGCGCCGGTTCCGTGCGTGACTCCATGTCCGTCATGGATCAGCTCCTCGCGGGAGCGAGCACCGACGGTGTGACGTACACCATGGCCACCTCGCTGCTGGGGTACACGGACGGGTCGTTGCTCGACTCCGTGGTCGAGGCGTTCGCCGCGGGCGACGGCGCCGCGGCCTTCGAGATCGTGGACCGCGTCATCGAGGGGGGCAACGATCCCCGGAGGTTCGTCGCGGACCTGCTGGAGCGGCTGCGCGATCTGGTGATCCTGGCCGCGGTTCCCGACGCCGCCGAGAAGGGGCTCATCGACGCCCCGTCGGATGTCGTCGAGCGCATGCAGGCCCAGGCCGGGGTCTTCGGCGCCGCCGAGCTGAGCCGCGCCGCCGATCTCGTCAACGAGGGACTGACGGAGATGCGCGGCGCCACCTCGCCGCGACTCCAGCTCGAGCTCATCTGCGCGCGCGTGCTCCTGCCCGCGGCGTACGGGGACGAGCGCTCCGTCATGGCCCGCCTGGACCGCATCGAGCGCGGGGTGAACTTCTCCGGTGCCGGCGCGGGCGCCCCCACCATGGGGTACGTACCCGGCCCCGAAGTACATGGAGGAGCGCCGGCCGCGGCCGCTCCGATGGTTCCGCCGGGCGGCGGTGTCGCCGCGGCCCGGGCCGCCGTGCGGGCCCCGGGCCCCGGCGGACAGGGACCGGCGAACGAGGGGTACGGGGCCGGTGGCGCGGGGGCTACCGGCGGGGTCGCTGCGGCGCCGGATGCGGGGGCCGCCCCTGCTCCTGCCTCGGCCCCGGCACCCGCTCCGGTTCCCGCCGCTGCCGCGCCCGCGGCTCCTCCGGCTGCCGCTACGGCCCCGCCCGCGCCCCCGTCCGGAGCGGCGCCCGGCGCCTGGCCCACCGCGACGGCCGTGGGCAGCGGTCGGCGTCCGGGCGGCTGGCCGACCGCGACACCCGCGGGCGGGGGACAGGCCCCCGCCGCTCCCACACCCGCCGCTGCGCCTACGGCGTCCACCCCCGCCCCGGGCCCCGGGCCCGCCTCCGCACCGGCCCCCGCCGCCGGTGGCGTCGACCCCCGCATGCTCTGGCCGAACATCCTGGAGGCCGTGAAGAACCGCCGCCGCTTCACCTGGATCCTGCTCAGCCAGAACGCGCAGGTCACCGGCTACGACGGCACGACCCTGCAGATCGGCTTCGTCAACGCGGGCGCGCGCGACAACTTCGCGAGCAGCGGCAGCGAGGAAGTCCTGAGGCAGGCGCTGGCCGAACAGTTCAATGTGCAGTGGAAGATCGAGGCGATCGTCGACACCTCCGGTGGCTCGGCACCGCCACCGATGTCGGCCTCCGGCCCTGGTCCCGGGTTCGGTGGTGGCGGCAGCAGCGGCGGTGGCTATGGCGCTGGTGGCGGTGGTGGTGGCGGTTACGGCGGAGCTCCGGCCGGTTCGCGCCCCGCCCCCCAGCAGCCCCCGGCTCCGCGCCCCGCCGCGTCGCAGGGCTCGCCCGCGGGCCAGGCCTCGGCCGCGCCCGCCTCGACGCCCGCCCCGCCACCCCCGGTCGCCTACGAGCCGCCTCCGGTGGCCCCCGAGGACGACATCCCCGAGGACGACGACCCCGACCTCGACGAGTCCGCCCTCTCGGGCCACGACCTGATCGTCCGCGAACTGGGCGCGACGGTGGTGGAGGAGTTCTCCAACGAGTGAACACCCGGGCCCCTCTCGGAGGATCGCACCAACTCTCTCCACCCCTCGCTTCGGAAGCCCCCACAAAGGCACCCGGCCCCGACGGTTAGGCTGACCCCGTGAAGGTCCTCGTCATCGGTAGCGGCGCCCGCGAACACGCCCTGTGCCGTTCCCTGTCCCTCGACCCCGACGTCACCGCCCTGCACTGCGCCCCCGGGAACGCAGGCATCGCGGGGACGGCCGAGCTGCACCCGGTCGACGCCCTCGACGGCGCCGCCGTGGCCGCGCTGGCCACGGAGCTCGGCGCCGAGCTGGTGATCGTGGGCCCGGAGGCGCCGCTGGTCGCCGGGGTCGCCGACGCCGTGCGCGCGGCGGGCATCCCCTGCTTCGGCCCCTCCGAGGAGGCCGCGCAGCTGGAGGGCTCCAAGGCCTTCGCCAAGGATGTGATGGCAGGGGCGGGCGTCCCCACGGCACGTTCGTATGTCTGCACGACGCCCGAGGAGGTCGACGAGGCGCTCGACGCCTTCGGCGCCCCGTACGTCGTGAAGGACGACGGACTCGCGGCCGGCAAGGGTGTCGTCGTGACCGACGACCTCGCGAAGGCCCGCGCGCACGCCGTCGCCTGCGACCGCGTGGTCATCGAGGAGTTCCTCGACGGCCCCGAGGTCTCCCTCTTCGCGATCACCGACGGCGAGACGGTCGTCCCGCTCCAGCCCGCCCAGGACTTCAAGCGCGCGCTGGACGGCGACGAGGGCCCGAACACCGGCGGCATGGGCGCGTACTCGCCCCTCCCGTGGGCGGACCCGAAGCTGGTCGAGGAGGTCATGGAGACCGTCCTCCAGCCGACCGTCGACGAGCTGCGCCGCCGAGGCACCCCGTTCTCCGGCCTTCTCTACGCGGGTCTGGCGATCACGAGCCGCGGCGTACGGGTGATCGAGTTCAACGCCCGTTTCGGCGACCCGGAGACCCAGGTGGTCCTGGCCCGGCTGAAGACCCCGCTCGCGGGCGTCCTGCTCGCCGCCGCCGAAGGCACCCTCGCCGATCTCGCGCCGCTGCGCTGGAGCGACGACGCGGCGGTCACCGTGGTCGTGGCCTCCCACAACTACCCCGACACCCCGCGCACCGGCGACCCGATCACCGGGCTCGACGAGGTGGCGGCGCTGGACGCCCCGTACGCGTACGTCCTGCACGCCGGGACGAAGCACGACGGCGACGCGGTCGTCAGCGCGGGCGGCCGGGTGCTCTCGGTCACGGCGACCGGCACAGACCTCACCGAGGCCCGCGCCCGCGCCTACGCGGCCGTCAGCCGCATCCGCCTCGACGGTTCGCAGCACCGTACGGACATCGCGGCGAAGGCGGCGGCGGACGCCACGACCGACGTCACGACCGAGGCGTAGAGCCCCTGACGGAGGCTTAGCCCCCACCCCCGCACGCACCACTGGGCCCCGGATTCTGTACGGAATCCGGGGCCTGATCCTTGCCCACGGTCATCCACCTTTCCCCAAAGCCATTCCATCGAGTGAGCGATGCCCCATCCGGCTGACGGGGGCCGAGGCCCCAACTAGGGTGCGGCGAAAGCGTTCCGGCACTTGGCCCACCGGCATTGCGATGTCGGTGGCGGGTGCCACAGTGGGGGAGTGAGCAACACCAGGGCATCCTTCGGCGCGGGCTGCGAGACAGCTCGGGCCGGGCCGACAGCAGGGGGTGACATCCGGTCGTGACCGGTATGGGTGTGGAGGTGGGCGCGCAGGCCGCGCGCTCCCGGGCGCTCGCCGTGCTGCGGATACGCAGCAGGGCGCTGGCCGTCGCCCTGCTGCCCGCGGCCGTCGCCGTCGTGCTGCTCGTCGGCGGCTCGACCGGGCACATCACCGGCGGAAGCTGGCCCGTCACTCGCTGGATCGTGACGGTCCTCGCCGCCCTCGTGCTGCTCGCCGCCGCGGGCATCGCGCTCGTCGTCGCCCGCGCGCGGCCCGCCGTGAGCCCCACGGTCCCGATCGCGGAGGCGTCCGCTCCCGACCTCTACCGCCTGGTCCGGGACCTGGCCGACCGCCTCGACGTCCCGCCGCCCTCGGCGATAGCGCTGACCCCGGACTGCGACAGCTGGCTGGAGGACCGCACCCACCCGGCGCACGGCCCGCCGCCGCCCGAGTACCGCGACGAAATAGCGGGCGCACGAGGCTTGAGCGGCGGAGCCGGGCGAGCCCGCCGAGCCCCCGCGGCTCCCGTCCTCGTCATCGGCTCGCCCTTCTTGTGGTGGATGCGGGTCGGGGAGCTGCGCGCGGTCCTCGCCCCGGTCGTCGCCGGTACGGGACCTTCGGCGCACCCCGACATAGCCGCGGCGCGCCGTTTCGTACGGGGTCTGGACGCGGCCGTGGCCGTGACCTCCGAGCCCGCCCGCGGCCCCCTGGTCCGCACGGTCCTCGCCGGTGTCGGCTGGGTGACCCGCCTGCTGCTGCGCAGCTGCCGGGGTCATGCGGCCGAGATGGAACGGGGAGTGGCGGCTGCCGCGGCCGAGCGTGCACAGGCTGTGGACTACGGTCTGCGGATCGTCGCCCAGGAACAGGTCGGCCTGGCGTACGCGGGCTGGGACCGGCTGTTGACCCGGGTCGCGCTGCCCGCCTGGCGGATGGGCCGCTGGCCTGCCCGGCTGGACGTGGGTGTCGTCGCGGCCCTCACCGAGCTGTCGCGCCGTGACCGGCTGGCCGAGGGCTTCGCGTCCCGCCTCGGCGAGCGTCCCGCCTGCGACCTGCTCGAAGAGCCCGGTTCGGTGGACGAGGCGGCCTCGCTTCTCGCCGCGCGCCTCTTCCACGGCGGGCCCGCGGAGCCCGGGCCCGACTGGGCGCCGGTGGACTGGCAGGAGTATCCGGACGAGGTCGTCGACCGCACATGGCGCACCGAAGCGGCCCGGCTGCACCGGGTGCTGGACGCGCTGGGCGTCCGCCACCCCACGGATCCGACCCAGCCCGACCAGGGCGGTCCGACGCTGGCCCGCGTGCTCGACCATCTGACCGCACCTGCGACGCCGGCCACGGACGACGCCGGCCTTTCCGTCGATCGGTGCGAGGCGTACGGGGAGAGGGGCACGGGCGTGAGTCCGAACGAGACGGATACGGATACGGAGACAGAAGCCGAGGTCGAGGTCGGGGAGGACGGCGAGCCCGTGCTCGGGAGTGAGCGCACGGCGGCACTCGCGGCCGGGCTCAGCGCGGAGCTGGCCCGTGAGGAGGCGGCGGCGCCGGCCGTGGCGTCCGGGCCGGGCGGGGGTGCGGAGCAGCCGGGCCCCGACTGGTCGTTCTGGGACGACGGGATGCTGCCGCTCTTTCCGCTCCAGCCGCCGCGCAGTGGGCGTGAGCTGTTGGCCGACCATGTCACCGCGATGGTCTGTTGTGCGGCGATGGACACCGCCGGGGCGGCGCCGGGGCTCGACTGGCTCGATGGCCCCGCCCTTCTTGTCGACGGGGTGCGGGCCGCCGATCTGGGGCCGCGGGTGCTGACCCTCGTCGAGGACGGTGACCCGGAGCCGCTCCGGGACTGGCTCCGCCACCTCGGCGTTCGTCCCGAGAAACCGGTCCGCCTGGTCTGACGCCGTCACCACCGTCGCTGCTCCCAGCCGTCGATATCCGCCTCTTCAACCGGAGAGCCGCGTTCCGTTCACGTCAATTCGCGACGAACGGTGACGGAGTGCGTGCGTAATGTGATGTGCTGGGACCGATCGCGCGCGGGGCGGGGGCTTACAGAACCGACGGGGGCACGAGGGAGGGGAGCAGGCATGGGGTCGGAGCAGATCCGCCGCTGGGAGTCGGGCGCACTCGCGCACGCCGTGACGGACCCCTTCGGCCAGGGCCCCGTTCCCTGGCTCAGGGGCGACGAGCAGTACTTCGACGACACGGGCCATGTCGTCCCGTGGTACATCGACCACATTGATCACGTCGATCAGGCAGGTCGGGCCGGTCAAGCCGGTCAAGCCGGGGGTCCCGGTGGGTCCGCCACCCTCCAGGGCTCCCGCAAGCCCCCGATCCCCCACCCGCGCGCCGGCGGCCCCCGCCCGGCCGACGACGTGCACCGCCAGATCAAGGGCTTCGCCTCCAACGGCGCGGCCGCGCCGGGCGAGGCCATCGACTTCCACGTCACCGTCGACCCGCCCCAGGAATTCAGCGTCGACATCTACCGCATCGGGCACTACGGAGGCGACGGGGCCAGCAAGATCACCACCAGCCCCCGCCTGTCGGGCATCGTCCAGCCGCCGCCCCTCGCCGCCGACAGAACCGTTTCCTGTCATCACTGGTGGCTCTCCTGGCGCCTGCAGATCCCGAGCTACTGGAACATCGGCGCGTACGTGGCCGTACTCACCACGGCCGACGGCTACCGCTCCCACGTCCCCTTCACCGTCCGCGACAACCACCCCGCGGATCTCCTCCTCCTGCTCCCGGACATCACCTGGCAGGCGTACAACCTGTACCCGGAGGACGGGCACACCGGCGCCAGCCTCTACCACGCCTGGGACGAGAACGGCCGTCTGCTCGGCGAGTCCGAGGCCGCGACGACGGTCTCCTTCGACCGCCCGTACGCCGGCGCGGGCCTCCCCCTCCACGTCGGCCACGCCTACGACTTCATCCGCTGGGCCGAGCGCTACGGCTACGACATCGCCTACGCCGACGCCCGCGACCTGCACGCCGGCCGCGTCGACCCCACCCGCTACCGCGGCCTGGTCTTCCCGGGGCACGACGAGTACTGGTCGTCGGCCATGCGCCGCACCGTGGAACTCGCCCGCGAAAGCGGCACCTCCCTGGTCTTCCTCTCCGCCAACACCATGTACTGGCAGGTGGAGTTGGCCCCGTCCCCGTCCGGCGTCGCCGACCGCCTCCTGACCTGCCGCAAACGCAGAGGCCCGGGAAAGCCGGCGCTGTGGCGCGAAATCGACCGTCCTGAGCAGCAGCTCATCGGCATCCAGTACGCGGGCAGGGTCCCGGAACCCCACCCCCTGGTCGTGCGCAACGCCGACCACTGGCTGTGGGAGTCGACCGGCGCGCACGAGGGCGACGAACTCGCCGGCATGGTCGCGGGCGAGGCCGACCGCTACTTCCCGCGCACCCCGCTGCCCGAGCACCAGGGCCGCATCCTGCTCGCCCACTCCCCCTACCAGGACAGCGAGGGCGCCACCCGCCACCAGGAGACCTCCCTCTACCGGGCTCCCTCCGGCGCCCTGGTCTTCGCGGCCGGGACGTTCGCATGGTCCCCGGCCCTGGACCGCCCCGGCCACGTCGACGCCCGTGTCCAGCGAGCCACCGCGAACCTCCTCGACCGCATCTGCAAACGCGACTGAGCAACCCCCTGGCCGAAGCCGCTCTCCGGATACGGGAGAATCGAGCCACTTGGACAGAACCACGGGGAGGAACCGTGTCCGGATTCGTCGAAAAGCCCGAGCCCCTCCAGGTCCCGGGTCTGGTACATCTGCACACCGGCAAGGTGCGCGACCTGTACCAGAACGAGGCGGGCGACCTCGTGATGATCGCCAGTGACCGTTTGTCCGCCTACGACTGGGTGCTGCCCACGGAGATCCCCGACAAGGGCCGGGTCCTCACCCAGCTCTCGCTGTGGTGGTTCGACAAGCTCGCCGACCTGGTCCCCAACCATGTGCTGAGCACCGAGCTCCCGCCGGGCGCCCCCGCCGACTGGGAGGGCCGCACCCTCATCTGCAAGTCCCTGCGGATGACGCCGGTCGAGTGCGTCGCGCGCGGCTATCTCACCGGCTCGGGCCTCGTCGAGTACGACGAGTCCCGCACGGTCTGCGGCCTCGCCCTCCCCGAGGGCCTCGTCGACGGCTCGGAACTCCCCGCGCCGATCTTCACCCCCGCCACCAAGGCCGCGGTCGGCGAGCACGACGAGAACGTGTCGTACGAGGAGGTCGCCCGCCAGGTCGGCGCCGAGACGGCGGCCCAGCTGCGCCAGACGACCCTCGCCGTCTACGGCCGCGCCCGGGACATCGCGCGCGAGCGCGGCATCATCCTCGCGGACACCAAGTTCGAGTTCGGCTACGAGGGCGAGACGCTCGTCCTCGCCGACGAGGTGCTGACCCCGGACTCCTCCCGCTTCTGGCCCGCCGACGTGTGGGAGCCGGGCCACGCCCAGCCGTCCTTCGACAAGCAGTTCGTCCGCGACTGGCTGACGTCTCCCGAGTCGGGCTGGGACCGCAGGAGCGAGCAGCCCCCGCCGCCGCTGCCGCAGCACATCGTGGACGCGACCAGCGCCAAGTACATCGAGGCGTACGAGCGCCTGACCGGCATCAGCTGGAGCTGAGGACGCGAAGGAGCACACGAAGAAGCCCCCGGCCCTGAAGGGCCGGGGGCTTCTTTCTCCGAGCGGACGACCAGGTTCGAACTGGCGACCTCAACCTTGGCAAGGTTGCGCTCTACCAACTGAGCTACGTCCGCATGCGCTGTGGTGCGAGAACAACTATACCCAACCTCGCTCCCGTGCGAGACGCACCGCCGCGTGACGGTTCTCCGCCCCGAGCTTCGAGACGGCCGACGAAAGATAGTTGCGCACCGTTCCCTGGGACAGCGCCGCCCGCTCCGCGATCTCCGCGACGGGCGCCCCGTCGGCGGCGAACTCGAGCACTTCGGCCTCGCGCGCGGTCAGCGGCGAGTCCCCGGCGGAGATCGCGTCCGCGGCCAATTCCGGGTCCACATAACGGTTTCCCGCATGCACGGTACGAATGATCTCCGCGAGCCGCTGTGCGCTCACCGTCTTCGGGACGAACCCGCGCACGCCTGCCGCAAGCGCTCGCTTCAGATGCCCCGGCCGCCCGTGACTCGTCACGATCAGCACCTGACAGCCGGGCAGTTCGGCCCGTAGCGATGTGGCGACCCTCACACCGTCCGCCCCCGGCATCTGCAGATCCAGAACGGCGACATCGGGCTCGTGAGCCAGCGCCATCGCCAGTGCCTCGGGCCCGGTCGCGGCCTCGGCGACCACCACGAGGTCGTCCTCCAGTCCCAGCAGCGCGGCGAGCGCACCCCTGATCAGATGCTCGTCGTCGGCGAGCAACAGCCGCACGGGAGGTGCGGATGAGACGGATGAGACGGATGGGATAGATGGGGTGGATGAGGTGTGTGGGGCTGGTGAGTTGGGTGGTGGGGTGGACGTCATGAGGTGACCTCGCTCACGGGGTGGGGGACGGGTCGCGGCGCCCCACCCGGTTCCGGGTCCGGAGCCCGTTCCGGGGCCGAGTCGGGGGGCAGCGGCACCTCGGCGGTCAGGCGGAACAGGTCATCCCCGGCAGGCCCGGCCCGCAGCACCCCGTCCACCTCCCTGAGCCGCTCCCGCAGTCCGGCGAGCCCGGACCCCCTTCCCGGCTCGGCGGTATCGGCATTGGTGCGGGAACCGGTGCCGGTACCGGGCGCCCCGTCGTTCTCGACGGTGAGGGTCACCCGGCCCTCCGCCACTCGCAGGGACACCGCGCACCTTCCGGCGTCCCCGTGCCGCAACACGTTCGTCGTCGCCTCCCGTACGACCCAGCCGAGCGCGGACTGGATCTCCGCGGGCAGTCCCGGCACCGGGCCGCTGACCTCGCAGTCGATGCCGGCGGCCGTCAACACGCCCTGGGCGCCCGCGAGTTCGGTCCGGAGATCGGCCTCGCGGTAGCCGCGTACGACCTCGCGGACCTCCCGCTGCGTCTCCCGCGCTATCCGCTGGACCTCGATCATCTGCTCCACGGCCTCCGGCCGTCCGCGCCGGGCCAGTTGCACGGCGAGCTCGCTCTTCAGCGCGACCACCGCCAGGTTGCGGCCCATCACGTCGTGCAGATCGCGCCCGAAGCGCAGCCGTTCCTCGGCGACGGCGAGCCGGGCCCGGGTCTCGCGGGCCTCGTCGAGTTCGTAGACGGCGTTCAGCAGCCAGACGGAGAAGGCGGAGGTGAAGGTGAAGAAACCGGCGGCGAGGACGACCGCACCGGCGGCGACGGCGGCGCTGGGTGCCGGGACACCCGCCGGGACGGCCACGGCGCCGGCAACCAGGGCGGCGCCGAGCACCCCGTACACCATGCGTCGCCACTCCCGTACCGCGAGCGCCAGGGTGCCGATCCCGAACGACAGGACGCCGACGAACACCGTGCCCGCCGCAGCCCCGTTGTCCGCGCCGCGCGGGCCGTGCAGCGCGACCACCAGGCTCACGACGGCGATCACCACGGTGGCGATGCTCAGTGCCCAGAGCAGCCGTACCGGCAGGGGGCGGCGGCCGCGGGTCCAGTCCAGGGTCAGCGAGGCGGTCACCGCGGCGGCCACGGCGTGCGCGCTCACCAGCAGGAACAGGATCCAGTTCACCGGGGCGGGCACGTATCCGAAGGTCGGCAGCGCGAAGGTGGCGACCTCGATGAACGGGAAGGTGTGGAACGACCACCGTGTGTACGTCTCGACCTTCGCCGGCGTGCTCTTGCCGTGCCACCAGCCGCCGCGCCCGCCCATGCCCATCACCACGTCCCTGGTCAACGCCGCGGCTCCCAGCGGAACCACCGCCGTACAGCAAACACCGCGAGCACGATCCAGGCCACCGCCGTCCCGAGCGCGCCCAGGGTGTCGTGCGCGGAGAGGTCGCCGGTCCAGCCGCCGCGTATCAGCGTGATCACCGGGGTCAGGGGCAGCAGTTCGCAGGCCGAGGCCAGCTGGTCCGGCATGACCTCGAGCGGGAAGAAGGTGCCGGAACCGAGCAGCGACACCAGTATCAAGGGCATGGCGGCGACCTGGGCGCCCTCCACGCTCTTGCTGAGGTTCGCGGTGATCGCCGCGAGCGGAGGCCACATCGCCAGGCCCAGGAGCAGCCCCAGGACGGCGAGGTGCGGTGCCGGTGGCGCCCCGACGTCCAGCAGCGCGGCGCACGCGACCGTCAGCACCAGGCACTGCACCAGGCCGATCGCGACCGAGGGCAGGGCCGCACCCGCGAGGATCTCCGCGTCCCGCAGTTCCCCGGTGCGCAGCCGTTTGAGGACGAGCTCCTCGCGGCGGGCCGCGTACACGCTCACCAGCGTGCTGTAGACCGCGAAGAGGAGTGCGAGGCCGACGGAGGACGGCAGGACGACCGAGCCGACCGAGAGCCCGGCGCCTTTCAGGTCCATCTGGTCGACCGTCGAGCGGAGGCTGAACGGCAAGGTCAGCGGCACGAACACGGCGGCGGCGAGGGTCGCCTTCGAGCGGCCCAGCAGGGTCAGCTCGGCGCGCGCCAGGGCGGCCATCCGCCCCGCGGCCGTCGTCGTACCCGCACCCGCACCCGCACCCGCACCCGTACCCGCACCGGTTGGCCCGGTCGCCGGGACTGTCGCGCTCATGCCACCGACCCCTTCTCCTGCTCCCGCACACCTGAGCCCCGTACACCTGAGCCCCGCATATCCGCGCCCTGCGCACCCGCGCCCTGCGCACCCGCACCCCGTACATCCGTGTCCCGCGCACCCGCACCCCGGCCCGCGGCATCCCGCGCAATCCGCAGGAACGCCTCCTCCAGGGAGGCCGACCGCACATCGAGCCCCCGCAGCTCGACCTGCTTCTGGTGGGCCCACAGCAGCAGTGCGGTGGCGGTGCGCTGGAGCTCGTCGGTGCGCAGCCTGACGGCACGGCCCGCCGTCTCGTGGTCGGTCACGCCGAGTCCGGCGAGCGGGGGCAGATCTCCGAGGAAGTAGCCGTCGGGCAGTTCGAAGGAGATCCGGGACGGTGCGGACGCGGTCACCTCGGCAGGGGTGCCGGAGGCCGCGATGTGCCCTTCGTGCAGGATCGCGAGCCGGTCGGCCAGCTCCTCCGCCTCTTGCAGGTAGTGCGTGGTCAGCACCACGGTCGTACCGCCGTCGCGCAGCTCGCGCACCAAGTCCCAGGTGTCCCGGCGCCCTTCGGCGTCCAGGCCGGTCGTCGGCTCGTCGAGGAAGAGGACCTCGGGGCGGCCGAGGAGCGCGAGGGCCAGGTCCAGGCGCCGTTTCTCGCCCCCGGACAGCTGCTTCACCCGTACCCCGGACCGCCGGGTGAGCCCGACCATGCCCAGGGCCTGAGCGGTCGGCCGGGCTCCGCTCGTGCAGCCCGCCCACATCCGTACGGTCTCCGCGACCGTCAGTTCGGAGGGGAAGCCGCCTTCCTGCAGCATCACGCCGATCCGGGGCCGGACGGCCGCGCGCTCCTCGTACGGATCGTGTCCGAGGACCCGCACCCGGCCGCCCGCCGGAGGGGCGAGGCCCTCCAGCAGCTCGACGGTGGAGGTCTTGCCGGCGCCATTGGTCCCCAGCAGCGCGAAGAGCTCACCGCGGCCCACGGAGAAGGTGATTCCGCGCACGGCCTCGAAATCTCCGCCGGCTCCCCGGTCTCCCCCGTACACGCGCCGCAGATCAGTGACCTCGATCACGTCATCCTGCTTGTTCGTGTTCATGAAATCAGCGTCCCCGTGGACGGGACCCGACAGCAGTGCGCGGTGTCATCACTCCGCATGACAAATGTCAGGGGACGCTCGTCCGCGCACACGAGAAAGACCCCGGTCGATGACCGGGGTCTTTGCTTCCTGGAGCGGACGACGAGGCTCGAACTCGCGACCTCAACCTTGGCAAGGTTGCGCTCTACCAACTGAGCTACGTCCGCATTGCCGCCGACCAGCTTTCACCGGTCGGTGCGAGCACCACCCTACCTGATCCACAACAGTGATCGGTAAGGGCTGCAGAGCGGGTGACAGGAATTGCACACTGCGCCTTCCCCCTGGAAGGGGGATGTTCTGCTACTGAACTACACCCGCGTGACTCCTCGGGGTCCGGCTTTTCGGCCTTGCCCCTCGGCGTGCTCCAGACTCTAGCTGATCAGCAGGGGGTCAGCGCAAGTCGGTTGTGCGCGGGGGCGGATGGCCGGCCGGAGCGGGACCCCGGCGGGCCATCCGGCGGCCCCTCGGACTCAGTGCGCCTCGGCGAACGCCTCGTAGACCTTCTTGGGGATGCGGCCGCGCGGGGGGACGTCCAGCTTGTTGGAGCGGGCCCAGGCGCGGACGGCGGCCGGGTCGGGGGTCAACGCGGTGTGCGTGTACGCCTTCCCGGACTTCGACTGCTTGCGGCCGGCGTCGACGTAGGGCGCGAGCACCTTACGCAGTTTCTTGGCATTGGCTGGATTGAGGTCGATCTCGTACGACTTGCCGTCGAGTCCGAAGGCGATCGTCTCCGCCGCTTCCGAGCCGTCGATGTCGTCAAAGAGAGTGACTACGACACGCTGCGCCACGAATATCGGTCCCTTCGTGCGGCACCTCTGCGATCGCCCCCCATGACGTGCGTGGACGTCACGGAGTTGTCGGGGAGATGTCGACTGTCCGGCTGTTATTGGGCAAAGTATCGGCTATTGCCAATTCCTTTGTACAGTGCCGGGCATTGCATTGTGAAGCCCGACTAAAACCTTCCGCGTGTCCGAAGGTAATGGGGCCCAGCCGCTCTTCTGCGATTTTTCCCAGGATTTTCCGTACGTGCCCCCGCGTCGATGCGGGATCGTGATCGGGCTCACGTAGGATTCTACGAATCTACGCGAGTAGAAATTTTGTGCGGGTAGTCTGAAGCGACCTGCTCAGCACCACACACCGGGAGTGCCAGTGGCACGCGTCGTAGTCGACGTCATGCTCAAGCCGGAGATCCTCGACCCCCAGGGCCAGGCGGTGCAGCGTGCACTGCCGCGCCTCGGTTTCGAAGGTGTCTCCGACGTACGTCAGGGAAAGCGATTCGAACTGGAAGTGGACGGACCGGTGGACGACGCCGCGCTCGCCCGCATCCATGAACTGGCGGAATCCTTCCTCGCCAACACCGTGATCGAGGACTTCACCGTCAAGGTCGAGGAAGTCGCGGAGGCAGGAAAGTGACCGCTCGTATTGGAGTCGTCACCTTTCCGGGCAGCCTCGACGACCGGGACACGCAGCGTGCGATCAAGCTCGCCGGTGCCGAACCCGTCGCCCTCTGGCACAAGGACAAGGACCTCAAGCAGGTCGACGCCGTGGTGCTGCCCGGCGGTTTCTCGTACGGCGACTATCTCCGGGCCGGTGCCATCTCGCGCTTCTCGCCCGTGATGGAGACCGTGATCGAGCAGGCGAAGTCCGGAATGCCCGTCCTCGGCATCTGCAACGGCTTCCAGGTCCTGACCGAGGCGCACCTCCTCCCCGGCGCGATGCTCGGCAACAACCACCTCCACTTCATCTGCCGCGACCAGAAGCTGCGGGTGGAGAACGCGGAGACGTCCTGGACGGCCGACTACGAGTCCGGCCAGGAGATCCACATCCCGCTGAAGAACATGGACGGGCGGTACGTCGCCGACGAGCACACGCTCGACATGCTGGAGGCGGAGGGCCGGGTCGCGTTCCGTTACGTGGACGTCAACCCGAACGGCTCGCTGCGCGACATCGCCGGCATCACGAACGCGGCGGGCAACGTCGTCGGTCTGATGCCGCACCCGGAGCACGCCGTCGAGCCCCTCGTCGGCTCCGGCCGCACCGACGGCCTCCCCTTCTTCACCTCGATCCTCAAGAAGCTGGTCACCGCATGAGCCGCACGCCTCTGGACACGGTCGAGAACGCGGCCGCGACCCCCGACGTCGAGCTGCCCTGGGCCGAACTGGGCCTGAAGAAGGACGAGTACGAGCGGGTCGTCGAGATCCTCGGCCGCCGCCCGACCGGCGCCGAACTCGCCATGTACTCCGTCATGTGGTCCGAGCACTGCTCGTACAAGTCCTCGAAGGTCCACCTGCGCCAGTTCGGCGAGAAGGCCCCGCAGTCCGACGCCCTCCTCGTCGGCATCGGCGAGAACGCCGGTGTCGTCGACGTCGGCCAGGGCTACGCCGTCACCTTCAAGGTCGAGTCGCACAACCACCCGTCGTACGTCGAGCCCTACCAGGGCGCGGCCACCGGCGTCGGCGGCATCGTGCGCGACATCATCGCGATGGGCGCCCGCCCGGTCGCCGTCGTCGACCCGCTGCGCTTCGGCGCCGCGGACCACCCCGACACCAAGCGCGTCCTGCCGGGCGTCGTCGCGGGCATCGGCGGCTACGGCAACTGCCTGGGCCTGCCCAACATCGGCGGCGAGGTCGTCTTCGACGCCTGCTACCAGGGCAACCCCCTCGTCAACGCCGGAGCCATCGGCGTCATGAAGCACGAGGACATCCACCTCGCGAAGGCGTCCGGCGCGGGCAACAAGGTCATCCTCTACGGGGCCCGCACGGGCGGCGACGGCATCGGCGGCGCCTCCATCCTGGCGAGCGAGACCTTCGACGACGCCAAGCCGTCGAAGCGCCCCGCCGTCCAGGTCGGCGACCCCTTCCAGGAGAAGCTGCTCATCGAGTGCACGCTCGAGGCCTTCGCCGAGAAGCTGGTCGTCGGCATCCAGGACCTCGGCGCGGCCGGTCTGTCCTGCGCCACCTCCGAGCTGGCCTCCAACGGCTCCGGCGGCATGCGCGTCACCCTGGACGACGTACCCCTGCGGGACTCGACCCTCTCTCCCGAGGAAATCCTCATGAGCGAGTCGCAGGAACGCATGTGCGCGGTCGTCGAGCCGGAGAAGGTCGACCGCTTCCTGGAGATCTGCGACAAGTGGGACGTCATCGCCACGGTGATCGGTGAGGTGACGGACGGCGATCGCCTCGAGATCTTCTGGCACGGCGGCAAGATCGTCGACGTCGACCCGCGCACGGTCGCGCACGACGGCCCGGTCTACGAGCGCCCCTACGCCCGCCCCGCGTGGCAGGACGCCCTCCAGGCCGACGACGCGAACAAGCTGCCGCGCCCGGCGACGAGCGAGGAGCTCAAGGACCAGGTCCTCAAGCTCGTGAGCTCGCCGAACCAGGCCTCCAAGTCCTGGATCACCTCCCAGTACGACCACTTCGTGCAGGGCAACACGGTGCTGGCGCAGCCCGAGGACTCGGGCATGATCCGCATCGACGAGGAGACCGGACTCGGCGTCGCCATCGCCACGGACGGCAACGGCCGCTACGCGAAGCTCGACCCGTACACGGGTGCGCAGCTCGCGCTCGCCGAGGCCTACCGCAACGTCGCGACGACCGGCGCCAAGCCGCTCGCCGTCTCCGACTGCCTGAACTTCGGCTCGCCCGAGGACCCGGCCGTCATGTGGCAGTTCGCCGAGGCCGTCCGCGGTCTCGCCGACGCCTGTCTGCAGCTGGGCACCCCGGTGACCGGTGGCAACGTCTCGCTCTACAACCAGACGGGCGAGGCCGCCATCCACCCGACCCCGGTCGTGGCCGTGCTGGGCGTCATCGACGACGTCGCCCGCCGCACGCCGGTCGCCTTCCAGGAAGAGGGCCAGCTCCTCTACCTGCTCGGTGACACCCGCGAGGAGTTCGGCGGTTCGGCCTGGTCCCAGGTCGTCCACGACCACCTCGGCGGCCTGCCCCCGAAGGTCGACCTGGAGCGCGAACGCCTCCTCGGCGAGATCCTCATCTCGGCCTCCCGCGACGGCATGGTCGACTCGGCGCACGACCTGTCCGACGGCGGTCTGATCCAGGCCGTGGTCGAGTCGGCGCTGCTCGGCGGCAAGGGCGCCCGGCTGGTCGTCCCCGACGGTCTCGACGCCTTCACCTTCCTCTTCTCGGAGTCGGCGGGCCGCGCGGTCGTCGCCGTCCCGCGCTCGGAGGAGCTCCGCTTCAACGACATGTGCGGTGCGCGGGGCCTGCCCGTCACCCGCATCGGTGTCGTGGACGGAGACGCGGTCGAGGTCCAGGGCGAGTTCGCACTCCCGCTGGACGAGCTCCGCACGGCCCACGAGGGCACGATCCCGGCGCTGCTCGCGTAAGCGGTCGTACGACACCGACGGCCCCGACCGTTTCGACGGTCGGGGCCGTTGCCATGCCGCGAGGGGCTCGGTCTCCCGGAGCGCGCCAGGCGTGACGTTCCTGTACGGACATCGACTTCTTCACGTCCGCCGCTTCTTCACGTCCGCCGCCGGACAGGCTCTAGGCTCGCCACATGCCGCCGGCCAGGAAACGCACCCGTACCTATGACCCCGCCAAGATCCGCGTGGCCGTGCTCGCGCAGTTCGGCAACGTGCGGCGCGGCGTCCACGCCCTGACCGAGGAGCAGCTGGCGCGGCCCGCGCGGCTCGGGGACTGGAGTGTGCGGGAGCTGGCCGTGCACCTCACGATGGCGGTCGAGAGCGTGAGCCGCAACCTCGACCGGCCCGAGCCCGGCGCGAAGGAACTCGCGCTGCTGGAGTGGCCGTTCGCGACGGCGGCACGCGCCGTGGACATCGCCGACGGCACCCGGGAACTCGCCCGCGACAACCCCGACCTCGGCGCGCTCTACGCGCGCGCCGAACAGCGGATCACCGAGCGCCTGGCCACGGCCCCCGACGACCGGCTGCTCGCCGCGCGCACCGGAGCCATGACCCTCGCCGACCACCTCGTCACCCGCACCGTCGAACTCGTCGTGCACACCGACGACCTGAACCGCGCCGCCGACACCGACATCCCCCTCGACCGCCAGGCCCTCGCCGCCTGCACCCGGCTGCTCGCCGACGCGCTCGCCGTGAAGGCGCCCGGCGCGTCGACGGAGGTGCGGATCCCGCCGTACGCCGTCGTGCAGTGCGTGGAGGGCCCCCGGCACACCCGGGGCACACCGCCGAACGTCGTGGAGACCGACCCGCTGACCTGGATCCGGCTGGCTACGGGACGTACGGAGTGGAGGACCGCGCTGGACGAGGCGAAGGTCAGCGCCAGCGGTGAGCGGGCCGACCTCGGCGGACTGCTGCCCCTGATGGGCTGACTCCATCCGCCGACACCACCCGTCGAGCCCACCCGCACCGCCCCGGAGGGGAACCGGCCACCCCACCCCTCCCGTCACACCGTCATGGACAAGCAGCGACTGACCCTCAGCGTCCTGACCCTGCTTCCGCTCGCCGTGGCCTGTGGCACCGAGACGGCGGGCGGCGGCTCCGTGGGGACCGGATCGTCCCCGGTCACCGGCGTTCACTGGAGCGTCGACACCCTCACCACGCATGGCCGGACCCGGCAGGCACCGGACAGCGCGTATCTGCGGATCGGCGAGGACGGTCGCGTCAGCGGCAACCTCGGCTGCAACACCTTCGGCTCGACCGTCACCCTCAAGGGTGACCGTGTCGACTTCGGGAAGATCGAGGCGACCGACATGGGCTGCCAGAAGGACCCCATGAGCTTCGAGCAGAGCCTCAGCCGTGCCTACGTCGACAACACGTTCACCAGCGAGGTCAAGGGCGACAAGCTGACGCTCACCACCGACGGCGGCGACCGCGTCAGTCTCACCAAGGAGCCGGACGCACCCCTGTACGGCACGAAGTGGACGGTCACCTCCCTCGGGGACGGTGGCGTGGCCCAGTCCCTTCCCGAAGGGGCCGACGCCCACTTCACCCTCGACAAGGCGAACGGCACCCTTTCCGGACGCCTCGGCTGCAACCAGGTCACCGCCAAGGCCACCGTCCGCGACGGACATATCACCCTCGGCGCCGCCAAGACCACCCGGATGATGTGCGACGGCTCACTCATGGACACCGAGAGGACCTTGCTGGGCCTCTTCGACAGCACGGTCGTATACGACTTGAACCACCGATCCATCGCGCTGACCAGCACAAACGGAAAAACCGTCCAAGCCGTCGCCGACGAGTGATCCGTCAAGGATCCGTATCCCCAATTCGGACCAGTGGTCGATCTCGCCTACACTCGGTGGCGTGCCACGTGGTGACGGTCGACTCAATCATGATCTGCTCCCCGGCGAGAAAGGCCCCCAGGACGCTTGCGGCGTCTTCGGAGTCTGGGCCCCGGGTGAAGAGGTCGCCAAGCTCACTTACTTCGGGCTCTACGCCCTCCAGCATCGAGGCCAGGAATCCGCGGGTATCGCGGTAAGCAACGGCTCCCAGATCCTCGTCTTCAAGGACATGGGCCTCGTGTCCCAGGTCTTCGACGAGACCTCGCTCGGTTCGCTCCAGGGTCATATCGCGGTCGGACACGCCCGCTACTCGACCACTGGCGCCTCCGTGTGGGAGAACGCCCAGCCGACGTTCCGTGCCACCGCGCACGGCTCCATCGCGCTCGGCCACAACGGCAACCTCGTCAACACGGCGCAGCTCGCCGAGATGGTCGCCGACCTCCCCAAGCAGGACGGCCGCACCACCCGCGTGGCCGCCACCAACGACACCGACCTGCTCACCGCGCTCCTCGCGGCCCAGGTCGACGACGACGGCAAGCCGCTGACCGTCGAGGAGGCCTCCGCGAAGGTCCTCCCGCAGGTCAAGGGCGCCTTCAGCCTCGTCTTCATGAACGAGCACACCCTGTACGCGGCGCGCGACCCGCAGGGCATCCGCCCGCTGGTCCTCGGCCGCCTGGAGCGCGGCTGGGTCGTCGCCTCCGAGTCCGCCGCCCTCGACATCTGCGGCGCGGCCTACGTCCGTGAGATCGAGCCGGGCGAGTTCGTCGCCATCGACGAGAACGGCCTGCGTACGTCCCGATTCGCGGAAGCGAAGCCCAAGGGCTGTGTCTTCGAGTACGTGTACCTGGCCCGCCCGGACACGGACATCGCCGGCCGGAACGTGTACCTCTCGCGTGTCGAGATGGGCCGCAAGCTCGCCAAGGAAGCCCCTGTCGAGGCCGATCTGGTGATAGCGACCCCGGAGTCCGGAACGCCCGCCGCGATCGGTTACGCGGAGGCCAGCGGCATCCCGTTCGGCGCCGGCCTGGTCAAGAACGCGTACGTCGGCCGGACCTTCATCCAGCCTTCGCAGACCATCCGCCAGCTGGGCATCCGTCTGAAGCTGAACCCCTTGAAGGAAGTCATCAAGGGCAAGCGCCTGGTCGTCGTCGACGACTCGATCGTGCGCGGCAACACCCAGCGGGCCCTGGTGCGCATGCTCCGCGAGGCGGGTGCGGCGGAAGTCCACATCCGGATCTCCTCTCCCCCCGTGAAGTGGCCCTGCTTCTTCGGCATCGACTTCGCGACCCGCGCCGAGCTGATCGCCAACGGCATGACCATCGAGGAGATCGGCACCTCGCTCGGCGCCGACTCCCTCTCGTACATCTCCATCGACGGCATGATCGAGGCGACCACCATCGCCAAGCCGAACCTGTGCCGCGCCTGCTTCGACGGCGAGTACCCGATGGACCTTCCCGACCCCGAGCTGCTCGGCAAGCAGCTCCTGGAGACCGAGCTGGCCGCGGGTCCCGCAGCCACGGCCGCGGCTGACGCCATCCGTCGCCCGTAAGCGCCGCAGAGCCCCGTTTCACCAACCCGAAAGATCCCAGGCAATGTCTGCTGTATCTGATCAGTCGACTTCGTCGACGGGCACTGCTTCCGGTGCTTCCTACGCGGCTGCCGGCGTCGACATCGAAGCAGGCGACCGCGCCGTAGAACTGATGAAGGAGTGGGTGAAGAAGACGCAGCGCCCCGAGGTCCTCGGCGGCCTCGGCGGCTTCGCCGGCCTCTTCGACGCCTCCGCCCTCAAGCGTTACGAGCGCCCGCTGCTCGCCTCCGCCACGGACGGTGTGGGCACCAAGGTCGACCTCGCCCGTCGGCTCGGCGTGTACGACACCATCGGCCACGACCTGGTCGCGATGGTCATGGACGACATCGTGGTGTGCGGCGCCGAGCCGCTCTTCATGACCGACTACATCTGCGTCGGCAAGGTCCACCCGGAGCGCGTGGCGGCCATTGTGAAGGGCATCGCCGAGGGCTGTGTGCTCGCGGGCTGCGCCCTGGTGGGCGGCGAGACGGCCGAACACCCGGGCCTGCTCGGTCCGGACGACTTCGACGTCGCGGGCGCCGGTACGGGCGTGGTGGAGGCCGAGCGGCTGCTCGGCCCGGATCGTATCCGTACGGGTGACGCGGTGATCGCCATGGCGGCTTCCGGTCTTCACTCGAACGGGTACTCGCTCGTCCGGCATGTCCTCTTCGACCGGGCGAACCTCAGCCTGGACCAGCACGTCGAGGAGTTCGGCCGTTCGCTCGGCGAGGAGCTCCTGGAGCCCACCAAGATCTACTCGCTGGACTGCCTGGCGCTGACGAGGACCACCGAGGTGCACGCGTTCAGCCACATCACCGGCGGCGGGCTCGCGGCCAACCTGGCCCGGGTGATCCCGGACGGGCTGCACGCGATCGTGGACCGCGAGACCTGGACGCCGGCCCCGGTCTTCGACCTCGTCGGCAGGACGGGCGAGGTCGAGCGTCTGGAGCTGGAGAAGACGCTGAACATGGGCGTGGGCATGATCGCGATCGTCCCCGAGGAATCGGCGGACGCGGCGCTGGCCACCCTCGCGGACCGGGGCGTGGACGCCTGGATCGCCGGTGAGATCACCGAGCGCGGCGATCACGCGACGGGCGCGGCCCTGATCGGCGACTACGCGAGCTGAGGCTCTCGGGGCAGCACAAAACCCGGTCCGGCGTTGAGGGCCCGGACCGGGTGAAGTGCGGTTACTACGAGAAATCCGCCAACAGAGATCTGCTCACCGCTACAGCTACGAGAGATCGCGGAAACCGCGAGGGACGCTGGTGCGTCAAGCGCCGCGACGTTGAGAGTGTGGACCGGACTGGTCGTCCTCATCCTCATCGTCGTCGTTGTAGAGATCCGCGTACTGGGCGTACGGGTCGTCTTCCTCGTCGTCGTCCTCGAACGGCTCGCCATTCGGCGGCTGGCTCGAAGTCGAAGCGCCCAGCTCATTGGCCAGACGCGAGAGGTCAGTCCCGCCGCTGCTGTACTTCAGCTGGCGGGCGACCTTCGTCTGCTTGGCCTTTGCCCGGCCGCGCCCCATGGCTCGACCCCCTCGGATACGGGGCTCGGTGGCCCCAGAGTCTTGACACGCGTTCATGATCTGGAACGGGCTCTCCGTGGAGAGACCGGTCCGTAGGGCTTCCACGGTACCTGAGCCCGCGCCCATACGGTACGTCGCCCGCAGGACGCGCCTTGGCCCAGAACCTGCGAGGTGCCCTGTCCTCGCTGGTCAACCGCGATTTTAACCTCTTCTTGGCGGACGACCCGCCGACGGGAGTGAGAGTTCTCTCGAAGTGTCCCCTCGGCGGGTCCCTGACAAGCATCGAGACGCGCGCGGAATGCGACGGAATGGAGGGTTCCGTTATCCGCGGCGGCGCGCCTCCGCCATCCGCTGCTCGGCGATCCGGTCGGCCGCGGCGGCCGGCGGAATCCCGTCCTCCTTCGCACGTGCGAATATGGCCAGCGTGGTGTCGAAGATCTTCGTGGCCTTCGCCTTGCACCGGTCGAAGTCGAAGCCGTGCAGCTCGTCGGCGACCTGGATGACACCGCCGGCGTTCACCACGTAGTCGGGCGCGTAGAGGATCCCGCGGTCCGCGAGGTCCTTCTCGACACCCGGGTGCGCGAGCTGGTTGTTGGCGGCGCCGCACACGATCCGCGCGGTGAGCACCGGCACGGACGCGTCGTTCAGCGCCCCGCCCAGCGCACAGGGGGCGTAGATGTCCAGGCCCTCGGTGCGGATCAGCGCCTCGGTGTCCGTGGCGGCCGTGACGCCCGTCGGGTGCTTGTCCAGGATCCGCCGTACGGACTCCTCGCGTACGTCCGTGATCACGACCTCGGCGCCGTCCTGGCGCAGATGGTCCACCAGGTGGTGGCCCACCTTGCCCACGCCCGCGATGCCGACCTTGCGGCCGCGCAGCGTCGGGTCGCCCCACAGGTGCTGGGCACTGGCCCGCATGCCCTGGAAGACCCCGTAGGCGGTCAGGACGGAGGAGTCGCCGGCGCCGCCGTTCTCGGGCGAGCGGCCCGTCGTCCAGCGGCACTCGCGCGCCACGACGTCCATGTCGGAGACGTACGTACCCACGTCGCACGCGGTGACGTAGCGCCCGCCGAGCGAGGCCACGAACCGGCCGTAGGCGAGGAGTAGGGCCTCGCTCTTGATCTGCTCGGGGTCCCCGATGATCACGGCCTTGCCGCCGCCGTGGTCGAGACCGGCCATGGCGTTCTTGTACGACATCCCGCGCGAGAGGTTCAGCGCGTCGGCGACGGCCTCCTCCTCGTTCGCGTACGGGTAGAAACGCGTCCCGCCCAGGGCGGGGCCCAGAGCGGTGGAGTGGATGGCGATGACGGCCTTGAGGCCGCTGGCCCGGTCCTGGCAGAGCACGACTTGCTCATGACCCCCCTGGTCCGAATGGAACAGGGTGTGCAGGACGCCGTCGGTTACGTCGGTCACGGTGGTGACTCCCAGGTAAGTAGCGGCGGTTGTGGACGGTGCCCGTGCGGATGGCGGGCTTCCGTGGGCATGAGATTAGAGCCTGTGCCCGGTCGCCATCCGCGCAGTGTTCAGGATCACCTCCTCCCGGAGTACGTTTCCGCACGATCGTGGGACGATTTGCAGTGATTTCCCGGTCGCCCGCGTCCCGCTCGCCCGGGATTCCGTCCGGGTTTCGTGTCCGGTCCGTTGGGGAGGGAGCAGGGGTGCCCAAGGTGTCCTCGGTGATCGTCCCGTACGCGTCCTATCTGCGCGTGTACGAACCGCTGGCCGCCTTCCCGGAGCCTGAGCGGACCCACTGGGCGCGTTACGCACGGCGCGCCGAGCGCCCGTCGTACCAGGACGAGTTGCGCCGCTCCCTGGCCGACCTGCTGCCCACCCCGCCGATCCCCGTGCCGGTGCACGAGAGCGCGGACGCGTTCGTGCTGAGCGTCGACGGAGTGCTCTGCGTCTGTCCCTGGCGCACCCGGCTGCGCGGCTGGCAGGCGCTGGAGGAGCTGGCCGACGAACTGCCCGTGTCCGTCCTGGACGCGGTCCTGCCGCCGCTCGTACGCCGCCAGGCGGCCCTCGACTACGAGCGCTGGCTGGCCCGCAACCCCGACGCCCGCCCGTGGATCCGCAGCTCGACCTGGCAGGTGCCGCTGAACTGGTTCGTGCTCGTCACCGACGAGGAGCGGCGGTACGAGAAGGGGGCGGGCGGCGACGGAGCCGCGCCCGCGCTGCGCTACCGGACGCCGATGGTGCAGGCGCGGCGGCGGACGGCACGCGCCCTGAAGACCCTGCGGGACACCCTGGACGAGGGACCCCTCATCGACGGTCTGGTGGACGTGGGGCGCTGGCTGGAGGAGTTCCATCCGCGCTCGCTGGTCGAGCTGGACTACGGCGGGCTCGTGCACGCCCTGCCGGCCGGGCACCTCGAGGACGACCACTCGGCGGCCGACGTCGCCGAGGGCATCGAGGCGCTGCGGCACGGGGACGGGGCGGCGGCGGGAGAGGCGTACGGGCGGCTCGTGGAGCGCTGGCGCTCGGTCCGGGACCGGCGTTCGGCGAACTGAGGTCCGAGACCGGCGTTCGGCGAACTGGGCCTCCCGGGTCTTTGGGCCCGCGGGTGCGTGGGTCCTGTGTACCGCGTGGGTTCCGTGGGTTCTGTGGGGCCTGTGGGTCCCGTGCGTCCTGTGGGGTGTCTGAGTACTTCGGGACGTCTGAGCGTCTCGGGACGGCTGGAGCGGGTTTGCCGCACGAGAAGTGTGATGTGCTTCTCACTGGTGTTCGCCCGAACTGACGTATGGTCCTCGCACGCTGAAGAACCCTCACTGCGGGAGAAGACCGCGCAGGCGGGACCTAGGTCCCGATCCGGTCTTTTGTGTCAACGATGTGTCAAGCGTGACGGATGGCACTTACCTGGCTCTTGCATCGCTTGCCCCTCCTCGTGCCAAAATAGGACAAGGAGCCCGGGGGAGGGCTCCATCCGTCCATGTTTGGGCGGGAATCTCGGTATTGCGCGCTATGGGGGGTCTGACGACTCCTGATCGTCCTGTGACTGATCGTCACAGTGGCGTGACTGTCCGCTATGGCATGGTCCATCGGCTTCCGTCGCTGATGAACACCTGGGAGGGCAATTCCATCGGTTTGGCCGACGCGGCTGGACGGATGGTGTAGTTGTAGTGCCGAGGACAAGCCGTTCGTCCTATAACCGACTCGACTCGCGTCCGCCATTTCGGGCAACGCGGGTCAAGGTGCAGAATTTAGAGGAAAGAACCGAGAAGGTTCGGTTCTCCCGAGGAGGCCGCTCATGACCGCTCGCACCCCTGATGCCGAGCCGCTGCTGACCCCGGCTGAGGTCGCCACGATGTTCCGCGTCGACCCCAAGACGGTCACGCGGTGGGCGAAGGCCGGCAAGCTGACATCCATCCGCACGCTCGGCGGGCACCGCCGCTACCGCGAGGCTGAGGTCCGCGCGCTACTCGCGGGTATCCCGCAGCAGCGCAGCGAAGCCTGAACAATCGCATAATCGGGCAATTCGGCAGGTCCCCCAACCTGTCAAGACGCCCGAACCACAGCTCCAAGCGACGCGGGTCCTGCCCCAACAGGGCTCACGCCCGACCCAGTTACACATGCGACAAGGGTGCGTCGTCGATCGCGCTGGACTCCGCCGGGTCCAGCGCGATTTTTTTTATGCCCTGCTCAGGTGCCGAAGGGGCGCGGGTGTGGGCCGTGCGGTGGGCCTGTGAGCGGCCTTGTCGGAGTCTGGGGAGGGCTGTCGGATCTCCTGTGGGAGCCCTCGGAGAGTGGTGCAATTGCACATATTAAATTGACCAGTTGTAGGTGGGGTGTAAGTTCCGCCCTTCTGAAAACTTATGCGGTGACACCCGTCACATGCCAGAGTCCTTGTTGCCTGTGACGCGTCTGCGCTAAGGGAGTTGGGCGGATGTGCCCTCCCGTGTGAGGTCACGCATGGGAGGGGGTTTCGTCCTCGGCCGCCGTCTCGTCCTCCTCGCCGTGCGCGGAGGGCTCCATGGCCAGTCTCAGAAGCTGATGGCAGATCGGGCAGTGCCGCGTCAGATGGCGGTACCCGGAGGCGGCCGACAGATGGGCGCGGAGCAGCGCGCGCGTCTCGTGCCGAGTGGACGCCGCCATGAACCACCTCCAGGAGGTCGAGTGCCCTGGATTCCGGGGTACCCGCCGAATGTGACGGCGTCAAGGTGCGGGGGGGGGTGGGGGGCTGCGCCGGCGGGGCGGGGCCGCGTCCCGCGTTCGGTGGGAGGGCTTGGGAGGCGGCCGTGCGGGGGTGGGGGCGCGCGAGGCGCTTGGAGGGGCGTACAGCGCCCGGAGTCTGCGGATGCGCGCCCTAGGGACCCGAACGTGCGCTGTTGGGGGTTCGGGCCGTGCGGGGTGGTCCGCGCGCGGGTGGTCCGGGAGTCCGGATGTGCGAGGGGTCCGTGAGTTCGTGTGGCCGCGCGGAGTGCGTACGCACGAGAGCCCGGGTCCGAAGACCCGGGCTCTCGTATCTCTTGCGGTCCTGACGGGATTTGAACCCGCGGCCTCCACCTTGACAGGGTGGCGAGCACTCCAAACTGCTCCACAGGACCAGGTTTCGCAGTCACTTTCTTGCGTTGTGCTGCGAGAAGAGACTGTACAGGAGGGTGAGCCCGGGGTCGAACTCACCCACCGTGCAGGTCCCGTTACGGCACCGCCGCGTCGATGGCCTTCACGATGCGCTTGTCGGAGACGGGGTACGCCGTGCCGAGCGCGTGGGCGAAATAGCTGACCCGGAGCTCCTCGATCATCCAGCGGATGTCCAGGACCGACGAAGGGATCGGCCGGCCCTGCGGCATCTGCTCCAGGAGCCACGCGTACTCGTCCTGCATCTCGTGGACCTTCTCCATGCGGGTGGTGTCCCGCTGGACGCCGGTCGGCATCTGCTGCAGGCGGCGGTCGGCGGCGACCAGATAGCGCATCAGGTCCGGGAGCCTGCGCAGACCGGCCGCCGTGACGAAGCCGGGCTTCACCAGGGCGTTCAGCTGCGTCCGTACGTCCGTGAGGTTGGCCAGCAGGGTGGGGCTGCTGGTGGCCTTCAGACGGCGCTCACAGGCCTGCCAGGCGGCGAGGACCTGCTGCACCTGGCCCACCGTCCGGACCGTCGTGTCGACGATCTCGGCGCGCACCTTGTCATACAGCTTCCGGTACGACTCCTCGTCCCACGCAGGGCCCCCGAAGTCGCCGATCAGCTTGTCCGCCGCCGCCGTCGCGCAGTCGTCGAACAGGGCCTGCACGGAGCCGTGCGGGTTGGCGGACAGGGCGAGCTTCTGGGCGTTGGTGAGCTTGTCCGAGGCGAACTTGGCGGGGTTCACCGGGATGTTGCGCAGGATCAGCCGCCGGGTGCCCGTCCACATGGCCTGCGTCTGCTCGGCCTCCGTGTCGAAGAGACGTACGGAGACGATGTTCGCCGTCGGGCCGTCGTCGACCAGGGCCGGGTAGGCCTTCACCGGCTGGCCGGCCCGGCGCGTCTCGAAGACGCGCGTCAGCGTGCCGATCGTCCAGTCCGTGAGGCCCGTGCGTTCCAGGGACTCGCCGCCCTCGCGCTCCGCCGTCGCCGCCGCGGCCTGCGAGAGCGCCTTGCGCGCCTTCGGCTTCAGCTGGAGCTGGAGGGTCGGGAGGTCCTTGTCCTCGGCCAGTTTGCGGCGCCGCTCGTCGACGATCCGGAAGGTGATCTTCAGGTGGTCGGGGACGCGGGACCAGTCGAAGTCCTCGGCCGTGACCGGCACACCGACCATCCGCTTGAGCTCGCGGGCGAGGGTCGTCGGCAGCGGCTCCTGAAGGGGCACGGCCTGGTCGAGGAAGCGCTTCGCGAAGTTCGGGGCGGGGACGTAGTTGCGGCGTATGGGCTTGGGGAGGGACCGGATGAGCTCGGTGACCACTTCTTCGCGCAGACCAGGGATCTGCCAGTCGAAGCCGTCGTCCGTCACCTGGTTCAGGACCTGGAGCGGGATGTGGACCGTCACGCCGTCGGCGTCCGCGCCCGGTTCGAACTGGTAGGTCACCCGGAACTTCAGGCGGCCCTGACGCCACGAGTCGGGGTAGTCGTCCTTGGTGACCGACCCCGCCTTCTCGTTGATGAGCATCGAACGCTCGAAGTCGAGGAGCTCGGGCTCGTCATGGCGCTTGTGCTTCCACCAGGAGTCGAAGTGCGCGCCGGACACGACGTGGGCCGGCACCCGCTGGTCGTAGAAGTCGAACAGCGTCTCGTCGTCGACCAGGATGTCCCGGCGGCGGGCACGGTGCTCCAGCTCCTCGACCTCGGTCAGGAGCTTGCGGTTGTCGGCGAAGAACTTGTGGTGTGTGCGCCAGTCGCCCTCCACGAGGGCGTTGCGGATGAAGAGGTCGCGGCTCGTCTCGGGGTCGATACGACCGTAGTTGACCTTGCGTTGGGCGACGATCGGGACGCCGTAGAGGGTCACCTTCTCGTACGCCATCACGGCCGCCTGGTCCTTCTCCCAGTGCGGTTCGCTGTAGGTGCGCTTGAGGAGGTGTTCCGCCAGGGGTTCGACCCACTCGGGCTCGATCCTGGCGTTCACCCGGGCCCAGAGACGGGAGGTCTCCACCAGCTCGGCCGACATCACGAAACGCGGCGGCTTCTTGAACAGGGCCGAACCCGGGAAGATCGCGAACTTGGCGTTGCGGGCACCGAGGTACTCGTTCTTGCCCGTGCTCCTCCCGCTCTCGCTCCCGGTCTCCTTCACGTCCTTCATGCCGACGTGCGAGAGCAGGCCGGCGAGGAGGGAGACATGGACGCTCTGCTCCGCCGCGTCGTCCTCGTTGAGGTGGATGCCCATCTGCTTGGCGACCGTGCGCAGCTGGGTGTAGATGTCCTGCCACTCGCGGATGCGCAGGAAGTTCAGGTACTCCTGCTTGCACATGCGGCGGAAGGCCGACGAGCCCCGCTCCTTCTGTTGTTCGCGGACGTAACGCCAGAGGTTGAGGAAGGCGAGGAAGTCGCTCGTCTCGTCCCTGAAGCGGGCGTGCTGCTGGTCCGCCTGCGTCTGCTTGTCGGCGGGGCGCTCGCGCGGGTCCTGGATGGAGAGCGCCGCGGCGATCACCATGACCTCGCGCGCACAGCCGTTCTTGTCGGCCTCCAGGACCATGCGGGCCAGCCGGGGGTCGACGGGGAGCTGGGCGAGCTTGCGGCCGGTGTCCGTGAGGCGCTTGCGTACGTCCTTTTCGGACGGGTCGAGCGCGTTCAGTTCCTGGAGGAGCTGGACGCCGTCCCGGATGTTGCGGTGGTCCGGCGGGTCGATGAAGGGGAACTTCTCGATGTCGCCGAGGCCGGCCGCCGTCATTTGGAGGATGACGCTCGCCAGGTTCGTACGGAGGATCTCCGCGTCCGTGAACTCCGGGCGGGTGTCGAAGTCGTCCTCGGAGTACAGGCGGATGCAGATGCCGTCCGACGTACGGCCGCAGCGGCCCTTGCGCTGGTTGGCGCTGGCCTGCGAGACCGGCTCGATGGGCAGGCGCTGGACCTTGGTGCGGTGGCTGTATCTGGAGATACGGGCGTTGCCCGGGTCGATGACGTACTTGATGCCCGGGACGGTGAGCGAGGTCTCGGCGACGTTGGTCGCCAGAACGATCCTGCGGCCGGTGTGGGGCTGGAAGACGCGGTGCTGCTCCGCGTGGGAGAGGCGGGCGTAGAGGGGGAGGACTTCGGTGAAGCGGTACTGCTTCTTGGTGAGTGCGTCCGCCGTGTCGCGGATCTCGCGTTCGCCGGAGAGGAAGACCAGGATGTCGCCCTTGCCCTCGGCCTGCAGTTCCTCGACCGCGTCCGTGATCGCGGTGATCTGGTCGCGGTCGGCGTCGTCGCCGTCCTCCTCGAGGAGCGGGCGGTAGCGGACCTCGACGGGGTACGTACGGCCGCTGACCTCGACGATCGGGGCGTCGCCGAAGTGGCGGGAGAAGCGCTCCGGGTCGATCGTGGCCGACGTGATGACGACCTTGAGGTCCGGGCGCTTGGGGAGCAGCTGGGCGAGGTAGCCGAGCAGGAAGTCGATGTTGAGGGAGCGCTCGTGGGCCTCGTCGATGATGATCGTGTCGTACGCGCGCAGCTCGCGGTCCGTCTGGATCTCGGCGAGCAGGATGCCGTCCGTCATGAGCTTGACGAAGGTGCCGTCCGGGTTCACCTGGTCGGTGAAGCGGACCTTCCAGCCGACGGCCTCGCCCAGGGGGGTGTCCAGTTCCTCCGCCACACGCTCGGCGACCGTGCGGGCGGCGATGCGGCGGGGCTGGGTGTGGCCGATCATGCCGCGGACGCCGCGGCCCAGTTCGAGACAGATCTTGGGGATCTGGGTGGTCTTTCCGGAGCCGGTCTCACCTGCGACGATGACGACCTGGTGGTCGCGTATGGCGTCGGCGATGTCGGACTTCTTCTGGCTGACCGGGAGCTGCTCGGGGTAGCTGACGGCGGGCACGCGGGTGCGGCGCTCGGTCATGCGGGCCTCGGCCTTGGTGACCTCCGCGTCGATCTCGGCGAGCACGGCGGCGCGGGCTTCGGGCTTGCGGATCCGGCGCGCGCCCTCGAGCCTGCGGCCGAGCCGGTGCGCGTCGCGCAGGGACAGCTCGGCCAGGCGGGGGGCGAGGTCGCCGAGGACGGGGGCAGGATGCGTAGACATACGCCGTCCAGGATCTCACCTCGCCGAAATTACTGGCGAGTGCTTTAACGCGGGGCCCGGTCAACGTGGGGTCGCGGGGCCCGGTGGGGGGTCGGGGCCGTGGCGGTACGTCGAGCCCGTCGCCGCTGGATCAGACGTGGGCCGGGCAAGGGAGCCGCTGCTCGATCCGGGCGTAAGCGACGGGCTTGCGACGTACCGCCACGGCCCCTCGCGTCGCCGGGCGGCCTCGCGTCGCGGGGTGGCGTCGCGTCGCCGGGCGGCCTTGCGTTGCGGGGTGGCGTCGCGTTGCGGGGCGGCCTTGCGTTGCGGGGTGGCGTCGCGTCGCCGGGCGGCCTTGCGTTGCGGGGTGGCGTCGCGTTGCGGGGTGGCCTCGCGCCGCCGGGCGGCCTCGCGTCGCGGGGTGGCCTCGGGTGGTCGGCGGCCTTGGGGTGCGGGTGGTCAGGGGTGCGGGTGGTCGGGGGTGCGGGGGGATGGAGGCGTGGGGGTCGGTGTCCCAGCGGGTGCGGTGGGCGGGGTCGGCGTCTCGGTCGGCGTCGTGAGTGGTGTCGGCGTCTCGGCCGGGGGTGTCGGGGGGCGGTGGGGGGTGCCCTGGGCCATTGCCTGGGCGGTGTTGGAGACGGCCTTGATGCCGAGGTACGCCGTGGTCATGGTGCTGACCGCGGTGAAGGCCGCCGTCAGGACGCCGATGATCACCGACTTGTCGCCGCCCAGGCGCCATACGCCGACGATCGCGACGGCGACGATCGCGAAGTTGCTCAGGACGACCGCCGTCAGCCCGTACAGGGCCCGGTATCGCTCCAGGTCGAGCTCCCTGATCGGCTTCGCCCTGTCCTTGCCCACCATCACTGGTCCCCCTTGCTCACCACACGACGTCGGTCAGCCAGAACGTAGTGGCCTGCCCGGGGCATGCCAAGTTCGGCTCGCATCGGGGGTACGCCGAAGGCCCCGTCCGTAAGGGACGGGGCCTTCGTTGTGGTGGCTGGGGCCGGGGTCGAACCGGCGACCTATCGCTTTTCAGGCGATCGCTCGTACCAACTGAGCTACCCAGCCACGAGGTTTCATGTGAAACCTCAGCGGTCCTGACGGGATTTGAACCCGCGGCCTCCACCTTGACAGGGTGGCGAGCACTCCAAACTGCTCCACAGGACCAAGCTGTTGCGTGCGACGCGTAAAACAGTGTCGCACACGGTGTTGCGTGCCCCCAACGGGATTCGAACCCGTGCTACCGCCTTGAAAGGGCGGCGTCCTAGGCCGCTAGACGATGAGGGCTATCGGCCCGCCTGGGCGCTTCTCAGCGCGTCGGGGACGTGAGAAGCATATGGGATGGCGGGAGGTATCGCCAAAACGGTTTACGGGGTGGTCGTGGAGGTGGTCGGGGAGGGGGAGGAGGACTGGGGCGCGCCCGGTTGGTTCTCCTTCGGGAGGTGGCGGCTGACCTCGGCCGTCGTCAGGCCCAGGCCCCCCAGTTTGATCTCGTCCCAGGCCTGGAGGCGACGGGTGTCACGGTCGACGTAGAGGACCGAGGCTTCGATGGGGTCCGGGTACTTGCCCTCGATCGCACGCAGGCCGCTGCCGCCCGTCGAGCCCTCGACGCGCAGGCGGGTTCCGTACTTCATGACCTCCGTCTGTTCGTGGTGGAGGTGGCCGGCCAGGACGAGGGGCACCTCGCCGTCCGTCCCGCGGGCCGCCGACGGCTCGTGGGCGATGGTGATGTCGACGGGGGTGCCTGCCGTGCGCTGGTCGCGGAGGGCGGAGGCCAGGCGGGCGCCGGCCAGATCCTCCGCCGCGCCGCCGCCCGGGGTGACCGAGCGGTCGGGGGTGAATTGGGGGTCGCCGATGCCGGCGAAGCGCAGGCCCGCGACCGTGATCGCGCGGCCGTCGTCCAGGACGTGCACGTTCTTCAGGCGTTCCAGGTAGCGCTGGGTGACGAGGCTGTCGTGGTTGCCGCGCACCCAGATGTAGGGCGCGCCCAGGTCGGGGATGGGGTCCAGGAAGCCGTTCTCGGCCGACGTTCCGTGGTCCATGGTGTCGCCGGAGTCGACGATCACGTCGATCGCGTACTGCTTCACCAGCGACGCGATGATCTTCCAGCTCGCGGGGTTGAGGTGGATGTCCGAGACGTGCAGGACCCGGATCGTGGACGGGTCGGGCTCGTACGTCGGGAGCGTGGAGGTGACGTCGTACAGCTTCGTCACGTTCGTCACCAGACGCGCCAACTCCTTCTGGTAGACGTCGAATTCACTGACGATGTTGCGGGCGTTGCCGACGAGGGAGGGGGCGGAGGAGAGCAGTCCGGAGAACCTCGGTTCCAGTACCGAGTTCGGGTTCCAGGTGGCGAAGGCCGTCGCGCCCGAGGCGGTGAGCAGGGTGAGGGCCAGGCCGCCGGCGGCCAGGGCGCGGCGCGGACGGCGGTAGACCGCGAGGCCGAGGGCCGTGGCGCCCGACACGACCGCGACGCAGGACCGTACGGCCAGGTCGAGCGTGCCGTGTTCGACGTCCTGCGCGACCTCGTCCTGAAGGCCCGAGAGCCGCTCGGGGTGGTCGACCAGGGCCTGCGCGCGGACCGGGTCGAGTTGGTCGACGTTCACGTCGAGACGGACCGGGGCGATGTGGCTGTTCAGCTCCAGGGCGCCGAGCGGGGAGACGTTGATCTTGGTGCCGCCGCTGACCGAGGGGCGCAGGGTCATCGTGGTGTTCATGGGGCCGACCGGGACGCGCACATTGCCCACGATCAGCAGGCCCAGCCAGGCGCCGAGGAGGACGACCGCCATCAGGCCGAGCGCCCGGGTGTACGGGTTCGGCTGCTGGACGAGTTCCTCGGTGACGGGGCGGAAGCGGCGGGTGCGGCGGAAGTGGCGGGAGCGGAGGCTGTGGTGTTTGCGGGTCAGGGCGGTGGTGACGGTGGATATGGAGGTGGCGAGGGCGGATGTGGCGGTGGATATGGAGGTGGCGAGGGCGGATGTGGCGGTGGATATGGAGGTGGCGAGGGCGGATGTGGCGGTGGTGACGGCAGCGGGGACGCGGGCCATTGGTCCCGTATGCCCAAGTGCGGGGGTGGGTATGCGGGGTGTCCGGGGCTGTCGTCGACATCTCCTGCGAGGCGGTCGTGCCGGACAATGGCCGTGTGCTGGAGATGACGCGCGAGGAGTTCGAGGAACTGGTCGCCGAGGCGCTGGACCGGATTCCGCCGGAGCTGACGCGGTTGATGGACAACGTGGCGGTGTTCGTCGAGGACGAGCCCGACCCCGCCGATCCCGAGCTGCTCGGGCTCTACGAGGGAACTCCCCTGACCGATCGCGGGGAGTGGTACGCGGGGGTGTTGCCGGACCGGATCACGATCTACCGGGGGCCGACCCTGCGGATGTGCGAGACGCGGGAGGACGTGGTCGCGGAGACCGAGGTCACCGTGGTGCACGAGATCGCCCATCACTTCGGGATCGATGACGAACGGTTGCACGCGCTCGGCTACGGGTGAGTGAGCGGGGAGGGGGTGGCGGGGTCCGGCGCCCCCTGGGGCTCGGGACGCGTGTCATGTTCCCGCGTGTCCTCTTGCGGGCGGCGGGAGTTGGGCAGGGGGACTCCCCGATCCATCCCCAGGCTCTCGGCCTCGCCGAGCAGGGGAGACCCCCTCCGGAGGTGGCTGCCCGTGCGCGCCTTGTACGTACCCGTCCGTCTGGCCGCCACGGTCATCGTCGTCGCGTCCGCCGCCGGCTGTGTGAGCGTGGGTGACGACGCGGGCCGGCCCGGGCCCGCGCACTCGGCGGGGCGGCACGGCGGCCAGGCCTCCGACGGGGGGTCCGTGGAGGGCGGGGGCGGTGGCGGGTTCCACGGAGGGACGGGTGTGAAGGGCGGCGCCTCCGCCAGGCCCGGTGAGCAGGCCTCCGGGTCGGCGTCCGCGTCCGCGTCGGCCTCGGGTGGTGCGAAGCCGTCCGCCGGGGTGACGGGCAAGGGGGGCGGCAAGGGGCAGCCGGAGCAGCCTCCGCCGTCGAACGGGGTGCCGAGTCCCACGCACGCCTCGTCCGATCCGACTCCGCCGCCCCCTCCGCCGCCACCGCCCGCGTCGCCGACGCCCGATCCGACCACCGCGGAGCCCTCGTCCTCGGCGCATGAGCAGACCACGCAACTGGTGGATCGGGAGCCGGCGCCGCGGGCGGGCCAACCGGCGTGAACGGGGTGGTGGACGGGCGGCGGGGAGGGGCGGAGGAACGACGAGCGGAGGGGTGGCGGGAAAGTCGGCGGAGGGGGCGGGAATACGCTCGGCCATCGCTGGTGTTGGAACCCCTGCCAGCAGACGTAAGACCTCCCCTGCATGCCTGACCTGCCCCTTTGGGGGTCAGTTTGCCTTCAGGGGTGGGGGGTGCGTATGGTGGTAGATCGTTTGATCCCATTTGCCCGGCGCCATTGCAGAGAGCGCCGCGTGTGGCGCGTACTCTCCCTTGCCGTGGCCGGACCGCATAGAGGCGGTCGATTGCGACTTCACGGAGTTTGGGCGCGTGCCGAAGAACTCCGGAAGGTTCGCATTTCGCATGTCTGTTTCCAGTACTGATCACGTCGTCGTGCCCGAGAACAACGAGAACGACAACAACGAGGGCGTCCAGGCCGCCGTCGAGACCGTGGAGACGGTCGAGACCGTCAACGCCGCCCCCGAGATCACCTTCGACTCCCTCGGTCTCCCCGAGGGCGTCGTCCGCAAGCTCGCCCAGAACGGTGTGACCACCCCGTTCCCGATCCAGGCCGCGACCATCCCGGACGCCCTGGCCGGCAAGGACATCCTCGGCCGTGGCCGCACCGGCTCCGGCAAGACCCTCTCCTTCGGTCTGCCGACCCTGGCGCGGCTCGCCGGCGGTCACACCGAGAAGAAGAAGCCCCGCGCAGTCATCCTCACGCCGACCCGTGAGCTGGCCATGCAGGTCGCCGACGCGCTGCAGCCCTACGGCGACGTCCTCGGCCTGAAGATGAAGGTCGTCTGCGGCGGTACGTCGATGGGCAACCAGATCTACGCCCTGGAGCGCGGCGTCGACGTCCTCGTCGCCACCCCGGGCCGCCTGCGCGACATCATCAACCGTGGCGCCTGCTCGCTGGAGAACGTCGAGGTGGCCGTTCTCGACGAGGCCGACCAGATGTCCGACCTGGGCTTCCTGCCCGAGGTCACCGAGCTGTTCGACCAGATCCCGGCCGGCGGCCAGCGGATGCTGTTCTCGGCCACGATGGAGAACGAGATCTCCACGCTGGTCAAGCGCTACCTGACCAACCCGGTCACGCACGAGGTCGACAGCGCCCAGGGCAACGTCACGACGATGTCCCACCACATCCTCATCGTGAAGCCCAAGGACAAGGCGCCGGTCACCGCCGCGATCGCCTCCCGCAAGGGCCGCACGATCATCTTCGTCCGCACCCAGCTGGGCGCCGACCGTATCGCCGAGCAGCTGCGCGACGCCGGTGTGAAGGCCGACGCACTGCACGGCGGTATGACCCAGGGCGCGCGGACCCGGACGCTGGCCGACTTCAAGGACGGTTACGTCAACGCGCTCGTCGCGACCGACGTCGCCGCCCGCGGTATCCACGTCGACGGCATCGACCTCGTCCTGAACGTGGACCCGGCCGGTGACCACAAGGACTACCTGCACCGCTCCGGCCGTACGGCCCGTGCGGGCCGCAGCGGCACCGTGGTGTCCCTCTCCCTGCCGCACCAGCGCCGTCAGATCTTCCGGCTGATGGAGGACGCGGGCGTCGACGCCGCGCGTCACATCATCAACTCCGGTACGGCCTTCGAGCCCGAGGTCGCCGAGATCACCGGCGCCCGGTCGATGACCGAGGTCCAGGCCCAGTCGGCCGGCGACGCCGCGCAGCAGGCCGAGCGCGAGGTCTCGCAGCTCACCAAGGAGCTGGAGCGCGCGCAGCGTCGTGCGGTCGAGCTGCGTGGGGAGGCCGACCGTCTGGTGGCCCGTGCCGCGCGCGAGCGGGGCGAGGACCCGGAGGCGGCGGTCGTCGCGGCCGCCGAGGCACTGGCGGAGCAGGCGGTGGCCGAGGCCCCGGCCGAGACCCCGGCCGTGTCCGAGCAGCCCGTCGCCGAGCGTTCGTCCTACGAGCCGCGTCAGCGCCGTGACGAGCGGGGCAACTACGAGCGCCGCGACAACGACCGCGGTGACCGTGGTGGCTCTGGTTTCCGTCGGGACAATGACCGTCGTGATGACCGTGGTGGTCGTTCGTTCGAGCGTCGTGACGACCGTGGTGGCTCTGGTTTCCGTCGGGACAATGACCGTCGTGATGACCGTGGTGGTCGTTCGTTCGAGCGTCGTGACGACCGTGGTGGTTCCGGTTTCCGTCGGGACAATGACCGTCGTGATGACCGTGGTGGTCGTTCGTTCGAGCGTCGTGACGACCGTGGTGGTTCCGGCTTCCGCCGTGACAACGACCGTCGTGACGACCGTGGCGGCTTCGACCGCGACCGCCGGGACGGCGACCGTGGTGGTCGTTCCTTCGAGCGTCGTGACGACCGCGGTGGCTCCGGCTTCCGCCGTGACAACGACCGTGGCACCGCCGGCCGCTCCTTCGAGCGCCGTGACGACCGTGGCGGTCACCGTGGCAGCGACCGTCCCTTCAACCGCGACCGCCAGGACAACCGTCCCTCCAGCGGTTTCCGCGCCGGCAGCCACGACCGCCCGTACGGCCGTCGCGACGACCACCGCGGCACCGGCACGGGTACCGGCACCGGTTCCTTCGGCCGCCGCGACGAGAAGCCCCGCTGGAAGCGCAACGGCTGATGTCCGCTGACGTCCGCGAGCGCTGACTGAACGCCGTGGCCCCCACCGATCCGGTGGGGGCCACGGCGTTTTTCGTGCCCGCGCCCGCGCCCCCGAGGTGTTCGAAAAGACGTTCCTGGAGACTGTGAACTCGCTGTAGGATCAGCCGACTTCTGAGGCGGACGCGACGGCCGGGGGGCCGGGGGCATCGAGAAGCGGTGCGCGTCCTGTCTCGTTCTTCGGGGAGGGTCTTCTTGACTCGTCATTCCTTCGTGCGCCTGCGCCTCGTCGCCGCCTCCGCGGTGCTGGCGGCCGGCCTGAGCCCGTTGCTGCCGTCGCCGACGGCCGTCGCGGACGTGCCGCAGGAGACGGTGGTGCCGGCGACGCTGCGCAGCACCTACACCTCGGCCGAGCTCTACAGCGGGTCGACGCCCGGCGGCCACGACGGCGCGGGTCGGCAGGGCGTCTTCCACACGCTGGAGGGGGCCGGGCTGGTCTGGACGCGGTACGCGGACGGGACGTCGGTGCCCGTGCCGCGACCGACGGAGATCGTCCAAGCCTGGGGGACCGGCGGCGACGTCCTCGCGTACCGCTACGCGGGGGACCGGGTCGACCTGTGGAACGCGGTCGACGGGACCACCCGCACCCTCCACATGCCCTCAGGTCTGGCGCTGCTCACCGTGTTCAGCGACCTGGCGGTCGCCTATCGGGGCGTGAAGGACGAGAACGGTCTGACCTGGCGGGAGATGCACCTGCTGCTCCCGGAGGCCGACGGCACCACGCGTGACGTGCCGGTCAGCGGAGTGCCCGCGGGAGTGAACCTCGGGGCGCCCGTGGGCGGGGACGCGGACGGGCTGCTCTTCCAGGGCTCGAAGGACGGGCATTACCTGTCGCTCATGGTCGACCGGCGTACGGGGCAGGTGCGGGACTGGACTCCGCTGCGCTCCAGGGTCTACCTCAGGGCTCAGGTCACCGCCGATCACGTGGTCCTGTTCAACGCCGGCCAGACCGCCGTGCAGGTGTTCTCCCGCTCCGACCTGTCGGCGGCCCCGGCCGAGGTCACGCTGTTGGACAGCGGCAGAGTGAACCCCGTGCAGGATCTCGCCGTGGTCGGCGACTGGCTGGTCTACCGGCCCGGCGGCGGTACGACGGTGATCGCCAAACCGATCGCGGGCGGCCCCGCGGTCACCCTGATGCCCTCGTCGGGTGCCTACTTCTCCGCCGTCTCCGACGGCACCGCCGTCCTGATCGGCCGCACCACCGCCGACGACTGGGGCGTCCAGCGCATCACGCCGGGTCCGGGCGGCAGTCCGGTCGTCACCCAGGTCAAGGCGCTGCCCAAGCCGCCGGTCAAGGTCCAGGGACTGTCCCTGGAACAGGGGCGGCTGCTCGTCGCCGACACCGGCGGCCCGGGCGGACGCCGCGACGACTACGTACGGACCGTCGCCGTGACCGGCACCCCCGCGTTCGGCGCACGCTCGTCCTTCGACGGCACCGACCTGGACCTCGGCACCTGCCCGGCGACGGAGGCCGGCTGCTCCCAGCTCCACGGCACGGCCGACGGTCGCGCCGCCTGGGTGACGAAGGACACCGCGACCAGCGACCGCATTCGCGTCAACGGGCCGGCCCCGCACACCTTCTGGGAACGCACCGTCCCCGCCGGCGGCCGGATCACCGACGTGTCCGGCCAGTACCTGATCCACACGACGGACACCACGCAGACCGTCTACAAGATCGGCAACGACGGCATCCCGGCGCTCACCCGCACGCCCGGCGCCGCCGCCCTCTCCGGCGACACCCTGTGGACCAGGGGCACCACCCCCGGCACCGTCACGGCGTACGACCTCACCACGAAGAAGACAACCGAGACCCTCACCACCGACGCCGGCTGCGCACCCACCGAACTGCGAGCCAACGGCCGTTGGCTGTACTGGAGTTGTGCCGACGGCACGGCCGGTGTCTACGACCGTACGACGAAGAAGTCCGTGCCCGTCCCGGCCGGCGAGGCGGAACTCGGCGACGGATTCGTCGTCACGCACGACAGGCAGGCCGGGCAACTGGTCCTCACGACGGTCGCGGACGGCACACCCGTGAGCCGCGTGATCGGCGCACTGCCCGACACCGGAATCTCCCAGCGCGAGGTGCGCTGGACGGTCGACGAGTCGACCGGGAACGTGGCCTACGTCGACGACCAGGAGCGCGTGCACCTCGTGCCGACCGGCGTCACCCAGCAGCCGCTGCGCCTGCTGGCCCCGGTCGATTCGGCGGCCACCCTCGCCGCGCGGGAGATCGACACGACGCCGTCCACGCTGACCACCCTGCTGCTGTCGAAACCGGCCGCGGGCTGGCGGCTGACCGTGCGCAGCCGCGCCACCGGCAAGGTCGTGGACACGCGGGACGGCGGTGCGACACGTGGCGAGGTGAAGGTCGGCTGGTTCGGGACGGACGCCAAGGGGGCGTTCCTGACGAACGGGCGGTACGACTGGACGCTGTCGGTCACTCCGGCCGACGGGGTCGGCGCCCCGGTTGCCGCGAGCGGCACGGTCGCCCTGTCCGCTGCCGCTCCGGCCACCCACGACTACATCGGCGGCGGCGACTCCTTCGGCGACCTGGTCACCCTCAGTTCCTCGGGCACGCTGGGCTTCCGGCAGGGCTCGGGCAAGGGCACGTTCTCCGTGAACCTCGGCACCAGCAGCGGCTGGACGACGACCAACAAGGTGGTGCCGTTCGGCGACCTGAGCGGCGACCGCTGCAACGACGTCCTGGTCCGGCTGACCAGCGGGGCACTGCGCGCGTACAAGCCGGACTGCTACGGCACGCTGAAGCCGTCGACGGCGTACACCTCGCTCGGCACCAGCGGCTGGAACCAGTACGACGTCCTCACCGCGCCCGGCGACATCAGCGGCGACGGTCGCCCGGACCTGATCGCGCGCAACGCCGCGACCGGCACCGTGTACCTCTACAAGGGCACGAGCACGGGCAAGCTGTCCGCGCGCGTGAAGCTGTACGCCAACTGGAAGACGTACAAGAAGGTCGTCGGCGTAGGTGACCTGAACGGCGACGGCATCGGTGACCTGCTCGCCCAGGACAAGGCCAACACCCTGTACCGCTACTACGGCACCGGCAAGGGGTCGTTCGGCGCGCGGACGAAGGTGGCCGCGGGCTGGGGCGGGTCGTACAACGCGGTCGTCGGCGCCGGGGACATCACGGGTGACGGCAAGGCGGATCTGGTCGCGCGGGACACCGCGGGCAATCTGTACCGTCAGAACGGCACCGGAAAGGGGTCGTTCGCGGCGCGGGTGAAGGTCGGGAGCGGCTGGCAGGGCTACAGGGGCCTTTTCTAGCCAACCCCACGTCTTGATCGGTGCATGTCGATCCCCCGGCGAGGGAATCGCTGGGGGCATGACAGATGACGCCAAGGCGAATGGCTTGTCGGACGAAGAACGGCTTGCCCAGCTCGGCTATACGCAGGTGCTCGCCCGCCGCATGTCGGCGTTCTCCAACTACGCGGTCTCGTTCACGATCATCTCGGTTCTCTCGGGGTGTCTGACGCTGTATCTGTTCGGCATGAACACCGGCGGCCCCGCCGTGATCACCTGGGGGTGGGTCGCGGTCGGACTGATGACCCTGTTCGTCGGGTTGTCGATGGCCGAGATCTGTTCGGCCTATCCGACCTCGGCGGGGCTGTACTTCTGGGCCCACCGGCTGGCGCCCCCGAGGTCGGCCGCCGCCTGGGCCTGGTTCACGGGGTGGTTCAACGTCCTCGGGCAGGTCGCGGTGACCGCCGGGATCGACTTCGGTGCGGCGTCCTTCCTGGGCGCCTATCTGAACCTTCAGTTCGACTTCACGATCACGCCGGGCCGCACGATCCTGCTCTTCGCCGGGATCCTCGTCCTGCACGGGCTGCTGAACACCTTCGGGGTCCGGATCGTCGCCCTCCTCAACGACATCAGCGTGTGGTGGCACGTGCTGGGCGTCGGGGTGATCGTGGGCGCGCTGGCCTTCGTGCCTGACCACCATCAGTCGGCGTCCTTCGTGTTCACGCACTTCGTGAACAACACCGGCTGGGGCAGTGGCGTGTACGTGGTCCTCGTCGGCCTGCTGATGGCGCAGTACACCTTCACCGGGTACGACGCCTCGGCCCATATGACCGAGGAGACCCACGACGCGTCGACGGCGGGCCCGAAGGGCATCGTGCAGTCGATCTGGACCTCGTGGATCGCCGGATTCGTCCTCCTGCTGGGTTTCACCTTCGCCATCCAGTCCTACGACAAGGAGCTGGGCTCGGCGACGGGCGCGCCGCCGGCGCAGATCCTGCTCGACGCGCTGGGGGCGACGGCGGGCAAACTCCTGCTCCTGGTCGTGATCGGCGCGCAGCTCTTCTGCGGGATGGCGTCCGTCACCGCCAACAGCCGCATGATCTACGCGTTCTCGCGCGACGGGGCGCTGCCGTTCTCCCGGGTCTGGCACACCGTGAGCCCGCGCACCCGCACGCCGGTCGCGGCGGTGTGGCTGGCGGCCCTGGGCGCGCTCGTGCTGGGGCTGCCGTACCTGATCAATGTGACGGCGTACGCGGCCGTGACGTCGATCGCCGTGATCGGGCTCTACATCGCATACGTCATCCCGACGCTGCTGCGGCTGCGCAAGGGGGAGGCGTTCGAGCCGGGGCCGTGGCACCTGGGCCGCTGGTCGCGCGCGATCGGCGTCGTCTCGGTCGCCTGGGTCGTCGTGATCACGGTCCTGTTCATGCTGCCGCAGGTCTCGCCGGTCACCTGGGAGACCTTCAACTACGCCCCGGTCGCGGTCCTCGTCGTCCTCGGCTTCGCCGCGACCTGGTGGCTGGCGTCGGCCCGCCACTGGTTCCTCAACCCCGACCACGCCCGCACGGCCGCCCGTGTGGCGGCACGCAAGGACGCGCCCGAACCGGTTGATCCATAGGGCTGTTCGCTGTTGGCGTGGCCGGGACGCGGATACCCGATCGGACTCCCGGCCACGTCCGGCTATGCTCGGGGATGCATCGGCACGGGAGCGATACGGGCCGACGTGTGGACCCTTAGCTCAATTGGCAGAGCAGTGGACTTTTAATCCATTGGTTGTGGGTTCGAGTCCCACAGGGTCTACCGAAAAGCCCCAGGTCAGAGGAAATCTGACCTGGGGCTTCGGTGTGTCCGGGGGGTGTGGGGCCCGGTGGCTCAGCCTGCCGTGAGTTCCGGCAGGGGGAGTGTGTGCTGGGTCTGGAGGACCTTGGCGCGCAGGTAGCGCACGTTGTGGGCCGTGGTGAAGACGCCCGTCGGGACGCGGTGGGAGACCGTGACGCCGAGGTCGCGCAGCTGCTCGGCCTTGTCCGGGTTGTTGGAGAGCAGGTCCAGCTCGTCGATGCCGAGGGTCTGGAGCATCTGGGCCGCTGCGGTGTAGTCGCGGCCGTCCTCGGGCAGGCCGAGGGCGGCGTTGGCGGCGTAGGTGTCGAGGCCCTGGTCCTGGAGGGCGTACGCGTCGAGCTTGTTGTAGAGGCCGATGCCGCGGCCCTCCTGACGGAGGTACAGGAGCACTCCGCCGCGCTCCGCGATCTGCTCCACCGCCTCGCGCAGCTGCGGGCCGCAGTCGCAGCGGGCCGAGCCGAAGACGTCACCGGTCAGGCATTCGGAGTGGAGCCGCACCAGCGGGGTCGCGCCGGGCTTGCCGAGCACGACGGCGAGGTGTTCCTTGTCGTCGGCGAGGCCGTGGAAGGTGACCAACTCCGCGTCGACCGAGTAGCCGTCGCCGAAGCGCAGGGGCACAGTGACGCGGGTGCGCACCGTGGCGGTGGGGAATTCGCGCATGTTGTCTCTCCGGTCCAGCGGGTGTGGTGCGAGTTGTGCCGGTGGTGCTTCAGTTTTGAAGCACTGCCTCGGAGACAGACAGTACACGGTGCTTTAAAGTTCAAGCAACGGCTTTGCTCGATTTCGTGTCGTACGGCTCACTGAGAGTGCTGCCGTACGGCTCGGGAGGGATGCTGTCGCCGACTACGAGGAACGCCGTCGCCGACTCATGAAGAACGCCGTCGCCACGGCAGATCTTCCCCGCAAGCCCCGGGATTCTCCCCCTGGATGCCGCGGGTGATGGCCTCGAAGATCTCCTCCAGTTGCCCCACCTGCTCAGGGGTCAGCCGGTCGAAGACCGCCGTCATGACCTGCTCCGCGTGCCCCGGGGCCGCCCGCTCCAGAACGGCCATCCCTTCGTCCGTGAGGACCGCGACCTGGGTGCGTTTGTCGCTGTGGCAGCCCTCCCGGCGCACCAGACCGTCGTTCGCCAGCCGGGTCACGCCGTACGTCAGCCGACTGCGGGTGATCTTCAGGATCTCGGCGAGATCGGTCATCCGCAGCCGCCGGTCCGGTGCCTCGGACAGCATGGCCAGGATGGAGTAGTAAAGGTGGGGCATGCCGGTCTCGGCCTGGAGCTGCCGGTCGATCGTGTCCTCCAGGAGCGAGGCGGCGCCGATGTACGCGCGCCAGGCGCGCTGCTCGGCGGGGGAGAGCCAGCGGGTCGTCATGCCGACAGTCTAGGTATTGTTTAAAACTTGAACCACTAGGAGCCCTGCGCTCGGAGCTGGAGAGTGCGCCCCATGCCCCACCCCTATGTCCTGTTGTCCGCCGCCGTCTCCCTCGACGGCTTCCTGGACGACACCGGCCCCGAACGCCTGCTGCTCTCGGGCCCGGCCGACTTCGACCGGGTCGACGAGGTACGGGCGTCCAGCGACGCGATCCTGATCGGCGCCGGCACCATCCGCGCGGACAACCCCCGACTGCTGGTCAACTCCGCCGAGCGGCGGGCGGCGCGGGTCGCCGCCGGGCGCCCGGAGTACCCGCTCAAGGTCACCGTCAGCGGCTCCGGCGACCTCGACCCGGACGCCCAGTTCTGGCACACGGGCGGCGAGAAGGTCGTCTATACGACGGACAAGGGCGCCGAACGCGCCACCGACACCCTGCGCGGACTGGACGTCGACGTGGTCCCGACCGGCGCCGAGCTGGACTGGCGCGTCGTGCTCGAACACCTCCACGACGTCCGCGGGGTGCGGCGGCTCATGGTCGAGGGCGGGGGACGCGTGCACACCCAGTTGATGACACAGGGGCTGGCGGACGAGCTGCAGCTCGCCGTCGCGCCGCTCTTCGTCGGGGAGCCGCACGCGCCACGGCTGTTCGGACCCGGGGGATATCCGCCGGGCCGGATGCGGCTGGTGGAGACACGGCCGGTCGGGGACGTCGTCCTCGTCCGCTACGTCCCCACCGCACCCGGGAACGGCGCCCTCGCCTCCGCCGCGGACCGGCACTGGCTGGGCGTCGCCTGTGAGCTGGCGGCGCTGTGTCCGCCGTCGGAGACCGCGTTCAGCGTGGGTGCGGTGGTGGTGGCGGCCGACGGCACCGAGCTGGCGCGCGGACACTCGCGGGAGGGCGACGACCCCGTCGTGCACGCCGAGGAGGCGGCGCTCGGGAAGATCGATCCCGCGGATCCGCGGCTGGGCTCCGCGACCGTGTACAGCAGCCTGGAGCCGTGCGCGCGGCGGGCGTCCCGGCCCGCGCCCTGTGCGCGGCTGATCCTCGACGCGGGGGTACGGCGGGTGGTCACCGCGTGGCGCGAGCCCGACACGTTCGTGACGGAGGCCGACGGGAACGGTCTGCTCGTGGCCGCGGGGGCGGACGTCGTCGTACTGCCGGAGTTCGAGGAGCGGGCCGTGGCCCCCAATCGGCACCTTCTCGCGGCCGGGTAGGGGCGGCCTCGCGGCCGTCCGCGAAAAGCCTGGTGAATCGCGCCCCGCGGATGGCGTACACTAATTTCAACGACGCGGGGTGGAGCAGCTCGGTAGCTCGCTGGGCTCATAACCCAGAGGTCGCAGGTTCAAATCCTGTCCCCGCTACTGAAGGCCAAGGGCCGGAACTCGGAAACGAGTTCCGGCCCTTGGTTTTTTCCCGTTCGCCAGCCCCCCGGTTTTTCCCTGCCGACCCGACTTTCTGTAGTCTTCCGCTCACTATGAGTCGTCCTCGGTGGCTGGTCCGGCGCGCGCCGGCGCTCGCGCTGCTGCTCGCCGTGTGCGCGCTGTTCCTCGCGGCCTGTCACGGCGGTCATGACTTCGTGCCGGACGGCGGGACCGTCGTCGCCCCGGCCGGGCACCACCACGGGCGCGGCGGAGCCGGCGGCGTCCGGTGGACGGCCTCGGACTGACGCGTCCCCCGGTCGGCCCCTCACCGCTCGCCCCCCGCCCCCGTGCCGGGAAGCCTGGACGGGTGGGGCAGCAGCAAGGAGGCGCGCAGCGGGCCGAGGAGCCGTACGGCGAGCTGTACGAGAAGCCAGGTGACGAGCAGCACGACCGGTCCGGTGGGCGATTGCCCGAGGACCCCGTGCCCGATCCGGGGCTGGGGGACGAGCCGGTGCCCCGCCCGCCCGAGGCGGACCACAGCCGGATCTCCTGCGCGCGCAGCCTCGTCCGGGTGCTGCCCGCACTGCTCATCCTGGTCGGCGCGTTCTACGACTACTTCACCCCGATGGCCTTCACCGCCGGCCCCCTCTTCACGGCCGCGCCGCTCGTGGCCGCCCCGCTCTTCTCGCTGCGCGGCACCGTGCTCACCGGCGTCACGGCGCTCGTCGTGGTGCTCACGGTCCACATCCGGCTGGGCATCGTCTTCAAGGTGGACGCGCTCACGGAGGTCGCCACCGTGGCGACCGTCGGCGTGCTGGCCGTGCTCATCAACATCCTCGTCCGCCGCACCGACGAACGACTCGCCTCGGCCCACCAGATCGCCGAGGCGGCCCAGCGTGCCGTCCTGCCGGAACCCGACCAGCGGATCGGCGGCCTCGACGTCGCCGCGCGCTACGAGGCCGCGCAGGCGGGCGCGTTCATCGGCGGCGACCTGTACGCGGTGCAGGACTCCCCGCACGGCGTACGGCTGGTCGTGGGCGACGTACGCGGGAAGGGCATGGACGCGGTGGCCGCCGTCGCCGTGGTCATCGGGGCGTTCCGGGAGGCGGCCGAGCAGGAGGCCACGCCGGAGGCGGTCGCGCAGCGGCTGGAGCGGGCGCTGGCCCGCGAGGGCACCCGGCGCGAGGGCCTCGACGCCTTCGAGGGGTTCACCACCGCCGTCCTCGCGGAGATCACGCCCGAGGGCGGCCTCGTAAGGATCGTCAACCGCGGCCATCCGGCGCCGCTGCTGCTGCACGCGGACGGAACGCTGGTCACGCTCGCCGCCGCGAACCCCGCACTGCCGCTGGGCATGGGCGAGTTGGGCTGCTGGCCGGACCGTGCCGAGGAGACGGAGTTCCCGCACGGGGCCACGCTCCTCTTCTACACGGACGGACTGTCCGAGGCCCGCGACGCGCAGGGGCGCTTCTACGATCCGGCCGCGCGCCTGGCCGGACGGACCTTCCCCGGCCCCGACGCCCTGCTGGCCACGCTCGTGGAGGAGGTCCGGTTGCACACGGGCGGGGCCCTGACGGACGACATGGCGCTGCTCGCCGTACGGCGGCCGTAGCCACGGAAACGGGCTTTCTTGATCGATGTCACGAGGGGTGATCGGGCGATGTCCCTCCGCATAACAACTGACGCACCGTCAAATAACCGCCGGGTAGGGAGGTGCGGCCAACTCGCCCGATTTCCGCCGGTCATGGGCGGTAAGTCCTGGCCAAAAGTGGTTAATGATCAGTACGAACAGCTTGGAATCCGGTACCCGCGTCTATTAACGTTCGATAACGCAGCGCGGTCGTCCCAGCCGTCACAAGAGTCGGCTCCGTGCGCACGCGCCGAATCCCGCGAGGGAACCGGGGAACCACCAACTTGGGGTGAATCGAGCGTCTTTCACGGTGGAGACACCGTGGGTTGACGCGCGTAGGAGACCTTCCTGCTCCGAACCCGTCAGCTAACCCGGTAGGCGAGAAGGAAGGAAAGGAGCACGCCCACGTGGCGTCCAATCGGCCTGCCCAGCCCACTTCGTTCCCGCCGAACGACACCCAGACTTTTGGCTACGCCTACGGCAAGGACGAGGGCCCCTGGGAGGAGTGGAACCCCACCGAGGATTCCGTCCGTCCCCTCCGTGGCCGGCACCGCGTCTCCAAGCAGCGCGGCGGAGGACTCGCCCGCAGCTCCACGGTCCTGGGCGTCGGCGTCATCGCCGCCGTCGGCGCGGGCGGCATGGCCACCGCGGCGCCCGGCAAGCCGCCGGTCTCCATCTCGCTGCCCGACCTCTCCTCGGTCACCGAATCGGCCAAGGCGCTGATATCCGACGGTGGTTCCAGTACGCCGAAGGGCTCCGCCACCCCGCTCACCAGCGCCGGTGTGACCAGCGCCGACGCCGCGCAGGGCAACACGGACGCGGGCGAGGCGCTGCGCGCCCGCATCATCCAGCAGGCCGAGTCGCAGCAGGACCAGATCGACAAGGCGGCCCAGGACGCCGCCGAGTCCGCCGCCGCGAAGAAGGCGGTCGCGCTGGCCGCCCAGCAGAAGGACGACGCCGAGGCCAAGGTCGCCGCCGCGAAGAAGAAGGCGGACGAGGAAGCCAAGCAGAAGGCCGAGGCCGCGCGCCTCGCCGAGCTCGCCAAGAGCTACTCGCTGCCGACCTCCTCGTACACCCTGACCTCCCGCTTCGGTGACGCCGGCTCCATGTGGTCCTCCGGCTACCACACCGGCCTCGACTTCGCGGCCCCCACCGGCACGCTGATCAAGGCCATCCACAGCGGCACGATCACGGAGGCGGGCTGGGCCGGCTCGTACGGCTACCGCACCATCCTCACCCTCGACGACGGCACGGAGCTGTGGTTCTGCCACCAGTCGTCCATCAGCGTCAGCGTGGGGCAGAAGGTGGCCACCGGCGACGTCATCGGGCGCGTGGGCGCGACCGGCAACGTGACCGGGCCGCATCTGCACCTGGAGGTTCACCCGGGCGGCGGCAGCGCGATCGACCCGATGGCGTGGCTGCACAGCAAGGGCCTGAACCCCTGATCGTTCCCGGGGGCCGTATGCGGAATATGGGAATCCGCTACGGCTGTTGAAATAAGGCATGACTTCTCTACGCAAGCTCGGCTCCTCCGACCTCGAGGTCTTCCCGCTCTCCCTCGGCGGCAACGTCTTCGGCTGGACCGCCGACGAGGCGCAGTCCTTCGCCGTGCTCGACGCGTACACGGCCGGGGGCGGCAACTTCGTCGACACCGCCGACGGCTACTCCGCGTGGATCCCCGGCCACACGGGCGGTGAGTCGGAGACCGTCATCGGCAAGTGGTTCGCCGCGCGCGGCAACCGCTCCGACGTCGTCCTCGCCACCAAGGTCAGTACCCACCCCGAGTACAAGGGCCTGTCCCCGGCGAACATCAAGGCCGCCGCCGACGCCTCGCTGCGCCGCCTCGGCACGGACTACATCGACCTCTACTACACCCACTTCGACGACACCTCGGTGCCGGTCGAGGAGATCATCGGCGCGCTGGACGAACTGGTCCGGGCCGGCAAGGTCCGGGAGATCGGCGCCTCCAACATCTCCGCCGAGCGGCTCGCGGAGTCCGTGGAGTTCTCCGACCGCGAGGGCCTCGCCCGCTACGTCGCCCTCCAGCCCCACTACAACCTCGTCTCGCGCGACACCTACGAGGGCCCGCTCCAGGAGGTCGCCTCCAGGACCGGCCTGGCCGCCATGCCGTACTTCGCGCTCGCGTCCGGCTTCCTCACCGGCAAGTACCGCCCGGGTACGACGGTCGAGTCCGCGCGGGCCGAGGGCGCGGGCAAGCACCTCGGCACCGAGCGCGGCATCCGTGTCCTGGCCGCCCTCGACGAGGTCGCCGGGGCCCATGACGCCGAGGTCGCCACGGTCGCCCTCGCCTGGCTCGCCGCCCGGCCGACGGTCGCGGCGCCGATCGCCTCCGCACGGACGGTCGAGCAGCTGCCCGCTCTGCTGGCGGTCGCCGACCTGACCCTGACGGACGCGGAGGTGGCCAGGCTGACGGAGGCGTCCGCCTGAGGCCTACGACTGGTAGGGGTTGTACGCGGGGTACGGCGTCGCCGGGGCGGGATACGGGGTCGTCGCGCCGGCGGGGTACGGGGTCGCGCCGGCGGGGTTCACCTGGCCGGGCACCGGCGCGTAGCCGTACCCGGGCCACGGCGGCGGTAGCTGCGGCGGCACCGGTACGGCCGGGGCCGACGCGTGGGCCGCGTACGCGAGGGAGGGGCGGGCGACCTCCCGGCGGCGCCACAGCTCGTGCAGCAACTCCCGCTCCCGTACGACGAAGTCGGCGTTGGCGCGGCCACTGCGCCCCCGGTGCCGCAGAAACGCCAGCGAGGTCGCGTACGCCTCGTACTGGGCGACCGAGCGCGCCGCCGCCCTGCCGAAGTGGTGGGCGGCGTAGTCGCGGGCCAGCCGCCGCGCCCGCATCGAGCCGAGCACGTACGGCTCGGGAGGGGTGAGCCATCCGGCCGCCGCGTACGCCGGAAGTTCGGTCCGTACGGTCTTCAGCTCCCGCTGCCGCGTCCAGATGACGAGGAAGGTGAGCAGACCGAACGCGGGCACCATGAACGCCCCGTACACCGCGTAGAAGCCGTACTCCCCGAAGTTCGACGAGCCGTTCCACATGGAGTGCATGCCCATCGCGAGCAGCAGTCCGGTCAGGGGCAGCAGGACGCGGCGCACATGCTGGCGCTCGGCGGACAGCGCCGCGATGCCGAAACCGATGCCGGTGAGCACCGTGAACAGGGGGTGCGCGAAGGGCGACATCACGACGCGGACGAAGAAGGTCGCGGCGGTGACGGAGGCCAGACCGCGGTCGCCGTTGAGCTGGTCCGTGCCGAAGGCGGTGCCGAGATAGAGGATGTTCTCGGTGAAGGCGAAGCCGGTCGCGGTGACTCCGGCTATGACGACCCCGTCGACGATCCCCGTGAAGTCCCGGCGGCGGAAGAGGAAGACCAGGAGCACGGCGGCGGCCTTCGCGGACTCCTCCACGATCGGCGCTATGACGGTCGCGCCGAGCGTGTCGGCGCTGGACGGGTCGGCGGTGGCGGTCGCTATCCATCTGGTCGCGAAACTGTTGGCGACGATCGCTATCAGGGCCGCCGCGCAGGCGCCCCACGCGAAGGCGAAGAGCAGATTGCGCCAGGGGCCGGGCTCCACCCGGTCCAGCCAGCGGAACGCGGCGACGAGGAGCGGCACGGGCAGCACGGCGAGGCCGAGCCCGACCAGGAAGCCCTCGGTGCCGGTCTGTTGGCGGACCAGGGCCAGGATGACGAGGCCGGAGAGCGCGAGCAGGGTGATCAGCGCGCCGTAGCGCACCCACTTCCGCTGCCACCAGTGCGCGTGCCGCAGTGCACCGTCGGCCGGCCCACCGGTGGGACCGCCGGGATACGTCGGGTACGGGGGGAAGGTGGCCACGGCATTGACCCTAACGAGGGAGGGGCGCTGCCCGCGACGGCGCCTGGTGGTGTTCGTCCGCGGGTCTTCAGTCGCCGGATGTGTCCTGGTCTCGGTGCTGTACGCGCCGGAACAGGAGGTCGTTCACCACATGACCCTTCTCCAGTCCCTGACCCTCGAAACGGGTCAGTGGCCGGAAGTCCGGACGAGGCGCGTAACCGCCGTCCGGCCGGGTGTTCTCGAAGTCCGGGTGCGCGCTCAGCACTTCCAGCATCTGCTCGGCGTACGGCTCCCAGTCGGTCGCGCAGTGCACGAGGGCGCCGGGCCTGAGGCGGGTCGCGGCGAGGCTGAGGAACTCCGGCTGGATCAGCCGCCGCTTGTGGTGCCGCTTCTTGGGCCAGGGATCGGGAAAGTACACGCGCAGCCCGCTCAGGGAATCCGGCGTGAGCATCTCCCTGAGCAGAATGATCGCGTCACCGTTGGCGACGCGGATGTTGGTGAGCCCGTTCTGGTCCGCGAGATTGAGCAGGTTGCCCTGCCCCGGCGTGTGCACGTCGACGGCGAGGATCCCCGTCTCCGGGTCCTCCGCCGCCATCCGCGCGGTGGCCTCGCCCATCCCGAACCCGATCTCCAGCACGACGGGTCGCTCGCCCCCGAACAACTCCGCGAGATCGATCACCCGCTGCCCGTCGATGTCGAGCCCCCACTTGGGCCACAGCCGCTGCAACGCGTCCGCCTGGCCCGTGGTGACCCGGCTGCGCCGCGGCTGGAAACTCCGGATCCGCCGCTCGAAGTGCGATCCGGCGGGGTCGGCCTTCGGACCGTCGGGGAACCGGGGCTCCCCCTTGGCCCGGACATGCCGGTGGGGCTCACCTCCGGCGGTGGAGCTGGACCGGGGCTCTTCGGGGGAGTCAATGGAGTCAGACACAGTGAGGACGATTTTACGGCGCCCCCGGGAGCGGCCTGCCGCCCCTGCCCGTCCCATCCGTCACCCCGTCACGTCCCCGCCAGCACCTCCAGCGCCCTGCGCGCAACCTCGCGGCCGATCGGGAGCGAGGCGGTGGCGGCGGGAGACGGCGCGTTCAGGACGTGTACGGTCCGCGGGCCCTCCTCGATGAGGAAGTCGTCCACCAGGGTGCCGTCCCTCAGGACGGCCTGGGCCCGGACACCTGCCGAGGCCGGGATCAGGTCGTCCGGCGTCACCGCCGGCAGCAGCCTCCGCACGGCCCCGGTGAACGCCGCCTTGGACACCGACCGCCGCAGCTCCCCCGCCCCGTACCGCCAGTGCCGCCGCGCCATCCGCCAGGAACCGGGCCACGCCACGGCCACGCCCACCTCACGGGGCCGGACGACCCCCCACCCGTACCCCTCCCGGGCGAGCGCGGGCACCGCGTTGGGCCCGATGTGGACGTCTCCGTCGATCCCCCGGGTGAGGTGCACGCCGAGGAAGGGGAAGGCGGGGTCGGGGACCGGGTAGACCAGGCCGTGGACCAGCTCGGGACGCGCCAGGGAGTAGTACTCCCCGCGGAAGGGGATGATCCGCATGCCGGGCTCGTCCCCGGCCAGGCGCGCGATCTCGTCGCAGTGCAGCCCGGCGCAGTTGACCAGGACCCGTCCCCGCACGACCGCCCCGTCCTCCGTGCGGACGGCGACACCGAGCGCGGGGCGGCGGTCGATGCGCACGACCTGCGCCCCGTACCGGATCTCCGCCCCGGAGGACTCGGCGAGCTGCCGGGCCACGGCGACGTAGTCGCACACCCCTGTCGTGCCCACGTGGATCGCGGCGAGCCCGCGCACCTGCGGCTCGTACTCCGCTATCTGGGAGGGGCCCAGCTCCCGCACCGGAATCCCGTTCTCCCGGCCGCGCTGCACGAGCCCGTGCAGACGGGGCAGCTCGGCCTTGTCCGTGGCGACGATCAGCTTTCCGGTGACGGCGTGCGCGATGTCGTACTCCGCGCAGAACTTCACCATCTCGGCGGCGCCCCGCACGGCGTACCGCGCCTTCAGCGAGCCGGGCCGGTAGTAGATCCCGCTGTGGATCACCCCGCTGTTGCGCCCCGTCTGGTGCCGGGCGGGGCCCCGCTCCTTCTCCAGCACCGTCACCCGCGTGCCCGGCGCGGCGCGCGTGATCGCATACGCCGTCGCCAGGCCGACGATCCCGCCGCCGATCACCAGCACATCGCAGTCGTAAGCGACCCGCACCTGTTCCACCTCCCGGCTTCAAGAGTGCACTGCGCCACTGACAATGCCTTCAAACCCGCGAAGCGCCGGAAGCGGTTCTCCGAGCCCCGCAGGGGCGCGAGGAACCGCGCGACCAGCCACAGACGACCCGCGGCCGAACCACCCCGGTCGTACCGGTCCACCAGCGGAGCGACTACGCCGGGGCCATCAGCAGGGGCCGTGCCCGCTCCCTCAGCTCCACCACACGCGGTTCGTCGCCGTAGGGCTCCAGACGGTGCAGAAGGTCCTTCACGTACTCCGTCGTGCGCGCGGAGGAAATCCGCCCGGCAACCTCCACCGCCCGTACGCCCTGCTCGCATGCCGCGTCGAGATTGCCCGACTCGAGCTCGGCGACCGCCGACACCACCAGTCGCAGGCCGTGGGAGCGTACGAACTCCTCCGTCGGCTTCGACAGTGCCTGCTCGGTGAAGCGGCGCACCTGGCGCGGTGCCTTCAGGTCGCGGTAGCACTCGGCCGCGTCGGCCGCGAAACGGTCGTACGAGTAGAAGCCGAGCCAGCTCGGGTCGTGGTCGCCGTCCCGGGCCCGCTCCAGCCAGCCCTCGGCGGCCTTCAGGGCGCCGCCGGCCGCCTGGGCGTCACCCGCGCGCGCGTGGGCGCGTGCCTCGACGAGGCGGAAGAAGCTCATGGTGCGGGCGGTGGCGAGCCCCCGGTTGCGCTCCAGGGCGGCCTGGGCGAGGTCGACGCCCTCGTCGCCGAAGCCGCGGTAGGTCGCCTGGAGGGACATGGAGGCCAGTACATAGCCGCCCAGGGGGACGTCGGCGGCGGCCCGGGCCAGGCGCAGGGCCTGGATGTAGTAGCGCTGGGCGGCCTCCTGCTGGCCCGTGTCGAAGGCCATCCAGCCCGCCAGGCGGGTCAGCTCGGCACTCGCCCCGAACAGGGCTCTGCCCACTTCGTCGGAGTAGGCGCCGAGCAACAGCGGTGCCGCCTCGACCCGCAGACATTCCGGCACCATCGACGAACGCCAGTCGCCACCTCCGTACTTGGAGTCCCAGCGCCTGGCGTCCTCTGCTGCCTCGCGGAGCTTCTGCACATCGCTGTGGCCGACTTTCAGTGGTGCCCCGGAGCCCTCGGAAGGGTTCACGTCCCGCGCCACCGAACTGTCGGCCGGGGTTATCAGCCACCGTGAGGCGGGAGTCGCGTAAGCGCTCACTGCGAAGGATCCCGCCAGGGACTGCCAGATGCCGCCGCTGCCGGCCCGGCGGCCGGCGAGATCGAGGCGGTACAGCTCGGTGGCGGACCGCACCGCCTGCCCGACGTCACGGGGGAAGGCGAGGCCCACTTCGGGCGCGGGATCCGCGTCCGCCAGGCCGATCTCGTGGAGCGGCACCGGGCGGCCGAGCTTCTGACCGATGGCGGCCGCGATGAGATGTGGCGCCGCACCCTGCGGCACCATTCCCTTCGACACCCAGCGCGCCACCGACGTCTTGTCGTAGCGAAGAGTCAACCCGCGTTGAGCGCCAAGATCGTTGACGCGCCGCGCGAGTCCTGCATTGCTGATTCCCGCGAGGGCGAGAACGGCGCCGAGTTTTTCGTTCGGCCCGCGTTGCTCCCTGGACATGCGCCACCCCTCGACACAGACGGCTGCCGCGCTGGCATAACCATGCGGCATTCGTAAACCCAGCGTAGTTCGCCGCATCCCAAGCGTTAAGGGGCGTTGTTCCGGATGGCGGGATTGTGGTCCGTACGGAAGTACGGACGGTTGCATCGTGCTCCCGCTGTGTGGCCGTGCGCCCGTCCGTGCGCTCTTCTCCGGCCATCGGGGGAGCGCTTCCATGGATCGTGCGTGGGTCGGCCCGCTGTACTGGATCCAGTGGGCTGGGGGACACCGCCGCCTACATCCCCGCGGGCGGCGGACCGGTCCGGGAGGCGAACTCCGCCTCCCGGACTGTGCGTTGTCGGAGCGGTGCGCCGGGCCTGTACGGAGCGTGTGCACGCCTGTCCGCCCGCAGCCGATTTGGCCGAAAATCGACGGTGGCCTTTGCGGGCAAATATCGCTCCTACCACGTCACTTGAGGGCGCATGAGGTGCTTTCGGGGAGCGTACCGGGGGCGCATTCGCGTCGCCGATCCACCCCCGCCCACTCGTCGTTCCCAGTGAATCCTTCGTGATCGCCTTGCCTCGGGCGGGTGTTCGCATCTGCTTCGGATCGGCTTTGCAGCGGCCCCCCAACGGCGCGAACGTATTCGCGGGGGCGCATTCCAGGGGGCGCAAGCCACCCCAGGGGCCCTCCCGTACGCGGTCTTCGTGGCAGCATGGAGCCGAGTTCGTACGGTGCACTGGTTGTCCACAGCCTGTGGAGGCGTCGATGCGGTGGTTGGTGGGGTGGAGCAGTACCGCCGCCAGGGCGCCCGAGATCGGCATGGCGGGCGCCACCGGAAGCGACGGCGAGACCGTGCACCCGGTGGGCTCCCAACTCCTGTGGGGCGACCCCGATCCGCTCTGGGCGGTCGGCGACTGGCGCCCCGACGAGGTCCGGGTCATCAAGGCCGACGCGCAGAACCGGATCGCCGTCCTCGGCACCTGCGGGGCGAGCGACGAGGAACTCAAGGTCGGCCTCTTCGCCGCGCGCGGCGGCGCACTGCGCCACCTCACCGCCTGGTCCGGCAGCTACACCGCCGTCGTCCAGGTCGGCCGCCGCACCACCGTCGCGGGCGACCTCGCGGGCGCACGGCCCGTCTTCCACACCCCCTGGGCGGGCGGCACGGCCTACGCGACCGCCGCCCTGCCGCTGGCCGACCTCATCGAGGCCAACCTCGACTTCGGGCACCTGGCGGCCCTGCTCGCCGCCCCCGACGTACCGGCCGCGGTCCACGACTCGACCCCGTACGAAGGCGTACGACGCATTCCGCCGGGGCACGCGCTGATCCTGCGCGCGGGTGCCCGCGAGGTCGCCGGCTACGAGCCCGTCGCCTCCCTCGCCGTCGCCGCGCCCAGCGCGGATCCCGACAGCGCGGTGGACGGCGTCCGGGACGCCCTCGTGGAGGCCGTACGCGCGCGCCTCGCCGCTCCCCGGCACGTACCCGGGACCGACATCGACCCCGGGCCCGTACCCGGGATGGGGCCCGCGGAGCGGCGCGCGGCGCGCGGGATGCCCGTACCGGGAATCGGCGCCGACCTCTCCGGAGGGCCCGCCTCCGGGACGCTGGCCCTGCTCGCGGCGGGGCTGCCGGGGGCGCCCGGCACGGTCCTCGGGCACGGCACGGGCGCCGGTGAGCGGCTCCTCGCCGTCACCTTCAACGACCTCGCCGTGCGCGGACGGGAGGCCGAGGTGGAGCGGGCCGGGACGCTCGCCGCGAACCCCCGGCTGCACCACGTGGTCGTCGCCGGGGGCGAGGAGACGCTTCCGTACGCCGACCTGGAGGGGCCGCTGACGGACGAGCCGGGGCCGTCGCTGGTGACGGCGGCGCGGCACCGTGCGCGGCTGTCCTCCGGCAGCGCGGACCACTTCACCGGGTACGGGGCCCGGCAGGTCCTGGACGCGCACCCCGCGCGGCTGGCCGACCTGCTGATGGACCGCAAGAGACGCCATCTGGTCCGGCCCGTCGCCGCGTTGGCGAAGGCGGACGGGTCCGTCATGGTGCCCGCGCGCGTGTACGGCGCCGCGCGCAAGCTCGCCCGTACGCCGTACCGGACCGGCGTCGACGTTCTCGCCGACCGGCTGCTGCACCGGCGCTTCGACGAACCGGGGGGCGCGGTGGGTGCGTCACTCGCTGCGCTCACCTGGGCCAGGCCTGGTCCCGCGGCGCGTTGGCTGACCGGTGAGGCGCTGGCTGAAGTATCGGTTCGCCTACAAGGAGCCGCAGGTCGGACGGGGGTGGTGGGTCCCGGGCAGCGGCCCGGTGACTTCCGCGCGCGGGCGGCGCTCGCGCGCCACGCCGCCGATCTTCGCGTCCTGGAACAGGCCGCCGAGATCCGCTTCCAGCGGCTGCACGCGCCGTTCCTGGACAACCAGGTCGTCCGCGCGTGCCGTGAGTTGCCGGAGGCGCTGCGGGTCCAGCCCGGGGCGCGCGCCGCGATCCTCCGGACCGTCCTGGAGGGTGCCGGGGTGGCCGACCTGCCGCCCGGCTGGGGCGCGCCCTCGCATGCGTCCTCGGCGGCGGCGGCGCGGACGGGGTTGCGGGTGGCCGCGGATTCTCTGATCGCCTTGTTCGACACTCCTCTGCTGGCGCAGGCGGGGCTCGTCGAGGCACGGGTCGTCCGCAAGGCGCTGCGGGCGGCCGCGGCGGGGGAGCCGCTGCCGCTGGACGGGCTGGCGGATCTGGTCTCCCTTGAACTGTGGCTGCGCCGTCTGCTGGCCCGCCGCGGCACGTGCTGGACGGGCACGCCCGCCCGCCAACGGGCCGTGCCCGCGGGGATCGTGCCGCAGGGGCGGGCGTTGGGGGCGGGGGCCGGGGGGCGGGGCTAGCGATCGAGTTGTCCCTGGGGCGTCTCTGGGCCGTTGTTGGGTCGGGGCCGCGCCGGTACGTCGAGCCCGTCGCCGCCGGATCAGGCCTTGCCCTACAAGGAGCCGCTTCCAGACCCGAACGTAAGCGACGGGCTTACGACGCACCGGCACGGCCCCTTCCGCGCGCGGACGGCTGCGGGCCGGTGGGGCCGATGGGGGGCCTGGGGCGCAGCCCCGGCCCCCCAGGGGCGCGGGGAACTGCGCGATCGGCCCCCACCGGCCCGCAGTCGACGAACCACCCGGGGGTCTGGGGGCGGAGCCCCCAGGTTGAGGATGGGACGGGTAGGGGCGGCGGGGGCGAAGAAACCGGGCGTGGGCCGGAGCGGAGGCCCGCCGGGGAAAGCCTCGGCTCTGCGCACCGGGCGAGGTGAGAATAGGCGGGTGCGGTACAGAATCCTGGGGGTCGCCCAGGCGGAAGATGATCAGGGGGCCCCGGTCGCGCTGGGCGGCCCCCGGGTACGCGCCCTGCTTACGGCGCTCGCCCGACGGACGGACCGCACGACCACCCCCCAGACCCTGATCGACGAGGTATGGGCGGACGAACCCCCACTGGACGCCCCGGCGGCGTTGCAGGCCCTGGTTGGCCGCCTGCGCCGAGCGATCGGCAAGGACGCCGTCGCCTCGGAGGCGGGCGGCTACCGGTTGCGGGCCACCAAGGACGACGTGGACCTGTTCGTCTTCGAGCGGCAGGTACGGGACGGCAAGGCCGCCCTCGATCGCGGCGACGCGTCCACCGCCGCCCACACCCTGCGCGACGCCCTCACCCTGTGGCACGGCCCGGCTCTCGCGGACCTCCCCGACCGAGACGCCGCCGCCCGCTGGGACGCGCTCCGCGTGCAGGCGACGCGCACCCGCATCGACGCGGACCTGCGACTGGGCCGCGCCCCCGACGTCGTACCGGAGCTGACGGAGCTGACAACCGCCCACCCGTACGACGAGGCCCTGCACGCCCTGCTCATCCGCGCCCTGCGCGACGCGGGCCGGGGAGCGGACGCGCTGGCCGCGTACGAAGGGGTGCGCCGCGCCCTCCAGGAGGGTCTGGGTGCGGATCCCGGCGGGGAACTGCAAAGGCTGCACGCGGAGCTGCTCGCCCCGGCGGGAGCGGGCGGGCCGGGGACCATACCCGTGGACGCCGACCATCGCGTACGGCGGGAAGGGGGCGGGGCGGAGGCGGCAACAGGGCGAGGGCCCGGCTTCTTCGGTCAGCGGTCGACTCCGCAATCGGCCGAGGACGGACACCTCCCCGACCCCCGCCTCGACCCCGAACGCACCGGCAACCTCCGCCCCCGTCTGAACTCCTTCGTCGGCCGGGAACCCGAACTCGACGCGATCCGTTCGGATGTGCAGAGGGCACGCCTGGTCACGCTGACCGGACCGGGCGGTTCGGGAAAGACCCGCCTCGCCGAGGAAGCCGCCGCCGGGCTCCCGCAGGCCTGGCTGGTCGAGCTGGCCCCGCTCGACCGGCCCGAGGCGGTCCCGGGCGCGGTGGTCAGCGCCCTCGGTCTGCGCGAGACCGTGTTGATGACCCACGAGATGGCGCTGGCCGGCCAGGACGACCCGCTCGGCCTGCTCGTCGAGTACTGCGCCCCGCGCAGCCAGCTCCTGATCCTCGACAACTGCGAGCACGTCATCGGCGCGGCCGCCGCACTCGCCGAGACCCTGCTCACCCGCTGCCCGGGGCTCACCATCCTCGCCACCAGCCGTGAACCACTCGGCGTCCCCGGCGAGTTGGTGCGCCCGGTCGAGCCCCTGCCGCCCGACCCCGCGCGCCGGCTGTTCATGGAGCGCGCGGCGGCCGTACGCCCCGACGCCGGCGCCGCGCTCCACGACTCCGAGGCGGTGGACGAGATCTGCCGGCGGCTCGACGGCCTGCCCCTGGCCATCGAGCTGGCCGCCGCGCGCCTGCGGCTGCTGACACCACGCCAGATCGCGGACCGGCTCGACGACCGCTTCCGGCTGCTCACCTCCGGAAGCCGCACGGCGCTGCCCCGCCAGCAGACCCTGCGCGCGGTCGTCGACTGGTCCTGGGACCTGCTCGACGAACGGGAGCGGGCCGTGCTGTGCGAGGCGTCCGTCTTCGCGGGCGGCTGGGACCTCACGGCCGCCGAAGCCGTCTGCACCGGTTCCCTCACCGGTCCGGGCGCCGGTGGCGTGACCGATCTTGTCGGGGCGCTCGTCGACAAGTCACTGATCGTCGCGACCCCGTCCGCCCCGTACGACGAGGACGGTGGTGGCGGCATGCGGTACCGCATGCTGGAGACGATCCACGAGTACGCCACCGAGCGCGCCGCCGAAGTCCCCGAGCTGCGCGCCGCGGCCGAGCGGCGCCACCGCGCGTGGGCGCGTGACCTCGTCGAGGAGGCCGAGCCACTGCTGCGCTCCGCCGCGCAGCTGCCCTGGATCCACCGTCTGGAGACCGAGCTCGACAACATCCGGGCGGCACTGCACCGCGCGATCGTCGCCGGTGCGGAGGAGGACACCGGTGCGATCGTCCTCGCCATGGGCTGGTTCTGGTGGCTGCGCAACTTCCGCCGCGAGGGCGGGGAATGGACGGACCGCCTGCTGCGGCTGGGCGCGGCGCTCGACGCGAGGCCCGTCGTGTCCGAGGCGCGGGGGGCGTACGGCGGGGAGAGCGGCGACGGTGGTGAGGGGAGCGAGGGTCGCGGCGGTGGCGACCTCTTCGCGGACCTGGACCGGTTCGACCCACTGGCCGCCTACCTCGACGCCCCGGACCACGAGGAGTCCCATCCGCTGCACGGCATGCGGATGCGGGCGCGCATGCTCCACCTGTTCATGCTGGTGGACACCGATCCGTGGGACGCAGGTGAGTACCCGCGGATTCAGGAGTACATCCTGCGGGTGCGGGACTTCTTCGAGAAGGGCGGTCCTGACGCGGCGACCATGCCGGGCATCGTCTGGCCGATGACCGCCTTCTTCCTGAGCGGTTGGCACGACGTGCGTCCCTCGATGGACGCGGCGCTCGCCAACTGCCGTGCGTACGGCGGTGAGTGGGAGATCGGCGTCACCCTGATGTTCCGTACGCACATGGTCGTCGACGCCCCGGGCGGCATGCCGGGCGTGGACGACGACCTCGCGGAGCTACGGGTGCTCAGCCGGCGGGTGGGTGACCGCTGGGTGCGCGCCCAGGTGTGCAGCGCCGCGGGGGAGGCGGCCACGGCGCGCGGTTTCTACGACGAGGCCAAGGGCGAGTACGAGGAGGCACTGCGGCTGGCCTTCGAGGTCGGCGCGTACGCCGAGACGCCCTTCCTCATGGCGCGGCTGGCCGAGCTCGCCTACCGAGCGGGCGAGCGCTCGCAGGCCCTGGCCGCCCTGGACGAGGCGAACGCCGCGGCCGAGCGGTACAGCGTCACGGACTCCGGCGCCTTCGTCCGTCTGCTGCGCGCCCAGCTGGCCCTGGACGACGGCGAGGTCGCCGTCGCGCGTGAACAGTGGGAGCAGGCGTGCGAGATGACCGCGCGCGGCACCCCGCCGCCGCAGTTCATGGCGGGGCTGAACTGGGTCGAGGCGCTCGTCACGGCCGCCGAGTCCGGCCCGGCGCCCGGCCTGCGCAAGATGGCCGACGCGTTGGCCGGGGCGGTGACGGGGCGCTGCGCCGACGTGGTGACCGCGAGTCTCGTCGAGAGTGCGGCGGGCCTGCTGTCCGAGCTCGGTGACCATCCCCGAGCGGCCCGTCTGCTCGCCGCCGGTACTTCCTGGCGCGGCGGTCACCCCCGTCCGAGCCAGGAGCGCACCGGTGCCGAGCGCACGGAGACCGCCGCGCGCGCCGCTCTCGGTCCCGTCCGCCATGACTCCGAGCGGACGACGGGGGCGGGCTTCACCCAGGCCGACGCCCTGCGGGAGCTCGCGGAGGCGCTGGAGGAGTAGTTCACCTCACTGGCACTGGAACGTGGACTCCGCCCAGTCCGCCAGGGCCACCGTGTCGAATCTCGTGTGCGGTTCGACGGCCAGCCGGATCGTTGTGCGGCCGGTGAGGTTCACATGCACGGGGATCGCGGGTTCGCCGCCCTTGATCAGCGGCGACTGCCACAGGCGCGCTCCGTCGGCGTACACGGAGAAACTCACCTGGCCGAGGCCCAGCGCCAGGTCGTCCACGCCGACCAGCGCGTCGTACGCCGAGCAGCTGCGGTTGAGGTCGATGGTGACCGAGGACCGGCCGTGCACGGTCACGCCGTGGGTGTACCGCTGCCCCGCGATCGAGACTCCCCACCGCTGCCACACCCAACTGCTCTCGCCGAGCCGCATCTCGGGCTCGGTGTGGTCACCGGTGACGTTGTACTTCAACTCGTTCCACTGGTAGACGACCGGTGCCGGAGGCGGCGGCGGGGCGGGGGCCGGTGTGGGGGTAGGTGTGGGGGTGGGATTCGGCTGCGCCTGCGTCGGGGTGGGTGATGGCTTGGGTGTGGGCGTCGGGGTGGGCCGGGGGGTCGGGGTCGGGGTCGGGCTGGGCTTCGGTGCGGAGGCCACCACCGGGGCCCCTGGCGCGGGCTTCTTCGACGCAGTCGGCGTCGGCGTCGGTGTCGGCTGTGGCTGTGGCGCTTCGACCACTGGCGAGGTGGCCGGCGGCTTGGCCTCGGGCTTCTGGGTCGGGCTGCCGTTGCCTACGAGGGCCAGTGCCACCGCCGCCGCTGCCACCGCGACGACTCCCGCCGCGATACCGGCCTTGACCGGCGCGCCGAGCCCCTCCGAGGCGGCAGCGCCGCCCCCGGCGCCCACCCCGCCCGAGCCGCCGCCCGTCGCCCCGGCCGCGCCCGCCGCCCCGCCCGAGCCGCCGCTCGCCGCCGCCGCTGCGCCCGCCGCCCCGGCCGCACCCGCTCCGGCGCCACCGGCGATGAGCGCGACGGCCTTCGCGTACCCGGCGGCACCGAACCAACCGATGACCGCGACCGGCACGACCGCGGGGATCCCGCTGGCGACTTCCTTGATCTGGCCCGCGGCCAGTCGGCACTTGGCGCACTCCTCCAGGTGCTTGCGCAGTCCGCGCTCGGCCCGGGTGCGCAGGCCGCCGCGGGCGTAGGCGCCGAGCCGGTCGGCGTAGCGCGCGCACTCCTCGTCCATGATGAGCGTGGCGCTGACGTGTGCCTGGAGGTAGGCCTGCTTGAGGCCCTCGCGGGCGCGGCTGGCCAGGACGCGGGTGCCGTTGGCGTCGAGCCCGAAGAGCGTGGCGACCTCGCTCGGGGACTCGTCCTCGACCTCCGTGTGCCACAGCACGGCCTGCCAGCGCTCCGGCAGCGACCGGAACGCCTGCATGGCCATCGACTGCTCGGCCTCGTGCATCGCCCGTACGTCGGCACCCGGGTCCAGCGTGACGTCGTCGGACACCTCGGAGGTGCGGGAGGACTGCGCGGCGAACACCGCGAAGTCGTCGACCAGTTGTTCCCGTTTCGCGGACTTCGTCCAGCTCGCGGCGACGCGGCGGACCGTGGTGAGCAGATACGCGCGTACGGCGTGCTCGGGGCCGTGGCCGCGGCGGACCGCCTGGAGCATGCGGGCGAACACCTCGGCGGTGAGGTCGTCCGCGGTGTGCGCGTCCCGGCAGCAGGTGCGGGCATAGCGACGGACGGCTTCGGCGTGACGGCGGTACAACTCCTCGTACGCCGTGTCGTCGCCCGCCCGCATCCGCCCGATCAGGTCGGCGTCCGAGGGCGGCAGCCCGATCGGGGGCGGCAGGACGCCGTCACGCCGGTCGAACCGGTCGCGCTGCGCCGGAACGCTGGCGTCCCGCGGGGCACCCGAAGTACCTGAAGCACCCGAAGTACCTGGAGCAGCCGGTGGACCCGAGGGTTCCGGGGTGATGCCCGACGGACCGCCCTGGCTCGGTACCTGCCGCGAGGGCGGCCCGCCGGCCTCCGCGCCACCGTCACCGGGTGACTCGTCCCGCCCGTCAACGCTCATCGCGGAAAGCCCCCGCCTGCACACTCGGACCCGAATACCGGGACAGAGTGCCACACGCTTCAGTGACGGGACCCCACCGCACGGACCAACCACTCGTCCGTGGGGACTTGCCACACGACAGCACTAGTGGTCATCCGTTTGGGGAATAGTCAATAAACGCTCCTCACAAGGCAGTTGCGCCACGGCCGGAATGCGCGGACCCCGCACTACGTCACCTCGGACTCCGTCACCCCGGCCGCCGTCACATCGGCCGCGAGCGCAGCCCCTCCAGCAGGATGTCCAGCAACCGGGCCGAGGCCGCGGCCTGCTGGGCGGCATCCGGCAGCGAAGGCGCCGCCGTGGCTATGACCAGCAGTACGTCCGCCACGGTCACGTCCGCCCGCAGCTCACCGGCCGCGCGCGCCCGATCCACCAGCCGGCCCACCACGTCGAGCAGCGCGGCCGCACCGGCGTCGTCGGCCACCGCGGCCATGGCCTCTTCTTCGGGCGCCGGCCGCTGCTCGACGAGCCGGAGCTCGGGGGCGAGCTGGGACCGCTGCTGCGGCACCCGTGCCTCGTCCGCCGAGGGTCCTTCCTCCGCGACGCCGACCCGCAGCACCTGCGGCGGCAGCAGCCGCCCGGCGCCCGAGGCCACCGACGTACGCAGGAAGCGCGAGAGCGCCGACCACGGCTCGTCCTCCTGACCGAGCGCCGCGCGCGCCTGGTCGGTCAGCCGGGAGGTCTCCTCCTCGGCTATCCGACGGACCAGGACGTCCTTGCTCGGGAAGCGCCGGTACACCGTGCCGACGCCGACCCGGGCGCGCCGTGCGACGTCCTCCATCGGCGCGCCGTACCCCAGCTCGCCGAAGACCTCGCGCGCCGCGCGCAGTACGTGTTCCAGATTGCGCTGTGCGTCCACCCGTAGCGGCGTCGTCCGCGATCCTTCCACCGGACCGCGGCCGTTGCCGCCCGTTGCCGCGCCGACCGTGCCACCGGACGCGATGGCAGACGCGGAAGACCAATGAGCATCCTGAATGTGCATAAGCGTTCCCCCGGTAATGACGTCTCCCCCCGGAGACTCTCCCCGCCATTGGAAGCCGGAGCGAGCGGAACAAGCTTGATTCACGAACCCGTCGTGCGGACTCGTCGAGCGCATCCCCCTACACCCCGTCGACACACGAACATAGTTGAGTGGGGGTCAATTCAGAAGGGGCAGGTTCCGCACGGAGCGCCCCCCGATCGGAGTACGGGTCGGTTACCTCCCGATTACGCCCCCTCCGAACCCTCCGATCACCCCATCTGACCTGCGCACTCTTCCCGCGCTCCGGCAAAACGGCCAACCCCCCGGGCCCCCGGCCGTCGGTCACACAAATTGTCGAGCCTGTGGACAAACTCAAGAGCGGGGTGCGTCATGGGATGGTGAAGGAACCTGTGCGCATTCTCATCGTCGGCGGCGGCTACGTCGGGATGTACACCGCCCTGCGCCTCCAACGAAAGTTGAAGCCGGAACTGAATCGGGGCGAGGTCGAGATCACCGTCGTCTCCCCCGACCCCTATATGACTTATCAGCCGTTCCTTCCCGAAGCCGCCGCAGGCCTGATCTCGCCGCGCCATGTGGTGGTCCCGCTGCGCAGGGTCCTCGACCGGTGCCGGATCGTGATCGGCGAGGCCCACAGCATCGACCACGCCAAGCGCACCGCGACGCTCAGCACGCTCGCCACCGCCGAGGAGGGCGCGGGCACGGAGCAGATCACGTACGACGAGCTCGTCCTCGCCCCCGGCTCGGTCTCACGCGCCCTCCCGATCCCCGGACTCGCCGACTACGCCATCGGCTTCAAGACCATCGAGGAGGCCATCGGGCTGCGCAACCACGTCATCGAGCAGATGGACATCGCCTCCTCCACCCGCGACCCAGGGATCCGCGACGCCGCCCTGACCTTCGTCTTCGTGGGAGGCGGTTACGCGGGTGTGGAGGCGCTCGGCGAACTCGAGGACATGGCCCGCTACGCCGCCCGCTACTACCACAACGTCAACGCCGACGACATGAAGTGGATCCTCGTCGAGGCCTCGAACCGCATCCTCCCCGAGGTCGGCGAGGAGATGGGCAAGTACACGGTCACCCAGCTGCGCCGCCGCAACATCGACGTACGCCTCGAAACCCGCCTCGACTCCTGCGCGGACCGGATCGCCGTCCTCAGCGACGGCGCCCGTTTCCCCACGCGCACGGTCGTGTGGACCGCCGGCGTGAAACCGCACCCGATCCTGGCCGCCACCGACCTCCCCCTCAACGGGCGCGGCCGTCTCAAGTGCACCGCGGAGCTGACCGTCGACGGCGCCCCGCACGCGTGGGCGGCGGGAGACGCCGCCGCCGTCCCCGACGTCACCGCCGGGGAGCCCGGCAAGGAGACCGCGCCCAACGCCCAGCACGCGGTGCGCCAGGCCAAGGTCCTCGGCGACAACATCGCCCACTCCCTGCGCGAGGAGCCCCTGGAGACGTACTCCCACAAGTACGTCGGCTCGGTCGCGTCCCTCGGGCTGCACAAAGGTGTCGCGCACGTCTACGGGCGCAAGCTGAAGGGCTATCCTGCCTGGTTCATGCACCGCGTCTACCACCTGAGCAGGGTCCCGACCTTCAACCGCAAGGCCCGCGTACTCGCCGAATGGACCTTGGCGGGGCTCTTCAAAAGGGAGATCGTGTCCCTCGGATCGCTCGAACATCCTCGAGCGGAGTTCGAACTCGCGGCCGGTGGAAAGCATCCTATCGACCCGAAGCTCGACCCGAAGGGGTCGTCCTGACCGGACCCAGGAACTCCACCGATCAGGCAGGCGTCTGACGGATGTCGGTCCGGTCGGCCAGACTGGTCCCGACCTTGGGCGGGCCGACGGTTCGCTCATCCGCACCCACAGGCTTCTTCCCCAGCGCCGCATTTCCCGGATTCCGATCAGGGAGGCAGCGCTCCAGTGGCTCCGGCCGCGGGCCGGACCCCCGGCCGGATTCCGGAGCCGACCGGAGACGACAATCACGAGGCAAGGATTCGGTGAACTTCACCCGCTGGAGCGCCCGGCTCCCCGGAACGCAGCGCCGCGCCGCGGCGCGGACCGAACACACGGCCTCCCCGGACCGTCGAGGCGAGGGCTCCGTGCCCGCGGCCCGCGCCGAGCAGCTGACCGACGACGCGCCGCCCGTCCCCGCCGTCGACGACCTGCCCGTGCGCGAGGTCCTCGACCGCGTCCCGGCCCTCGTCGCCCTCGTGCACGGCCACGACCACCGCGTGGCCTACGTCAACGACGCCTATGCGGCGGCCTTCGGCGCCCGGCCCGTCGGTGAACCCGCACGCGAGGCGTTGCCCGAGCTCGCGGAGATCGGCCTGCTCCCGCTCCTCGACCAGGTGCTGCGCAGCGCCAAGCCGCGCACGGTCAAGTCCCGCAAAGCCCCCGGCGGTCGCTCGTACACCTTCACCTGCACGCCCGTCGACGCCACCCCGGACGGCCAGGACGGCGGCGTACTCGTCTTCGCCACCGACGTCACCGACCACGCCGAGGCCGCGGAGCGACTGCGCGCCAGCGAGCGCCGCCAGCGCGAGACCGCCGTCACCCTCCAGCGTTCCCTGCTCCCCCAGGAGCTGGAAGAACCCGACGACCTCCGCGTCGCCGCCACTTACCAGCCCGGCGGCACAGAGGCCGCGGTCGGCGGCGACTGGTACGACGTGATCACCCTCGGCGGTGGCCGCACCGCGCTCGTCATCGGCGACGTGATGGGCCGCGGAGTGCGGGCCGCGGCCGTCATGGGGCAACTGCGCACCGCCGTACGCGCGTACGCCCGCCTCGACCTGCCCCCGCACGAGGTCCTGCAACTCCTCGACGGACTCGCCACGGAGATCGACGCCAACCAGATCGCCACGTGCGCGTACGCCGTCCACGACCCCAACGAGGGGCGTCTCGTGTACGCCTCCGCGGGCCACCTCCCGATCCTCGTCCGCGACGAGAACGGCATCGTGATCCGAGCCGACGAACCCACCGGACCACCGCTCGGCACCGGCGGCTGGATGCACGCCTCGGGCTCGGTCCCGCTGGGCCCCGGCTCCACGGCCGTCCTCTACACCGACGGCTTGGTCGAGCGCCGCAACGAGGACCTCGACGAGGGGATCGCGTCCCTGGAGCGCGCCCTCGCGGGGGCGACCGGCACGCCCCAGGTCGTCTGCGACCGCCTCGTCCGCTCCGCGGGCGTCACCGCCGACCACGACGACGACGTGGCCGTCCTCGTCCTTCAGCACCCCGCCCGCACGGGCCCCGACGGCGAGCTCTTCCGCAACGCGGCCCTGGAGCTGCTGGGCGGGGTGGAAGCGGCGCCACGCGCGCGTGCCTTCGCCTCCGGCGTGCTGACGAGTTGGCGTTTCCCGTCCGACCTTCACGATCTCGGCGTCCTCGCCACCAGCGAACTGGTCGCCAACTCCCTCCAGCACGGCACCCCGCCGATGCGCCTTCGGCTGCGCCGCACCGACCGCCGCCTCATCATCGAGGTCACCGACGGCGACGACCATCTGCCGCGTCGGCGTCGCGCCGAGCCCGCCGACGAGGCCGGCCGCGGTATCGCGATCGTCGCGACGATCGCTTCCGGCTGGGGGTCGCGGCGTACGCCCGGGGGAGGGAAGGCGGTCTGGTGCGAGTTCGCCCTGCCCCGCACCTGAGAAACAGCGGACGGCTGCCGCCACGGTGAAACGTGGTGACAGCCGTCGTGCGAACGCCGTACGAACCTGCGTCAGGCGCTCGCCGGTACCGGCTCCGCGGGTGCAGCCCCGCCCTGAGCCACCACCCGGCTCTTCGCCAGCCACGGCTGGTTCTGTACGGGGCTGAGCTGCCGCCCGAGCCGGAGCGCCAGGAACGTGATGCCGAGCGAGAAGAGCAGAAACGTCACGACGTAGGGACCGTGCAGCGAGGCCCCCATCGGGCCGCCCACCGCAGGACCGACGGCCAGCGCGAGCTGCTTCACCAGGGCGAAGGCCGAGTTGTACTGGCCGGCCAGTCCCGTCGGTGCGAGATCCGCGACCAGCGGCGCGACCGTCGGCGACAGCATCGCCTCGCCGAGTCCGAACAGCGCGTACGTCGAGACGAACGCCGCCGTCGCCATCGTCTGGCTGCCGTGTCCCAGCCCCGCGTATCCAGCGGCCAGCCACGCCACGGCCCAGATGAGGCCCACCGCCGCGATCACCCGCGACCGCTTCCGGCGCTCGACGAACTTCAGCACCGCGAACTGCGCCACCACGATCATCGCCGTGTTCGCCGCCATCGCCGTACCGAGCGCGGAGGTCGAGATCCCGGCCGCCTCGACGCCGTACGCGGACAGCCCCGACTCGAACTGTCCGTAGCAGGCGAAGAACAGCACGAAGCCCAGCACGGACAGCTGCACCATGGCCCGGTTGCCCAGCAGCTGCTTCCAGCTGCCGCCCTCGGCCTGCGGCGCGTCCCCCTCGATCCGCGGCGCGTGCGGCACCCGTACGGTTGCCATGATCACGACCAGCACCAGGAACATCGCCGCCTCGATCGCGAACAGCAGCGTGAACGAACTCGCGCGGGTCGTGTCGACGATGTGGCCGCCGATCAGGCCACCCACGCCGAGCCCGAGGTTCTGCAGGAAGAACTGTGTCGCGAAGGCGCGCGACCGCGTGTCCGCCGTCGAGCAGTCCACGATCATCGTCGCCAGCGCCGGCTGCATGACCGCTTGTCCCGCACCGAGCGCCGCCGCCGACAGCAGTACGGCCGTGGCGTTGCTCGAGAGCCCCAGGCTCAGCGCCCCGACGGCGGCGGTGACCAGGGCGGTGAGCAGGACCGGCAGCGGGCCGCGCAGGACGATGGCCCGTCCGGCGAACGGCAGCACCACGAGAGCGGCCACGGCGAAGACGGCGAGCACGAGACCCGCCGTCATGGAACCGAGTCCCCGTACCTGCGCCACATAGACGTAGAGGAAGGGGACGGTAAAGCCGAGCCCGAACGCTCCGAGTGCGTTGCCCACGTGGATCCGGCGCATCGCTGCGCCCATCGCCCTGGTCACTTTCACCTGCCTTGGTCGTGAAGCTTCGGCGTGCATGGATGCAGGCCTGAAGACTTCGAAGCTAAAGTTAGATGTTGAACTGTACAGCTTCAAGGACTTCAATGCCAAGCGAGCCCGTGCGATACTTCGGACATGGGCGACACCCCCGGCCTCACCGCGCCGACAACCGAGCCGACACTCGACGAACAGATCGCCGCCTACCAGCGCGAGTTCCGGGACCTCGACCCCCAGGTCGAGAAGATCGTGGCGGCGCTCGGTCGCCTCAACCGCCGTATGAACGTCGCCTACGGCCGCCAGACCGCCACCCTCGGCATCAGCAACGCCGAGTGGGAGGTCCTCAAGGCCCTCGTCCTGTCCGGCGAGCCGTACCGGATGGGCCCCAGCGACCTCGCCAAGCGGCTGGGCCTGACCCCGGCCGCGATGACCCACCGGATCGACCGGATGGTCGCGGAGGGTCTGGTCACCCGGGAGCGCGACGAGTCGAACCGTGTCCGCGTGATCGTGGAGCTCACGGACGAGGGGCGCGAGAAGTGGCTGGAGGCCATGCGCCTCGCCACGGTCTTCGAGGAGGACCTCCTCCAGGACCTGTCCGCCGACGAGCGCGGTGTCCTCGGTGAGGTCCTGACGCGTCTCCTGCGACGCGTGGAGCACGCCCAGCCGGACGCGGGCGGCCGGCTCAGCGACCTCGATTAAAAGATCTTGACAGAGATGGTTGACACCACCTTGCTGGATCCGTAAGGTTCTTCGAGTTGCCACGGGGCCGTAACGGTTCTGCGGTAGCACCTCCGCCGCAGAAGCGGCACCCCAACCATCAGCACGATCTCCCAAACGGGTGAATTCGGCGTGCCCGAATTCAATTCGCCTGGGACGCGGCGGTCCGATTAGGAACTGCCGAGAGGATCCGCTAAAGTTTGGGACGTCGGAACGGCCCAAGGGCCTGGAAGACAAGCCCCGCTGACTGGGAATCAGGCCCGAAAGGATCTGATAGAGTCGGAACCGCCGGAAAGGGAAA
>NZ_JBVJPA010000015.1:0-309789 GCF_055582885.1 Streptomyces sp. NPDC107454 | reverse complement strand
AGCAGGGTGAAGGGGATCGTGGCGGGGGCGAAGGCCTTCAGGGCGAGGTGCAGCATGACGATGGAGTCCTTGCCGCCGGAGAAGAGGATCACCGGTCGTTCGAACTCGCCCGCGACCTCACGGAAGATGTGGACGGCCTCCGACTCCAGGGCGTCCAGGTGCGACAGCGCGTACGGGCTGCTGTCCGTCTCCTCGGAGACACTGGCGACGGTCGTCATGCGAGACCCCTTTCGGTGAGCAGCGCATGGAGCGCGGCCGCGGACTCCTGCACGGACTGGGTGTGCGACTCGATGCGCAGATCGGGCGACGCGGGCTCCTCGTACGGGTCGTCGACGCCGGTCAGCCCCGAGATCTCGCCCGCGGCCTGCTTGGCGTACAGCCCCTTCACATCGCGCACGGAGCAGACCTCGACCGGCGTCGCCACGTGCACCTCCAGGTACGGGGTCCCGCCGGTCCGGTGACGCCCCCGGACCGCCTCGCGGCTGTCGGCGTACGGCGCGATCACCGGGACGAGCGCCTTGACGCCGTTGCGGGCGAGCAGCTCGGCGAGGAAACCGATCCGCTGCACGTTCGTGTCGCGGTCCTCGCGCGAGAAGCCGAGACCGGAAGAGAGGAACTCGCGGATCTCGTCGCCGTCGAGCACCTCGACACGGTGGCCCTCGTCGCGCAGCCGGCCGGCCAGCTCGTACGCGATGGTGGTCTTGCCGGCGCTCGGCAGACCCGTGAGCCAGATGGTGGCTCCGGTCGTCACTTGCTGCTCCTGGGAGATCTGGGTGGTGGTGGTCATCCGTGCAGCCCGCACTCGGTCTTGGACCGTCCCGCCCAGCGTCCGGCCCGGGCGTCCTCGCCCTCCAGCACACGGCGGGTACAGGGCGCGCAGCCGACGGACGCGTAGCCGTCCATCAGCAGCGGGTTGGTCAGGACGCCGTGCTCCGCGACGTACGCGTCCACGTCGTCCTGCGTCCAGCGGGCGATCGGCGAGATCTTGACCTTCTGCCGCTTCTCGTCCCAGCCGACGACCGGGGTGTTCGCCCGGGTCGGGGACTCGTCGCGGCGCAGTCCGGTCGCCCAGGCGTCGTACCTGGTCAGGCCCTCTTCCAGGGGCTTGACCTTGCGCAGGGCGCAGCACAGGTCGGGGTCGCGGTCGTGCAGCTGGGGGCCGTACTCGGCGTCCTGCTCGGCGACGGTCTGGCGCGGGGTGAGGGTGATGACGTTGACGTCCATCACGGCCTCGACCGCGTCCCGGGTGCCGATGGTCTCGGGGAAGTGGTAGCCGGTGTCGAGGAAGACCACGTCGACCCCGGGCTGGGCGCGGGAGGCGAGGTGGGCGACGACCGCGTCCTCCATGGAGGAGGTCACGCAGAACGTCTTGCCGAAGGTCTCGACGGCCCACTGGAGGATCTCCAGGGCCGAGGCGTCCTCGAGGTCGCGCCCCGCCTGCTCGGCGAGGCGCCTCAGGTCCTCGGCCGTACGGCCTTCCCGGTTTTCCTGGTCTTCCTGAATCGTCGTCATATCTCGTCCCCTCCACCTTCGTTGCGCTGAACCCCGCGGGCGAGCAGCCCGAGGAACTTCAACTGGAAGGCTCGGTTGCACGCCGCGCATTCCCACGCGCCGTGGCCCTGCTCGCTCGGACGGAGGTCTTCGTCGCCGCAGTAGGGGCAGTAGAAGGGAGCCGCTCGCTCACTCACGACAGCGACTCCTCGGAAGCCCTGGCCGCCCAGGTGGCGAAGCGCTCGTCGTCCTCGCGCTCCGCCTGGAAGCGCTTGAGGACCCGCTCGATGTAGTCGGGCAGCTCGTCCGAGGTCACCTTCAGACCGCGGACCTTGCGGCCGAAGCCGGCCTCCAGGCCGAGCGCGCCGCCCAGGTGCACCTGGAAGCCCTCGACCTGCTCGCCCTGGTCGTTCAGGACCAGCTGGCCCTTGAGACCGATGTCCGCGACCTGGATACGGGCGCAGGCGTTCGGGCAGCCGTTGATGTTGATGGTGATGGGCTCTTCGAACTCGGGGATGCGGCGCTCGAGTTCGTCGATCAGAGAAGCACCGCGCGCCTTGGTCTCGACGATCGCGAGCTTGCAGTACTCGATGCCGGTGCAGGCCATCGTGCCGCGCCGGAACGTGGAGGGCCTGACGGTCAGGTCGAGGGCTTCGAGGCCCTCCACCAGCGAGTCGATCTGGTCCTCCGTCACGTCGAGCACGATCATCTTCTGCTCGACGGTGGTGCGCAGCCGGCCCGAGCCGTGTGCCGCGGCCAGCTCGGCGATCTTCGTGAGGGTGGTGCCGTCCACGCGGCCGACGCGCGGCGCGAAGCCGACGTAGAAGCGGCCGTCCTGCTGGCGGTGCACACCGACGTGGTCGCGCCAGCGGGCGACCGGCTGCTCGGGGGCCGGGCCGTCGACGAGCTTCCGCTCGAGGTACTCGTCCTCCAGGATCTGGCGGAACTTCTCCACGCCCCAGTCGGCGACCAGGAACTTCAGACGGGCGCGGGTGCGCAGGCGCCGGTAGCCGTAGTCGCGGAAGATCGAGATGACGCCCTCGTAGACGTCCGGGACCTCGTCCAGCGGGACCCAGGCGCCGAGGCGCTGGCCGATCTTCGGGTTGGTGGAGAGGCCGCCACCGACCCAGAGGTCGAAGCCGGGGCCGTGCTCCGGGTGGTTCACGCCGACGAAGGCGACGTCGTTGATCTCGTGCGCCACGTCGAGCAGCGGCGAGCCGGAGATCGCGGACTTGAACTTGCGGGGCAGGTTCGAGAAGTCCTTGTTGCCGATGATCCGGCGGTGGATCTCGTCGATGGCCGGGGAGCCGTCGATGATCTCGTCCTCGGCGATGCCGGCGACGGGCGAGCCGAGGATGACGCGGGGCGTGTCACCGCAGGCCTCGGTGGTGGACAGCCCGACGGCTTCGAGCCGGTTCCAGATCTCGGGGACGTCCTCGATGCGGATCCAGTGGTACTGCACGTTCTGGCGGTCGGTGAGGTCGGCGGTGCCGCGCGCGAACTCCTGCGAGATCTCGCCGATGACGCGCAGCTGGTCGGTGGTCAGCCGGCCGCCGTCGATGCGGACGCGCAGCATGAAGTACTTGTCGTCCAGCTCCTCCGGCTCCAGGATCGCGGTCTTGCCGCCGTCGATCCCGGGCTTGCGCTGGGTGTACAACCCCCACCAGCGCATACGTCCACGAAGGTCGTTGGGGTCGATCGAGTCGAAGCCACGCTTCGAGTAGATCGTCTCAATGCGTGTCCGCACATTGAGACCGTCGTCGTCCTTCTTGAACTGTTCGTTTCCGTTGAGCGGGGTGAAATGCCCCACGGCCCACTGACCCTCGCCGCGGTGACGACTCACCTTGCGGCGGGGCGCGGCATCGGGATTCTGCGGGGTGGCGGCCATGGTTGATACGTCCTTCGGGACTGCGGGACAGGAAGGAGAGCGGCTCTCAACTGCGCATATGGGCGCATACGGAAAGTACGCGCGCGTCATTGCGCAGAGGGAGGCAAAAGGGAGAATGTCGGCTGGGCCGGGGCTGTCAGCTCGCCGGACAGATGGCGCTGGACATGCGGCCGAGGTCGACGTGCCGCCGACTCACCAAGGCAATTCCAGTTCCAGACATGACGGAAGCGTGTCATGGGGATCTCGGGCCAGTCCACCTTCATCCATCATGTGGACACCCTTGTCCCGAATGGCGAGACAAAGGTGTTGTCGGTCACACGGCTGGGCAGGAATGGACGATCAGGCGGCCCGGTGACCCGCCGATGGCGGGCCGAGGGCCAGGCCCGCGGCAGGTCAGACCGCTCGTGCGCCCGGCCAGGGTCCGGGAGCGGCGACCTCCGGCTCCTCCTCCACCTTGGTGTCGAAGAGCTTGAAGCCGCGGCGCAGGTAGTTGTCCATCGCGTGCTCCCCGTCCTTGCTGCAGGTATGCAGCCAGACACGCTTCGTCTCGGGCCGCCCCGGCCAGCGCTCCGCCAGGTCCCAGGCGCGCGCCACCCCGTACGAGAGCAGGTGCCCGCCGATCCTGCGGCCACGGAAGGCGGGGATCAGTCCGAAGTACATGAGCTCGACCACGCCGTCGTCCTGCGGGTCCAGCTCGACATAGCCCGCGGGCGTTCCCCGGTCGTAGGCGACCCAGGTCTCCACGCCGGGGCGGTCCAGGACCTCCTGCCACTGCGCGTACGTCCAGCTCAGGCGGTCGGTCCAGCGGATGTCTCCGCCCACGGAGGCGTACAGGAAGCGGTTGAACTCGGGCGAGGGGACTTCGGAGCGCACGATCCGGACGTCGCCGTCGGGCGTGATCGCGGGGAGCAGGTCGCTCGACGCGGTCTGCTCCAGGGACCAGGTGGTCACAGTGACGTTGCTCATGGAGGCCAGGGAACCACGGGGCCGCGCAGCGCTCCAAAGCGGGTCCGCGTCCCCGGACGCCGGGACGTGTTCTTCGGCCGCGGGGCCGGCGGGGGCTGGTCGCGCAGTTCCCCGCGCCCCTGAGGACTCCCAGGCCGTCCGGCGTTCGAGGACGAGGCTGTTCGGACCGAACGGGGGTCCGGGGGCGTAGACCCCGGGGCCCCTAGCCCAGGGACTTGTCCACCGCGGTCAACGGGACCGCGTACAGGACGCGCTCCGGTGTCGTGTCCGGGTCGGCGCCGGTGAGGCTCCACAGTTCGCCGGTGTCCTGCCAGTAGGACAGGGACGCGGTGTGCTGGCCCCAGCAGGCGTAGGACTGGTCCCCGGTGCACCGCACCGCCTCGGCGGTGTGCCCGCTCTGGCGCCACAGCGTGCCGTGCCGGCCACCGCTGGCGGGTGTGTGGCCGACGTACCAGTCGGCCTTGCGCGCCCCGGCCGGCTTGTAGGAGAGGACGCCAGAGAGCCCGGCGGCCTTGGTCGTGTAGGCCTCGCGCGCGTCGACCCGCCCCAGCGAGTCGCTGCCGAGCAACCCCGCCCGGCCGCCGACGGTGCTGTACGAGTACCGCCAGATCCGGGTCCGCTCCGTGCCGTCGGCCTGCGCCGCCTCGGTGGCGACCAGGCTGTCCGGTGTCGAGGTGCGGTCCAGCGACAGGGAACCGAAACAGGGGTTCGCCCGGGCCTCGCCCGAGCCGCACGTGCCGCCCGCCGGGCTGTACGAGCCGACGGCCGGCAGCACGTACCGATAGCCGTGCGCGGAGTAGCCGCCCCGCACCTTGCCGATCGCCCCGCTGTCCACGCCCGCCTTCAGGAGGTGGTGCAGGTCGAAGACGAGCAGGGAGTCGTCCTGCCCCGCGCCGTTCTGCGCGGTGACGATCAGCTTGCCCTGGTACCAGACCATGCCGCCCAGCCGGGAACGGACCGCACCGAAGTCCCTGCCGCCGTCGCGCGGCGCGACCAGCAGCACCCAGCGGTACCTGAGCGCCGCCGGGTCGCTCGCGTCGATGAAGGCGACCCGGGCCAGACCCCGGTCGGTGACGGAGGCGCCCGCGGCCCGGTCGTCGTGGTTCCAGCCCGCCAGGATGACCCGCTGGTCGCCCCACCGGCCGTCCTGGTCGGCGTCACCGGAAGTGGTGACGGAGGCGGGCGCCCACTGCTGGGTCCGCGCGTCGTCCGAGGCCCAGCAGTACGCGCGGGTGGCGACCGGTTCGAGCGGCAGCGCGGCCCGCTCGGTCCCGGAGCAGTCGGCCTCGTCGCGCATCACGTGGTCGGCGCTCGCCAGCACGCCGGAGACCCCGACGTTCCCGCCCATGTTCCGGCTGAGCGTGCTGAGAGTGTCCCCGGCGACCAGGTTCTCGTGCAGTTGGAGCCTGCTGGTCTCGGCGGCCGAGGTGAGCGGGGTCAGCGCGCCCGGACTGTTGCTGCCCGTCGCCTGGGAGGTGCTGATCAGCGTGGCGGCCGCGGTGAGCGCGAGGGCTGTTCCGGCCAGGGTGGCGCGCAGCGCCTGTCCCCTTCGCCTACGACGGTGCCTGCCGCGATGCTTCATGCGTCCTCCCGAGGAAGGCCAACTGCCTCTCATGATCAGAACATTGACGGAGAGACAGGTGGGGTGGCCTGTGGAGGGATGCTACGTCAGAGAGCCACGTGCCTGGTCAAGGACCCCGGAAGACGGTCCCGAAATACGCTCCTTGCCTCTCGCAGGGGGCATATTCGGCCGGTCGGGTGACGCGTCGGGCTCCGGTGCGGTACAAGTGGGCCCGAGTTTCCGCGCCCTGCGCACCGCCGGCGCCGTCGAGTGGGGGAGCAGGTCCCGGGGGTCCTCCGGGAGCACCAACTCGACCTCCGCGGCCTCGCAGAAACGATACGGTTGGTGTTCCAGGAAAGCCCCGAGATACCGCCGTACGCGCGACATCTCGGCCCGCACCGTCACCGTACGACCGGGGTCGTCGAACAGGTCGTCGGCGAGCCCCGAGGCGCTGCGCCCGGCGGGCCGGACGGCCAGCAGGTACAGCAACTCGGCATGCCGGGGGCTCAGTTCGTGGCACCAGGAGCCCGCTTCGGACGAGACGGTCACCGAGGAGCGGCGCGGGTGCGCCAGGTCCAGGACGATCCGCGCGGCCCCCCGGGGCTCCGGCTCGTCGGCGGCCCGCAGCAGCCAGCCGCCGGGCAGCGGCTCCACCACGCACAGCCCGAGCGTCGGCAGCCAACTCCGCCCGGGGGCGAGCGCCTTGGGCAGCGCGAGTCGTCCGGTGTACGGCATCCCGGTGACCGCGGCCGTCCAGCCGTCCTGGTCCACGGCGAGGGCGCGCCCGCCGAGCCGGGCGAGCACCGGCGCCGCCACCGCGCGCAGCCCCTCCAGCGAGGTCAGGTGCAGCTCGCGCAGGCGCGCCTCGGCGAGTTTGGCCACCGAGCCGACCAGGGCGAGCGTCGCCGGGTGCAGGGTGTCCAGCGGCCCGCTCACGTCCACGACGCCGATCAGACTGCCGTCGCGCGGGTCGGTGATCGGGGCGCCGGTGCAGGTCCACGAGTGGTGGGTGCGCACGAAGTGCTCGGCGGAGAAGACCTGGACGGGGCGCCGGGCGACCAGCGGGGTGCCCACACCGTTCGTACCGACCACGCCCTCGCGCCAGTCCGCCCCGAGTTCGAAGCCGAACCCGTCGGCCTTGCGCAGCACGGACGCGCTGCCCTCCCGCCACAGCACCCGGCCCTCCGCGTCCGCGACCACCATGATGTGGTGCGCGACGTCCGCGACCGAGAGCAGGCCCTCGCGCAGTACCGGCAGGACGTGCCGCAGCTGTGAGGTCTGGCGCCGCCGCTCGACCTCGTCACGGACCAGCAGCCCGGCCCGGAAGTCGTGGTCGGGGTCGACCCCGCCGCGCAGCATGCGCTCCCAGGACTGCTCGATCACCGGGCGCGGCGCGAGGCGGGCGGGCTGTCCGGAGAGCGTGGCGTCGCGCACCTCGCGCAGGACACGGGCCGCCTGGGCGGCGTCCAGGGCGGCGAGCCGCGTCACGTCGATCGGCGAGTGCGCCACGGAATCCTCCCCATCCTCCCCGGACGGACCGACGGGTTCCGGGCACCTGTGGCCCATCACCGCCCGGCCCTTTTCGGCCACGGTCGCCCGGGCCCGTACTGACTGCTGTTCTCATAGTGCCGCTCGGCACCGACGGAGGGGCACAGTCCGGCCACAGAGGCCGGAAAAGTTGCAACCCCCTGCAACCCTGGCGAACAGCCGTACGGGGTCGGAAACTTGAGCAACGCCGCCCGTGCGGCGTTCGCGCTCCTCACAACGGGGCCAGAGAGCGGGGGTGGTGCCGTGTCGGCGCAGCACCACCCCCGCGCCCGGTGCGGAGACCGGCTCAGGACACGGCTCAGGAAACCGGTCGGGCCCGTTCCACCACCGTGGCCAGATCGAGACTGTGCGGCAGGGTGCCGAAGGCCGAGCCCCAGTCGCCGCCCAGCCGTGAGGCGCAGAACGCGTCGGCGACCTCCGAAGGCGCGTACTGCACGAGCAGCGACCCCTGCAGCACCAGCGCGACACGCTCCGCGAGCCTGCGCCCGCGGCCCTCGATACCGTCCAGGTCGGCGAGTTCGCCCAGCAGGTTCTTGATCGCGCCGTCGAGCCGGTGGTCGGCGCCGCGGGCCCGGCCCACCTCCCGCAGGAACGCGTTCAGCGCCTGCGGCTCCCGCTGGATCGCGCGCAGCAGGTCGAGGGCCTGCACATTGCCCGCTCCCTCCCAGATGGAGTTGAGCGGCGACTCGCGCAGCAGCCTCGGCATGCCGGACTCCTCGACGTATCCGTTGCCGCCCAGGCACTCCAGTGCCTCCACCGCCACCGGGGTGCAGCGCTTGGTCACCCAGTACTTGGCGGCCGGCACCGCGAGCCGCAGGAAGGCCCGCTCGTCCTCGCCGCCGTCGTCGTACGCCGCCGCCAGACGCATCGCCAGCGTCGTCGCCGCCTCCGACTCCAGCGCCAGGTCCGCCAGCACGTTGCGCATCAGCGGCTTGTCGATCAGCTTGCCGCCGAAGGCCTCCCGGTAGGTGCAGTGGTGCACGGCCTGCGCCACGGCCTGCCGCATGACGGCGGCGGCGCCGAGCACACAGTCCAGCCGGGTCACCGCGACCATTTCGATGATGGTGCGCACCCCGCGCCCCTCGTCCCCGACCCGGCGCGCCCAGGTCCCGTCGAACTCGACCTCGCTCGACGCGTTCGACTTGTTGCCGAGCTTGTCCTTGAGCCGCTGGATGCGGAACACGTTGCGGGTCCCGTCCTCCAGCACCCTCGGCACCAGAAAACAGGTGAGCCCGCCCGGCGCCTGCGCCAGCACCAGGAACCCGTCCGACATCGGCGCCGAACAGAACCACTTGTGCCCGGTCAGCTCGTAGGTCCCGTCCTCGGCGAGCGGCCGCGCCTCGGTCCTGTTCGCCCGTACGTCACTGCCGCCCTGCTTCTCCGTCATGCCCATCCCGAAGAGCACACCGGCCTTCTGGGAGGCGGGCCGCAGCCCCTGGTCGTAGACGGTGGACGTGAGCAGTGGTTCCCAGAGGGCGGCGAGAGCCGGGTCGGTGCGCAGGGCGGGCACCGCCGCGTGGGTCATCGACAGCGGGCAGCCGTGGCCCGCCTCGGCCTGCGACCACACGACGAAGCCGGCCGCGCGCCTGAGGTGACCGCCGGGACGGCTCCAGGCCGCCGTCAGCCCCGCCGAGACCCCCTTGCCGAGCAGTCGGTGCCAGGCGGGATGGAAATCGACCTCGTCGACGCGGTTGCCGTAGCGGTCGTGGGTGCGCAGCTTCGGCGGATTCTCGTTGGCCAGCACCCCCCACTCCTGCACCTGCGCGGAGCCCGTCGTACGCCCGAGCAGCGAGAGCTCCTCGCGTGCCTCGTCGAGAAGTCCTGGATCCAGGTGCCGCTCGACCGCCTCCACGAGGGCCCGGTCGGCGGCAAAGACGTCATATCCGACCAGGGGCGGAGCCTGGTTGGTCACGGTGTGGGTGCTGGCTGCCATACGGATACGGTAAGGACGTGCACCAGGCAAAAGAAACACCTGAACGGTCTCCCGTGGGCCGCTTTCACCGCGCTCGCGCGCTGTACAGGAACGTGTCGAAGCGAAGGACCGCCTGGCTGCTGCTCAAGGACACCGTCAACTCCTGCATGGAGTACCGGATCCTGGGGCTGGCGGCCGAGGCCGCCTTCTTCACACTCCTGTCCGTGCCGCCCCTGCTGCTGAGCCTCATCGGGCTGCTCGGGTACGTGGACGACTGGACCGGCGCGCACTCGATCGCGAGCCTGGAGTCCAACATCTTGGAGGCCTCCCGCACGGTCCTCACGGACAAGGGCGTCCACCAGATCGCCGAACCGATCCTTCACGACGTGATGAAGGGCGGCAGGCCCGACATCATCTCCCTCGGTTTCCTCTTCGCCCTGTGGTCGGGCTCACGCGCGGTGAACGTCTTCGTCGACACCATCACCGTGATGTACGGCCTCGACGGCACCCGGGGGATCGTGGCGACCCGCGTGATGTCGTTCCTGCTGTTCATCGTGGCGCTGCTGATCGGCTCGATCGCGCTGCCGCTGATGGTCGCGGGCCCGGACGCGGTGGTGCAGATCGTGCCGTGGTCGGCGACGCTCGTACAGGTCCTGTACTGGCCTGTCGTCATCGTGCTCTCGGTCGTCTTCCTGACCACGCTGTACCACGTGTCCGTGCCCGTGCGCTCACCCTGGGTGGAGGACGTGCCCGGCGCCCTGGTCGCCCTCGCCATGTGGGTCTTCGGCAGCTTCCTGCTCCGTATCTACCTGACCAGCACGGTCGAGGGCCCGACGATCTACGGCTCACTCGCCGCCCCCGTGGCCGTCCTGCTGTGGATCGGTGTGTCCGCGTTCGCCGTCCTCGTCGGCGCCGCCGTCAACGCGGCCATCGACCGGGTCTGGCCCGCCGCCGCCACGGCCGCGGCCCGCGCCGCGAACGAGCGCCTGCGTCAGGAGCAGGCCGCCGAGTACGTCGCCCGCGCCGCTGCCCACCGCGCCGCCGACGCCGACCCCGACGACCCGGACATGCCCTCCGAGTTCCCGGAACGCTGGTCCCGCTTCCTCCCCCCGGAGGACGTGACCTCCCGCCTGCGCACCCACGTCAAGAGCACCCACCACCACCGCAGGAGCAACGACGACGACCACTGCGCGGACGAGTAGCACGCCGCGGGCGGAGCCTCACCCCTTCCAGGCCCCCGCCCCCGCCGCCTCCCGGGCGAATTGAGCGAAGTCCCGCGGCTCCCGCCCCAGAACCTCCCGCACACCCTCCGACAGGTAGGAGTTACGCCCGTCGAGCAGGCTCTCGAAGAGCTCGACGAGGAACTCGGCCTCCTCCGCCGGCACCCCGAACCCGGCCAGCTGATCGCCGTACTGGCGCGCCGTCACCGGGAGATACGTCAGCTCACCCCCCGTCGCCGCCGCGATCTCCCCCACCGCCTCCCGAAAACTCAGCAGCCGGGGCCCGGAGACGGCGAGCTCCTGCCCGGCATACCGCTCGCCCCCCGTGAGCACGGCCACCACGACGTCCGCGATGTCCCGCACATCGATGAACGGCTCCCGCACCTCACCGGCGGGAAACACCAGTTCCCCGCGGAGCAGCCCCTCCACCAACGGCCCCTCGCTGAAGTTCTGCGCGAACCACGCGGCCCGTACGACCGTCCAGTCCGCGCCCGACGCCCGCAGCGCCTCCTCGGCCGGCCGCGCCCGCTCCTCACCCCGCGAGGACAGCAGCACCAGCCGCCGCACCCCCAGCCCGACCGCCTCCCGTGCCAGACCCCCGACCATCTCGGCCGCGTCGGGCGAGCCGACGTCCGTGGGGTGGACGAGATAGGCCGCGTCGGCACCCCGCAGGGTGTCCGCCCACGTCGACCGGTCCGTCCAGTCGAACCCCGCCGCACGGGACGCGGCCCGCACCCTCAGCCCCGCCGCCCGCGCGGCCTCGGCCACCCGCCGCCCGGTACGTCCCGTGGCGCCCGTCACCAGCACCGTCATGTCCCGTACGCGCTCTTCGCGTGCCCTGTTCTGCGTCATACCGACAGTGAATCGCCGCCCGCGCAGGGCTCCCATCGCCGAGGGACTCATTCCCATAAGCGGACGTCTACGTCCCTTCCCCAGGGACGTCTACGCTGACGCCATGGACGCACTCGCCGGTCTGCTGGAGGGCCCCCGGGCACGCGGCGCCTTCATGATCCGTGCGTGCTTCGACCCGCCCTGGTGCGTGCGCGTCGAGGACCGCGCCCCCCTCACGATCATGCTCGTGGTGCGCGGCGAGGCCTGGGTCGTGCCGGACGCGGGGGAGCGCGTGTTCCTGCGGGCCGGTGACCTCGCGATCGCCCGCGGCCCGGACCCGTACACGTGCGCGGACGACCCGGGGACCCCGCCGCAGGCGGTGATCCTGCCGGGCGGCGAGTGCACCTACCCCGACGGGCGGTCCCTGAAGGGCCGGTGGGACCTGGACGTCCGCACCTGGGGCGACCGGCTCGACGGCTCCACGGTGCTGCTGATCGGGACGTACATGATGCGGGGCGAGGTCAACGGCAGGCTGCTCGGCGCCCTGCCGCCGCTGCTCTCCCTCACCCAGGACGTGTGGGACTGCCCGCTCACCGCGATCCTCACCGAGGAGATCGTCCGCGACGAGCCCGGCCAGGAGGTGGTCCTTGACCGGCTCCTCGACCTCCTCATGATCGCCGCGCTGCGCGCCTGGTTCTCCCGTCCGGAGGCCGCCGCCCCCGCCTGGTACCGGGCACTCGCGGACCCCGTCGTCGGCCGGGTGCTGCGGTTCGTCCAGGACGACCCGGCACACCCCTGGACGGTGGCAACGCTCGCCGCGAAGGCCGGGGTGTCCCGGGCCGCGCTGGCCCGCCGCTTCAGCGAACTCGTGGGCGAGCCCCCGATGACGTACCTCACCGGGTGGCGCCTCGCCCTGGCCGCCGACCGGCTGCGCGAGTCGGACGACACCCTTGAGGCGATCGCCCGCCACGTCGGCTACGGCAGCGCGTTCGCCCTGTCCAGCGCCTTCAAACGGGTGTACGGGGTCAGCCCGCAGGAGCACCGGACGCGGGCGGCGTAGCCTGACGTACATGTACGCGGAGCGGCCTTCCCGGTTGGCGGGCGCCGTCGTGTGGTCCCGTGGAACGTCCGGTTCCACGGTGGGGGCCGTGCTTCCCGACGGCTGTATGGACCTGCTCTGGCACGAGGGGCGACTGTTCGTCGCCGGGCCCGACACCAGGGCGTACGTTCCCGAGGGCGCGGCCGGGCACTGGGCGGGCGTCCGTTTCTCCCCCGGCACGGGGCCGACGTTCCTCGGCGTACCCGCCCATGAACTGCGCGACCTGCGCGTCGACTTGGCGGACCTGTGGCCGGCCTCGGAGGTCAGGCGCCGCACCGCGCGGGTCGCCGCGGCCGCCGACCCGGTGACCGCGCTGGAGCAGGTGGCACTGGACCGGGCGGCTGTCACCGATCCCCCCGACCCGCTGCTGCGGGAGGTCGTGACGGCCCTGGACGCGGGCCGGCCGGTCGCGGCGACGGCCGACCGACTCGGCCTGAGCGCACGCCAGTTGCACCGCCGCTCACTGGCCGCCTTCGGCTACGGCCCCAAGACTCTCGCCCGCGTCCTGCGCCTGCAACGGGCGCTCGCCCTCGCCCGCGCCGGTGTCCCCCTCGCGGAGACGGCGGCCCGCGCCGGCTTCGCGGACCAGGCCCATCTGGCCCGTGACGTACGGGAGTTGGCGGGCATGCCGCTGGGGGAACTACTCGGGCGCGGGTAGCGGCGCGAACAGGTCGACGCCATTGCCGTCCGGGTCGTGCACGACCGCGTACCGCATCCCCCAGAAGGCGTCCCACGGCTTGAGCTCGCCGTGGTACCCGGCGCCGACCAGGTCCTCGTAGACGGAGTCGACCTGCGCGGGACTGTCACAGCCGAAGGCGAGCGAGACCCGGCCGCCCCCGGCGGCAGGCGGTCGCCACCCCGGGTGGAACGACCGGATCGTGTCCTCGGTGTCGATCGCCAGCCGGGACCCGCCGGGCAGTTCGGCCTCGACGTGCGGCTGGTCCTCGGAGCCCTCGGGGAAGACGAGCCCGAGGCGGCGGTAGAAGGCGAGTGTGGCGGCCATGTCGGAGGCGACCAGGCCGATCACGGCGAATCGTGGAGTCATGGGGACACCGTAGGCAGGGCGCGGGAAGCGGGTCTTGAACGAATCGGACAGAGTCCCTCCGCGGGCGGAGCGACGGGAACCGAAAGCCGTCCAGTTGCGCCGGTCGGGGTGCGGTACGGAGAAGGCGGGGGCCGGGACCGGGGTGGACTCGTCGGCGTCGGTCGTGGAGCGGGGCACGATGACGGCGCGGTCCTGCCCGAAGCAGCCGGCCGGCGGCATGGCGGGCGAGCGGACGGTGTGTGAGCGGGGCGGCGACGCGGGCCGTCCTGGGCTCCGCCCTCCACTCCGCCCACCGCCCGAGCGACGCCGAACTCGACGCCGTCCTGCCACCGGCGGACGGCCACCGCGCCCGTGGAGCGGGGTGACCTGCCGTCGACGGGGGACGGGGCGCCCGACAACGAGGGGGGTACCTCGGGTTGAGCATGGAACGCTCAGCCCCGACCCGTCGCCGCCCCGGGGGCTGCGCCCCACCCCGCAGCCGGAGACGAACCCCAGGCATAGGCTCGCGCCCATGACCACCCGCGTTCTCGTCTACACCCGCACCACCGACTACCGGCACGACTCCATCCCGGCCGCCGTCGCCGCTGTACGCGCCCTGGGCGCGAGCCACGGCTTCGACGTCGACGCCACCGAGGACCCGGCCGCCTTCGAGACGCCGCTCGACCCGTACGCGGCGGTCGTCTTCCTCTCCACCAGCGGGGACGTGCTGACCCCGCCCGGACGGACCCGGCTCGCGGCGTACGTCGAGGGCGGCGGCGGGTTCGTCGGAGTGCACGCCGCCGCCTGCACCGAGTACGACTGGCCGTACTACGGCGAACTCCTCGGCGCGCGCTTCGACCGGCACCCGGAGTACCAGCCGGGCAAGGCCGTCGTCGAGGACCGCGGGCATCCCGCGACCGCACACCTGCCGGCCGTCTGGGAGTTCACCGACGAGTGGTACGACTTCCGCGCCAACCCGCGCGGTGCGGTCCGCGTCCTCGCCTCCGCCGACGAAGCCTCGTACCAGGGCGGCGGCATGGGCCGGGACCATCCCCTCGTCTGGTGCCGGGAACAGGGTGCGGGCCGGGTCTTCTACACCGCGCTCGGGCACGCCGCGGAGGCGTACGGGGATCCCGACTTCCGCGCGCATCTGCTCGGCGGCATCACCTGGGCGGCCGCCCGCTGAGCGATTCGGCCGCTCTCCGGCGGCTCGGCACCGGCCCCGTACTCGCCCGTTCCACCAGACGCGTCGACAACTCCGTGCGCGTGCCCTCGGGTTGCTCGCCCGCCATCATCCGCACGAGCAGGCGCAGCGCCGTCGCGGCCATCTCGGAGAGCGGCTGGCGCACGGTGGTGAGCGCCGGAGTGGCCCAGCGCGACTCGGGAAGGTCGTCGAAGCCGACCACGCTGAAGTCGTCCGGAACGCTCAACCCCCGTTCGGACAAGGCCTGGTAGGCGCCGAGGGCCATCCGGTCGGAGCAGACGAAGACAGCGGTGGGCGGCTCGGGGAGGTCGAGGAGTTCCCGCATGCGGCAGTGGGCGCCGGTCTCGCTGAAGCCGCCGTAACGGACGTACCCGGGGTGGTGCCCGATCCCGGCCGAGGCGAGGGCCGAGCGGTAGCCGGCGACCCGGGCGCCGCCCCACATCCTGCGGCGGAAGCCGCCGATGACGCCGATGCGTTCGTGGCCGAGGGAGAGGAGATGTTCCGTCGCCTGCACCCCGCCCTGCCAGTTGGCCGCACCCACCGACACCACACCGGGCGGCGGTTCGAGCACCGGGTCGATCATCACGAACGGGATGTGGTGTTGCTCCAGCCAGGCGTACTGGGACGGGGTGAGCTCGGCCAGGTTGAACAGCACGCCCGCCGAGCCCCGCGTGGTGAGCTTGTCCAGCCAGTCGCGCTCCGGGCGCCCGCCCCCGGGCCGGGGCAGACCGGCCGAGACGACCACCTCCAGGCCCGCGTCGTGTGCCGCGCCCTCCACCCCGTGCAGCACCGCGCCCGAACAGGAGCTCTCCAGCGAGTGCACCACGAGGTCGACCAGCCCCGGCGGCTTTGCCGCCTCGAAGCGGGGTCTGCGGATGTAGCCGAGCCGGTCGAGCGCCTCGGTGACCCGGCGGCGGGTCTCCGGCGCCACGTCCTCCCGGCCGTTGACCACCTTCGACGCCGTCGGCACCGAGACCCCCGCCGCACGGGCGACGACCGCCAGCGTCGGCCCGGCCACGCTTGCCGTACGCACCATGAGAGCCCGCCTTCCCGGCCCGCCCGAGGGCCCGTCGAAAGTTTCGAACAGCACTGCTCGCGCGACCGGCACCGCGACCGCGTAGCAACCGCTTTCTACATTAGGCCCGCCTCAACATGGCGTGAAGGGGGAAGGGTTGACGGAAGTCCACCGGAGTCCGCGCGGGCCGAAACTTTCGAAATACCGAACATGCGCCGGGTCGTGCCGACCGTGTGATCGTGCGACCGGGCACGGTCAGGCGATCAGGACGGCATCTCCCAGCGCCGAGGTGAAGTAGGTCCTGCCCTCCGAGCCGGTCTTCGTCATGACGCAGGTGATCTTTACCTGGTCCTGCCCGGAGATGTCGACCGAGAGCTTCGTGACGGAGCTGGAGCGGGTCTCCACGGGTCGGCCGATCTGGTTCCCGGAGGCGCTGGTCACGGAGACGGAGCCGACCGACCCGATGGCGTTGTACGAGTCGGAGGCGATGCCCACCGAGGCCTGGAGGGTCTTGTAGCCGCTGACGTTGTACACGGCGCTCTGGCCGGTCGCGTCGCAGTTGAGCCGGACGGCCTTCGGATAGCTGTGGCCGAGCAGCGTGGCGGGGGAGGCGTTCGCCTCACCCCCGCCGTCCACCACGCCCAGGTCCGCGAGGAAGGTCCGTCGGCCCGGGGCGGGGCTCCCGGAGGGGTCGCTCGGGTCGTCGGTGGGTGACTCGCCCCCGGAGAGAGTGGTCTCGGAGGGGCTCGCCGTGACGGTCGCAGTGGCTGTCACGGTCGCGGTCGCGGTGACCTCCGCCGACGGCTTCGCATCGTCCCCGGAATCCTTGTTGATCACGACCACCTGCCCGCCGAAGAAGCCACCCGCGGCCGTCGCGGCAAGGACGACCAGTTCGACCCACCGCGGAATGCCCCGCTGACGGCGTGGAGCGGGTGGCGGCTCGGCGGCGTCCCGTTGTTGCTTGTCGAGATTCACAGTTGTCCCTCTGTGGAGCGACGGACCGCCGGACCGGCCGGGACCGGTCGCGTCCCGGTTCGTGTGCTGGTGACATGCGTCCGGGCAGGCCAAGCCGGCCCGCCCGGACACACAATGTGACGGTCACGCTAGCCAGCTGAAAGGTGGCGCGTGGGCACGCTCGGCACTTCCGATCCGGCAATCGGAGTGCGTTTCACAAGGGGCGCGTGCTGGAGAGGACGTGTGCCACCGCGCGCCCCCCTCGGAGGCCGTTCCGGCAGGTCCCGGTGTCCCCTTCGGGGGCCGCTGTTGCACGTCTCCGTGCCCCGGTCGGCGTCACGTCTCCCACACGTCGAGCCGGCCCGTGGTGTCGAGCGTCGCGATCCGCAGGCCGTCCCGGGTGGCCGCGAAGTCGTTGTAGTAGCCGGACTGTTGAAGCTGGGTTCCGGCCGGTCCGACGGTGGGGCACACGAGTCGGCCGCGCTTGAGCCAGAGCAGGGTGCCGGTGTCCGTACACACCAGACGCATCTGCGCCGCACCGGCGCCTTCGAGGCTCTCCCGGTCTCCCAGCGGTCTGCGGTAGACCTCCTTGTCGTCGTCGACGCTCCACACCACGACCTCCTCGAAGGTCACGCACCCCACGTGGCCCCCGGACGGGGAGACCGCCAGCCAGCACCCGGGGTCGGGCAGCATCGCGCGCAGGAACCCGCGCCTGGCGTAAGGCAGGCTGTTGACGGTCTCCTTCACCAGGGGCTCGCCGCCCCTCCGGTGAATGTGGACCCTCCTCGAACTCGCCATGGCGATCACGGAACCGCCGGTGCTGACAGCACTCGCCGCCAGGGCCGGCGGGCACACGACGGACTCGATCGGTGTCCCGTCGTCGAACCTCCGTACCGTCAGCCGACTCCTGTCGTGTGTCGCCAGGATGTCGCCGCCGCTCGTCACCAGGAAGTGATCGGTACCGAGGCGGACCGGGGCCGCGCGCCGCACGCCGCCGTCCCGGGGAAAGTGTGTGATGTCCAGTCCCTCCGGACGGGCCACGACGACGCTGTGGGTCAGGGAGGCCACCAGGGCCTGGTGCCCGAGCCTCAGCGCCGGTGACCGGCCCCCGACGCCGGGCAGTTCCTCACCCGAGACGGTCCACCGCCTGACGCCTCCGCGCCCGTCGACGACCACGACCGTGTGGTCCGGTCCGAACCCGACCACGGCCTCCTTGTCCCGCACCCCCGATTCCGCACTCCACAGCTTCCGGCGAGGCGCCTGGTCCGGTACGAAGGCGGGGGCCGCCGGCGTGCGCGGCCCGGTCAGTCCGGGCATCTCGAACGAATCCCTGGCGGGCCGCACGGACGGCAGATCCGCCGTCCCACCCGCGGCGGTACGCCCCAGCACTTCTCCGGCGGCGTGCGCGGCGAGCCGCGCGCACCACGTACGACCGGTGTCGCCGAGGTCGGTGTACGAGGTGAACAGCAGCGCCTGGGCCTGGAGCGAGAGCAGGAACTGCAGTTCCCAGGAGTCGCTCCAGCGCCGCTCGCGCATGATCCGCAGCGCCGTGTCCCGGATGGCGGCCACCCGCGCCGCCGCCTTCGGCACGATTTCGGCGCGGTGTGTGGCGGCCGGGTCGACCACGAACCGGAGCAGGGCGTGGCGCTGATCCGGGGGCAGGGGGTGGCGGATGTGGGGGACCAGCGCGGACAGCAGCAGGGTCGCGAGATCGCGGCCGAGCGCGGCCCGGTCGCGGAAGGTGCACAGATCGATCAGGTGGTACTCGCCCGCGCGGACCTCCTTCTCCCAGCGGGACACGATGATGTTGTCCAGGTGCAGATCGCCGTGGGCCCGGCCACGCAGCACGTGTACGGAGGGATCGGGCAGCGCGGCGGAGCCGCCGGTCACCATCAGGTAGGGGTTGGGCAGGCGCAGTCCGTCGCTGTAGACCCAGGGCGGCGAGGGTTCCAGGACGCCCAGGCCGCGACCCCAGGCGTGGACCGAGCCACCCCCCTCCCAGGCGTCGCCCAGTTCGGCGCGCAGGAAGTCCGAGGCGGTCACCGGCTCCGGGACGGCGGCCTGGGCCCGCTCCTCGGCGGGACCGTTCCACTCGGTCAGTAGCCCGCGCACGACCTCCGCGAGCACCCGCTCGGTCTCCTCGCCGTCGAGCGAACCCAACGGCGTGCTGTCCCGCAGGCTGTCGCCCGCCGCCTCCTGGAACATGAGGGTCCGACCGTCCGGAAGGTCCCGGGCGGGGAACGGCTGTCCCACCAGGTGGCGTCGGGCGAAGTCGGGGGCCGCGTCCAGTGCCGCGCTCAGCGCCTCGGGTTCGCGGGCGGACGCTCCGGCGGGGAGGACCTTGACGATGAGCATCCGGGCCGGAGGCGCGCATTCCACCGCGAGGAGCGCGGCGCCCGTGTAGCTCCTGCCGGGCACACTCCACAGGGGGCGCCGCACGTACAGTGCCGTCAGCCCCTCCTCCCGTGCCCAGCCGGTGAGTTCCTCGACGACCCCGGGACCGCAGTCCCGTCGGATGATCTCGGCGTCTTCCTTCGCGATGCGCACCAAAGAGAGCTCCTCGGACGGCTCTGACCGGACGGATCAGCCTTCCACGAAGCCATGGACGACACGGGGAAAGTCCTGAAATCTCCTGACTGCCCGCCCGACCGCCCTGCCGCAGTCTGCCGCCCGCCCCACCGTCGTCCGGCGACGTGCCGTCAGTAGTGTCGTGCCCACCAGCAGGCCCAGCGCGGGCAGGACGGGGAACCGGCCGTCGGGGGCGAAGCCCCGGGTGGCGAAGCGGGGCAGGGCACGGCCGGCATTAGAGTCCGCAGTGCGGTGACTCCCCACAGCTCCCGTACGAGCGCCGGCAACTCCCGGGCCGGCTGGAGCCGGAGCAAGCTGGTGGGCGGATGGCGATGGACGCGATGGACTCGGTTTCACGGACGCACGACCCGGTGGTCGCCACTCCCTACGGAGCGGTGCGTGGCCGGTACGAGGACGGGGTCGCCGTCTTCCGCGGCATCCCCTACGCCGCCCCGCCGTTCGGCGCCCGCCGCTTCCGGCCACCCGTCCCGCCCGAGCCCTGGGACGGTGTGCGTGACGCGGGGGAGTTCGGGCCGACGCCGCCCAAGCTCCCGTACTCCGAGGCGTTCGCACGGCTCCTCGCCGACCCCGTGGTGCCCGGCGACGACTGCCTCAACCTGAACGTCTGGACACCGGAACCCGGCCCCGGGGCCCGGCTGCCCGTCATGGTGTGGATCCACGGCGGCGCCCTGACCCGCGGCTCGTCGGCCGTGCCCGTCTACGACGGTCACGCCTTCGCACGTGACGGTGTCGTCCTCGTCTCGATCAACTACCGGCTGGGTGTGGAGGGTTACGGACTCTTCCCGGACGCGCCGCCCAACGCCGGGCTGCGTGACCAGCTCGCCGCGCTGGAGTGGGTGCGGGAGTCGATCGCGCGGTTCGGCGGCGACCCGGACCGGGTGACCGTGTTCGGTGAGTCGGCCGGAGCCATCAGCATCGGGGCGCTGCTGGCAAGCCCGCGCGCCCAGGGGCTGTTCCGGCGGGCCGTCCTGCAGAGCGGACCGCCGGAGGCGAGCGAGCGCGACAAGGTACGGCGGATGGTGCGCAGGATGGCCACCCGGCTGAAGGTCCCGGCGACGGCGCGGGCGTTCGCCGCCGTGGACCGCGCGCTGCTGCTGCGCACCCAGGCCGACGCGGCCAGGCTCAGCAGCCCGCTCCTCGGCGGGCCCGCCTTCGGGATCGTCGTCGACGGCGACCTCGTCCCGCGCGACCCGATGGAGGCACTTGTCGCGGGCGGCGCGCCCGGCGTCGAACTGCTGCTGGGCTGGACCAGTGAGGAGTACCGGCTGTGGCTGGCCCCGGGAGGACTGCTGGAGCGTGTCGACCGGCTCGGTCCCGTCGCCCTGGCCGGTGCCATGGCCCGCTGCCGCTGCGGCCACGAGGTGCCCCGCGGCTATCGCGCGATCCATCCGGGGGCGGGCACAGGGGACCTCGTCGGGCAGATGGTCACCGACCATCTGCTGCGGGTGCCGCTGCACCGGCTCGCCGATGCCCGTCCGCCGCGGACACCCGCGTACGTCTACGAGTTCGCCTGGCCCTCCCATGTGCCGGGCCTCGGCGCCTGCCACGCCCTGGAGCTCGGCTTCGTCTTCGACACCGTTCAGGTGCCCCAGGCGGCGCAGCTCGCGGGCCCGGGGGCCCCGCAGGAACTGGCCGACGCGATGCACGCGGCGTGGGTGCGGTTCGCGGTCGAGGGCGACCCGGGCTGGCAGGCCTGGGACGCCTCGCACCCGGTCCGGATCTTCGGCGCGGGCGCGCCGCACACCGTACTCGGACCGCGTGACCGTGAACTGGCGCTGTGGGACGCCGAGTCGGGGCGGCCCGGTGCCCCGCTCAGTTCCCCGGAGTCCGCCCCCTCACCGCGCCCGCGTCGACCCCGTCGGGTCATGTCCGTCAGGCCGAGCTCGTGGCCACCTCTTCCGCCGAGAGCCGGGGGCGGGCGAGCGCGGCCCTGAGGCGCGCGGCGGCCGGGACCGGATCGGCGGGCCGCCGCGTGTGCCAGTCGGTGAGCACCCGATCACCGCACAGGTGACGGCGTTCGCTCACCGCACAGGTGACGGCGTTCGCTCACCGCACCGGTGTCAGCGCCCGGTTGATTCCCGCGATCGCCCCCGGTCCCACCCGGCAGCACCCCCCGATCAGCCGTGCCCCGCCCCGCCGCCAGCCGGTCACCTGCTCGGCTGTGAAGGTCGAGAGCCCGTTCCAGGCCCGTGCCTCGGCGTCCCACACCTCGCCGCTGTTCGGGTACACCACCACCGGCTTCCCGGTCACCCGCGCCGCCGTCTCCACCGCGCGGTCCACGTCCTCGGGGGCGCAGCAGTTCACGCCGACCGCGATGATCTCGTCCGCGTCGGCGGCCAGGGCGAAGGCTTCTTCCAGGGGCTGCCCGGCCCGCGTACGGTCCCCGGCGACGGTGTACGACAGCCACGCCGGTACGCCGAGACCGCGTACCGCTCGCAGCAGCGCCTCGGCCTCGTCGGCGTCCGGCACGGTCTCCAGGGCCAGTACGTCGGGCGCGGCGGCGGCCAGCACCTCCAGGCGGGGGCGGTGGAACCGCTCCAGCTCGGCGACGCTCAGCCCGTACCGTCCCCGGTACTCCGAACCGTCAGCGAGCATCGCCCCGTACGGGCCGACCGAAGCGGCCACCCACAGCGGCCGGGTCGCCCCCTTCGCGTGCGCGCGACGGGCCGCCTCCCGGGCCAGCTCCATGCTGAGGCCGAGGAGTTCGGCCGCCCGCCCGTGCGGGATGCCGCGCTTCGCGAAGCCCTCGAAGGTGGCCTGGTAGCTGGAGGTGATCGCCACGTCCGCGCCCGCCTCGAAGTACGCGAGGTGCGCCTCGGTGATCGCCTCGGGCCGCTCGGCGAGCAGCCGCGCCGACCACAGCTCGTCGCTCAGGTCGTGCCCGGTCGACTCCAGCTGATTGGACATGCCGCCGTCCAGGACGACCGTTCCGGAGGCGAGGGCGTCGGCGAGGGAGGGGGAGGAAGCGCTGCGGGGGGTGTCGCTGGTCATGCCACGACGCTAGTCGATGGGGACGCCCGCGACCTGTTGTGTCCATCTGGTGAGTGGAACAGCCCTAGCCTGGGGGCATGCGTGAAGTCGATCAACTCGACGCCGAAGGCGGTGAGATCCTCCGCGCCGAAGTGCGGGAGATCCTCGGGGCCCCGGCGGGCCGGGCCGTTTTCGAACCCCTCGTCCACAACCTCAAGAACGGTGTCACCGGCGGCGTGTGGCGTGTCACGGCCGGTGATCGCTCCGTCGTCCTGAAGGTGCTCACCCGGGGCAAGGACACCGGCGGCGCCTGGGACGCGTCCGAGGACCGCCGGCACTGGAACTTCTGGCGCCGCGAGGCCCATGTGTACGAGTCCGGGCTCGCCCGGAGCTGGCAGCCGTGGGGCATCACCGCCCCCCGGCTGCTCGCGTCCGTCGACCGCCCGGACGGCGACGTGGCGCTGTGGCTGGAGGATGTGCGGGGGGAGTCCGGCAGGACGTGGTCGATCGCCCGCCATGCCGAGCACGCGCGGCGTCTGGGCGCCGCACACGGAGCGGCGCTCACGCATGGCGCGGGGCTCACGCATGGCGCGGGGCTCACGCATGGCGCGGGGCTCACGCATGGCGCGGGGCTCACGCATGGCGCGGGGCTCACGCATGGCGCGGCGCTCACGCACGGAGCGGCGCTCACGCACGGAGCGGACGGCACCCGCGGCGGCGCCCCCGGCTGGGACCGGCCCTGGCTCTCCCGTCGCTTCCTCCGCGACTACATCTCCGCGCAGACCGTCGGCCAGGAGCTGCTGCACGACGACACGGCGTGGCGGCATCCGCTGGTGCGCGACCACTTCCCGGCCGGGGCTCGGGAGGCGATGGTACGGCTGCGGCAGGACCGGGAGTGGTTCCTCGGGATCATGGAGTCCCTGCCCCGCGTCTTCAGCCACCTCGACCAGTGGCCCGCCAACGTCGTGTCCCACGGACCGGACAGCGCGCTCATCGACTGGGCGTTCGCCGGGGACGGCGCGCTCGGCGAGGATCTCGGCAACTACATCCCCGACACCGTCTGGGACCTGTTCCTCCCCGCGGCCCGACTGCCCGAGCTGGCGGCGGCCGCGTACGAGGCCCATGTGCACGGGCTGCGCGAGAGCGGCTGGCGCGGCGACGAACGCCTCGTACGCCTGGGCATGTGCGCCTCGGCGGTGAAGTACGACTGGCTCGTGCCCCTGATGCTCGCCCGCGCCGACGAGGCGCACCAGCCCGACTACGGCGGCAAAGGGGAGGTGCCCGCCGAACGGCGTTACCGGGAGCGGGGGTTGGCCTTCTCCTTCCTCGCCGGCTGGGCGGCCGAGGCACGTGAACTCGCCCCGCTCCTGGGCTTCCCACCGGCACCGACCGGCCGTTGACGAAGGGCGCGGGGTCGTTGTCGGACCCTGCCCCTACAGTCCCGTTCATGACTTCGGACCACGGCACCGCACCCCGACTCGACTCGCTGCGCGCCCTCTTGGAGAGGGCCAGACCGGCCCAGGCCCGCAAGGCCGTCCGGGAACTCGTCACGCTCGCCGACGACGGGGAGGCGCTCGACCTGGCCGTCCGCTTCGCCCGGATCGCCGACTACTCCTCGGAGCTGCTGTTACGGCTGTGGCCGACGGCCGCCGACCCCGACGGCTTCTGCGAGGCACTGCTCGCCCCGGCCTTGCGCCGCGAGGGCCGCACCGAGCTGCGGCTGCGGCGCACGGCCTCGCTCAGCGGACTGCGGCACCTCACCATGCTCCGCGGCCTCCACCTCGACCGCCTCAAGGAGATCACGGACCTCACCGAGGTCGGCGCGCTCGGCGAGCTGAGGGATCTCGATCTCAACGGGTGCGCGGGCATCGAGGACCTCACGCCCCTCGGCGGCCTCACCGAACTGACCCGGCTCAATCTGCACCGCTGCCGGGCCGTCGCGGACACGGCCCCGCTGCTGACCCTGGGCAGACTGCGCGAGCTGGACCTGAGCATGACCAAGGTGCGTTCCACACCCGGCTTCGGAGCGGCCTTCCCCGCCCTGGAGACCCTCACGCTGCGCGGCTGCCGGGCTTTCAAGGACGCCGGTCAGCTGTCCGGGCTGCGCCGGCTCACCCACCTCGACCTCGGCTGGACCGGCATCCGCGACCTGACCGGCCTGCGCGACGTGCCCGCCGTCACCCACCTCGACCTGCGCAGCTGCGGCCAACTCCGCGACCTGCGGGGCATCGACGCGCTGTCCGGCCTGACCGAGCTGACCCTCGACGAATGCCCCCGCCTGAAGAGCGTCGACGGATTCGGGGTCCATCCTCGCTTGACCAAGGTCGGCATCGATGGGTGCCCCGAACTGGCCGACCTGAGCGGACTGTCGACACTGACGAACCTCACCCGCCTGTACCTCCGGGGGAGCGAACGGCTCACCTCCCTGCGGGACATCGCGTCGCTCCGCCTTCTGAAAACGGTCGGCCTCCTCGACTGCCCGTCCCTGGCGGACTTCTCCGCGCTCGGTGACCTTCCGCTGCTCGAAGAGCTCGCCATGAACGGGCTGGAGCAGCTCCGCGATCTGTCCCCACTCGGCCTCGTGGGCCACGACCGACTCGCTGATCTGTCGGTCACCGGTTGCCGCAACCTGCGCACCTTCGGAGAACTCTCCGGCCTGACGGCGCTGAGCAGCCTCTGGATCCACGACCTTCCGTCCCTGACCGACCTCGACGGTCTCGGCGGCCTGCCCGCGCTGAGCAGGCTGACCGTCCTGAACTGCCCCCTGCTCACGGACGCCGACGGCCTGGCCGGCTCCCCGCTGCGCGAGGCGGTCTTCTCCCGCAACCCCGTCCTGGACTCGCTGCGTGCCCTGGAGGAGTGCCCCGACCTGCGGAGTCTGAGTCTGATCAGCTGCCCCCTGGCGCAGGACGTACCCGCCGGGGGAATCGAGACGCTGCGCCTGTCCGGCCTGGACTGGAAGGACGTGTCCCGCCTGGCCGGCCACACGAGCCTGCGCGATCTCGACGTCCGGGGACTGTCCGAGCTGCGGGACCTCGGCGCGCTGACGGGGCTGTCCGAACTCACGGAGATCAACCTGGGCCACTGCCGAGACCTGGAGGACTGCCGCCCCCTGCTCGGCCTGCCGTCCCTGAAGCGCGTCACCATGCCCTACGGCATGTGGTACCGCGAGCACCAAGGAGATCCCGATCCCGTCATGACGGAACTCGCGGAACGCGGCGTGACCGTCGGCCACCCGTGACTCACCGGGAGGCGGCGTGCCGTCGTCCGCCGCGTCGGCGTGACCGCCCCCGCCGGACCACCGGCACGGCGAGCGCGCCCAGCAGCGGTGCGAGCAGCAGCGGCCACCACGCGTTCGCGTTCCCGCTCTCACCGACGGCGGTGGAGTTCCGCACGGACGCGGCGCCGGACGGGGCGGGGGACGGATCCGCGGTCCGGTGCTTCGGTACGGCCTTCAGGGTGACGTCGTTGCCGTCGCCCCCGCGATAGCTGATCCGGTACGTGGTGTCGGCGAGCGCGACCGCGGCGCCCTCGCGCAGGCCGGAGAAGGCGCCGGTCGTCCTCGCCCGGCCGGTGTGGTCGAGCACCCTGATCTCGCGGGCGGGGCCGGTCCCGGCGGCCGACAGATCGAGGTCCCCGGCCAGCCGGACCGCGCCCGTCACCTTCAGGGGCCCCTCGCGCAGGACCAGCGTGCCCTTCGCGCCCTGCGTGTAGTCGCCGGTCACCGTGACGGCGCCCGCGACCTCGCCGTCGTTGACGACCGCGCCCCGTACCGTGCCCTTGCCGCTGAGGGACGTGGACACCCGAAGTCCCGTCGTCCGCACGTCCAGCCGCGCACCGGCCGAGGTGAGCCGGATCGCCTTGCTGTGCGCGAGTGTGGCGCCGGAGGCCAGGGCGAGCGTGCCCTTGGTGACCGTCGTCGGGCCCGTGTACGACACCTCGCCGCCCGTCAGGGTCGTCGTCGCGGCGCCCGACTGGGTGAGCCCGCCGACGCCGCCGACACGGGACAGCGACAAGGGAGTCGCGGTGTTGCGGACGACCAGCGTGCCGTCGTCGACGATCCGCCTGCGCTCGGTGCCCGTCATCAGCGAGCCGTCACCGTCCCGCGCGCCCGAGCCCAGCCGCAGCACGGCGCCCTTCTCGATGGTCGTCGACCCGTCGTAGTACTGCTGTGCCGCGAAGGTCACGTCGTTGCCGGGCGTCCCCTTGATCACGACGTCCCCGGCGCCGGGCGCGGCGAGTGTGTCGTGGTACCGGCCGCCGCCGATGGGCGCGCCCAGGGTGACGGGACCGTCGTAGGCGAAGGTCAGTCGGGACCGCACGCCGCTCGCCATGTGCAGGTTGATGTAGACGGTGTCCTTCGTCCCCGGCATGAAGATCCTGTGGGTGGTTCCGTCGCCCCACTGGACGTCCGCACCCTCGATGTTGGTGCCGCGCTTGTTCAACTGATGAGGAACGGGGCGCCAGTTGATGCCCGGGTCGCTCAACGACGGGTCGGTGTCGCCGCCCTGGTCGCTGTAGCCGTACTGGCCGGTGAGCACGACCTTGCTGCCGGGCCGCGAGTGGACGTTGACGTCGCTGCCGTAGGCGCGCTGGTAGAAGTTCTGGCGCAGGGTGATCGTCTGGTGCAGCGGGGTGTCGATGATCCAGGAGCCCTGGTTGAGAATGGCGCGGGCGTTCGGGAGCGCCACCGGGTACTCGGGGCGGCCCACCGCCATGCCGGTGCCGTTGTCGATCACTCCGGAGAAGGGGTGGGTGCCCGCCAGGTCGAGGGTGCCCCACATGTCGCGCGGCTGGGTGACCAGGCCCGAGCCGCTGATGGTGCCGATGTTGAAGGTGCGGGTGAGGGAGAGGCGCAGGGTGCCGTCGACGCGCACGTTGAGCTGGTTCAGCTGGTAACCGGGCGTGTTGTAGGGGAAGTGGCCGATCAGACCGGTGCCGCCGCCGCTGCCGTACTGGAGGGTGGCGCCCCGCTCGACGGTGATCGCGGGCGGGTCGGGGTTGCTCACGGTGGTATACGGGTGGTTGCCGCCCTGGGTGGTCACCTTCTGCCGCTGCCGGGCCGCCGGGAGCGTGAAGTCGCTGTCCTTGGTGAGGATCAGCGTGCCGCCGCCGCGCACGGTGAGGGTGCCCCGGCCGCGGAACACCCCGTCGTACGTCGTCGTGCCGGACGGCACGGTGACCACCGTGTCGCCGGTGAGCGTGACGTCCCGGTCCGCGAGGACGTCGGCGGTGACGTCACGGCCGCCGGCGGCCGCGGCGGTGGGGGCGCCGAGTGTGAGGGCGACCGTGGCGAGGGCCCCGGCGACCGCTGCTGTCTTGTGGGTATGGCTGCGCACGTCATCGGAGACGTACGCGGACGGCGGCGATAACAGAAATCTCGCGCCCATCTTTGTCACGCGCGACCCGTTGACCTTCCCGTAACACACCCTTACCTTTTCGGCGTTCGTGATGTCAGATGCCGTACGAAATCTCGACCCCCCTCCGAGAGGCGTCAGATGAGACGTGTGTACGCAATCCTTGTCGCCCTGTGCTGTGCGTTCGCCGCGGCACTGGCGACCGCAGGACCGGCCCAGGCGGCGGCCCAGACCCTCACCAACGGCACCCAGTTCACCGACACTTCGGGCAACGCCGCGCACGCGCACGGCGGCGGGGTGATCAAGGTCGGCAGCTACTACTACTGGTTCGGCGAGGACCGCAACGCCGACAACACCTTCAAGTACGTGGACGCCTACCGCTCCACCGACCTGAAGAACTGGGAGTTCCGCAATCACGTACTGACCCAGTCCAGCGCCTCCGAGCTGGGCACCGCCTACATCGAGCGGCCGAAGGTCATCTACAACGCGTCCACCGGCAAGTTCGTCATGTGGATGCACAAGGAGAACGGCGTCGACTACAGCGAGGCGCGCGCCGCCGTCGCCGTCTCGGACACGGTCGACGGCAACTACACCTACCAGAGCAGCTTCCAGCCGCTCGGCCAGTACATGTCCCGCGACATCACGACCTTCGTCGACACGGACGGCACCGGCTACATGGTGTCGGCGGCCCGCGAGAACTACGACCTGCAGATCTACAAGCTCACCGCCGACTACACGGGCATCGACAGCCTGGTCGCCAACCCCTGGGTCGGCGGCCACCGCGAGGCACCGGCGCTGTTCAAGCGGGGCGGCGTCTACTTCATGCTGACCTCGGCAGCCACGGGCTGGAACGCCAACCAGCAGCAGTACGCCACCGCGACCAGCATCGCCGGCCCCTGGACCGCGATGACCAACGTCGGCGACTCGACGACGTACAACTCGCAGACCGCGTACGTCCTTCCGGTCCAGGGGACTTCGGGCACCTCGTACCTGTACATGGGCGACCGGTGGGGCAACTCCTTCGGCGGCACGGTCAACGACTCGCGCTACGTCTGGCTGCCGTTGACCTTCCCGACCTCCACCTCGATGTCCATGTCCTGGTACCCGGAGATCTCGGTCGACACCGCCGCCGGCACGATCGCCGGGACGAGCGCCACGTACAACACGCTCGTCTCCCGCAACAGTGCCAAGTGCGCGGACGTTCCCAGCCAGTCGTTGTGGCAGGGCGTCGCGATCAGCCAGTACACCTGCAACAGCGGCACCAACCAGAAGTGGTGGTTCAAGGACCTGGGCACCGGTTACTACGCACTCATGGGCCGGGGCAGCTCCCTGTGCCTCCAGGAGAACTCCGCCAGTGTCACCCAGGAGAACTGCACCGGCGCCACCGCCCAGCAGTGGAGCCTGACCACGTCCGGCAGTTACGTGCTCGTCAAGGCCCGGGCGAGCGGCGAGTGCCTGGACGTGTCCGGCGCGTCCACCGCCAACTCCGCCGCGATCATCACGTACACCTGCAACGGAGGGACCAACCAGCAGTGGACGCGCGGAACATGACGTCAGGTCAGTAGATCGACGGCGTCGATGGAGGTGCCCGCGCTGAGGAAGGAGGTCGACCCCGAGCCGCTCGCCACGTAGATCTTCAGCGTGTTGTACGCACTGGTGTCCGTCAGCCAGGCGGACGCGGGAACGCTGTAGGTGAACGTGTAGTTGTTGCCCCGGTAGGAGCCCACGGTCAGCGACCGGGTGCTCGGCTGGGTGGGCGGCGAGGGGACGGCCGAGGTCCAGGTGTCGTTGACCACGATCTGCGGGCGGCCGTTCGCGTAGGCCGTGGTCACGCCGATGCGCAGGGTGTGCGCGGCGGCGGCCTGGGCGGCGGTCAGCTTGAAGTACACGATGATGCCGCTGTTGACGTCCTTCCACAGGTAGCAGGGGAACGCCGAGGTCTCGGTGCCGCTGCCGACGACCACGTTGCCTGTCCAGGACGCGGCCCGCACGTCCGACGGATGCGCGTACGTCATCAGGTCCGCGTTCTTGAAACCGCTCGGCGTGCCGTCCCAGGTGCCGATCCGCCAGATCGCGCTCGCGTGGGACGGGTCGTTGGAGGTGGGGATCGCGATGCTGTTCAGCGTCGTGGTCCCGCCCGCGGTGACCGCCACCGACGACGAGTAGACCGCGAGTTCGCCCTTGAAGACCGTGAGGGTGTACGACCCCGGCAGCGCGCCCGCGATCGAGAAGTAGCCGTCCGAGGCCCGCGCCGAACCCCAGTACTGCGCCGCCGAGTTGGCGAGTCCGACCGTGTACGCGTACGCCGTGTCGCGCCCCGAGATGCCCACGCCCGCGACCCGGCCCCGGCCGCTCGCGGCCGTGTACCCGGAGATGCCGAGCGAGTCCGCCCAGGAGGTGGTGAGGTTCCCCGCGTACAGCGAGGAGGAGGGCGCGCCGCCGTCCGTGAAGGCGATGACGTACGGACCCTGGAGGCCGAAGCGCTCCGACTCCGTCTGGTTCTCGCCGTAGTACAGGATCTCGTACAGCCCGCCGCCGTCCGCGCTCTGGTGCCGCAGCAGGGAGCGGTAGAACGGGCCGCCGGAGGCCTTCTCGTGGTTGCTGCGCACGATCCACAGACCGACGCTTCCGGTGGTCCAGCCGATGGAGTTGTAGTCGATGACCCGGAGCTTCGAGTAGTGCTTCGAGCGGGTCTGGCCGTCGGACTTCGCGAACACGTCCGCGGACTCGATGGTGGTGGGCGCGTACGTGTAGGAGTCCGGCTCGTCGTTGAGGAACAGGCCCGCCTTGACGCGCACGATGTAACGGGTGGCGCTGACCGACGTGTCCGCCTTGTTGGTCCACAGATAGACGTTGTTCTCGCCGCTGCGGGCCGCGTAGTAGTGCTTGAGCGTGCCGTACGCGACGGAGACGAGGATCGTCGAACCGGACTGCGCGATGGTCACGGTGGAGGTGCCGAGGCCGGACTCGACATGCGAGTTCTTGCCGCCGTAGCCCTGGTACTCGGTGCCGCGGTAGACGAGCGAGGTCAGGTCGCCGTTGGTCTTGCTGACCTTGAAGACGAGGTTCGCGCCGGTGTCGACGACGTAGTTCGAGCCGTCGTCCGTGTAGCCGAAGCTCGCGGCGGCGGCCGTCGGGGTGAGGGCCGTCGCGCTCACGGCCGCCGCGGTCGTACCGAGGACGAAGGTGCGGCGTCCGAGGGATCTGTCGGTGGATCCGGACATGGGGGTGCCTCCTTCGGAGGTGGGGGTGTGCGGGTGTCCGGAAGACTGACAGTTGAATCGATTTCGCGAAAGGGCTTTCGCTGCTTGGGAGTTGGCAATCATGTGAAAACATGCCGGACACTAGAAAGCGCTTGCGGAGAGCGGTACGGTCCTGCCGCCAGGTCTTGTCGTCCTGTTGGAGGAGCCGCAATGAGACGTTTCATCCAAGGCGTGGCCGTGCTGGCCGCTGTCACCGCACTGTCGGTCACGCCCGCGCAGGCGCACGGAGGGCCCCGCGCCCTCGGCCTGGAGAACTGCACCGCGACCGCGTGCCACTTCGACGTCGCGCCGGGCACGTACGACGTGCGCGTACGGCTCGGCGGGGAGAGCGCGGCGAGCACGAGCGTCAGTGGTGAGACGCGCCGCGCGCTGCTGCCCGAGACCGCCTCGGCGGCCGGGAAGCCCGTGACCCGCAGCTTCACGGTGAACGTCCGCACCCCCGAGGGCGAGCCGACCGGCCCCGTCGGCACCCCGGGCCTGGATCTGGTCCTCGGCGGCTCGGCGCCCGCGCTGGCCGACATCCGGGTGACCCCGGCCGTCCCCCGCACCCGTCAGATCTTCCTGGTCGGCGACTCCACCGTCTGTGACCAGTCCGGCGACCCCTACACCGGCTGGGGCCAGGAGCTGCCCCAGTACCTCCGCAAGGGTGTCTCGGTCGCCAACTACGCGGACTCCGGGGAGAGCACGGTCACCTACCTCGAGAACCCCGCGCTCTTCCCGACCGTGCAGCCGCTCATCCGGCGCCACGACCTGGTCCTCATCCAGCTCGCGCACAACGACAAGACGACCGACGAGCCGACGTACCGCGCGAACCTGGAGACCCTCGTCGCCGGGGTCCGCGCGCGGGGCGGCGACCCGGTCCTGGTCACCCCCATCGTCCGCCGCTGGTTCAACGCGGACGGCACCCTGAACAACGACACCGCGCTGCTGGTCAACGGCCTCGGTGTGAACCACCCGGCCGTCATCCGCTCGGTCGCCGCCGCCGAGCACGTGCCCCTCATCGACCTGACGGCCAGGACCAAGGCCCTCGTGGAGTCGCTGGGCGTCGAGGGCTCCAAGGCGATCTACCTCTACAACGAGAAGCGGGACAACACACACACCTCCGTGCACGGCGCCACGGTCTACGCGGGCCTCGTCCGCGACGAACTCCTCGCCCAGCATCTGGTGCCCGAGCGCCAGGTGAGGGTGGGATGAACTCCTGGGGCGTCCCGTCCGGAACCGGGGCGCCCCAGGCACCACCCGATCGAGCCGCGAAGCCACGGAGCGCCACTGATGACCGACGAGGACCGCACCCTCAGCCCGTACACCGGCTACACCCGCGCACACTGGGAAGCGGCGGCCGACTCCCTGCTCGCCGCGGTCGCCCCTTACGCGACCGAGGACGGCGCCCTCTACCACCTCCCCGGTACGCACACGAGCTGGTCGGGCCGGCTCTCCGACGGCCTGGAGGGCTACGCCCGCACCCTGCTCCTGGCCGCCTTCCGCCGCGACGAGAAGGCCCTGGAGCGGTACGCCGACGGACTCGCCGCCGGTACGGCCGGCGTCTGGCCACGCGTCGAGGACCGCAGCCAGCCCCTCGTCGAGGCCGCCTCGATCGCCCTCGCCCTGCGCCTCACCCGGCCGCTGCTGTGGGACCGCCTGGACGATGGTGTGCGGCAGCGGGCCGCGGCCTGGCTCGGCGACGCGCTGACGGCCGAACCCTGGGCCTGCAACTGGGAGTTGTTCCCGGTGACCGTCGGCGGCTTCCTGGCGGAGATCGGCCACGAGCCCGAGGCGTCGCGGGGCGCGATCGATCGGGGCCTGGAGCGGATCGAGGAGTGGTACGTCGGCGACGGCTGGTACACCGACGGCCCCGGCCGCGCCTTCGACTACTACAACGGCTGGGCGATGCACCTGTATCCGGTGCTGCACGCGTGGCTCGCGGACGACACCCGGCTCCTCGACCTGTACGGCGGCCGGCTCTCCCGCCATCTCGGTGACTACGCCCGGCTGTTCGGCGGCGACGGCGCCCCGATGCGCCAGGGCCGCTCCCTCACCTACCGCTTCGCGACGACCGCCCCGCTGTGGCTCGGCGCCCTCACCGGCCGTACGCCGCTGTCGCCGGGCGAGACCCGGCGCCTGGCGTCCGGCGCCCTGCGCCACTTCCTCGACCGGGGCGCGGTCGACGACCGTGGCCTGCTCACCCTCGGTTGGCACGGCCCCGACGAGACGGTCCTCCAGGGCTATTCGGGCCCGGCCTCCCCCTACTGGGCGAGCAAGGCCTTCGTCGGCCTGCTCCTCCCACCGGACCACGAGGTGTGGACGGCGCGGGAGGAGCCGGGCCCGACCGATCGCGCCGACGCCGTCACCCCCGTCGGACCGCCCAACTGGCTTCTCCAGAGCACGACTTCGGACGGCCTGGTCCGACTCCACAACCACGGCAGCGAGGACGTCCGCTACGACCCCTACTACACGCGGCTCGCGTACTCGACCGCGACCGCGCCCTCGGCGTCGTACGACAACAGCGTGATCGTCGGTGGCGATCCGAGCCGGACGGACATCGAGCCGCTGGGCGCCGGGGACGGCTGGGTGGCGTCCCGGCACACGGCGGGTGGGGGAGCGCGGGTCGTGAACCTGGTCGTCGCGCGGGGAGCGGTGGAGGTGCGGGCCCACTTGGTGGCGGGAGCGGACCCGGGGACGCCGGTACGCGTCACAGGGTGGCCGGAAGGCGACGGCGTGCACGCCGAACTCCTTCCCGTGCATGGCTTGTTGGACTCGGCCGGTGTCACGGGACGCGGCGCCACCCTCTTCGTCGCCCTCGCCCGGCTCACCGGTGAGCCGGACCCCCTGCCCCTCACGGAGTCGGTGTCGGTGTCCGTGTCCGTGTCCGTGGAGGGAGAGGGAGAGGGGCCGGGGGAGTACGACGTCCGCGTGAGCTGGCTCTCGGGCCCCTCGACGTGCTTCCGGTTCAGGGCTTCAGACGGGCGACCTTCAGTGTCGTCGTGGTCGGTGAAGCCCCGGTGAGGGCGCTCGCGTAGGACGGGGTGACGGGGGCGTACGCCCACGTCAGGGTGCCGTCCTTGAGGGTCGCGATATCACCGGAGATACGCGCCTGGACGACCTTGTCCGGCGTCTTGAGGATGCCGTTCCAGTCGATCAGGCGCAGATGGGTGCCGGTGAAGGTGCCCGTGCAGGTGCCGGCCGAGCACTTGGCGTTCTTCAGGGACTCCCAGGAGACGAGAAGCCGGTCCTTGCCGTACGGGGCTATGTGGACGTTGACGTTCTCGGTGCCGGCGGCGCTGGTGAGGCGGACCGGCTTGCCCGCAGGAGTGTTGCGGTTCTTGAGGAAGGCGACCGTCACCTGGTGGGTCGACGTCTTCGGCTTCACCGTCCAGCCGCGCCCGCTCGCGTCGTCCGGGTTCTTGGCCGCGGAGGCGGCGCCCCGGGAGGCGAAGGCGGTGGCGTACCGGCCCGTCGAGGACTTGACCAGGTCGCCGGTACGGCCCGCGAACGTGCCGCCGCAGTAGCCCGCCCAGCACTGCTCGCGCTGCACGGCGGGCGCGTTGTCGGGGGCGCCGATGCCCGTCGAGACGAACAGGCCCGAGCGCCAGTCGTCGAAGCACAGGGAGGTGAACGCGCCGGTCGTCTCGGCATGCAGCGCGATGCCCTCGTTGTGGCTGCACCCCCAGCTCCAGCCGCCCGTCAGCTTCGCGCCTTTGGCGCTGACATAGCTCAGCTTGTCGCCGAAGTGGCCGTCCGCGAAGCCGCCCGCGCCGTGCACGACGAAGTACGTGCCGTACTTGGTGCCGTTCCAGGTGAGCTGGCCGTCCAGCAGCGGGGCCGTGTCGTGCGAGGCGGTCCCCGTGAGCTTCGTACGGAAGGCCTGGGTGCCGTTCTTGTAGCGGATGAGGGCCGCCGCCGTCTCCTTCCACTTGTTGGTGTCGGAGACGCGGGTCAGCAGCGCGAAGCCGTCGTTGTGCGCGATCAGGCCGCCGACCTCCTTGGTGCCCTTGACGACCGTGTCGGCGCCGGCGCGCTTTCCGGCCGCCGTCAGCGGGGTGACGTGGACGCCGTCGGACGCGGGCCAGGCCACGCGGAGGGTGCCGTTCGGGGCGACGGCGGTCGCGGTGCGCGTCCACTCGCGGGCGTTGTTGTACCCCGCGGACAGGTACGGGAACTTGGCGGCCAGGTTCACCGTGGTGTTCGTGACGGCCGCGAGTTGCGGGGCGGCGGCCGTCGTGGTCGTCGTCGGTGTGGCGGTCGCGTACCAGGCACCGGCCAGGACACCGACGGCCCCGAGTCCGGCCGCCAGCGGCTCACGGGCCAGGTGGCGGCGGCGGTGCGATGGGGTGGGTCTTGCGTTGGTCATGCCGGGTGGTCGCCGCCGCGCGGCGAAAGGTTGCCGCGCTTTTCGGGATGTGGTGGTGGATACGGTTCGGCGGGCGCCGAAGGGTCGCGCGCTTAGCGTTGCGGGTATGAGCGACTCCCCTGGGAGGCCGAGATGACGTGGAAGGCCGACACGACGTGGAAGGCCGACATGACCGCTACTCCCTTCGCCGCGCTCCACCACGCCGACGCGCCCCTTCTCCTGCCCAACGCCTGGGACCACGCCTCGGCCGCGCTCCTCGCCGCTCAGGGCTTCGCGGCGATCGGCACGACGAGCCTCGGTGTCGCCGCGGCGGCCGGACTGCCGGACGGGGCCGCGGCGACCCGGGATCCGACCGTGCGGCTCGCGCGGCAACTCGGGGGCGCCCCTTACCTGCTGTCCGTGGATGCCGAGGACGGATACAGCCAAGACCCGGCCGAAGTAGCCGAGTTGGCGAGCGAACTGGCCGCCGCCGGGGCGGTGGGCATCAACCTGGAGGACGGACTCGGCCCCCCAGACCGGCACGCGGCGAAGATCGCGGCGGTCAAGGCAGCCGTGCCGGACCTCTTCGTCAACGCCCGCACCGACACCCACTGGCTCGGCGACGGCGCGGACGAGCGGGAGACCGTCCGCCGTCTCGACGCCTACCAACAGGCGGGCGCCGACGGTGTGTTCGTCCCCGGACTGACCGACCCGGCCCGCGTCACCGCCCTGCTCAAGACCCTCGACGTACCGCTGAACATCCTCTACTCGCCCGCGGGCCCGCCCGTCTCCCACCTCGCCGACCTCGGCGTACGCAGGATCAGCCTGGGCTCGTACCTCTACCGGCGCGCACTGGGCGCGGCACTGGACGCGATGGCGGACATCCGGTCCGGCCGCCCGCCGCGGGGCACCGCGCCGACATACGCCGAGGTGCGGGAACTCAGCAATCAGGACCGCACATCCTAGGCCCGCCAAGGATGTGTGATCTGCCCGGAAGCCGCCCGACTCGTGAGCCCGCATGGTGGGGCTTAGTGTGGATGTTGTACGAGGAGGCGTTGTCATGCCCCTCACCCGAGCGGCGAAAGAGGCCGCGGGCTGGTGACGGCCAAGGGCGGGGAGGGTGCCGTCACGATCCTCGCGTCGCGTCGCACGCGACTGTCGGGGACTTGCCGACCGCCCCTTACGGAAGGGAATCCCGTGCGAACCAAGAGCAATCGAATACGCCGTGTCTGCGTTGCCGCGTGCGCGGCCCCTCTGCTGGTGCTCACCGCAGCGGCCGGCGCAGGCGCCGCGGCGACGGCCACCGTGCCCGCATCCGTGCCGCGCGCCCTGCAGACCTCGCCCGGCGAGATCCTGCAACTGGTCAACGCCGAACGCGCCAAGGTCAACTGCCCCGCCCTCCATGAGAACGCGCAGCTGACCCATGCCGCCAAGGTCTTCGCGGACGACGCAGCCAAGAACAACCTGACAAACCACACGGGCTCCGACGGCTCCACGCCACAGACGCGCATCAAGGAGGCCGGCTACAGCGCTGGGCCGTCAGCGGAGAACATGTCCTGGGGAGACACCAGCGCCAAGCAGGTCGTCGACGGCTGGATGAACAGCGCGGGCCACAAGGGCAACATCGTCAACTGCTCGTTCACGGACACCGGCGTTGCCGTCAGCGGAAAGTACTCGATACTGCTCTTCGCGGCGCCTGGTTGATCCCTCCCTCCGCCGGGCGACTCAGAGTGCCTCGGCCAGCCGGTCGGCGAAGGCGGCAGGGTGCTGGAGGACTCCGAGGTGACCGCCGGGGAACTCGACGAAGTCACCGCCGCTGAGCTCGGCGAGCAAGGCGGCGGTGCGGAAGGGGAGTTGGCCCCGGGAGTCGCTTCCGGCACCGAGCGTGAGCCGGGAGGACCGACCCTTCAGGGCGTTCAGGTCCAGGGCGTGGGAGGTGAAGGGGCGCAGGACGTGGCCGAGGAAGATGTCCATCGGCGTGTTCCACGTGCTCTGTGTGTTCTCACGCCCGTCTGGGACAGCCGACGCGGGGCGTGGACCGGGCTCCCAGCTCCGGCCCTCCAGACCGGCGCCGAGCCGGGCCGTCGCCGCCGCCACTCCCTCCGTACGGTGGATCTCGTACACCTCTGTGATCATCGTGTGCTGCCGGGCCGCGTCCGGCAGCACACCGATGCTCGGCGGCTCGTGCGCGACCACGTGCCGCAGCCGCTCCGGGTGGCGGGCCAGCAGGTCCAGGGCGACAATCCCGCCGGCGCTGCTCCCGAAGACGTAGGCGGACTCGCCGTCCGGGAGAAGGGAGTCCAGCAGCTGGTGGGCGCGGTCGCTCCACGCCTCCACCCGCTGGTCTTCGACCGGCCCGTCGAGCGGGCCGCGGGACAGCCCGAGCGGGTCGTACGTCACCACGGTGAACCGCTCGGAAAGGCGCGCGACGGCACCCTCCAGCCCCATGGGATGACCGGCCCCGCCGGGAATGATCAGCAGCAGGGGCCCGCTGCCGCACACGTCGTAGTGTCCGTCACGCATGGTCTTCTTCCTTCTGTCCGGTCTGCCGCTCGCTCCGTGGCCAGTGCTCCAGGGCCGTGTGCAGGCCGTCGAGGGCCCGCTCCCACGAGGTCTGTACGTCCCTGGCGGCGTGAAAGCCGCCGATCGCCTCCAAGGCGCAGAAACCGTGGAAGGTGCTGCGCAACAGCCGTACGGCGTCGGTGAGGTCGGGCTCGGACAGGCCGTACGCGTGGAGCATGCCGTAGGTGATCTCGGCGGTACGCCGGAACGCGTCGGACGCGGCGCCGACGGCGGGGTCGACCGGGGTGTGCGTGGCGGCGTAGCGGCCGGGGTGTGCGAGCGCGTATGTCCGGTAGGCGCCCGCGAAGGCGACGAGGGCGTCCTTGCCGGCCCGCCCGGCCACCGCGATCGCGATCCCGTCGATCATCTCGCCCGAGGCCAGCAGCGCGACACGCGTCCGCAGATCCCGCAGGTTCTTGACGTGCGAGTACAGGCTCGCGTCCTTCACCCCGAACCGGCGCGCCAAGGCGGACAGGGTGACGTTCTCGAACCCGACCTCATCGGCGAGATCGGCCGCGGCCTCGACGACACGGTCGGCCGTGAGCCCGGCACGGGCCATGTGGACCACCTCTGGAGCACTGGCTTGTCTGGTTTCTGCCTAGGGTTCCTAGGTAGATGCCTAGTGTACACAGGTGGAAGGGGAGTGGGAGGCTGTAGCGGGAGTGGGGAGGACGTAGTGATGCTTGAGCAGCAACTGCCCGAAGGGCTCGTCACGCCCGTACTGGTCGTGGACGCCGACGTACTGGACCGGAACATCGCCCGCATGGCCGAGACGGCGAGGACCGGCGGCTTCACGCTCCGGCCGCACGCCAAGAGCCACAAGTGCGCGGAGATCGCCGGGCGGCAGCTCAGGGCGGGTGCGCACGGGCTGTCGGTGGCGACCCTGAGCGAGGCGGAGGCGTTCGCGGCGGCGGGCGTGGACGACCTGTTCATCGCGTATCCGCTCTGGCCGGACGAGAGCAGGGCGCGGCGCCTGCGCAGGCTGGCCGACGTGGTCGCCCTGCGGGTCGGCGTCGACTCGGTGGAGGCGGCGCGGCGGCTCGGGGACGCGGTGCGCGGGAGTGACCGCCCGGTGGAGGTGCTGGTCGAGGTGGACTGCGGGACGGCACGGACCGGGGTGCCGGCCGCGGACGCGGGTCGGGTGGCCCGCGCCGCGTCGGACGCCGGTCTGAGCGTGCTCGGCGCGTTCACCTTCCCCGGGCACGGATACGGCCACGACCCCGACGCCCGGGAGCGGGCGGCCCGCGACGAGGAACGGTCCCTGTCCGAGGCGGCGGAGGTCCTACGTGAACTAGGCCTGGAGCCCCGGGTGTTGAGCGGCGGCTCGACCCCGACGGCGGGCCGCTGGCGCCCCGGCCCGGTCGACGAACTCCGCCCCGGCGTCTACGTCTTCAACGACGCCCAGCAACTGGCCATGGGCTGCTGCGGTGTCGACGACCTGGCCCTCGCGGCCGCCTCGACAGTCATCAGCGTCCCCGCCCCTGACCGCTTCGTCCTGGACGCGGGCAGCAAGGTCCTCGGCGCGGACCGCTCCGCGTGGGTCACCGGCCACGGCTACCTCCCCCAGTATCCCGAGGCCACGATCACCGCCCTCTGGGAGCACCACGCGGTGGTCCACCTCCCGGAAGGTGTCCCCGCCCCCCGCCTCGGCTCGGTCGTCGCCGTCGTCCCCAACCACGTCTGCACACCCGTGAACCTCGCGGAGGAGCTGGTGATCGCCCGCCAAGGGGTGGAACTGGACCGGTGGCGGGTGACGGCACGCGGCGCCAACACCTGATCGACCGTCATCCCGGGCGGCGCCCCCTGCCGGGCCATCTGTGGCGAGCGTGCGGTCATGGTGAGTCTCGGCGCCCAGGTGGCGGCGCTCAGCGGTCTGCTCATCGGCGTGGTCCCTCGGGGACCGCTGCCGGTGGCTACTGGGATCTGGCTCAAGTTCCGCGGGCCAAGGCCAAAACCGTTGGGAGATCCTGTGGCCACCCGCCATAGTGTCGGCCATGGCTTCTCTTGTGCACCATGTCAGCATCGACTGCGCGGACACCTACCGGCTCGGAACCTTCTGGGCCGAGGTGCTGGGTACCAAGATCAGTGACGATGACCAACCCGGTGACCCCGAGGCCCTGGTCGAGGCCGAGGGCATCTCGATCCTGTTCATCGCTGTTCCTGAGGGAAAGACGGTGAAGAACCGGATCCACTTCGACATCCAGCCCACGGACCGCACGCGGGACGAGGAGGTCGAGCGCCTGCTTGCCCTCGGCGCCACCCTGGTCGCCGACCGCCGCCGCCCCGACGGCTCCGGCTGGGCCACTCTCGCCGACATCGAGGGCAATGAGTTCTGTGTCGAGCGCAACGCCGCCGAGCGCGCCGCCCTGACGTCCTGACCTTCTGTGGCGTGCTCCTGGGAGGCGTTAGGCGTGTTCAGCGCGCGGCGAACTCCAGGAAGTCCGTCCAGGTGGTGGGGGAGAGGGTGAGCTGAGGGCCGGAGGGGTTCTTGGAGTCGCGGAGGTGGATGGTGGTGGGGCAGGTGGCGACCTCGACGCAGTCGCCTTGGCTGCCACTGCTGTACGTCGACTTGCGCCAGACGAGGGCCACTTCGACGCAGTCGCCAGAGCTGTCGCCGCTGTAGGTGCTCTTGAACCAGGCCAGTTCCGTGGTGGTCATAATGCTCCTCGCATGCGCTCCAGCAGGCTCCGGGAGTCCTCCGGGGTGAGAGCCTGTGAACGCAGTTTCGCATAGCGCATGTGGAGCACACTGATCGTTTTCCGATTGGCGATAAGCTGGCCGCTCTCCTGCCCCTCGCAGTAGCCGAGCCACTCGTTCTCCGGAGTTTCCAGCAGTTGCACAGGGCCGTTGAGACCGGCGTGGACATGGCGCGTCAGCGGCATTAACTGCACTTCTACGTTGCGCAGTTCTGCGACTGTCAGGACGTGGTCGATCAACTCGCGCGTTGCCCCCGGACCGCCAGTTCCCCGCTGCACGACGTGCTCTTCGACAATGAAGCTGAACGCCGTGTTGGGCCGCTCGGTGAGCAGTTGCTGGCGGTCCGCGCGGGCGGCGATCTGGGCCTCGATCTGGGCGTCCGTCAGGGCGGGCACCCGTTCGTTGAAGAGAGTGCGTGCGTACCCCTCTGTCTGGAGCAGTCCCGGCACGAGCCGGTTCTCGAACGTATAGAGACTGATCGCCCGCTCCTCCAGCTCCGCCCACTCGCGGAACCAGGACGCCAAACCCGGCTGCCTCGTCGCATACTTCGCCGCTGCCCGGAGCACACCGAAGCCGTCCAAGACCTCCTCCGCCCGCTCCACATACGCCCGCGGCGGCAGTCGCCTTCCCTGTTCGATCGACGCCACCGTGGACGGTTGGTACCCCACCAGGGGAGCGAACTCCTCCTGCGTCAGCCCCGCCCGCTTGCGGCAGGCCTTGTGGACCAGGCCGAACGTCTTGAGACCGTCCGACGGTTCGGGCTCGTTCGTGGTGCTGTTGGTCATGACGGGTATGGTTACGGACAGTGACTCGTACTGTCCATAGAGTCAACTCCTACAGAACGCGCCGTACGAGTGGCGTAGCTGGTCGACCCTCGTGATCCCCGGGACCGTTGAGCCATGCAAGGAGACACCCGGGCCCAAGAACCGGTCACCGTACGTACGTTCACGCAGCTGTTCAGCAGCACCCCGCGAGGGGCCCGGCTCGCGCGGCGGCTGGTCGCGAACCGGATGGACGCGTGGGGGTTCGCGTACGACGGCCGGGCGAGCGAGAGCGTGGTCCTCGTCGTCGCCGAGCTGGCCGCGAACGCCGTACGGCACGGGCACGTGCGCGGGCGCAGCTTCCGCGTACGGCTGGTGCTGCGGGACGGCGTCGTACGCGTGGAGGTGGCCGACGGGCGGACCGAGCGGCTGCCGGTGTTGCGGGAGCCGGACGGCGAGGGCGGGCGAGGGCTGGTGATCGTCGCCGCGCTGGCCGAGCGGTGGGGTGTGGAGCAAGGGACCGGGCCGGCCTACAAGGTCGTGTGGGCGGAGCTACTGGTGGGCCTGGGTGCGCAGTTGAGGTGCGAGTAGTGAGTCGACTCGCCCCCATCGCCCGCCGAACACGCGCCCGCCGTCCCCCGTTCACGTTCCGCACCGAATCTCCTCGTGGCGAACGCTCGCACGCGCGGTGCACAACTCAGGAGGCAACGATGGGGCACGGGCATCACCACCACGGTCACAGTCACGATCACAGCCACGGCCACGAGGGCGAGAAGCTGCCCGCCGCCTTCGACACCTCCGTACCCGACGAGGCCCTGACCCCCGAGCAGCAGTCGCGCCGTTCGATGCTGCGCCGCGCGGGACTGCTCGGCGCGGGACTCGCCGCCGGTGGCGTTCTCGCGCAGGGGGCTGCCGCCCCGGCGTACGCCTCCAGCTCGACGAACGGTCGCAGACGGAACGGGTTCCTCTGGCTGTCCGGTGACCACCACATCCACACCCAGTACAGCAGCGACGGCAAGTACCGCGTCGGCGACCAGGTCCGTCAGGGCGCCCGGCACGGCCTGGACTGGATGGTCATCACCGACCACGGCAGCGAGACGCACGCCAAGATCGGTGTCGACAAGGTCAACCCGGACATCAAGGAGGCCCGGGACAAGTACGAGGACACGCTCGTCTTCCAGGGCCTGGAGTGGAACATCCCGGGCGCCGAGCACGGCACGGTCTTCGTTCACCCCGGCAGGAACGAGGTCTCGGTCCTCAAGGAGTTCGAGACCTCCTACGACGGCAGCGTGAAGAACGCGAGCGGCTCGACGCCCGCCAACGAGGCGCTCGCCGTCGCGGGTCTCAACTTCCTTGCCGAGCAGGTCCAGCGGCGTCGCGTCAAGGACATCCTGATGCTGGCCAACCACCCCGCGCGCAAGGGCATCGACTCCCCGCACGAGATCCGCGCCTGGCGCGACGCCACCCCCGCGTCCCACCAGATCGCCGTCGGCATGGAAGGCGCGCCGGGTCACCAGGGCGGCGGCATCCCGAAGGCGTACGGCATGGGCAGCGGGCGCGGTCTGTACGACAACAGCCCGAGCCTCGACTCCTTCGCCGGCTACCCGCCGGAGAGCTACCGCACCTGGGGCGGCTTCGACTGGATGACCGCCACGGTCGGCGGCCTGTGGGACAGCCTCCTCGCCGAGGGCAAGCCCTGGTGGATCACCGCCAACTCCGACTCCCACCAGGTGTACACGGACACCGCCGTACGGGGCGGCCCGGACAGCGACTTCCTCGCCAACGGCAAGCACACCGACCCGGTCTACGGCGGCAAGGTCGACCTCACCCAGGGCGACTACTGGCCCGGCCAGTACAGCCGTACCCACGTCGGTGCCGACGGCTTCTCGTACGCCGCCGTCATGGACGGCATCCGCGCCGGGCGCGTGTGGGTCGACCACGGGCAGCTCATCAGCGGCCTCGACGCGCGAGTGGCGGGCGGCAACCGCTGGGCGACCCTCGGCGGCGCGCTGCACGTCAAGAAGGGGCAGAAGGTCACACTCACGGTCGACATCGCGCTCGCCGACGGTCCCAACTGGGCCGGTTTCGTGCCGAAGCTGGCCCGTGTGGACGTCATCCAGGGCGATGTCACGGGCGCCGTCACGGACAAGGACACCTTCACCGCGCCGACCGCCAAGGTCGTCCAGTCGTACGAGGTGAACAAGTCCACGGGCGTGGTGCGTCTGTCGTACTCCCTGGGCGCGATCGACCGCCCGGTGTACGTCCGGCTGCGCGGCACCGACGGCAACCGTTCCGCCACCGGTCTGATGGGCGCGGCGATCGACCCGGCGGGCCCGGCCGTGGACGTCGTCGGCGACGCGGACCCGTGGAAGGACCTGTGGTTCTACTCCAACCCGGTGTGGGTCCTGCCGTCGTGAACCCGCGGTACGTCATCGGGGTCGACACCGAGGTGAAGACCCTGCGCGAGGCCGATCACCTGCTCCAGGCGATCGCGACCGAACTGGCCCTCCCCGAGGGCACGTTCGGTTGCACCCACCTGGTGCGCGGTGATCGGCCGCGCGTGGCGCTGTCCTTCGCCACGACGTCGCACGCGCTCCTGGAGACCGTCCGGGAACGGCTCGGCGCCCAGGGGTACGAGGTGTCACAAGGAGCCCCGGACGCGAGGGGCCGTGCGGTGCTGTACCCCGGCGCCGTGGACCTCACCGGCACGCTGACGGTCGCGGAACTGCTGTCGCACTCCGCGATCGACCGGGTCGTGGTGCTGGGTACGGCGGACGCGCCGCCGCCCGACCAGCGCCTGGTGACCCGCGATCACGTACGACCGGAGTGGCGCGAAGGGCGACTGGTCCTGGCCGCGATGCCGGCCGCGGGCGGGACACTGGTCCCGTTCGAGGTCCCGGACCCGACACCGTGCTGCGCGGACCACTGACCCGACGAGGAGGCGCAAGCGCGGGGAGATCGCGGCCTGGGCGTGAGCGACGGGGAGCGTGAAACGGAGCTGAGCCCCTCGAGGTCGATACGGCCGGGCCCGGCCCGCGCCCGTATCGGCCATTCGGCCGACCTGGACCCGCCGTTCGGCCGAGGCGGCGGACGACGCGCTCGCGGCACCGTACTGCCATGAACCTCACCGACACCGCTGCCACCATGCCCCCGGCAACCCCCGGCGCGGCGACCGGCCTTCAGGCGTCGCCTCGGATCACAGCCGTCGACGCCCTGCGGGGCTTCGCGCTCTGCGGCATTCTCCTGGTCAACATCCCGCAGATCACACGGATGCGATCCACGGACGGTGCCCAGCACCCCATGGCGGACTTCCTGGAGTCCTTCGTCCACCAGCGGTTCTTCCCGATCTTCTCGTTCCTCTTCGGGCTGAGCTTCGCGATCTTTCTGGAGGGCGCCGAAAGGAGGTCCGCACACCCCCGGTTGTTGTTGGTCCGCCGACTGGTGGCGCTCGGCCTCCTCGGCCTCGCCCACCAGCAGATCCATCCCGGTGAGGCGCTGCTGCCGTACGCGCTCGTCGGGCTGCTGATCCTGCTGCCCGCCTCATGGCTGCCGACCTGCCTCGTCCTGCCCGCGGGCCTGCTGGGGCTCATCGCCTCGGTCACCGCCGCATCGGGCGGTATCGCGAGCATTCCAGGACTGTTCCTGCTGGGTCTGGCCGTCGCGCGACTCGGCGTCGCCCGGACGCTGGACCGCCGTTCCGGTCAGCTTGCCGGTGTACTCGCCCTCGCCGTCCCGGCCGCGGCCGCCGCCGGCTGGTGGCAGCACACCTATCCGCCCGGCGGTCAGCTGGCGACCCGGATCGCGGCGGCCGCCGGCCTCCTGTTCGCCCTCTCGTACGTCATCGCCGTGCTGCTCGTGCTGCGCACCCGGCTGGGCCGACCGCTGTCGGCGGTCCTGGAGCCGCTGGGCAGGATGGCGCTGACCAACTACCTCACCGCCACACTCGTCGTGGTCGCCGCCGCCGGCCCACTCGGCCTGCGGCACTCCGCCCACTGGGGCACCGCCATGGTTCTGGCGGCGGTCGTCCTCACCGCACAGGCCGCGATCAGCCACTGGTGGCTGGCCCGGTTCCGGTACGGGCCCTTCGAGTGGGCGCTGCGCTGCGTGACGTGGTGGAGCCCGGTACCGCTCAGTCGCTGACCTGGCTGTGACCAGCACTTTCGTAACACGCGAGCGCGGCGTACGGCGCAGCGGCGCGGTCGCGGCCGTGTCCCGCCGAGTTCCGCATCGACTCTCAGATGTACGAGAAGGACTCGGACCATACCCCCTCAGGTCACGCCGGACGGACTGGAGCTCTTCTTCGTTCCGCGGCACTTCACGCTTCATCGCCGAGGGTTCCCTCGACCGCCTCTTCGGGGCTACGTCGGGAACGGGACCGACGGGCTCGGCCGAGGCGACGTCACCGGTCGAGATCCGCGTACTCCGACTCGGGCACGCCGACGTCCGAGAAGATGGCTCGTGCCTGTTGCCTCATCAGTTCGGCGGCGGCGCCGGTCTTCCGGTGGGCGCGGGCGAGTGCCATGAGGGTGCGGGCCTCGCCGAGTCGGTGGCCGGTCTCGCGGTGTACGGCGAGGGCCTCCTGGCCTAGCTCTACGGCGGTGCCGTGGGCTTCCTCGGCCTCCGCCGTCTCGCACAGGGCCGTCAGGGCCTGGCCCTCCACCACGCGGAACGAGTGGTCGCGGGCCAGGGCCAGCGCCTGTTCGGCATGGGTGCGGACCTCGTCGTACCGGCCCGTTTCCCCGTAGGTGAGGGAGAGGCACAGGAGGCTGTCCGCCTCGGCTCGTCGGAATCGTGCCTCGCGGGCCAGGGCGAGAGCCTGCTCGCCGGACTGAAGAGCCCGGTCCAGCTGTCCCAGTCGTCGGCGGGCGGCCGCGACCGTGTTGAGGATGCCGGACTGCACCCAGTGTCGTTTCGTGTCCTCGACCAGGGCGAACGCTCGCTGGGCCTGCTCCAACCCTTCGCCGTGACGGCCGAGTTCGACATTGATCTTCGCGATGGCGCCGAGCATCATCGCGTGGCCGTCGCGGTAACCCGCCCGTTTGTCGGAGGTCACTTCCGGGCCGAGGAGGTCGAGTCCCTCGGTGAGACGACCGAGTTCCCAGTACACCCCACCCAGGATCTGCAGGGCCGAGCTGGCGTCCCACCAGCTGACCTCCGCCTCGAGGTCGACGGCACGTTCGAGGTGATCGGCGGCCTCGTGCAGTCGGCCCAGATCCCGGCAGGCCATGGCGAGGCCGACCATCCCGAATCCTTCGAAGTAGCGATGCCCGGTCTCACGGAAGATGCGCAGGCCGGCGGTGAAATCGTCGTGCGCACTGTGGAGGCGCGCCATGCTCCAATGCGCGAAGCCTCTGAGGCCGAGACCCGACGCCTCGCCCGTCGCCCAGCCGAGCTCACGGCTGATGTCCAGTGCGCGTGTGGAGTGTTCCATCACCTGTCGGACATGCCCCCGGTCCCACCGCGCCGCAGCGAGGCTGGAGTGCATCGCTGCCTGGCCGAACAGGTCCCCCTCGGTCTCGGCCGCGTCCAGTGCCGTCTGCGCGGTGGTCTGCCAGGTCTTCCGTGGCAGATGGATCCAGAAGTCGCTGAACAGCGCGGAGGCCAGGTGCCAGGCGACGGGGCGGGGGCCGTGGTGGGCGGCATGGTTGATGACGGCGAGCAGATTCGCCCGTTCCGCGTCCAGCCATTGTCCGGGCGCGATGGCCGACGGCACACCCGGGTGTCTGCCGGCGCGGAGGCTGTCGGGCAGCTCCGGAAAGAGCCCGGACCCCGCGGCGGTTCGGGTGGCGTTCAGGTACCGGATGAGCAGCCGTTCGAGGGCGGCTTCACGGTCCGATGCCGTCTCCTCCACCAGCGCACACTCCTGTGCGTACTCACGAAGGAGATCGTGGAACCGATAACGCCCCGCCGTCGCGGGTTCGATCAGGTGGGCCGAGGCCAGCGCACCGATCAGGCGCCGGGCCTGCGGCAGTGGCGCATCCAGGAGCGCCGCTGCGGCCTCGGCGGTGAACTCCGCGCCCGGGAAGAGGCCGAGCAGGCGGTACAGCCGGCGTGCGCCTGGTGCCAGGACCCGGTACGACACCGAAAAGGCCGTACGCAAAGGAGAGGTGGTGCCCCCGTCCGGCACCAGCGCCGCCAGCTTGTTGCCCTCGGTCATCTCGGCGACGAGGTCGGCCGTCCGCAGGGCCGGATCGCCCGCGAGCCTGGCGGCGGCCACGCGCAGGGCCAGAGGGAGGCTGCCGCAGAGCCGGATCAGTTCGTCGACCGCGTGTTTGTCGTCGTCGGTCCGATCCGTGCCGAGGGTCCGGCGCAGCAGTGCGCGGGCCTCGTCCGGCTGGAGGAGATCCAGGGGCAGGGCGTGGGCGCCGTCGTGGGCGACGAGGTCGCCGAGCCGGTTGCGGCTGGTGACGAGGACGCAGCAGGTCGGGCCGGACGGCAGCAGGGGACGTACCTGCTCGGGCGAGGCCGCGTTGTCCAGCAGGACGAGCATGCGCCGGTCGGCCAGCAGGGTCCGGAACACGCGGCCCTGGGCCTCGTGGTGCGGGGGGATCTCCGAGGCCGCGAGCCCCAGGCTGCGCAGCAGCAGTTCAAGCGCCTCGCCGGGTTCGAGGGGCTGCCGGTCGTGGTCGAAGCCGTGCAGGTTGACATACAGCTGGCCGTCGGGGAAGCGGTCGCGGACCTGGTGTGCCCAGTGCACGGCCAGCGCGGTCTTGCCGATGCCGGCGGCCCCGCCGATGGCGGAGATGACCACGGTGTTCGCCGCCCCGTGCGCTCGCCCGGGCGCGAGCAGCGAGTGGAGTCGGTCGAGTTCGCCGGTGCGGCCGGCGAAACCCGGTGTGTCGTGCGGGAGTTCGGCGGGCACGGCGCTCTCGCGCGGTGCGGAGGGCACCGGCGGGGGCGGACGCAGGAGGAAGACGTCGTCCTGGTGCAGCACCGCTTCGTGCACCCGGCGCAGTTCCTCACCGGGATCGGCTCCGAGCTCGTCACGCAGTCGTACGCGCATGTCCTCGTAGGCTCTGAGCGCTTCCGCCTGACGTCCGCAGCCGTACAGGGCCCGCATGCGCAGGGCCGTCAGCGGCTCGTCGTAGCGGTCGGACGCGGACGACAGCCCGCCGAAGTTGTCGAGTGTTTCCCCGAACCGGCCCAGTACGAGAAGGCACTTGAGCCACTCCAGTCGCAGTGTCCGCCACCGTTCCTCCCAACGCTGCCGCTCCTCCTGCGCGAAGGGGCCCGGCAGGTTGGCCAGAGGCTCGCCCCGGAACAACGCGACGGCCGCGGACAACTGGTCGGCCGCGGTCGCAGGCTCGCCCGACGCGACGGTACGCAGTGCCTCGTCACCCCGCGCCTCCAGATCCGCCGTGTCGAGCCGTACCCCGTCGATGACGAACCGGTACCAGCCCTTGCCACTGCGGATCACCGACTTCGCGGGCGGGGTGCCCTCCGGATCGAGCACCCTGCGCAGCGAGTTGACGTGAGTGGGCAGCACCTTGTGGCCGCCCGCGGGAGGCTCCTCGCCCCACACCGCGTCGAGCAGCCGCTCACGGCTCACCACGGCCCCTTGGCGCAGCAGCAGCGCGGCCAGCACGGCCTGCCGCTTGACCGGCCCCAGCTCCAGCGGCGTGTCGCCCCGCCATGCCCGTAACGGCCCGAGTACCTCGAACCGAAGCAGCTGAGGAGATCCGTCGTCCACTCCGTAGCCCCCGCTTCCCACGTCGTCCACGTCATCGAAAATTCATCGGCATTGCAGCACGCCCGGCGACTCTGAGGGACACGACATCGCACAACCCGCACAACCAAGAGGGGCCCGAGTGAGCGAAGCGGAAGGGGAGGCGGTACGCGGGCGGCTTGTCGGCGGCGACGGTGCGCCGGGTGCGGGTATCGGTGGAGAGCACGTGCAGGTGCACAGGGATCTTGTTGGGAACGCCGCGCTGCGGAAAGGTCTTGATGGCCAGTGGTCGACGGTCGGGTCTCCCGCGGTTGTCTCGGAGAGGCTCTTCTCGGTGACCATGCCTGAACGCAGGAGGAGACGGCGGATGCACGTGACGGTGGCCGGCTGGTCCGGGGAATGGCCGGTGCGCAGTCTGCTGGGGAGGCTGCCTCCCCCGGCGCGGCGGGAACTGCTCGGCCTCGGGACCGAGGTTCGCTTCGATGCGGATGCCGTGCTGCTGCGGCAGGGGATGAACGACCGGCACGTACTGCTGCTGTTGTCCGGACTCACGAAGGTCACGGCGGTCGTGGAGAACGGTGAGACCTCGCTCCTCGCCGTCAGGGCCGCCGGCGACACGGTGGGCGAGATGGCCGCCATGGACGGGTCCGCCCCGCGCTCGGCGACGGTCACCGCGTGCGGTCCGCTGACCGCCCGAGTGCTGCCGGACGGCGCGCTGAGGGAACTGCTGCTGCGCCGTCCCGAGGTCTCCATGGCCCTGACCGCGGTTGTCGCCGACCGGCTGCGCTGGGCCAACCGCAGGCGGCTGGACTTTCGGGGGTATCCGGCGAAAGTGCGTCTGGTCCGGGTACTGGTGGAGCTCGCCGCGTCCTACGGAACTCCCCGGTCCGACAGGGTGGTGATCGACATCCGGCTGACGCAGCCGGAGCTTGCCACGCTGATCGGCGCCGCGGAGACGACGATCCAAAAGGTCCTGCGCGAACTGCGAGAAGAGGACCTGGTGGAGACGGGCTACCGTGCCACCCTCATCAGGGACCTGCCCCGGTTCAGGCGGCTCGCGGACCTGGTGGACGAATGACCGCGGCCGAACGGACGTCAGCCCAGTACCGGCTGCAGGGCCACGCTCAGCCCCGCGCTCACGCCCATGACGGCCGTGCACGCCACCGCCCTCGCCAGCCAGCGGTACTTGAGAACGGCGACGTGGGCGAGGAACCGCACGGTGTGCGACAACTCCCGGCGATCCGCCGGCTCGTCCGCGGGCACGCCTTCGGCGGGCAGGATGTCGGGGCCCGACTCCAGGTGGACGAAGCTGTAGCGGTTGGCGGTCCGATCCCGCAGCAGCCTCGGACTCAGCACCGCTGCCAGACTCACCGCCCCACCGATCAGTCCGCAGACGAACAGGGCCAACAGCGTCCCTGCGAACACTCCGGCCGCGCCTCCCTGTTCGCAGACGCGCACGATCCCACGACTCCACGCCCCTGCCGTGCCGGCCAGCCCGGCCTGCACCGCCGCCAGGATGCCGGCCTTGGCGTCCGCGTGCTGGTGGGTCGTCTGCAGCGCGGTGAACATGTACTGCGCGGGGCGGCTGTCGGCGTCCTGTCCCGTTGGCGCCATGGAGATCTCCTCTGATCGGCGGCGGCGTGCTCAGTCCAGTAAGCGGGCGATCGCCGCGACCGCACCAGCTACTTCTACGGGTTCCCGGGCCGCAGTACACGGTCCTTCTCCCCGCCGCACGGCGAGTCCCAGCGGATCCCGGCATTCCGTGAAACCACGCGGAACCCCGTGGAAATACAGGGTCCCCACCGGGGCCCGGATGTACGACTTCAATGGCCGGCGCCCGCAAGGGGGGAGCGGGCGCCGGGCTGTTGTGGAGCAACCCCGCCGGTTTGCGGTGGGGTTGGGTGAAGCGCCGGTATTCCCCCCGAAGTGCGTGTACCGAGAGGTGTCATGGCGAGAAACGGTAAGGACGAGCCGGGCGATGCGGGAGCCTTCGAGCGCAGACTGCTGCTGGCCGTCGATGCGAAGGGATACGGCGGCGCCGACACGTTGACGCAGCGCCAGTTCCAGGAGGCGATCAAGCGGTCGCTGGACGAGGCGGCCGACGCGGCCAAGTTGAAGCGTGCGAAATGGAAGACCCAGGTAGGCGGTGACTCGTTGTTCGCGGTCCTGCCCAAGAAGGCCTCGGAGCCGGCCCTGGTCGACGACTTCATGCGGAGTCTGGAGGCGAGTCTGCGGGCCTTCAACAGCGGGCGGGCGCCGGCGACACGGCTCAGGCTCAGGGCGGCCGTCCACTTCGGTGAGACCTCGCCGGGAGCCAACGGCTTCGTCGGCAGTGCGCCGGTCGAGATCGGTCGCATCCGGGACTGCGCGGCCCTGCGCGCTGCCCTCGATCAGATGCCGGGCGCCTGTCTGGCCGTCGGCCTGTCGGCGACCGTCTTCCACGACGTCGTCAAGAGGAACGCGTACACCACCCTCGGCGAGCACGAGTTCCAGGAGGTGCCCGTCAAGGAGAAGGAGTACCGGGGGGCGGCCTGGATCTGGCTGCCCGGTGCCGATGTACGGCAGTTGGACCTGCGGTCCGCTGTTGCCGAGGACGAGCGGCGCGAGGCGGACGTGGTGCGAGGCCATGCGGACGTGGGCGATGTGAAGGATGCGTACGTGGCCGGAGTGCGCACGGACCGGCCCGCGGGCGCCTTCGAGGGCACCGTCAAGGCCGGCCAAGTGGGGCCCGGCGCAGTAGTGGTCGGGGTGGAACAGACAACCACCGGGGACAAGAGGTGAGCGCCGGACGGACCCGGGCGCGCCGCGCCTTCGAGGACGTGGTCCGGGCACGCACGGGGGCGGACTTCGTCGAGCGCGCCTGGCTGTACGACGAGGTCGAGCGGGCCCTGAAGTCGGAGGAGGACCAGTACGTCCTGGTGACGGGCGAGCCGGGAGCGGGCAAGACCAGCCTGCTCGCCGGTATCGCGCGCGCCCATCCCGACCGGCTCCGCTACTTCTTCAGACGGGACAGCCGGACCGCGGTCACCGGCGGGGACACCGAGTCGTTTCTGCTGAGCATCGGACATCAGCTCGCACGGGTGCGCCCGGAGCTCTTCGAACTGGAACGCCTCTCGGTCGTCGTCCAGCAGCACATCGACTCCGTACAGGCCGAGGGCCGGGTCATTGGGATCAGGATCGACGACCTGAAGGTCTCACCCTTCCACCGCACCGCCACCCTGGAGGTCCAACAGCGCCTCGGCAACGTGGAGGGCGAGGTCATCGGCGTCGACATCGGCACGGCGCACCTGGAGCCCCGTCTTCTCGACCCCGACAACCTGGCGCACCTGGCGCTGATCGGGCCCGCGCAGGTGTTGGCCGAGCAGGACCCCGAGGCCAGGATCGTCATCCTGCTCGACGCGCTGGACGAGATAGCCGACGACCACACGGCGGAGCCGAGGAAAGGGCTGCTGCACTGGTTGACCCGTTCCCCCGAACTGCCCGCCAACGTCAAAGTGATCATGACCTCCCGGCCGCACGCCGGGATCCGGTTGTTCCGGTCGGCCCGGGAGGAACGGCTCACCGATGTGGTCATCGACGCCGGCTCACCGCAGGTTGTGGGCGACCTCCACACCTACGCGAACCTTGTCCTGGAGCGGCCGGCCGTTCTCGCCGCCGAGCGCGCCAGGGGCAACCTCCCGGGCAGCACGAAGCGGCAGGCTGTCCAGCGGTCCGCCGGAAACTTCCTCTATCTGGCCACCTACACGCGGGCGTTGATCGACGCCACCGAGGAACGCGACGACGAACTCGTCGGCAAGCTGCTCGCCTTCAACGGCGTACCGGGCCGGCTGCCGGGACTGTACGGCTTCTTCGTGGAGTTGGTCCGCGAGGAACTCATGACCAGGCCGAGGGCAGGCACCGGTGAGCCGGCCGACGACTGGGCAGGGGCGGGCCTGCCGATCGTCGGCGTACTGACCGTGGCGAGAGAGGCACTGACGGAGGAGCAGCTCATGGCTCTGTCCGGCACCCCTGTCCGAGACGCGTCCGCGCGAAAGGTCCTCGCGAGCCTGCGCTGGCTCCTGGACCGCCGAAGCGACCGGATCGCCTTCTTCCACACCTCCATCAACGAGTTCCTCGCCGGAGAGGAAGCCCGTGAGAAGCACCCGGAGTGCTGGGTCGACGAGACCAGATGGCACGAACAGATCGCCCGCCATTACCGAGGCACTGCGCCCAACTGGGCGGACGTGGACTGGTCCCTGGTGGACCGTTACGGCCTCACCTACCTCGCCGCCCACATCCTGAAGTCCGGCGCGAGTGTCTTCGCCGAGGCTGCCGACCTGGTCTGCGCCGGTCTGCGGCGCGCCGTCAGAACCGAGTTCAAGGCTGAGCGCCGATTTCTCGAACTTGTCGACAGCATCGCCCATCACATGGCCGACACCGCACCCGTGGCCACCGGTCTGCCCGCGATGACGTACCTCGGCGTCGTACGCCACCAGGCCGCGCAGTCCAGCGGTGCGCTGCCGCCGCGGGTGATCGGGCTGCTCGCCCGGACGGGCCGTGTCAAGGACGCGCTGGAACACGCGAACGGGATCAGTCCGTCGCTGTGGCAGTTCATGGCCTTCGTGGAGATCCTGCGGCACGCGCGTCCCGGCCCCGGCACACCCTCGGCCGACGACCTGCTCGACATGCTCGTCGAGTCCGCGTTGTCGGTTCCGAGCCAGGGCGTCGGCCGCAACAGCGACATCGATGCGTGGAGAGCGATCGAGGTGGCCGCACGGCAGCTGGCGCCTCGCGACCTCGAACGCGCCCTGCGACTGTGGCGGCACGGACAGGAGACGGCGCCGCGATCGAAGGGCCCGGAGCGGGAACCGGACGCTGTGTACCGCGCCGCGGCGGTCGCCGCCGCCGAGCAGGAGGTGGACCGGGCCCGGGCACTCATCGGCGGCATCAGCGGTGAGCGCTGGGCGGACTACCTGGAGCTGGCCGAGCGTGCGGACTCCGCAAGGGCCGTCGAGCTGCTGTGGGAGGCCGAGGCGGCCCTGGAGAGCGTGGGCCCGGCAGTCCGTCTCCTTGGCCTTGCGAGGTTGGCCGCCGCATGGGCGGCGTACGCCCCGGATACCAGCCGGGCCGTCCTCGCCGAGGTGCGCGCCCAGGTCTTCGTGGTCGGGGACGAGAAGGAGCTCGGCCCCCAACTGGCCCAAGCGGCAAGGGTGTTGGCGGATGTCGACCGGACCACGGCCCGTTTCCTGCTCGCCCGCCTGGACACGGTCGTGGTCAATGGCATCACGGAGCGCGCCGTCCTTGACGGTGCGGGGCTCTGGACCCGTTGGGGGATGCCCGAGCGCGCACGGACTCTCCTCGACCGGTACCAGGCAAAGGCCCTCAATACCTGGACGAGGCTCGACGCCATGAAAGCCCTCGGGGAGTCGGACCGAGCGGAGGAAGTGCGGCTCGTCGAACGCGCCCACGCCGCCGTTCCCGGGCCGTCCGCCGATCCTCGGGCGAACGGATTCCGCAGCATGCGGCGCGACGACGACCTGATCGGCGTCGTACGGCGTATGGCCGCGTACGACCTGGCCAGAGCGGCACAGATGGCCAGGGGTATCCAGCAGACCGGGTGGAGCGATGACTGGAGCGACGACTGGAGTGACGACTTGTCATGGAGTCGTGGCGCCGGGGGCTCGACCGGGCCTGCGGCCTCGGCCGTGCATGGCCGCGACCGGTATTCGGTTCTCGCCTGCGTGGCCCAACTCCACCTCGCCCGGGGTGAGGAGACCCAGGCCGCCGTGATCCTGGACGAGGCGCTGCGCAGCGTGGAGAACCCCGCCCCGCTCAGAGGCGGCGACGGTGCCGGCGAGAGCCTCGCGAGTGACACTCACGAGTCGAGCGAGCCTCCCGCCAGAAACCAGGCGGAAGAGGTGAACGTCTTCGGCGTCGCGGCCTGGATGAACGTCGACCAGCACTGGTCCACCCGTGCGCGGAACCACTTCTTTCGCACCCCGGCCGACGTGGTCCGCGCCGTCGAACTGGGGGCGCACAGCAGCACGGCCGCAGTCGTACGCCGGTTCGCGGGACGGCTTGCGCACCGGGACCTTCCCCGCGCGGGGGCCCTCATCGGCTCGATCGCCGATCCCGCCGAGCGTGCCATCGGTTTCGCCGAACTGCACCGCGCCGCCCATGGCCCCGACAGCAGCGATTCACATCATGGCAGCGACGCGGACGCCTTCTCGAAGGAAATCGATCGCGCACTAGGGGAACTGCCGCGTTACCGATGGACCATCGGCGTCGCCGAGATGCGAGCGACGGTGGGGGAGAACTACGCGTTGGCGTACGTCCGTGCCGACTACCGTGTCCGCTTCGAGCTGGCCGTGCATGCCCTGGGCTGCCGGATGGAGGACATGCGAGGACTTGAAGGGCTGGCTTACCTCGAGCACGCCTATGGGCAATCTCTTCTCGCATGGGGGTCCGTGGTGTACGCCAACGACTTGATCGCGGGCAAGCGCCCTCATCCCGACTTCACAAAATTCCATCTGCTGAACCTCAGCCCCGTGCAGGACCTGACGAAGACCGACGCGCCGACCAGGAGCGCACTGGCCGCAGCCGCTTACCAGGAACACCGGATCGCCCGCGAGGTGCCCGGCTACCGCGCCAAGCCGCGGCACATACGTTTCGAGGACCCGGTCTACGACGCTGCCGTGGACCTCGTGACCCCGGAGCCCGGAGCACCTCTCAGCTCCGCGTTCACACGGAAGGTACGCAAGATGCTCGACGACGGTCCGCTCCCCGCAGCCGCCGACCTGCTCGTCTTCGCCGTGGAGGTCAGGCCGGAACACGAGCGCGAACTCCGTGAACTGGGAGAAGAGGTCGTCGCGACGGCCTGGGACGGATCCGCGATCGGGGTGGACGCACTGGCCGCCCTGGCAGCCTCGCCGCTCCTCGGTGACCTGGTGGACCCCGTCGCCCTCCTGCACGAGGCCGGCCGCTGCACACTCCACTGGCCGGGCGAAAGCTGGATCCCGGCCGATGCGGTGGCCCGTCTGTTTCCCGTCCTGCTGGAGCGCGCGCCGGCGGTCGCGCTGCGCAAGTTCTACGAAGTCGCTTCGACGAATTGGTCCTTCGCCATGTCACTGCTGGAACACGCGCCGGACGCCGTGATCGAGGCACTGGGCACCGACGCGGCGGCCACGCTCGGCTCGGCGGTCGCCCGTGGTCTCGCCTGTACCTCTCCCACGGGTACGGCGCCCGACGTGGTGGACGGTGTCCGGCTGGCGCCACTCGTCGCCACCGCCGTCGCCCGTGCGGGCCGTCCGGACGGGCAGGGTGCGGCATGACACATCCCGTCGACCCCGCGGTGCGGAAGGCGCACACGGACGTCCTGAACCTGTTCCGCAAAAGTACCGCCGGAGAGTCGGCCGCGGTGTGCCGGACGGCCCGGGACCGGCTCGCGGCCTTGCCGCACCTCGACCCGGACGATCCGAGCGCCTGGGCCTCGTACGAACTGATCACGGCGGACGTACAGACGCTGCTCGGCTATCTGCGCGAGGCCGGTGTGCCGAGCAGCGAACCGGAGCGGTTCCGCTCTCTGGTGATCAGCGTCCTGCGGTATCTCTACGTGGCCGACCAGGCCGCTCCCGGTGCTCTCCTGGCGGAGCTCGTCCACAGGGACTGGCGGACGTGGATCGGGGAGTCGCACGACCACACACTGGAGGCTGCCGGACGGCTGGCCGCCTGCCTGCACGCACTCGACGACTCGGAAAAGGCCCGGCCGGTGTTCGAGAGGATTCTTCGGCTGCGGTCGAAGAAGCACGGCAACGACCATCCCGACACCCTCCTCGCAGCCTGCAACATGGGCGCGTGTCTCAACCAACTCCAGGATTTCGGCGCCGCGTTCCGGCTGAACACCGGCACCGTGCTGCGATGTGAGCGCCGGCTCGGCAAGGACGACCGGACGACGATCCTGGCCACGCAGAACCTCGCGGGAAGCCTCTTCGGGCTCGGGGAGCTGGAGAGGGCGCTGACGCTGTACCAGGAGATCCACCGGCGCTACGGACGCGTGTCGGGAGACGACTCCCTGACGACGCTCGACGCGCAGGCGGGCATCGCCATCACCCTGCACAAGCTCGGCGACTACGAGGCGGCACGCGCCATCAACGCCGGCCTGCTGCCGAGAATCGAGGCAGTGGCCGGAAAGGACTACTCGGGTACCAAGCACACGCGCACGCGTCTGGAGATGAACCTCCGTGCGCTCGGGCGGGACAAGGAAGCCGATGAAGTGCACGGCGGGATCCCGAATTTCCTGCCGCCCCCTTGAGGCGCCCCGGGACGCGCACGGATCGGGCACGGATCGGGCACGGCGGGGGCTACTTGTGTTTCCCGTTGCCCTTGCCGCCGCTCGCCTGGCCGTTTCCGGCCGCGTTGTTCGCTCCGCCCTTGCCGTTGCCGGTGGACCTGCCCGGCGCGGCCGTCGCCCGCGCCAGCTGCTCGGAGCAGTACGCGGCGACGTTGTCCTGACCGCCGGCGGCCGTGACGAGTTGCTGCCAGGCCGTCGCCTCGAGCGCTTTGCCGCGGTCCTTGATGTGCTCGTAGGCGCGGCAGTGGGCTTCGGTGTTCTTGGCGGTTGCCGGGCCGTCCGTCGGTCCGTGGCCGCCGGAGGGTGCCGACGAGCCCTTACCGCCGGGCTGGTCCGGGGCGACCGCCGACGGGTGCGCGGCCCCTCGCCCGGCACCGGCACCGTCACCGTCCGTGGACGACCCGACGGAACCGATGGCCGCGACCGCGACTCCACCCAGCGTGAGGCTGGCGAACACCACGCCGAACGTCATCTTCACAGGACGCCTGGCACGCCGCTCCGAGGGCAGCCGCCAGTCGTCCCGGCGCCGGGTACGCGCCCGGTGCGCGCCTGAGCCGTGGGTGGCCCGGAAGCCGGCCAGGGCCCGCTGCTCGGCCTCGGGGTCGAGATGACCTTCGCGTAGGGCGGCGCCCAGCATCGTTTCCAGCGTGGTGGCGTCACGCACCTCCCGCGGGCCGGACGCGGCGCTGCCGGGGTGCACACGTCGACGGCCCGGTGCTCCGTCGCCGCTCAGCCGTTCACCCATGTCCGCTTCCGTTCCTGTTCGACCGGTTTGATTCGTTCGGCGTACCGGGCGTGATGCCTGTCCGTCGGTCACTGTTGCTGTTGCCGTTCATTTCGACTTCCCCAGCGTTCGGGAAGCCTCATCCGTCACACCCTCCTCCGCTTCGCCGGCGGCGCCCAGCTGGCGGGCGAGGCGTTTCAGGCCACGGTGGGCGGCAGTGCGCACCGCTCCGGGGCGCTTGCCGAGGACGCGAGCGGTGGCGGGACCGTCCAGGCCGACGACGACCCTCAGGAGCACGGCCTCGGCCTGGTCCCGCGGCAGCCCGCGGACCAGTTCCAGCGCCCGCTCGGTGGACAGGGACTCCAGAGCCTCTTCAAAGGTGCTGTGCCGGCTGGGCAGGTCCAGTACGTCCTGTTCGGTCCCTCCTGGCCGGGGCCGTACGCGCTGGCGGCGCAGATGGTCCAGCGCCCGGTGCCGGGCGATGGTCGAGGTCCAGCCGCGGAACCCGGCCCCGTCCCCCTTGAAACGGCCGAGGTCGCGGGCTATCTCCAGCCAGGCGTCGGAGGCCACGTCCTCCGCGTCGTCGCCGACCAGGCCGCGCAGATAGCCGAGCAGCCCCGGCTGCACGATCCGGTAGGCGACCGCGAAAGCGGCCTCGTCGCCGTCCTGGGCCCGCGCGACTGCCGCGCCCAATTCCCCGTCGTACGCCTGTACGCGCCGGGCTTGTCGTACCTGGCCCAAGACTGTCCTCGTTCGTACCGGGTTCATGGCGAGTGCTTGCCGTCCGTCGTGCTCCGGTCGCATCGACGGCCCCATGGTGACCAGCGTGCGATCTCACAGAAGTGTCACAACGCCCGGGCGCCCCTTCACCGCGCGACGGTCGAGGTGCCTTCCCTGGCACGGGATCCGTCGGGCCACGTAATGCTTCGGCGTCCCCGTGCGCTCCCTCTGGCATGAGTACCTACCTCCGTCTGCGAGCGGTGCCGCCTCCCGCACTGCGCAACAGCACGACCTGGCTTGAACGACTGTTCGATGACGACTCGGAGACCGTCCGGCACCGGGTCGGCCGGCACCGTGAAGGGGCGCTGGGCAAGCGTTATCTGGACCAGGAGCGCATCTATGCCGGCGCTCCCGCGCATCCTGCCGAGGGTCGGCCCCAGGGCCAGGTCGTGCTCGGTGGCCGACGGGTGTTCCGCAGTGACCGGCACAAGCCGCCGTTCCTGGTGCTGACGGCGGCCCAGGCCCGCCGGGTGGCCGATTTTTTGGCGATGGCCGACTTCGACGCGCTGTGGGATTTCGCCCGCGACGAACTGCTGCCGCGCTACGGCGGCGTGACCGCGGAGTCCGAGACATGGTGCGCGTTCGCGGCGGCGCACCAGGAGCTGAGGGCGTTCTACGCACAGACGGCCGAGTGCGGGGACGCTGTGGTGAAGCGGCTGCCGGCCTGAGGCGCGCGGAAGGGCGAGAAGGTCCGCTACCGGCTCGCCCGGGCGGCGAGCGAGCCGCTGGCTCTGGCATGACCACGTGAGTCCGAGGAGCCGGTGTGCCCGTGCGCCTTCGTGAACCGTAGGGCCGGGTGCCGCGTCGTTCTGGTGCGGGGCCCGTGCGGGGGCCCGTGCGGGTGGTGCGGCTGCAAGCGCGGCTGCGTCGGTACGGCGTTCACGCCGAGGGGGTGGTGGCGGACCAGGAGCAGGCGCCGTCGGACGATTTCCTGACGCCCGTGATCGAGTTCACCGACCGGCAGGACCGACCCGTCAGGTTCCGGCCCGCGGCGACGGGGACGGGGCTGGGGCTGGACCTCGGAGCCCATGTGCCGGTCGTCCATCTGCCCGAACAGCGGGAAAGCGCAAGGGTGTTCACGCGGAAGCACCGCCGATCCCGGATCGTCGGCCTGTTCACCGGCGGCGTGCTGTTCCTCGGTGCCGCGGTGCTGGCCACGCCCGGTCTTGTGCGCACCCGAACGCCGGTACTGGTCGAGGAGTTCCCCGCCACCGGCGATGGCTCTGCCGATCAACGCGAATCGACGGTGGTACTGCTGGTCCTATCCGGGCCTCTGGTGGCGGTCGGTTCCGGAAGAGGAAGATCGCTGCGGGGAGGCGATCCGCCGAAGGCCGCCGCCCCTGGCCGCCTGGGTTCGGAGTCCTGCACAGGCACGGCGTTCCGCCCGGCCGGCAGGCCACCCGTCCGTCTCTCACCGGAGAGGTCATGGTTGACACCGCCGGTTTCAACGCACGCAATATCGAGCAGTTCCGCGCCCATCACGGTCAGCTCGGTGGAGGGTTCTCCGGGGCCCCGGTGCTGCTGCTGCACACCGTCGGGGCACGCTCGGGTGCCGCCCGGGTGAATCCGATGATGTACCTGGCCGACCAGGGCCGTTACCTGGTCTTCGCCTCCAAGGCGGGCTCCGACCGCAATCCGGACTGGTACTACAACCTGCTCGCGCATCCCGAGGTGCGCATCGAGGTGGGCGACGACGTCGTCGCCGTACGGGCCGTGGAGTTGCGAGGTGCCGAGCGCGACACCGCCTTCGCCGAACAGGCCGGCCGCTACCCCGGCTTCGCCGGTTACCAGCGCAGGACGCGGCGGGTGATCCCCGTCGTCGCGCTCATCCCCACAGGTGAGGGCAGGGTGCCCGCCGATCGCACAGAACGGACGCCGTCGTGAGCATGGCCTATCTCGCCCAGCCCGATCAGCAGCAGAAGCTCGAATGGCTCGATGGCGGTCAGTTCGCCGTGCTCCTGGACAGTGCGGCCACCGACGGCCAGTTGACCGTGGGACGGTTCAGCGTCGCCAAGGGGGAGGCGCCGCCGTACCACATGCACACCCGTGAGGACGAGATCTTCATGCTGATCAAGGGCACCGCGCTGCTGTGGTCGGACGACGAGGAGATGGAGCTGTCGGAGGGCGGCATCGTCTACCTGCCGAAGAACGTCCCGCACGGCTACCGGATCACCTCCGACACCGCCGACCTGCTGATGATCTGCACGCCCGGAGGCATCGAGGGCATGTTCCGGCACGCCGGACGCGACATGTCGACCGCCCGGCCCGAGGGGTTCGAGATCTCCAGGGACCGGATGGCCGAGGCCGCCGACCTGTACGGCCAGATCATCCTCGGCCCGCCGCGCTGAGCGGCGGCACACCCCCGCCACACTCCCGCCGCACCCCCGCCTCACCCCTGCATCCGCCCCATCGAAAGGCACAGCCATGTCCGGGCAGCAACGCCGCGACCTCGACGAGATGCTCCGCCACGCCCCGCTCGACGTCGGAGGCGACGTGGCCGAAGCGCGCGCCGTCTTCCACAAGATGATGACCTCGATACCGCTGCCCCCCGATGTCACGACGACCCCCGGGCAGCTCGGCGGCGTCCCGGTCGTCACCGTCGAAGCGCCGGGCAGCGATCCGTCCAGGGTGCTGCTGTACTTCCACGGCGGCGCGTACGCCATCGGCTCCGCGGCCGACGCGGCGAGCCTGGCCGCGGATGTGTCCCGGCGCTGCGGCGCCCGTGCCGTCTGCGTCGACTACCGGCTGGCCCCCGAGAACCCGTTCCCCGCAGCCGTCGAGGACGCCGTGGCCGCGTACGGCGCACTGCTCGAACAGGGTGTCCCCAGCGCCCGGATCGCCCTCGTCGGCGAGTCCGCGGGCGGTGGACTGACCGTCGCGGCACTGGTCGCCCTCAGGGACGCGGGCCTGCCCCAGCCCTCGTCCGCCGCGGTGTTCTCGCCCTGGGCCGACCTCACGGTGTCCGGTGCCGGCGCGACCGGCAGGGCCCACCTCGACCCCGCACTGACCCCGGAGGCTCTGCGCACCCGCGCCCGTGACTACCTCGGGCGGACGGCCGGCACCGAACCGCTGGCCAGCCCGGTCTTCGCCGACCTGACGGGCCTGGCGCCGCTGCTCATCCAGGTGGGCTCGCACGAGATCCTGCTGGACGACGCCGTACGGCTGGCCGCCCGCGCCGCCGCCGACGACGTCCGTGTCGAACTCCAGGTGTGGCCCCAAGTCCCGCACGTCTTCCAGTCGTTCGCCGTCATGCTCGACGAAGCCGGCGAAGCGCTGGACTCCGCCGCCGCCTTCACCCGGGCCCAGTGGTCGGCCGCCTCGAAGGCCGCCGCCGAGACCGAGCCGGACGCCACGCCGGACGCCGCGCTCCCCTCTTGACCGCGATCATCCTCCGGACTCCGAAAGCAGCAGGAGTGGAACCGCTGTGGTCGATGTGAAGGTGATGCCCTTCGAGACCGAGGTCCGCACCCGCGCCGGGGATCTCGTCCGGGCCGACGTCTGCCTTCCCGTCGGCAGCGAGGGGCCGTTCCCCGTCGTCCTCGGCGCCTCCCCGTACCAGAAGGCGCTGCGGCACCTGCCTGCTCACGCGGTGTTCCCATTCATCGAGTATCCGCCTGGAGATCACCAACCAGGACTCGCTGATCACCGATGCGCCCATGACCCACTTCTACGGCCAGAAGGCCGGAACCGACACCTGTCACCACGACCGGTCGCGCCCCTCGGCGCTGCACCGGCACGAACGCCCGTGCCACTGAAGGGTTTTACCCAGATGTGGGAAAGGAGGTCTGCCGCGAGCAAGGCATCCGAATGATGATGACCGCATGGCACCGGCGAACAACTTCGGCACCGCTCTGCGAGGCTGGCGGGAGCGCCTTCCTCCCTTGGCGGCCGGGCTGGAAGCCCCCACCGACCGGCGCATCCCCGGTCTGCGGCGCGAGGAACTGGCCCGCCTGGCCGGTCTGTCGGTGGACTACGTGGTGCGGCTCGAGCAGGGCCGCGCCCGCAACCCCTCCTCCCAGGTCGTCTCCGCCCTGTCCAGGGCCCTGCGTCTGGACATCGCCGAGCGCAATCACCTGTTCCGCTGCGCCAACCTCGCGCCGCCCCCCGGCGGCGAAGTGCCGCTGCACGTGCCCCCGAGGGTCCACCGGCTCGTCCAGCAGCTGGGCGACGTGCCGGTCGCGGTCTACGCCGCCGACTGGACGCTGGTCAGCTGGAACCGGATGTGGATCGCCGCCATCGGCGACCCCCGTACGTACGGCTGGGACCAGGACAATCTCGTCGCCGGGATGTTCCGCTCCCGCGGCGGTCACCGGGTCGATTCCATCGCCGCCTGGCCAGTTCGGTCCTGGGCGGGCGACGAGGCCGAGGAGGAGTCACTCGTCGCCGACCTGCGGATCACGGCCGCGGCCCACCCCGACGACGCCCGCCTCACCTCGCTCGTCGACCGGCTGCTGCACACCAGTCCCCGCTTCGCCCACCTGTGGTCCAACGGCACCGCGGGCCTCCACACCGGCGACCGCAAAACCATCGAACATCCCGTCGTCGGAGACCTGACCCTCGACCTCGACGTCCTCATGGTCCCCGGCTCGGATCTCCGTATCGTCACCTACACGGCAATCACCGGAACCGACGACGCCGAGAAACTGGACGCCCTGCGCGCGGCCTGCGCCCGGTAATTCATCGGCGCGGGACTACCGCGACCACTGGGCGCCCTTCGTTCGGCGGGCTGCGACTCTTCGAGACAAGTGACGCCTGATCGCCCGGCCCGACTCGCTCGCCGAAGTTTCGGTCCAGCCGGTCCGTACGGCGAGGCCGAGGTGTAACACTTCCGGCCGAGTTCGCTCTTTCCATGCGGACGACCACGTCGGTCGGCCAGGGCAGGAGGCACGACTCGTGACGGACCTCCGGTGCGGCCCGGCTTCGTCCGAGACACCACAGTGGTACCGAGAGGACAGTGATCAGAGTCCATGAGCGGACACCGGCGCCGACCGCCGCAGCGTTCCGTCGGCGGCACACGTGCCGGGGGTGACCGCGCCACGGGCCGCCGTGCCGCACATCCTGACCAGGCCCCACGACAGGACCTGCCCGGCCGTGACAGGAGAAGGGCGCTACAGAAGAAACGTTGGATCGACTACCCGCGCCGAGACAGGACGGGCCCGCGCCGCTGGCTGCCGTCGGTGCGCCAACTGCTGGCGCTCTTCGTGCTCCTCCTCGGCAGCACGGCAGCGGCGGTCGGCTGTGCCTACGCCACGGTCACCATCCCCGACCCCAATCCCACGGCACTGCTGCAGAACAATGTCTACTACTGGTCGGACGGCACCGTCCTGGCGACCGACGGCAGCGTCAACCGGCAGAACGTCTCGCTCTCGCAGGTACCCGCCGACGTGCGGTGGGACTTCATCGCCGCGGAGAACGCCTCCTTCTACACCGACCCGGGCATCGACCCGCAAGGAATCCTCCGCGCCGTCGTCCACATGGCCGAGGGCGGCTCCGTCCAGTCCGGATCGACGATCACCCAGCAGTTCGTCAAGAACACCTACCTGGATCAGTCGCAGACGGTCTCGCGCAAGTTCAAGGAACTGCTGATCTCCACCAAGATCGGCGCCGCCATGACCAAGGAGCAGATCCTCCAGGGGTATCTGAACACCTCCTTCTTCGGCCGTCAGGCAAACGGCATCCAGGCCGCGGCCCGCATGTACTACGACCTCCCCGCGGACAGGCTCGACGTGAGCCAGGGAGCCTTCCTCGCCGCAGCGGTCAACGAGCCGAGCCTCTTCCAGCACGCGGACTCCGATCCCGCGGCCAGGGCACAGGCGGAAGCACGCTGGTCCTGGGTGCTCGACCGGATGGTGAAGACCGGCAAGCTGACGGCAGAACAACGGGCACGGTACGCGGCCGCCGGATTCCCGGTACCCAGGAGGTGGACCCCCGGTTCGGGACTCACGGGCGAGACCGGCTACCTGGTCCAACTCGCCAGGTCGTACGCCGAGACACACGACCCGACCATCACCGACAGCAGCCTGAGCAGGGGCGGCTACCAGATCCACACCACCTTCGACAGGAAGAAGACGGCGGAACTGACGAGGGCTGTCGCCGCGGTGCGCACGCAACGCCTCGACCCCGCCCACCGCTCCGTCGACCGGGACGTCCAGGTGGGAGCAGCCTCGGTGGAACCCACGACCGGCAGGATCCTTGCCGTCTACGGCGGCCCCGGCTTCGACCACGCCCACTACTCGGACAACGCCGACACCTCCGGCGTCCCGGTGGGATCGACCTTCAAGCCCGTCGTCCTCGCCGCCGCGCTCCAGCACGGAGCCGTACTGCAACCCGGCAAGTCCCCGGGGCCGATCACTGCGGCCAGCAGGTTCAACGCTGACGACGGCATCGAGATCAAGGACCAGCAGGGCAACCTCGTCGCCGACCCCAAGGACCCCACCGGACTCCTCCACCAGCACAACGACACCCCCCAGCGCTGGGGCTACATCTCTCTGCGCAAGGCCATGGAGCAGTCGGTCAACACGCCCTACGTGCAACTGGGAGAGGACGTCGGCTACGGGAACGTGGCGAGGACGGCACAAACCCTCGGCCTGCGCCCGGGCAGTCTCGCCGCCCCCAGCGCCGGCTTCTACATCGGCACCTCGACACCGAGCGCCATTCGCATGGCAGGCGTGTACGCGACCTTCGCTGCCGACGGGATGCGGGCCTCCCCGTACTCGGTGACGAAGGTCACCCACAACGGCTCGGCACTGGCCGGCTTCTCCGCCCCCGCCCCCGCGAGAGCCCTGCCGGCATCGGTCGCCGACAACGTGACCGACGTGCTCAGGGGCGTCATCGCCCGGGGCACGGGTACCAAGGCCCAGGCTCTCGGCAGGACCGCGGCGGGCAAGACCGGGACCACCGACGACTACCGTTCGGCCTGGTTCATCGGCTACACCCCGCAACTCGCCACCTCTGTCGTCCTCTTCCGGGAGGACTCGAAGCACCCACAGCTGCAGTCCCTGGCAGGCGTGGGTGGTCTGCAGAAGGTGTTCGGCGGTGACATCCCCACCGAGATCTGGACCCACTACATGCGCGACGCCCTCGCAGGTCTGCCCGATGCCCCCTTCCCCGCCCCCGTCGCCCTCGGCCACGGCACCGACGAGCCCGGCGCTCCCACGCCCTCTTCGTCCGCGGCCCCCGACAAGCGGAGCGGCAAGACCGGCAAGACCGGCAAGAGGGCGACCAGCACTGCCGCCCCCGCACCGGGCGCCCCGGCAACGCGCCCCAAGTGCCACCACCACCGGTGCCGTTGACCACGACAGCGCAGTGACCTGCGTCACAGCGGTCTGTCGCCCCGTGATGTTCGTCGGACACGGTGCGCTGTAGAGGGCGGCCACCTGTGTGACTGGTGTGCCTCATACGGCTTTTTCTGTGGCCTTTCCGGGCCTTCTAGGGGTGGATACGTCGTGGGTCGTCGTACGTCGCATGTGTACAGACCGCTGAACATGAAACGACGGGCGTGGCTGACGCTCGGTGCGGTGGTCCTGGGAGGCGGGGGCGTGGTGACCTACGCCGTCGCCAGCCCGTCCTCCGATCCCGGCGCGGCCGGCCGGGCCAAGCGGCCGGCGAAGGTGTACGACCTCGCGCTGAAAGGCAGCACGGGCGACAAGCGGGAGCTGCCGCGCACGGACACCGAGCGGTTCTCGATGCTCGGCGTCTCCTGGACGGGGGCGGGCAAGCGGCTTGACGGCGCGGCGCAGGTACGTACCCGCAGCCTCGCGACCGGGCAGTGGAGCGCCTGGCAGGACCTCGAACTGAACGTCGACCCGCTGGAGAACCCCGGCGCCGGAGTGCGCGGAGCGTCCGAGCCGTTGTGGGTCGGCCCCTCCGACGGCATGCAGGTGCAGGTCATCCGCAAGAACGGCACCAGCAGCTCCGCGCTGCCCAAGGGCCTTGAGGTCAACCTGGTCGACCCGGGGGTGGTGACCGACGCCGAGACCAAGGCCGGCGGCACCGCCGAGCCGGCCGCGTTCGTCGCCGATGAGAGTCCCGGCGCCACGGCATCCGCGCCCACCGACTCCGCCTCGCCCACCGACTCCGCCGCGCCCGGCGACGGCTCCACCGCCACGCCGACGGACGGCCAGACCACCACATCCCCGGCTGCGACGGACACGACGCCCGCGGCCACCGACTCCGCCTCGTCCTCCGTCCCGCCCTCCGCCTCGGCGTCCCCCACGGACACCGTGTCGCCGTCGCCGAGCCCGTCCTCCAGCGTGCCGCCCTCGGCGCCGCCGTCCACCGTGCCCGAGCCGCCGATCGTCTCGCGCGCCGACTGGGGTGCCGACGAGTCGCTCAGCCCCGAGGCGCCGGAGTACAACGCGGACGTGAAGGCGGTCTTCGTCCACCACACCGACGGGGCCAACGACTACTCCTGCGCGGACTCCGCGTCGATCATCCGGAGCATCTACGCGTACCACGTCCAGGTCAGCGGCTGGAAGGACATCGGCTACAACTTCCTCGTCGACAAATGCGGCACCATCTTCGAGGGCCGCAAGGGCGGCGTCGGTCTTCCGGTGTTCGGCGCACACACCTACGGCTGGAACCGGGAGTCCGCAGGCGTCGCGGTGCTCGGTGACTACACCTCCACCAGCGCCACCAACGCCACGCTGGCGTCAGTGGCCCGCCTGGCGGCCTGGAAGCTCGGCCAGTACGGCGCCGATCCCGCCGGAACCACCCGGCTGACCGCAGGCGCGAGCCAGCACAACTACTTCAACACCAACTTCACCGCGGGCAGCCAATACACCTTCCAGCGGATCTCCGGCCACCGGGACGGCTACAACACCCAGTGCCCCGGCGGCCTGCTCTACGACCAACTGCCGACCATCCGCACCTGGGCAGCCGGCCCGGTGCAGGGCTTGAAGGTCAGCTCGGTCGACGGCGCGGGCCTTTCGGGCTCGACGTACTACACCAAGGGCGGCATCACCGTCCGCTGGACGGCCACCACACCGGCGTCGTTGATCTCCAGGTTCGAGCTGCTGGTCGACGGCAAGACCGTCGCGACCACCTCCGGCACCGCCACCTCCGCCGGCGCCACCCTGGCCCTGGGCAGCCACACCGTCGCCGTGCGGGCCGTGCACCAGTCCGGCAGGACCGCGACCAGTGCCGCGCTGGCCGTCACAGCGGAGACGACCGCACCGACCTTCACCACCAACCCGAAGCTCTCCCTGAGCTCCGGCACCGTCAGCACCAGTGCCATCCCCGTCGCTCTCGGCTGGAAGGCCACCGACGACAAGGCCCTGCGCTATGTGAAGCTGCTGTCGCCCACCACCGCCACCTTCGGCCCGACCACGACCACCTCCAGCCGTACCGCCAAGTCCGGCGCCGCCACCGTCTGGTCGATGCGGGCCTACGACTACGCCGGCAACTACCGCACGTCCTCTCCCTCGTACTCCCCGGTGATCCTTCAGGAGACCGCCGCCACGAAGTCCGGCAGCTGGACCACCCGCTCCTCCACCAGCTACCTCGGCGGCCGGTCCTACTCCAGCGGTTCCAAGGGCGCCAGCCTCTCCTGGACCTTCACCGGACGCTCCGTCGCCTGGGTGGTCTCCCGCGCCGCCGGCTCCGGCCAGGCGTACGTCTACGTCGACGGCACCAAGATCTCCACCGTGGACCTGAAGTCTTCCACCACCCTGTACCGGCAGGCGATCTGGACCAAGACCTGGTCCGCCGCCGCCAAGCACACCATCAAGATCGTCGTGGTCGGCACCAGCGGCCGTCCCACCGTCACCACCGACAGCCTGGTCTACATCAAGTAGCCCCAAAGCGGCCTTCACGACCGGCGTACGTGGTCGTGAAGGCCGCTTCATGCCCGGAGCCGTGGCGCGACGTGGAAGGGACTCGGCCAGAGGTGATGTCGACCGTGGCCGTGTCATAGGCACCGGCGTGCCGTGCGTCGCACGCGTACTGGACGGTGCACTGGACATCGCCCTTGGCCTTCGGACGGTCGGTGCAGCTGAACGTGCCGTCCGTGGACGGCCGCCAGATGTCGACGGGGTCGCCCTGCTCGGCCACGCCCCTCGTATGCGGCGCCTCGCGCCCGGACCACCGCTGGTTGCGGACCGGCGCTCGGTGCCGTCCGTCGCGCCCGGAATGGAACCTCGGACATCTGTTCGCCATCAAGGAGAGCGGACGGGCTGCAGCGTACGGACGACATGGGGTGGCACACGGTGGACAGGCGAATCAGTGGGGCGGTGCTGGCCTGTGTTCTTCTCGCGACGGGCTTTGTGACGGGTTGCGCGGCCGAACCCTCGGCGGACTCCCGTCCCGGCACGGCGGCCCGGCCCGCACCGTCCGCACGGATTCCCCGCGGCGACGCGGGCGCGCAGGTGGGCGCCGAGGCCGCCTACCGCAAGTGGGGCATCAAACCACTGGCCGCCCCGCCCGCCCCGCCCGCGACCAAGCCGACGGGGCGGGCGGCTGCTGGGGGCCGGGTGCCGGTGATCAGCGAGATACCCACCAAGGAGAACATCGTCTTCCTCACGTTCGACGACGGGGCGGAGAAGGACCCGGAGTTCGTGACGATGATGCGGGAGCTGAAGATCCCCTTCACGATGTTCCTGACGGACTCCGTCATCCGCGCCGACTACGGCTACTTCAAGAAGCTCCAGCGACTCGGCAACAGCATCCAGAACCACACCCTGACCCATCCGAACCTCCGCACCCTGGGCGCGGCTGCCCAGAAGCAGGAGATCTGCGGCCAGCAGAAGAAGCTGAAGGACCAATACGGCACCACGCCAAGGCTGTTCCGTCCGCCCTACGGCAACTGGAACGAGGACACCCGGGCCGCCGCGGCGTCCTGCGGCATTGAGAAGATCGTCCTCTGGCGCGAGTCCATGCAGATCAAGAACATGCAGTACCAGGGCGCCGTCAAGAAGCTCCACCCGGGCGACATCATTCTGGCCCACTTCCGCGGGCCGTCCGAGCTCAAGGGCACGACGATGACCCATATGACGGCGAACCTGCTACGCCATATCCAGGAACAGGGCTTCACGGTCGCCCGCCTGGAGGACTACCTGTAGCCCACGCGACCGCCCTACGGCTGCCGGGGGATGCCCTCGACGACAAAATCGGGCCCGGCCCAGACGTACGTGGACCGGTCCGCGACGGCCGAGCCGCTCCGGTAGCCGTTGAACAGCTGAGGATTCCACCGCGGCCCCGTCGCAACTCCGATCGCCGCACTTCTCACTCACATGGTGTTGCACGCCCCGCTCTCAGCTTGGGAAGCTGCGGGCCCTTGCCGTCTGTTGACGGGCTGACCTGGGTGAAGGCCAGGGGCGTGGCCTACTCGTGCTCGGTCGCTTTCACATCCCTGTGGACACGCAGGACGGGCAGCCGCGGTAGCAGCGCCGCGACCTGACCGGGCCGGGCTGAACCTGTCGCGGGTCCCACTGGACGCGGGCGGGAGCCGCCTTCCCACGCCCCTGCCCCGCGAGGCGGTACACCGCTACGCGGACCAGTGGACGGGGTCGATCACGGACGTGCCCCCGCTCACGCACGAGGCCCACCACGATCACGTGCGCAGGGCCGTTCCCCCTCTGCGTCTTGAACGGTGCATCCGCATGCGCCCTGACGCCCGAGTGCCTGCCGACCAGGAGAGAGGTTCAGTCGTTGTCGTCGCCGCACTTGGGCTCGGCGAGCTTGTTCTGCCGGGCCGTTCTTGTCGGCGGGGACAGCAGGGTGCCGTCCTTGGCGACCGGCTGGAAGTAGTGGGCCAGCGCCCAGGCGGCCACGCGGGTGCCGGCCCGGCAGCCGGCTACGTCCGCCGTGCGGGAGTGGACGCCGCCCCACACACGGGCGTCGACGACATCCCGGTTGAGGCTGTCGGCGGACCCGTAGAACCGTGTGGTGCCGGTGACCTCGGAGGGGACGTAGAGGTCGATGTGCGAGGTGCCGAGGACGCCGGTCAGGGCGCGTGCCACGGCAGCGGCGACGGTCGTATGGCCGGCGATGTAGTCCGGGTGTGGTGGGGTGATGAGCAGCGGCTCCCAGGCCGGATCCGCCGTCGTCGCGGGGTTGCCGTCGGTGTCGGCGAGGCGGATGGCGGTGATCGGCCGCCAGGAGCCGTAGTGGAGCTTGGTGTTCCATGCCGTGACGACGGCATCGGTCGCCGCCGCGTTAACCGCGGCGAACAGCCGGGCCGTCTCAACGATGCCGAGCCGGTGCCGGGCGGCGCGGTCTCGTACGGCCGTTTGGGCCTGTTCGACCAGGTTGCCGCTGAAGAAGAGGGCGGTCTCGGTCTGCCGCGCACTCCTGCCCGAGCCGGTCTTCGCGCCCATGGTCTTCAGTTCCTGGACGTCCTCGGCGTAGGCGGCCGAGGAGAGGGCGGGTGGTCCACCGGGGCGGAACTGCTGCGGGGAGGTGAGCAGGAGGGGGCGGAGCCTGGCGAGCCAGGTGTCGATGAAGGGCTGGAACGCGGGCGGGGTGGGCCGCCAGACCCCCGGTGCGGGGGAAGCGGTGGACGGAACGTCCGCGAACCTTCCGTCCCCTTCCCGGAGTTCGAGGATGCGGGCAGCGGCGCGCCTTCCGTAGTCAACGCCCCGGTCTCTGGCCTGACCGGCCGGAAGAGCGGCGAGTGAGTTCGCGTAGGCGGTGTCGAGCCGCTCCTTGAAGGCAGGGAAGCAGGCGAGCAGCACGTCGTGGGCCGCGGTGGCGGCGGCCGCCGCGGAGGACGCCTTGGCCGGACCGCGCTCGCGCCACTTGTACAGGGCGTAGCCGCCTTCGATCCCCACCACGGCGTTGTACACGGCGACGGAGACGAACCCCTCCCAGATCGCCGCCTGCCCGGAGGGACGGGGGCCGAGGCTGGTCTTGATCGTGTCGGTGGCGATGGCGTTCCACTCGCGGACCACGGCTGCCGGGGCCGCCGCGGTCCGGATGTCCGCGTCGGGGGGACTCGCCGCGGCGGTGAGCGTGACGAGGGCGGTGGCCGTGACGGCGCAGACGAATCCCCGGACACGTGAACGCGGAGGAGCGGGAAGAGTGGCCTTTTGATACACAGCGTCCTCCATAGAGTTGAGTGCCCAAGGCTTAGCAACGGCCCACTGCGTGAGCAAGACAACTCGCCGCGAATCGGGCAGACCTGGGGCGCCCTCCCCCCCCGCTCCCCTGGTGACCCCGGTCCGGGGTTTTACCGCGAGCCGGTAGCCGACGGCGGCACCTCGACGACGAAGAACAGGAAGCAGGTCTTGGTCGAGAGGTCATGGAAGTCGTCGGGGAACAGGTCACGGGCGGCGGGACGGACTGCCCGTTGAAGGTCCAGTCGAAGGTGTAGCTGGTGGTCGCGAAGTAGTCGGGCCGAGGCTGCTGGAACGTGTAGGCCACGAAAGGGTGTTCCACCGAAGCGATCAGCCGGCCGCCGGGGCCTGAGCACTCGCCGCAACTCGGCCAGTGTCGGCCCCCAGTCCTCCAGATAGTGCAGCACCAGCGACGCGACCACGTCGTCGAACGCACCGTCGGCGAACGGCAGACGGTCGCTCAGGTCGACCATGTGCAGGGCTACGTCGTCACCGAGCCGCCGCCTCGCCAACGCCGGCATCCCGGCGCCGGCGTCGATTCCGGTGACGACGGCACCGCGGTCGCGCAAGGCGGCGGACAGGGGGCCCGAGCCGCAACCGGCGTTCAGGATCCGGCGGCCGGCCACGTCTCCGGCGAGGGCCACCATCGAGGGCCGCGCGTAGTACGCGTTCACGAGGTTGTTCTCGGTTTCCGCCGAGTACGCCTCGGCGGAGCTGTCGGACACGTCGGTCAAGTGTTCCATCGTCGCAGCCTGGTAGTCACATGATGCGCCGGACAGGCTCTACGCTGGTCGGCGACTGGATCGGGTGACGGGGGCCGGCGCGGTGACGTTCAGGGCGTGGCGCGGGAGAGAGTCCAGGGCTTTGGAGCGGGCCGCGGAAGGCACGGTTGACGACGAACCGCCACAGCCGCTGCGGCGGGACCGTGACTTCGGTGTCTTCTGGGTCGCGCAGACTCTTTCGGTCCTCGGGGACTCCTTCGCCCTGATCGCGTTGCCGCTGCTCGTGCTGCACGCGACCGGATCCGTCGCGCAGATGGGCCTGTTGACGGCCGTCGGCGGGGCGGCCTCGGTCGTGGCCGGGGTGTTTGCCGGGGTCGTCGTCGACCGGGTGGACCGCAGGAAACTGCTGGTGACCTGCGACCTGGTCTGTATGGCGCTGTACGCGGTGATTCCGCTGGTCTGGGTCTTCGGACCGCGGATCTGGCTGCTCTACGTGGTCCTGCCGCTGTGCGAGGCCGTCGGCATGCTGTTCTCCGTCGCCTACGTCACCGTCGTCCGCAACCTCGTCGGCGTCGAGCGGATCACGGAGGCCAACGGCAGGCTGAACGCGACCGCGGCGGCGGCCGGGGTGGCCGGTCCGGTGTGCGCGGGGCTGGTGGCGGCGTGGCTCGGGCCGGCCGCCGCCGTCGGCGTGGACGCGGCGAGCTTCGGTGTGTCGGCCGCCTGCGTCGGCTTCGTGCGGTTCAAGGGCAGCACCCGCCCCGCACCGGGACCCGTGGCCGGAGCGGGAGCGGTCCGGCGGCTGTGGACGGATCTGCTCGCAGGGGTGTCCTTCCTGGTCCGGCATCCGGTGCTGCGCGTGCTGACCGTCCTGCTGTCCTTCTTCAGTTTCCTGACACTCGGACTGAACGACCTGCTGATCTACCACCTCAAGCACGATCTCGGCCGCGACGACGCGGCGGTCGGCACCGTGTTCGCGGTCGGCGCGCTCGGCACGATCGCCGGGGCGCTCCTGGTGGCCCGGGTGCGCCGACGCCTGGGCTTCGGCCCGACCTGGATCGGTTCGGTGGCGGTGTGCGGATGCGCGCTGGCGGGTCTGGGCTGGGCCCCCGGCGTGCCGGCCGTCGCCGCCCTGACCGCGGTCTTCCTGGGCTTCGGGAGCGTGGCGGGCACCTGCTCCATGTCGCTGCGGCAGGAGGTGACTCCGGAGCATCTGCTCGGCCGGGTCACCTCGGCGTTCTGGACCTTGCACTACTCGGCGGCCCCGGCCGGCGCGGCCGTCCTCACCTGGGCCGCGGCGCGCCACGGCACGGCGGCGGTGGGTGTGGTCGCGGGCGCCTGCTGCGTGCTCGTCGCCTTGCTGGCCCTGCTCACCCCGGTGCGCCGGCCCCGTACGGACGGGGCCGGCGCACCGGTCGTCAGCCGTTGACCCCCGAGTAGTGGCCGAGGCTCCAGCGCCACAGCAGCCGCGTGCCCAGATAGGCGAGCAGTCCCACCAGCGGTGAGGCCGCCGCCAGCCAGTACGGCACCCCCGAGTCGCCGCCGTGTCCGGTCAGCACGGCGGCCGGGAAGTAGGCGACGAAGGCCAGCGGCAGCCCGAAGGTGAGGAAACCGCCGACCGCGCGCGGCAGCACGTTGAGCGGATAGCTGCCGAACGTGCCGAGCAGTTCCTCCAGCCAGCGCCCCCAGTAGTCGGCGGCCGGGAAGCGCAGCGAGGCGCAGGCCACCGCCGTGAACAGCGCCGCCTCCAGGAGCATTCCGCCCAGCACACAGACGGCGAGGTACGAGATCCGGGCCGCGTTCCAGTCCAGCTGGCTGCGGGTCAGCGCCCCCACCATCAGCCCGGTCGCCACCGTCAGATCGCCGATCGCGTTCGTGGGGAAGACGGAGAGCTGGAGCTGCCGGTGGACCGGCATCGGGCGGACCAGATACGTGTCGATCACGCCCTCCTGGATGTGCCGGGCCAGTCCGTGCACCCGGCCCAGGAGGAGCACGAACAGACCGTGCGCCAGCATCCGCGTCGCCGCGATCAGCAGCACGTCCTGGCTCGCCCAGCCGCCCATCCCGGTGAACCGGGTGAGCAGCACCGTCGCGAACACGATCACCGACACCTGCCAGATCGCGCCGATCGCGATCATCAGCAGGAACTCGGAGCGGTACTCCAGCTGTGCGCGGAAGTTGAGACGCGTGATGCGCCACACGATCCGCAGGGAATTCAGGGAGGTGCCGAGCCCGTCCGTCGTGTTCGGCCTGTGCGTCATGTGTGGTCCGTCCGTCATGCTCAGCCTCCCTGTGAGATCACACGCCGGGCGGCCCGGCGCCACAGCAGCCGGGTGAACAGGGCGAGAGCCACCACCCACGCGGCCTGCAGGGCGAGTTGTGGACCCGCCTGCGAGACCGGGATCCGGCCCACGTACAGCGACAGCGGCACACTCAGCGTCGCCTGGAAGGGGAGGAAGCGGCTGAGCGTGATGAACCAGTCGGGGAAGAACCACAGCGGCGCGTACACCCCGGACAGCAGGTTCTGCGCGAAGACCAGGATCAGGATCGCGGCGCCGTTGCGCAGCGTCCAGAAGCACAGCTGGTCGATGACCAGCATCACGTAGTACAGGACCCACTGGCCGAGCAGCACACTCAGCCCGAACACCGCCGCGACGGCCGCCGACCCGGGCGGCTGGACGAACCCGACGGCCAGACACACCGCGTATCCGGTCAACGCCCAGACGAATCCGTAGAGCTGCTCGCCGAGCGCCCGCATCGCGTAGTAGCGCTGCGGGGGCAGCGGGCGCAGATACCAGTACACGATGGTGCCGAAGTGCATGTGCTGCTGGACGGTGTCCCGGCCCGAGTACTGGTCCAACGCCCTGATCCGGGTGGCCAGTACGGCGAGCACGGCGTAGGTGACGGCCTGGTCGCGGGTGAGGCCCGCGGTGGTGCCGGTCGACGCGTACAGGCCGCGCCACAGCGAGGCCACCAGCACCACCTGCACGACGAGACGCAGCAGCGCGGCGGTCATCCGGGGCGGGGTGTGCAGCTCGCCGAGCGGGGTGACCCGGGCGGCCCGCCAGCCGCCGGGGACGGCCGTGCTCACGCGGCCTCCGCCTGGACGTAGGCCGCCCGCATCACGTCCTCCAGGTCCGCCTCGTCGATCGCGAGGTCGGTCACCTCGTACCGCTCGACGACCTGCTTGAGCGCCTGGTGGACCGTCGGGGCGCCGGGCCCGTCCGGCCCGAACACCACCTGGGGGCCCTCGCGGCGCAGCAGTGCGATGCCCGGCGGCGGGGCGATCGCCGCCTGTGGATCGGCGAGCGTGGCCCGCACCTGCCAGGTCGAGCCGAACCTGCGCCTGATCTCGTCCAGGGTGCCGTCGAGGACGAGCCGACCGTGGTTGATGAGCACGACCCGCTCGGCGAGCCGCTCGACCTCCGTCATGTCGTGCGTGGTCAGCAGCACGGTCCGGCCACGCTCCTCCACCTGGTGCTTGAGGAAGCCGCGCACCTGTTCCTTGACCACCACGTCCATGCCGATGGTGGGCTCGTCGAGGAACACCACGGGCGGGTCGTGCAGCAGCGCGGCGGCGAGGTCGCAGCGCACCCGCTGGCCGAGGGAGAGATGGCGTACGCGGGTGTCCCAGAAGGAGGAGAGGGCGAGCAGCTCGTCGAACTCGCCCAGCCGGACGCGGTGTTCACGCTCCGGTACTCCGTAGATGTCCCGCAGGATCGCGAAGGACTCACGCACCGGCAGGTCCCACCACAGCTGGGTGCGCTGTCCGAACACCGCCCCGATGTTGCGTGCGTTGCGCTCGCGCTCCCGGTACGGGACGACTCCCGCGACGCGCGCCTCGCCGGAGGTCGGGGTGAGGATGCCGGTGAGCATCTTGATGGTGGTGGACTTGCCGGCGCCGTTCGGGCCGAGCAGCGCGAGCAGTTCGCCGGGCGCCACCTCGAAGGTGACGTCGCAGACGGCCTCCTTCGCGACCCGCTCGGGCTTGACGAGGGACTTGAGCGCGCCCGAGAAGCCCGGGCGGCGCACGGTGGTGTGAAAGGTCCGGGACAGCCCCCGGACCTGGATGCTGCCGCTCATGCGGACGCCTTCCGGGTCAGTGCGATCAGCCACAGGGTGGCCACGAGCGAGGCCGCGGACAGAACGGTCAGCAGCCAGGGGACGGCGTGGATCCCCGACGTCTCGATGCCCACGCCGAGCAGCGGAGGAGCCGCCACCCCGCCGATCATCGACGCCGCGATCACCCAGGCCCCGGCCCTCTTCGCCCGGGGGAGGGCCTTGTTGAGCCACGGCAGGCCGGTCGGGAAGACGGGCGCGATGAACAGACCCACACCGGCGTACGCCACCGGCGCCGCCCCGGGGATCAGCGCCAGCAGCAGGCACGCGGTCATCCCGGCCGCGCAGACCGCGAGGATGCGTTCGGGCGCGTACCGCAGGGTGACGGGGACGACGAGGAAGCGGCCCGCGGTCATCATCAGCCAGTAGACGGAGGTGGCGGAGGCGGCGACCGTCGCGCTGTAGCCGACGGTCTCCAGATGGGTGGGTTCCCAGCCGCCGACGCCCGCCTCGACGCCGACGTTCAGGATGTAGAGGAGCAGGAAGCCCACCAGGACGCGGGAGAGCAGGCCACCGGAAGCGGCGGGCCGCCCGGCCGGTGAGACGGGCGGCGCCTCGCCGCGCACCCCTCCCGTGCACAGGATCAGCGCCCCCGCGAGCACCGCGCACGCGCCGAAGGCGTACGGGTAGTCGTCGGGCCCCAGCCACGCGACCAGCGCCGGGCCGAGGACCGCGCCGATGCCGAAGTGCGCGTTGAGGACGTTCAGCATGGCCGTCGAACGGTCGCCGAAGCCGACCGCGAACAGCTGGTTGAGGCCGTAGTCGATCCCGCCGAAGCCGAGGCCGCCGAGGAAGGCGGCGGCGAGCGCGAGCGGCCAGTTCGCGGCGAGCGCGAAGCCCGCGCCGCCCGCCGCCATCAGTGCGTAACTCGCCGCCAGCATCGCCCTGTTGGAGATCCGGGAGTGGATCGCGTTGAAGGCGAGGACGCCCGCGACACCCCCGGTGAAGTGCAGGCTCAGACCGAGGCCCGCCGCCGAGGGGGAGAGGCCGTACTGCGTGCGCAGGCCCGGGACCGCCGGGCCGTAGAGCGCTTGCAGCATGCCGATGAGGACGAATCCGATACACGACGCGACCGCGGCCGGCCGGCTGAAAAGCTGCCGGCCGGCCGCGGTCCCCGTGAGGGTGTCAGCCATGGATCTCCGAGAAGTGGAACGTGAATTCGGCGGGTGCGGACCGCAGTTGGTACTGCGGAAGCGCGCCCGGACCGCACGACTGCGAGCCGATGCCCTGCTGCCCGTGGTCGAGATTGACCCAGACCGTGTCACCGGCCTTCAGATCGGTCGGATGCTCGGCCGCGTCGAGCTGCTCCGACGTCCAGCGGCGCGCGGTGAACCAGAACTCCGGCTCGCCCTCGACCCGCAGCCCGCCGATCTCCACCCAGCGGACATCGGCCCGAGCGCCGTTCTCCTGCGGACGGACGTACGGCGTCTGGAGTCCGTCGATGGTGGACTCCCAACGCCCCACCATGGAGGCCGACTTGGTGTCCGGATAGGCCTCGCCGGGGCCGCCCCCGAACCACCTCGCCCCGTGCACCGAGCCCGCGAGCCCCAGCCGGATCCCGAGCCGGGGCAGCGGCAGCCTCCAGTCGCCCTCGGGTGCCACGGACACGGTCAGCCGCAGCCGTGTTCCGTCGGACGTCCACCGGTAGACCGTGCGCAGGGCCACCTCGCGGGCGGCGGGCGCCACCCGGGTCCGCACGGTCAGCGCGTCGTCGCCCAACTCCACCGATTCCAGCCGGTGTTGCATCCGGTGCAGGCCCAGCTCCCGCCAGAGCGGGCCGTAGCGCAGATCCGGCTGCCAGGCCGCCCCGTTGTCGTTGTCGGTCGGCGCACGCCACACGTCCAGACGCAGCCCCCTCACATCGACCCCGCCGATCGACCGCAGCGCGCCCGTACGGGCGTCGAAGGCCGCCGGGCCCAGGGTGATCTGCCCCTCGCCGAGGACCGGTCCGTCGCTCTGCGCCACGGCGGTCAAGGGCCGTGCCGAGACAGGGAACTGCGCCCAGGCCACCAGGTGGTCCTTCGGCCCCCACGCGGTGTCGGCCGCGAGCGTCGCCCGTATCGTCCACCCGGTCTCCCCGCCCCCTGAATCGGCCGGCGGATCCGGCAGCTTCACGTCCGCCGATTCGCCCGGGGCGAGCTCCGGCACCGACAGGACACCCGCCCCGACGGTCTCCCCGTCGACCTGGTAGGACCATTCGAAGGCCAGCGCGGAGAGATCCGCGAAGTCGTAGCCGTTGGTGACCCGCACGCTCCCGTCCGCCGCGTCACGGACGATCCGGACCGGCTCGATCACCTTCTTGTACTCGACCAGGCCCGGGGACGGGGTCCGGTCGGGGAAGAGCAGCCCGTCGCAGACGAAGTTCCCGTCGTGCAGCTCCTCGCCGAAGTCGCCGCCGTAGGCGAACCCGTACCGCTCGTCCTTGATGCCGTGGTCGATCCACTCCCAGATGAAGCCGCCCTGGATGCGGTCGTACGACTCGAACAGGTGCTGGTAGTCCGCGATCCCGCCGGGACCGTTGCCCATGGCGTGCCCGTACTCGCAGAGGATGAAGGGGAGTCCCCGGCGCTTGTGGGTGCCGCCGTCGAGGCCGCGTCCTATCCTCTCGACCTCGGCGTGGTCGGCGTACATCCGCGAGTAGACGTCCGTGTCACGGCAGTCGATGTCACCCTCGTAGTGGATGAGGCGTGAGCCGTCCCGGCCGCGGATCCACTCGGCCATGGCGGTCAGCCCGCGCCCGGTGCCGGCCTCGTTGCCGAGGGACCAGACGACGACGGAGGGGTGGTTCTTGTCGCGCTCGACCATGCGGGCCGCCCGGTCGAGCAGGGCCGGGGTCCAGCGGTCGTCGTCGACGGGGTTGTCGCGCCAGGCCTGTTCGGTGAAGCCGTGCGTCTCGAGGTCGCACTCGTCGACGACCCACAGGCCGTACTCGTCGCACAGGTCGAGGAAGGCGGGGTGTGGCGGATAGTGCGAGGTGCGCACCGCGTTGATGTTGTGCCGCTTCATCAGCAGCACGTCCTCGCGCATGGTCTCCAGGTCCAGGGCGCGGCCCCGCTCCGGGTGCCATTCGTGCCGGTTGACGCCCTTGAAGAGGAGCGGTGTGCCGTTGACCTTGATCAGGCCGTCCTCCAGGGCGACCGTGCGGAAGCCGACGCGCAGCGCGACGCGCTCGCCCTCGGTCGCGAGCACGCCGTCGTACAGCCGCGGTGTCTCGGCCGTCCACGGCAGCACCGGGACGGTGACCGACTCGCCGGTCGCGACATCGATGTCGAGGCCGGGCACGGTGACCCGGCCGTCGACGTCGGAGTCGACGCGCAGGGTCCCGAGGCCTTCGGCGTGGTCGTAGGAGGCGTGCACAAAGAAGTCGAGGACGCCGCCCGCCGGGCGGTGCAGGAGCGTGACGTCCCGGAAGATGCCCGGCAGCCACCACTGGTCCTGGTCCTCCAGGTACGAGCCCGCCGACCACTGGTGGACACGGACCGCCAGCACATTTCCGCCCGGCTTGAGCAGGTGGCCGACCGCGAACTCGTGCGGCAGCCGCGACCCCTTGAACTCCCCGATGTCGGCGCCGTTCAGCCAGACCCGGGCACAGGACTCGACCCCGTCGAAGCGCAGCATCGCCCCGCCGTCCGCGGGCCAGTCGGACGACAGGTCGAAGGTGTGCAGATGATCACCGGTCGGGTTCCCGGTCGGCACGCGCGGCGGGTCGACCGGGAACGGGTAGAGGTGGTTGGTGTAGATCGGTGAGCCGTGCCCCTGGAGGACCCAGTGGCCGGGGACGGACACCTCGGTCCAGTCCCCGGCATCGAACCCCTCCGCCGCGAACGAGTCGTCCTCGGCGTCGGCGGTGGGGGACAGACGGAAGCGCCAACTGCCGTTCAGTGACAAGGACCGCGCGTCCGAGGACGCGTACCGGGCGCGTGGCGGGAGCGCCCCACTGCCCGGTGAGACGTCCTCGACGTAGTCAATGGCGGAAGTCGTGCGGAAAGACATCGGTCTCCTAGATCGTCCCTTGGTGCCCGTCTGGCGTGTCGATCAGCCCTTGATGCCCGTCTGCGCGACCCCCTGCACCAGCCAGCGCTGGAGGAAGAGGAACACGAACACCAGGGGCAGGATGGAGATGGCGGTGGCCATGAAGATCAGGTGGTAGTTGACGGTCTGGTTGGTCATGTACGAGGAGAGCGCGATCTGCACCGTCCAGGCGCTCGGGTCCTGGCCGATGACCAGCGGCCACAGGAAGGCGTTCCAGCCGCTGATGAAGGTGATGGTCGCGATCGCGGCGAAGAAGTTCAGGGAGTTCGGTACGACGATGCGCCAGTACGCGCCCCAGTAGCCGAGCCCGTCCACGCGCGCCGCCTCCTCCAACTCCTTGGGGAACCCCAGGAAGTACTGCCGGAAGAGGAAGCAGGCGAAACCACTGAAGAGCACCGGAATGACGAGACCCCGGTAGCTGTCCACCCAGCCCAGCGAGGAGACCAGTACGAAGCTCGGCACGAAGGTGACGGCGGGCGGCACCATCAGGGTCCCCAGGACCATGTAGAAGATCTTGTTGGCGTGCTTGTAGGGGATACGGGCCAGGCCGTAGCCGGCGAGCGAGCAGACCAGCAGGGTGCCCACCGTGATCAGCACGGCGACGACCGCGGAGTTGAACAGGGAACGGCCGAAATCGACCGTCGTGTCGTGGAACAGCTCGGTGACGTTGCCCCACTGGGGACTCGTGGGGAAGAACTTCCAGTTCTCGCCGGTGATTTCGGGGTCCGTCGACAGCGCGTTGCGGACGATCAGATAGAAGGGGACCAGGAAGAGCAGGGCGGCCACGCCGATGGAGATGTACAGGCCGGTGTTGCCGATGACGCTGCCGCGCTTGACGCGGCGCGGCTTGTCGACCGGAGCGACCGGAGGCACGGTGGCGGTCACTTGTCGTCACCCCTTCCGAAGCCCAGGAACTTGCCCTGAGCCAGTGTCACGATGAGGATCAGCAGGGTGAGGATCACCGCGCCCGCGCTGCCCTCGCCGTAGTCCTGGCTCTCGCCGAGCGCGGTGTAGTACAGCTCGACGAGCGGCGGCCGGCCCCAGGTCGTCTTCGCCAGCAGGTTGAAGAACTCGTCGAAGGCCTGATAGGCGGCGATGACCAGCAGCAGGATCACCGCGGTCGAGGTGGCCCGCAGCTGCGGCAGGGTGATGTATCGGAAGGTCTGCCAGCCGGGCTTGGCACCGTCGATGGCGGCAGCCTCGTACAGCTCCGGCGGGATGTTCTGCAGCGCGGCCAGGAACAGGATCATGTAGAAACCGGCCTGCAGCCACAGCCGCAGCGTCACGATGACCAGCCAGTACCAGGGCGGATCGGGGTTGGCGAGCCAGGCGATGTTCTCGACGCCGAACCAGCCGAGGACCGTGTTCATCAGGCCGAAGCGGACCCCGCTGAACATCGACATCTTCCAGATCAGCGCGGCGGCGACATAACTGCACGCGGTCGGCAGGAAGAAGACGGACCGGAAGAACGCCTTCATGAAACGCAGCCGGTTGACCAGCAGGGCGAGGCCCAGCGACAACGCCCAGGTGGCGGGCACGATGAAGGCGGCGAACACGGTGAAGGTGACGAGCGAGCCGGTGAACTTGCTGTCCTGCAGCATCTGCCAGTAGTTGTCGAAACCGACGAACTTGCTCGGCGTCACCGTGAAGCGCGCCTCGAAGAAGCTCAGCCAGAGGCTCCAGCCGATCGGCACATAGACGAAGACCGTCAGGCCGATGAGGAAAGGGCTCGTGAAGAGCCAGAAGTTGAAGGTGCTGCTGCCCCGCAGCCTCCGCCGCGGCCTGGCCGGTGAGGCCTTGGCCGAGGCGGGGCGCGCGACACCGCGCGTGGTGGTGGTCGACATGTCGCTACCCGTCCGTCTGTCTCCGTCCCGGCCTATCCGAAGAGCTTCTTGAGCTCGCGGTTGACGGTGGTGTCGGCCTTGGAGAGCTCGGCCTCCGGGTCACCGTTCTTGCGGACGCAGTTGGCGAAGACGTCCTCCAGCGCGGTGATCATGGCCTGGGTCCAGCCGATGTTGTCGAAGTGTCCGAAGTCGTTGAAGAGCTTGACGCCCTCGGCGGGCAGGCCCGTCTTGAGCTTGGTGGCGGACGCGGCGATCGAGGCGCGCGGTGGGATGTGGAAGCCGTACGACAGCGCGAAGTCCTCCTGGTACTTCTTCTGGTCGATCCACAGCCACTTCACGTACTCCTTGGCCAGGTCGGCGTTCTTGCCCTTGGCGTTGACGAACATCGACCAGCCGCCGTTGACGACCGACTGCTTGCCGGAGTCGGTGACCTTCGGGAAGGGGAAGATCCCGAGGTCGTCGCCGAGCGCCTTCTGCATGACCGGCATGGCCCACATACCGCAGAACTGGATGGGGGTCAGACCCTGCACGATCGCGGAGGGGTCCCAGTAGTCGGTCGGGGCGTCGAGGAGAAGGTGGCCGCTGGTGAACAGCCGGCGCATCTTCTTGATGCCCTCCTTGACACCCTCCGTGTGGTACGCGATCTGGTTCTTCGCGTCGAGGGTGTCGGCGCCGGACGACCAGATCAGCGGGTTGATGACCGCGTGCAGGTCGTTGCCGATGAACAGGCCCTTGACCTTGCCGGTGGTGAGCTTCGCCGCGGCCTCGATCAGCTCGTCGAGGGTGGTCGGCGGCTGGATCTTCGCCTTCTCCAGCACGGACTTGCGGTAGAAGAAGAACTGCGGGTCGTCGATCATCCGGACGCCGTATATCTTCCCGTCCACCGTGTGCGAGGCGATGTCGGCCGGGTTGAAGTCGGACTTGACCGGATCGATGATGTCGCTCAGGTCCGCCACCTGACCGCTCTTGATGAGCTGGATCTGCGGGTGGAACTCGAACACGTCGGGGGCGTTGTCGGTGAGCAGTGCGGAGAAGAGCTTGCTCTCGTAGTCCGCGCTGGTGATCCACTGCGTGTTCACCGCGGCCTTGTCGTAGCCCTTCGCGTACCGCTTGAGGGCGTCCTCGACGCCGGCCTCGCCGTACGCGTGGAAGTACTGCTTGATGGACTTGCCCGAACTCCCGCCACCGGAACGCCCGTTGTTGCTTCCGCACGCGGCCAGCGGTCCCAGTGCGGCCAGCCCCGCTGCGGCCCGCAGGACGGATCGACGGTCCCAGTTGCTGCTCATTGCCGACATGGTGACGTCCTTGTCTCTTGTACGGCTGCGGCTCGAAATCGCTGTGAGGTGCGGGACGCTAACCTTCGGTTAAGGCTTCGGCAAGGGGTTGGACGAAGTCTGTTCGAAGCGTTGTCTGCGGTTCGGTGGATCGAACGGGGCCGTGAGCAGGGTGAGTTGGCGGACCGTCGGCCCCGGGGGCCCACGGCCCCCTAGAGAGCGGTGCGGCGCGGGACGGTCCTGCCGGCGGCGGGCTTGTGGCCCACCGGGTTCAGGGCGCCCTCCAGGGCGAAGGTCGCGGCGCCCAGGCAGACCGGGTCGGTGGGGATGGGGGAGAGGACGATCTCGGTGGCGGCCAGCGGTCGCCGCAGCGCGTGCCGGGCGACGGCCTCACGCACCTCGCGCAGCAACGGCTCGCCGAGCGTGGCGGCCACCCAGCTGCTGAGCACGACGACTTCGGGGTTGAGGAGGTTGATCAGGTCCGCGATGCTCGCGCCGAGATAGCGGGCGGTGTCCCGGACGACCTGGAGCGCCACCGGGTCGCCGGCGGCGACCCCGCGGGACAGGGCGTCGATGGTGGCGGTCTGGTCCTCGGGATGCAGCAGCGGGCTCTCCGGGCTCGACTCCCGCAGGTTCCGCATGATCCCGGGCGCCCCGACGTACGTCTCCACGCAGCCGTGGTTGCCGCAGTGGCACGGCCGCCCGTCGAGCACCAGCGTCGTATGGCCCCACTCGCCCGCGCTGTTGCTCACCCCGCGGTGCAGCCCGCCGCCGAGCGCGAGCCCGGCACCGACCCCCGTGCCCAGGTTGACGACGACGGCGTCCCCGCGACCGCGGGCCGCGCCGAACCACAGCTCGGCGACCGCGCAGGCGCGCAGCGGGTTGTCGAGGTGCAGGGGGTAGGCGATGTGCTCGGCCAGCAGGTCGCGCAGCGGCACGTCGTGCCAGTCCCAGTTCGGTGCGTACTCGGAGATGCCGGTGTCGCGGTCCACCTGGCCCGGCACGCTGACCCCGACGCCCAGGACGCGCGCGCCCTCGACCCCGGCCTGCGCGACCACCGAGCCGACGGCCGCGGCGACATGCCCGACGACCTGCTCCGGGCGGCTCTCACCGGGGCGCATGTCCTCGGCGGCGCGGGCGAGCACGTTCAGCGCGAGGTCGAACAGCTCCACGCGGACGTACGTCTCCGCGATGTCGACGCCGATCAATGCGCCCCCCGACGCGTTGACGGCCACGAGTCCCCGGGGGCGGCCCCCCGCGGAGTCCTCGAACCCGACCTCGGTCAGCATCCCGAGGTCGAGCAGTTCACCGACGAGCGTGGCGACCGTGGCCAGACTCAGCCCGGTGGCCGCCGCCAACTCCTGTCGTGAGGTGGGGGACGCGGCGATGATCTGGCGCAGCACCTCGTAGCGGTTCGCGGTGCGGATGTCGCGCGATGTCCGCTTCACCTGCTTTGCCACCTCGGTCCTCCGTACCGCACAGCGGGGCTGGGGCCCGGCGCGGCGCAAGGCTATGGCCTGGCGAGGACGTTCCACAAGGGGTTAGGAAAGGGGCTGAACAAAGTCCCGCACGAAGGGGTTGGTGAACTTGCCCGCCGGGTCCAGGGTTTCGGCCAGGGCCCTGAAGTCGTCCGCTCGCGGGTAGCGCCCGCGCAGCACCTCCCCGGGCGTGGTGAACACCTTGCCCCAGTGCGGCCGGGGGCCGAACGGCTCCAGCGCCTCCTCGACCCGACGCACCACCGGCAGGACGGCCGCCGTGTCCTCGACCCAGGTGAAGTGCAGGGCCACGGTGTCCCGGCCGTAGGCGGGGCTCAGCCACTGCCGGTCGGCGGCCACCGTGCGCACCTCGCAGATCTGGAGCAGCGGCGCGATGTGCTCGCGGATCGCGTCGAGAGCGCCCAGCGCCGCGAGCGCGTGCGGGCGCGGCAGCAGGTACTCGGACTGCAGCTCGGCCCCGCTGCTCGGGGTGAACTCCGCCCGGAAGTGCGGCAGCCGCTCGTGCCACGGTCCGGGCACCCCGAACTGCTGGGTGCAGTTCTCGGCGGGCATGCCCGGCACGGGGTGCATCGCCTCGGTCGCGGGCGCGGCCCAGGGGAAGCCGGGCAGCGGCTGGTCGGTACGGCGCTTGAGCCACACCTGCCGGAAGCCCGGACGCCCCCAGTCGGTGAAGAGACTCACGCTGTACGCCGTCGCCGCCACCGTCTCGAAGTCGAGCCCGGCGAGGGGAAGTTCGGTGAAGACGTGCTGGCTCACCTCGAAGTCCGGTTCCAGGTCGAGGGTGAGGGCGGTGACGACACCGAGTGCGCCGAGGGAGGTCACGGCACCGTCGAAGCGCGCGTCGTCGCGGCCGATCGTGACGGTCGAGCCGTCCGCCGTGACGATCTCGACCTCGCGCACGGCGGAGGCGAGGGAGCCGTTGGTGACGCCCGAGCCGTGGGTGCCGGTCGCCACCGAGCCCGCCACGGAGATGTGCGGGAGAGAGGCCATGTTGTGCAGGGCGAACCCGTGCTCGTGCACCCGGCGGGCCAGTTCGGCGTACCGGACGCCGCCCGCGACCCGCACCGTACGGGCGGTCGAGTCGACGTCCACGGTCGGGGGCAGCGCGGTGAGCGAGACCAGTACGCCGTCGTCGCCGGGCTCGGCGATCTCGTTGAACGAGTGCCCGCTGCCCAGGACGCGGACGCGTGCGCTCTGCGCGACGAGCGCCGCGAGGGCGTCGTGCGTGTGCGGGCGGTGCAGTTCCTTGGCGGTGTACGTGATGTTGCCGGCCCAGTTGGTCAGGGTTTCTGTCATCCCTGTCGTGCCTCCCCGGGAAGTCGCCGTGCGCGGCCGTGCGATGGCCACTGCTGGAAACTACCCCGGGGTCGGCCGGTCCGGTGTCCCGGGCCCGTACCCTGTCGTGCGTGGCGGGCTGCGGTTACGGTAGAAGCGGTAGAGAGCGCTTGCTGTGTCGCCCTGTCCCGTAGTCACCGAGCCGGAGGGTTGACTCCTTGCCCGAGCGTCCCGTGGCGATGTTCGCCATGTCCGCCGAGAACGTGCCGCAGGTCTTTCCGGCCGAGGTGATGTCCCGACTGCGGGAGGTCGTGGACATCGATCCCGCGCTGGTGGCCGAGGACTTCTCGGGGCCCCGTGTCCGCGAGGCGCTCGCCGGGACCGAGATCCTGATCACCGGCTGGGGCTGCCCGCGGCTGGATGCGGTCACGCTGGACGCGGCGCCGAAGCTGCGTGCCGTGCTGCACTCCGCGGGCTCGGTGAAGGGCTTCACCACCCCGGCGGTCTGGGACCGCGGCCTTGTGGTGTCCTCGGCCGCCGTCGCCAACGCGCTGCCCGTCGCCGAATACACCCTCGCCGTGATCCTTCTCGCCGGCAAGGACCTCTTCGCGCAGCGCGACCGGTTGCGTGCGCGGCGCTCCCTGCCCGGGTGGGCCCTCGTTCCCGGCATCGGCAACTACGGCCGCCGCGTGGGTGTCGTGGGAGCGTCCCGTATCGGCCGCCGTGTGATCGAACTGCTGCGTCCCTTCGATTTGCGGGTGAGCCTCACCGACCCGTACGTCGACGAGGCCGGGGCGGCCGAGCTGGGGGTCCCTCTCCTCCCGCTCGACGACCTGCTCGCCACCAGCGACATCGTCACCGTCCACGCTCCCGAGACTCCCGAGACCCGGCACCTGATCGGTCGCCGTGAACTCGGTCTGATGCCGGCCGGGTCGGTTCTCGTCAACACCGCGCGGGGTTCGCTCGTCGACCACGGCGCGCTGATCGACGCGTTGCGGGCCGAGCGGGTGAGTGCGATTCTCGACGTCACCGACCCCGAGCCGCTGCCGGCCGACTCCCCCCTCTACGACCTCCCCAACGCCTTCATCACCCCCCACCTCGCCGGCTCCCAGGGCAACGAGCTGACCCGGCTGGGTCTGACGGTTCTCTCGGAGGCGGAGCGGGTTGTTGCAGGGGCGGGGGTGGAGTTCGCGGTGGATGCGGGGGTGTTGGACCGCGGGGCGTGACTGGGCCCGAGACTTCCCCCGCCCCCGCCCCCGCCCCCGCCCCCGCCCCCGCCCCCGCCACCCCTACCCATCCCATCCCCGGGGGCTGTGCCCCCGGTCCCCCTGCCCGGGGCTGCGCTCCTCGCTCCCTCTCCGGGGCCGTGCCCGTGGGATCCCGCTCGGGGTTGTGCCCCGGGCTCGCGCTGGGGGCTGTGCCCCTGGGACTTCCACTCGGGGCTGTGTCCCCGGGGCCCCACCTGGGCCTGTAATAGGGGCCCGCGCTCGGGGCTCTGTTCCGGGCTCGCGCTCGGGGCTCTGTTCCGGGCTCGCGCTCAGGGCGCGTCCCCGGGACCCCCACTCGGGGCGGCGCCCCTGGCCCCCTGTCTGGGGCCGCGCCCCTGACCCCTGCCCGGGGTTGCGCCCCTGACCCCTGCCCGGGGTTGCGCCCCTGACCCCTGCCCGGGGTTGTGCCCCTGACCCCTGCCCGGGGTTGTGCCCCTGACCCCTGCCCGGGGTTGTGCCCCTGACCCCTGCCCGGGGTTGCGCCCCTGACCCCTGCCCGGGGTTGCGCCCCGGCGCAGTTCTTGGGGCTCTGGTCCTCATCAGCCGTTGGGCCTGGGCCCGGGGCTCGTCCCGGCTCACCCGTGGGGGCTCGTCGCGTTGGTTCTCGGAGAGGTTGTACGGGTGTCCTCGACGTGGTTTTCGGGCTCTGGGGCGGGGCCCTGTTGCCGGCGGCCACGTGGGGCGTGCCCGAGTCAGACCCTGTACCGCCGCCGGAGGCGCATCGCGCCGCGAGGGGACCCGGCACGGCCGGCGCGCAGGCAGGGGCATACCGTGAGGAGTCGAGCACGAGGACTTGAACGAGTCGGGAGCGAGGAGAACGGGATGGTCGGCAGCCGCACCGCGTTGGTCGAGGATCTGATGGAGCGGTTCCCGCACGTACCGCGGGAGGCCGTCTTCAAGGAGGACCTGCTCCGCGGAGGTGTGGCCTTCGACGAGTCGGCGCTCTCCGACAACGAGGACGGTGACGTCAAGCCGAAGTCGTACTTCATCTTCTCCTTCGACCACGGCACCCTGCCCGAGCTCGGCGAGGCCGCCCTGCGCCGCCCGCCCGAGGAGATCATCCTCACGGGCGGCCCGTACGACCTGCGCCGGACGGTCGTCTCCGTACGCGTCAACCCCGCCTCGCCCTACCGCGTCGCCGCCGACGAGGAAGGGATGCTCGGGCTCTACCTCGACGGGAAGCGGATCGCCGACGTCGGCGTGCCGCCGATGCCCGAGTACTACCGGCACACGCTCTCCAACGGGAAGTCCGTGATGGAGGTCGCCCCCACCATCCAGTGGGGCTATCTGATCTACCTCACCGTCTTCCGCGTCTGCCAGTACTTCGGTGCCAAGGAGGAGTGCCAGTACTGCGACATCAACCACAACTGGCGCCAGCACAAGGCGGCGGGGCGCCCGTACACCGGGGTCAAGGACGTCGAGGAGGTCCTCGAAGCCCTGGAGATCATCGACCGGTACGACACGGCGAAGGCCTCCACCGCGTACACCCTCACCGGCGGCGCGATCACCTCGAAACTGCAGGGGCGCGACGAGGCCGACTTCTACGGCCACTACGCCAAGGCCATCGAGGAGCGCTTCCCGGGGCGTTGGATCGGCAAGGTCGTCGCGCAGGCGCTGCCGCGCGACGACGTGCAGCGGTTCAAGGACTACGGCGTGCAGATCTACCACCCCAACTACGAGGTGTGGGACCGGCGGCTCTTCGAGCTGTACTGCCCGGGCAAGGAGCGCTATGTCGGCCGCGACGAGTGGCACAAGCGCATCCTCGACTCCGCGGAGGTCTTCGGCGCGCGCAACGTGATCCCCAACTTCGTGGCCGGCGTGGAGATGGCGGAGCCGTTCGGTTTCACGACCGTCGACGAGGCCATCGCCTCCACCACCGAGGGGCTGCGCTTCTTCATGTCGCACGGCATCACGCCCCGCTTCACCACCTGGTGCCCGGAGCCCACGACCCCGCTCGGCAAGGCCAACCCCCAGGGCGCGCCGCTGGAGTACCACATCCGGCTGCTGGAGGCCTACCGTTCGACCATGGAGGACTTCGGGCTGTCCTCCCCGCCCGGATACGGCCCGCCCGGACCCGGCCAGGCGGTCTTCTCGGTGAGCTCCTTCATGGACAGCCTCCCGGCGCGGGAACCCGCGGTGGCGGAAGCGGCCGAGCCGAAGCTTCCGTAGAACCTCTGAGCGGAACCTCTGAGCGGAACCCCTGAGCGGAACCTCTGAGTAGAACCTCTGAGTAGAACCTCTTAAAAGTCGACGGCGATCGAGACGTATCGGCCTCCCTTCCGTATCACCTTCCATACGGCGGGAGGGAGGCTGCGCGCGCTCGGACGAACGGCGCCGCAACCGCTTGCCACCGTAATTGAATACCTCGCTTGTCAGTTGTGTGGGAAGCGTGAAAGGCTCGGGGCCCCGTCGTTGAGACGGCCTCAACTCCCTTGTACAGAGGGTGAGTTGACGATCACGTTGGTCAGACGTTTGTAGACGTTGCACCTGGAAGCAGTTGATGCAGGAGCCCCCCATGCCCGACCTGCCGACCCCCCAGAACGCCGCCGAGGCCGCACTGCTCTCGGAGTGCTGGGACGCGGTCCTGTCGTACGCCGATCTGTGCACGTCCGGTTCGGCCTCGGCCACGCGGCTGGCGACCGAGGCGTTCACACACGGCATCGACGAACTGCGCGCCGCCACCGCGGCATCGAAGAGTACCGGTACCGGACGCCGGGCGCTCAGGCTGCCCCGCATTCCGCTGCTGCTGGCCTCCGTCCGTACCGTGGCCGCCGCCTGGGAGACGAACGGGCTCGGCCATCGGCTCGACCCCGACCTGCGCCTGTGGCTCCACTCCGACAAGGCCGCCCGCTACATCGGACCGCCGCTGCACCGCCCGCTCGCGCTGCGCGGTCTCAGGGACATGCAGGAGCCGGACGCCGCTTTGCTGTGGCTGGCCGAGGTCGAGTCGCTGCCGATGTCCGCGGTGGCCCGGCGGCTCGGTCTCGATCCGGCGGCAGCGTCCTCCGAACTCGCCCAGGTGCGGGCGCTGTTCCGGGACCGCTGCCACCGCAACCACCTCGACACGCCGATGAACGCCCACTGCCGCAGCTATGCGCGGCTCCTCGACGCGGTCACCCGCTCACCCAGCGCCGAGACGCCCGACGACCTCTCCCGGCACATGGCGCGCTGCGTCGAGTGTGCGGAGGCCGCCGCCTGTCTGCGGCTGCACGGCGGCGGGCTGCCCGCGGCGCTCTCCAGCGGTGTGATCGGCTGGGGCGGCCTCGCGTATCTCGAACGGCGGCGCCGGGCCGCCGAGGCCGGCCTGACCGGCGGACGCACGGACGCGACGGTGGACACGGGGCTGAACGAGGGCAAGCCGGTCCGGCCCCGGATCGGCAGGACCGGGATCCTGGTCACGGCCGTCCTCGTGTCCGCACTGGCGCTCACGGTCTCGCTGATGCCCTTCGGCGGCTCGAAGGGCGGCGACGCGAACGCCGCGCAGGGCGAGTCGACGGACGGGCAGTCCGTGGCGGACCCGGGCCCTTCCTTCCCCTCGGGCTCGAAGACGAGGTCGGGGTCGGGGACGACGGGTTCGCCCGCGGTGGCGGACTCGACCTCGCGTCCGGCGGGCAACTCCGACCAGGAGGCCCAGGGCGAGTCCTCGTCGCCCGCCGGGAAGCAGGGCGGCGCGCAGGGTTCCACGAAGGGTGCCGCGCCGGACTGCCGGGTGAAGTACGAGATCGTGAGCGAGTGGCCGGACGGCTTCCAGGCCACCGTCACCGTCACCTCCACCAAGGCCCTCGCCACCTGGAGCCTCGGCTGGACCTTCAAGGACGGCCAGCGCGTGGGTCAGATGTGGGACGGCACCTACACCCAGAACGACTCCCACGTCACGGCCACCGCCGCCGACTACAACAAGACCGTCGCCGCGAACGGCACCTTCACCTTCGGCTTCCTCGGTTCCTGGACCGGCTCCAACTCGGCCGCGCGCAACTTCACCCTCAACAAGGCCAGTTGCCAGGCCGCCGGCTGAACATCCGGCCGACCGGTGTGACGCGCGACGAGCCGCTGTGACGCGCAGCGAGCCGGTGTGAGACACCGTCCTCTCACCTCGTCACCACCTCCCCACCACCCCTCCGGCGGCGGAAACCTGATTTTTCGCCAAGTCCGCCGCCCCGGCCGGTTCCCCGTACCGACGGGACCGGCCGTGCGGCGTGGGTCCTGACCTCAGGGTCGTCGGTGGGGCGGGAGTGGAGGCGGACGGATCGGCCGCGGTCACCGGTGGTGGGGGCGTCCTGAGGGGACGGCATCCCCGGGCGACCCACCTGGCACTTCGGCACTTACCGACCAGTACGGCCGATCTGGCGTAATTCACTCGGCTCAATGCTTTGCTCTGCCACCATCAACGCCTCTGAAAAGTCAGGCGGCATGATTGCGGCGGGGGGCGTGGCCATGGGGCTGCTCGGCAATGAGCTGGCTTTCGCACGCGCTCTGACCCCTCAGGAGCGCGAGAGCGTGATGGCTCTCGGCAGCCGGAAGCACTACGCGGCCGATGCCCATCTTCTGACGGAGGGCGACCGGTCCAGTCACGTCCTGATCATCATTCGGGGCTGGGTGACCGTTTCCGTGGCGACGGACCGGGGCGCCACGCGGCTGATACTCGGTCTGCGTGGGCCCGGTGAACTGCTCGGCGAGATGGCCGCCCTGGACCCGCATCCCCGCAGCGCCACCGTGCGCGCGCTGGGTCCGACCGAGACCCAGGTCATTTCCGGGGACGCGTTCCGCCGGTTCCTCGCCCTGCACCCCCGTGTCAGCGGTCTGGTGATACGCCAGCTCACCTTCCGGCTGCGCAGCGCGGACCAGGAGCGGTCCGCGCTCGCCTCGCTCACCGTGCTGCAACGGCTGGCCAGCCGGCTCACCGAACTGTCGAGAGCCGAGCCGTCCGGCCCCTACCACGCGGCCGTACCGGGCGGCGCCACGCACACGGGCACCGTCGTCCAACTGGCCCAGGACGAACTGGCCGCCACCATCGGAGCCACCCGGGAAGCCGTCGCCAAGGCACTGAAGCTGCTGCGCACCCAGCACGTCGTGCGGACCGGCAACCGGATGGTGGAGATCCTCGACCCCGAACTGCTCGCACTCCTCGCGGACGGTCATCAGGAGTAGACCCACGCCTTGCCGTAACCCACGCCTCGTCGTGTGTAAACGGCTACAGACGGCCTTCGTCCCCGGGCCCGACGCTGAGGGGGACGGCAAGTGGAGAGAACAAGGGGGCACGGGGTGGACCACGACGCGATGGATCTCACCGAAGCACGCTACGAGTTGGTGATCAGCGTCGACGCCCGGCGTTCCGGGGAATACGACGACGTCGACAAGCAGCGCATGCGCGAGCGGATCTACCGGGTGCTGGAGGCGGCCTTCACGCACGCCAAGGTGGCGCGGGACGCCGTACACATGGAGGACCGCGGCGACGGCGTGCTGCTGTCGGTGGCCGGACGGATCGCGGTGACCCGGCTGCTCGGCCTGTGGATGGTCGAGGTGCACGAGAATCTGCGGGACGAGAACCGCGGCCTGCGCGTCCCCCTCGGGCTTCGGGTGGGCATGCACGTCGGGCCTGTCCGGCACGACGGCCGGGGCATCAGCGGGCGCGCGGTCGACCTCGCCTGCCGGCTGGCCGACTCGCCGCTTGCCCGGCGGCTGCTGGACGCCGAGCGGGCCGACCTCGTGCTGGTGACCTCCCAGTCGCTCTACGAGGACGTGGTCAGCAGCGGCGGCAAGTTCATCGAGCCCGCGCACTACTCCTCCGCCCGCCTGGAGCTCAAGGAGGGCGAGGTCACCGCCTGGTTCCACCTTCCCGGCCGGCCCGCTCCCGAGATCCCCACCGCCGCACCGGCAGCACCTGACGCCGACCGCGCCGATGACGTCGAGGACACCCGGGGTGGCGATGACATCGACGACACCCGGGGTGGCGACCCCGTCGAGGACACCCTTGGCGTCGACGGCGAGGACCGCGCCGACGCTCCCGGCGCCCACTACACCGTCCACGGCGACATGTCGCAGCACAGCGACAACGTCTACCAGCAGCCCGTGCACATCGGGCGGATCACCGGTGACGCCGGCCGACGGAAGGGCTGATCGAAGTGAGCGACGATCAGCAGGCGGGCGGCGCCGAGCCCGCACCCCCGAAGGGGGCCGACGCCCGTGCGCCCGAGGCCGACGGGAAGGCCAGGAACGACCCGCCCCGTGGCGACGAGGGCAGGGCCGAAGGCGACGAGGGAGCCGCAGGCAACGACGCCCAGGAAGAGGGCGACGTCAAGAAGGACCAGGAGAAGAAGCAGGAGGAGGAACGCGAGCGCGCCGCGGGGCGGTTCAAGGAGCACACCCGCGACCCGCTCGCCGAGGAGCAGGGCGAGGACGGTACCACCGACCTCGCCGCCGCCTCGCGGGCCCGCCGAGCCACCCGCATGCTGTTCGACACCGGCCGGGACCTGAACAGCTTCGACCGTTCGTACTTCCAGAGCGCCCACATCGGCGACATCCACCTGCGGATGGACGCACGCCACTCCGGTGCGGGGATGCGCAGCGGACCCGTGCCCGACGAGGAACTGCGCAGGCTCCGCCGCGTCCATGTGGAACCGCGGGGATACGTGCAGCTGCGCAAGGCCCTCGGCACCCGTCGGCTGCTGGTGCTCGTCGCCGCCCCCGGCACCGGACGCACCAGCACCGCGCTCTCGCTCCTCGACGAGGTCACCGGCCCCGCGGCGGACGCCACGGACACGGAACCCGGGACCGGATCCCGGGTGCGCCGGGTCGATCCGGACGGTGGGGTGCGGAAGTTGGCGGGCTCCCTGGCCGGTGAGGGCGAGGAGACGCGACGCGGCACCGGGTATCTGCTGGAGCTCTCCCTCACCGGGCCCGGTGCGCTGCCCCCGGACGAGATGGACCTCGACGGGCTCGCCGCGGCCCTGGCCCGGTGCGAGTCGTACGCGGTGGTCGTCGTCACGGTCGGGTCGGCGGCCAACCCGCTGCTGGCCGGGCGGTACGGCAAGCTCTGCCCTCCCGCACCCACCCAGGAACTGCTCACCACCCGGTTACGGGAACGGCTGGAAGAGCATGCCGCCGCCGCCCCGGACGGTGAGGTCCGGCTGGAGGACCTGCTCGCAGAGGCGGAGGAACTGTCGGTCCGCCAGGACGTCAAGGACGCGGTCGGACTGAAGGATCTGCGCCCCGCCGAGGCCGAGTTGCTCGCCTCGCTGCTGGCCGGACACCAGCTGGGGGAGGTCTCCCGGGACGAACTGCTGGCCGGTTGCCGGAGCCTCGCCGCCGACCAGGCCCAGGAGTGGTTCGCCGCAGTGGACCGGGCGCTGACGGCGCCCCCCGCCGGGCCGGAGGACGGCGCGGGCCGGCCGGGTACGGCGGCCCTGTTCCACCCGGTGGCGTTCCGTATCGCGCTCGCCGTACTGGGCGGCGCCTCGCACAGCGCCGTGGCCGCCGCCGCCCACCTGCTGACCTGGGAACTGTCCGTGCAGTGCGATCCGGACCACACCCCGGCACGCCCGCTGTTCTGCGACGACCCGGAAGCCGATCTCGCTCTCTCGCGCGCCGAACTGACCGACGGCCGGCTCGAGGTGGCAGGGACCGAGGTTCCGGCCCGGCTGATCTGGTACCGGGGATCCGCCCTGCCCTCCGCGGTGCTCACCGAGATCTGGGACCGGCACTTCCCCGTCCGGGCACCGATCGTGCGCTGGCTGCGGCTGCTCGCGGACGATCCACGCCCCCAGGTGTGGATGCGCGCCGCGGTGGCCGCCGGGGAGCTGTGCGCACGGGACTTCGACCACGGATACGCGGAGCTGATCCGCCCGCTCGCCGAGGCGGCAACCCCCCGCCGGAGGATCTTCGCGGCCACCACCCTCGACCAGGCGGCCGGTCACGCGTCGCACCGCAAGGCGGTGCGCAAACTGGTCGACGACTGGAGCAGGTACGGGACGAAGCCGCTGCGCTGGACCGCGGCGATGGCACTGGGTTACGGGAACGCCGCGGACACGACGGAGGACGCCCTGGACGCCCTGGCCCGGATCGGGGTCCGCGACGACGGAGAGCAGCTGGCGGTCGCCTCGTTCAACGCCGTACGGCTGCTGGCGCTCCCGGACGGTGCCAAGGTGCTGCGGCGGGTGGCCGACTGGACCCACCACAAGCGTCCGGCGTACCAGGACCTCGGTCTGGTGACCACCGTCCGGCTCGCCGTGACCTCCGTGGACGAGGTGCTGTCCGACGAGCCCGACTCCCCGCTGGCCGCCCGCGCCGACTGGCCACTGCCGCTCGCCCTCGCCGTCCCCCGCCCCGAACTCGTGCCTCCCATGGCCGACTTGATGTGGAGTGCGCTGAACACGGCGCGCTCGAAGGACGTGGCCCTGGACGCGCTGGAGTCCCTGCTGCGTTCGGCGGTGCGCGGGAACGGCACCGAGGGGACCCGGCCGGGGCTGGCGGCGCTGCTGCCCGCGCTGGCGACCGAGGAGAACGACCGACGGCGGCTGGACTGGCTGCTGCGCCGAATGATGAACGATCCGGAGAATCCGCTCCCCGACGCTCAGGCGCGCGCCCTGTGGTGGCTCGCCGTCCCGCCGAAGGAGAGGACGGGCGAGGAGGACAGCCATGGCTGAGGACCAGGACGCGCGGGCGAAGGCGAGGGAGCGGCTGAGGGCGCGGAAGGCGGCCGCGGGGCCCGCGGGTCCCTTCCTGCGGGAGTACGCGCCGACGGGCGGATACCCGCAGGTGAGCGCCCAGAAGGCCTCGGTGCTGTTCTACCGCAACGGCGGCTACAGCGTGGTCACCGTCTCCGGTGTCCGGCACGTCGACAAGCGGGCGCTGGCCCGGCCGTACACCGTCTGCGAGATCGCGCTCGGCACCTATGTGACGACACTTCAGATGGAGTTGCCCGCCGCGGGCGGCACGACCTTCTTCAAGGCCGAGGTGGACATCCACTGGACGGTGACCGATCCCCATCTGGCCGCCACCGAGGTCGTCACCGACGTCGCCCAGCGGCTCACCGCCCCGGTCCTCGAGCGGCTGCGCGAGGTGTCCTCGGCCTACCGGGTGACCCAGGCCGAACAGGCCGACCGAGCCATCACCCTGGAGTGCGCCGGCGGGCGCTGGGCCGAGCTGGGCACCGAACTCGGCATGCGGGTACGGCTGTATGTCCGCCTGCGGGTGGACGACCGGACGATCGAGCACATGGACGGCATCCGGGACGCGCACGCCTCGGCCGAGGTGACCCGGGTGCACCAGGCCTCGTTCCGCAAGATGCTGCAGGGCGGCGAGCTGGAACAGCTCAGCTACATGCTGGCGGCCGAACCCGAGGCGGCCAAGGACTTCCTGGAGAAGATCCGCCAGGAGGGCCGGCAGGACGAGAAGGAACGGGTCGACCGGCTCTTCGCCATGGTCGCCAGCGGCCAGATCCAGTCCAACGACATGGAGACACAGGCCCTCAACCTCCTCAACCAGGGCCGCCACCCCCTCCAGGGGCCCATCGGCTCGCTGCCCGCCCGTCGCGAGACCCCGCAGCTGGCGCCGGCCGCCGACGAGCCGTTCACCCCGGACTGGGTGGCGGACGAACCGCCCTCCCGGGCGGACCGGGGACCACGCGCGAGAGAGCCCTACTCGGGCGACCCCCAGGACGCCGAACCCGAACCGCCGCGCCGTCGCACACGCTCCCGGGACGACGGATGGTCCTGGGCGGAGGAGGACCGGTGACCGGCGACGGCCCGCCGCGCACCTCCCCCGACCCGGTCGGGCCCGTGCCGGACGGGGGTCCGCACGGGTCCGACCGGGGGGAGCGCATCGCCGAACGGCTGCTGAGCACGGTCAGGGAGGATCTCGGCCGCGCCGACGCGAAGGCGGCCGTACTGCTCTCGGGAACGCTGGCGCTGCCCGCGTTCCTGATCGGGCGGCACGGCCCGCCCGACTGGGGCGGGCTCGCCGACGTGACGCTGATCCTCGCGAGCGTGCTCTGGGTGGTCGCGGTGACCGCGCTGGTCGGGGCGCTCATGCCGCGCACCCGCACGGTCCGCGGCCGGGAGGGGGTGACGTACTTCGGCGACCTGCTCGCCCCCCGCGATCTCGCGGGGCTGACCGCCGACGTCACCGAGGCCGGACGCGACACCGCCGGATGGCTGCTCGTCCAGGCCGTGGACGTCAGCTCGATCCTGTCCGCCAAGTACCGGGCCATCCGTTGGGGAGTGGGCTCGCTCGCCCCTGCCACGGCGCTGGCGCTGGCCTGGAGCCTGACCGCCCGCTGACACGCGGCACAGCACCTACACGACACAGAGACGAACCAAGGAACCAGGGGGACGGCCGTGGAAAGCATCACGGGAAGACGGCAGACAGGAAGGGGCCGGGTGCGCCGCCGCGCGGTCGGCGCGCTCGGCGGACTGGCGGTGCTCGTGTCCCTGCTGGCACCCGCCGGTCATGATCCGGTGCCGGCGGCGGATTCCGAACCCGCCTTCCCGGCGGTCAACTACTCCATCGCCGTGGACGAGTCCGCCAGCCTCGCGCCCGAGGACATGAAGGCCGAGAAGGCCGCCGCCGCACGCATCGCGCTCGGCGACGTCTCCTCGTCCTCCCACGCCACCGTCTTCGGCTTCGCCGCCGCCGAGTCCGACGCCCAGCGCGCGGTGGACCCGGTGTGCCCGCGCACCACGCTGGACGCGGCGGGCCGCGAGACGATCGGCACCTGCGTCGACAAGCTGCGCGGCCGCACGAAGAACGAGGGCACCGGCACCGACTTCCCGAGCGCGATACGCCAGGGAGTCCACGACCTCACCACCGGCACCGATCCCTCCCAGCCCCGCGTGCTGTTCCTGCTCACCGACGGAAAGCTGGACGTCCAGGACAGCCCCAAGTACGGCGACCCCGCGCACCGCAAGGACGAGGGCGAACGGCAGCTGACGCAGGCGCTGGAGAACGCCGCCGCCCAGCACGTACAGATCTGGCCGCTGGGCTTCGGATCCGACCCGGACAAGGCGCAGCTCGACCGGATGGCCGCCGGCGGATACCAGAAGGGCTGCGTCGCACTGCCCTCCGCCCGTCCGAGCGCGGGCAAGGTCTCCGGGGCCAAGGACGTCGGCCCCATGCTGGAGAAGATCTTCGCCGCCGCCCACTGCCTGCGCCACGAACAGGGCCCCAGCAAGCGGCCCCCGGCCACCCTGGAGATCGCCATCTCGCCGCTGGCGACCGTGGGCAGCATCGTCGTCGACAAGGGCGACCCCCAGGTGAAGATCACCTACTTCGACCCCAACGGCCACCAGGTCCCCACCACGGGGACGTACCGCAAGTCGGGCTTCGAGCTGGCGGGCGGCAGCGGCACCGTGGAGGCGCTGAAGATCGTCGATCCGGTGCCCGGAACCTGGCGCGTGAAGGCCGAGGCGCCGGAGGGCCACCGCTCCCTGCCCGTCGCGGTCAGCGTGCTGTGGCAGGGCGAGTTGCGCGGCGCCATCACCATGGACCCGCCGTCCCCGCAGGCCGGCGACAAGGTCACGGTGACCATGCGCCTGCAGACCCGCGAGGGCTACGAGATCAAGGACGCACACGACTACGAGGGGCTGCGCGTCCGCAGTGAATTGACCGGCGACGGCTTCGACCCGCTGGCGCTGCGCCTCACCGACGACGGCCAGGGGCCCGACTCCAAGGCGAGCGACGGCTCCTTCACCGGTTCCGTGAAGATCCCCGGGAGCGCCGACGGGGCACTGAAGGTGAGCGGCACGCTGACGGCCTCGGGGCTGAGCGCCGACACCCGCAGTGAGGGCGGCGAGATCGCCCCCGGCGCACTGCCCGTCACCACCGCGCTCGAACTGCCCACCGCGAACACCCACCCCGGCTCCACGGTCACCGGCACGCTGGCCGTCCACAACACCAGCGACACCCCGCACACCCTGCGGCTGTCCGTCGCCGACCTCAAGTCCGGACTGCTCACCGTCACCCCGGCCGAGATCCAGGTGAAGCCCGGCGAGTCCGGCACCCGGAAGGTCACGGTCGAGGTCGCCCCCCGCGACGTCTTCGGCGACCGCCTCGGCGACAGCGGACTGCAACTCGGCGGCACGGTCACCGTCGTGGACACCACCGACCACGACCGGACACTGGTGCGCACCCCGCTCTCGGTGCGGGTGACACCCGAGCCGGGCATCTGGGCGAAGTACTGGTGGGCGTTCGTGTCCGCCGCCGCACTGATCGCGCTGGCCACCGTGGCGGTCCTCGCCTGGCTGCGCCAGCGCCGCACCCGCAGGGACCCGTTCGGCCTGGTGCTGCGGCTGGTCTCCGCGGAGGGCGACGTCCTCGGCGAGCACCTCGCAGGACACGGACACAAGCAGTGGTACGAGTTCGCCGTCGTCGAACCCCACCGCAGCCCGCGCATCGAACGGCGCGCCCACGGCCCGTACGCCGTCCAGCGCAGCCCCGAGGGCGGAGCGGTGCTGCGCAAGCGCGGCGGCGGCCGGACCCCGCTGCCCGCCCGCGGCCAGGTCCAGTTGACCGACACGCTGAGCCTGGCCCTCGGCGAGGACACCCGTGCCTCGAAGGTCCGCCGACCGCGGCCCTCCACGCGGACGACCGCGGGTTCCACCACCTCCGCGACCGGTACCGGCGAGAGCGGGAGCTCGTACGGGTCGTACCTGTGACGCCACGGGCGGCCCGACGTGTCACCGGGCCGCCCCCGCGCACCGCACCGCGGCCCGGCCGCCGTGCCACGCGCACTCCACGGACGTACCGAGCACGAACCGGCCGCCAGGGCGGCCGCAAGCGGGGAGGAAACCCATGAAGATCTTCCAGCCGATGCTCTTCGTCGGCCTGGGCGGCACCGGAGGCCTGGTCGGCGCCGAACTCGAACGCAAACTGCGCGCCGAGCTGTGCGGGCCGGACGGCGTCGCGCTCAGCCACCTCAGCGGACACGCCCCCTACCAGCTGCCCGACTGCCTCCAGTTCGTCTACGCGGACTACAGCGAGTCCGACCTCCAGCGGCTGCCCCAGTTCAACGTGGACCCCTCGCTGCGGGCCGCGTACTCCCGCACCTCCCGGGCCACCCACAACCTGCTGCCGAACTTCGACGCGTCACCCGAACTGACCAAGATGCTCCGGGCGAGCCTGCGCGACGAGGTCGCCGACTGGCTGCCGCCGCGCACCGACGAACCGAAGGTCACCCCGCTGCACAACGGTGCAGGGCAACTGCCCACCGTCGGACGGGCCGCCCTGTTCGCCACGCTCCGGCACAGTCTCGCCCCGGTTCTCGAACCGCTGCTCCAGGCGATCGACGCGATCGCCAAGTCGGCCGGTGAACTGGCCGAGCTCGGCGGCGGCAAGGTCAACGGCTGCGACGTGTTCGTCGCCTTCTCGGTGGCCGGCGGCACCGGCGCCGGGATCTTCCTGGACTATCTGCACCTGATCAACCACGCCTTCCAGCTGCGCCGCTTCGACGGGGTGAAGATCTACCCGCTGGTCGTGATGCCGTCCTCGTTCTCCTCGGCGGGCGGCGGCGGACGGGAGGCGGAGCTCAACGCGGCCCGCGCGCTGGTCGACCTGTTCCGGCTGGTCGACGCGCAGAACGCGCCGAGCGAGGGAACGGAGATCGGGGACCTGGATCTCGACCTCGACTCCGGGCTCGGCATCCGCTACCCGGGCACGACACCGATCCGGCTGCGCACCGGCATCCTGCCCACGGCCTTCCTGTTCAGCCCGACCGCCGGCATCCGCCAGGACGACCTGCGCCGCTCCATCGTCTCCCTGGTGATGTCGCTGATCGGCACCGAGCTGGGCGACAGCCGCCCCCGGGGCCGGGCGACGGCGGCCGACGACGACTTCCAGACCTTCGCCGCGAGCTTCATCAACCGGGGTGTGCACCGCAGCGCCGTGTCCCCCACCGGCATCGGCCGGCAGGGCGTCTCCACCAGCCTGGTGGCCTCCATGACCGCCCCCATGGACCAACTCGCCGACCTGGTGGCGGGCCGCCTGCTGCGGGAGGCGGTCACCGACCTCGTGGAGCGGCCCCGTACCGCGCTGCGCGACAACGCGGTGCCGCTGATCCGTCAGCTGTTCGCCGACTCCCACCTCGAAGAGCTGTGGGAACGCGCCCAGTTGGCCGTCCCGGAGCCCGATCCGCTGCCGCGCGGTGGCAAGGCCATCGAGCAGGCGCTCGGCGAACGGCTCACGGACATGCAGCGGCTGCTGTCCGACCTCCAGTCCATCGCCGACCGCCAGGCCGCCTCGATGGCCGACCGGTTCGCCCCGCGCCCCGCCATCGACAAACTCCTTCTGACCGTCGACCCCTTCCTCGCCGAACGCATCGTCAGAGGCGTCCAGGACAGCGACGAACCGATCGCCCGGCTCGGCTTCCTCGGCATGCTCGACAGCCGCTCCCGCGCCCCCCAGCGCCCGCCGGGCGTGACCGATCAGCCGCCCAAGACCCCCAGGATCAAAGGCAGGCTGGCCGGTATGTCACCGGCCCGCTGGGGCGACGACGACGTGCAGGCCGCCCTCCAGGAGCAGGACCTCTGGTACCAGTGGCGCAGCCGGACCGTGTGGCACGAGGCCTGGCGGGAACAGCAGCAGCAGTGGCAGCCGCCCGCCAACACGGCCGGGGCCGACCTCGGACGCCTGGTCAACGCCTTCCGCAAACACTCCGACCAGGAACGCAAGATCTCCGCGCAGAAGGGCCTCGAACTGTACGAGGACCGCACCGGGATCTCGTATCTGCTGCCGCCGCAGCGCACCCTCAACCACTTCTACGAGGACGTCGTCACCCGGCTGATCCGCAGGGAGGGAATGCGCGAGAACGACGACGAGGCCGCGCTCCTGCTCAGGATGATCGACGGGGACACCTGGCGCGAGGTCCACACCCTCAGCCGCCGCAATCCGGACAACGCGGTCGCGGTCGTCAAGGCACAGCTGGAGGGCCGCATCACCCGGCTGTTCGCGGAGAGCGGCGAACACCTGGAGGAACGCCCGCTGCTGCCGGCCATGGGCACCCTGCTGGCCGCCGCGGCGGGTGACGCGGACGCCGCCGACCAGGTCAGCAAGGAGGCACTCGACCTGTTCGGCCGCAAGCTGACCGGGCTGCTGCCGGTGGGCTTCACCCCGGAGGGCACCGGACTGCTGCGGGTCCTGGTCACGCACCCGCGGGTGCAGGCCGTGGAGGAGGTGCAGGAGTACCTCGGCAAGGCGCTGCGGCTGCCGACCGACGCCAAGAACTCCGTGGAGTACCGCGGAGTGGAGAGCGACTCCGTCACCGTGGTCCTCTTCCGCAGCGAGATGAGCCTCACCCAGGTCCCCGAGGCCCGCAAGGTGCTGCGCCAGTGGGCCAGGGCGAAGGACTCCGAGCAGGCCCAGGACGTACTGCGCTGGCGGCAGCGGCTCGGCTACCGGGACAGCTGGATGGTCAGCAGCGAGGAGGACCGCCGCGTCATCCTGCATCGGCTGCTGTGCTGCATGTGGAACGGCCAGGTCGACGTGGTGGACGGCAACCCGGCGTCGCCGGAGCGGCTGAGGCTGCGGCTGCACCCCGAGAAGGGCGCCCATGTGCCCGGCGTCCGGCTGCGGCTGGGGGACTTCCCCGGCGGGGTGTCGAGCTGGGCGGAGCTGCTGCGGTCGTACGAACGCTGGACCGTCCTCGACGACGAACGGACCGTGGAGGACTACTGCCGCGAGCTGATGGGGGCTCAGCCGCTCGGTCTCGCCAGGAGCGTGAGCGAACCGCATCCGCTCTTCGTCGAACTCGTCGAGAAGACCGCCCCGCGTCAGCTGGAGCTGCTGGCCGAGCGCCGGGAGCGCGGCGGCGAGCGGGTCGAGGGCTGGGTGCGCCCGCTCTGGGAATTCTGGGCGAAGACACTGCCGGCCGCGCTGGACACCGAGTTCGGGGACCAGCGCGCCGTCCAGCCGACACTGCGCACGCTGCTGGAGCACGTACGCGGGGGAACTCCCGCGGCGCGCGTGCGCAAGGAGTTCCCCGAACCCCGGCGAGTCGTGTCCGATGACGACGACTGGGGCACCGCACCGCGTGCCTCCTTCGACAAGCACCCGAGCGGCACGGAGGAACGTCCGCGCCGCGCGTCCGTGGACGACTACGACGCCGGGTACGACGACAGGTACGACGCCGATCGCGGTGATCGGGGTGACCGGGCCGGTCGCGATGACCGGGGCGATCGCGGTGATCGGGGCGATCGCGGTGATCGGAGTGACCGCGTCAACGGGCGCTCCGGCGGCGCCGACCGGCCCTCGGTGCCCTGGGACGAGCCCGGTGACCCCGGCCCGTACGGCGACGACGGCGAGCGCGAACGCCTCCGCCGCAACCCCTGGGACGGTGACCCGGAGTGAAGACGTCCGAAGATCTCGGCACCGTCATCCAGCTGGACCTGCGCAGCGGCGCGGCGGAACTCGACACCGCCAAGGCCCTGCGGGCCAGTGTCGCCCGGCAGTTGGGCCGGGCCGGGCTGCCCGAACCCGACGACCCGCTGTTCCTGGTGATCGACACCCCCGCCGGACTGACCGACCACCAGCGGCAGTACGAACTGCTCACCGCCTACCGGGCCGTGGGCGAGGTCAGGATCCTGGTCCTGCTGGTGGGCAGCGCACCCGGTTCGTACGCGGGCGAGGACGAGGCCTTCCAGCCCGACCGGCGCCTGGTACGGCCCGCGGTGCTGCGGGCCTCGAACACCGCCCTGCTGTGGGCGGGCGATCTGCGCTCCGCGCGCACGGCGCTGGAACAGCCCGAGCCCGACGCCCCGGAGGCGCTCGCCGTCCTGGTGGACGTGCTGTCGGTCCCGGACGTCTACCTGAAGGTCCTCGACGGCCTCGGGACACTGCCCGACGCCGTCGCCGCACCCGGCGTGCGGCTGCTGGAGCAGGACCTGCCCCTCGAGGTGCGCGACCGGGCCTGGCGCGACGCGCTCCTCAGGTTCGCGGGCGAGGACACGGAACTCGCCCCCGACCTGCTGGTGACCGCCTCCTCCGGCGCCGATCTGCCGGAGCCGCTGCGGAGTCTGGTGGCGGGCCGGGGCGGCCGCGACCAACGGCACCGGGAGCCGGGCGGCGTGGCGGACAGCACATACGCCGCCTGCGCACAGGCCCTCGACTACGCCGAGGACGCGCTGGCCGGACTGCGGTCCCTGCCCGGGCTGTTGTGGGCCTCCCGCAGGCAGGCGTTCGAGGCGGACCTCGACCAGGCGCACCAGGCGCTCGGCGAGTACCGGGACCTCGTCGGCACGGCCCTGCGCGGCGGCGGATCCGGTACGGCGCCGTCCGCCGCCGAGACGGCGGCCCGGCTCGGGGCCCTCGGTCTGCGGGTGCCCTCGGCCGAGGGCATGGGGGAGCGGATCGGCGAGGGACTGCGGGAGTTCGCCGGAAAGCTGCTGGGACAGGGGCTCGCCCTGCGGTCCGTGGCCCAGCGCTTCACCGGCCTTGCCGGGCGGGTGGAGCCCGTACCGGGTTCGGCACTGGTGCGCAAACTCGCCGACCACTCCACCGAAGCGGTGTCCCGGCGGCCCGTCGTGGGGAACGGCATCGTGGCCACGGGGCGCGGCGCGCTGCCCGCGGCGGCCGTGGCGGGGCTGCTCGGCGGCCTGTGGCGGGGACCTCTGGCGGCGCTGGCGATCGCCGTCCCGCTGGTCTTCCTCGCGGTGGCGCTGCTCGGCGCGTCCAGGCTGCGGGGCGACGGACGCCCGTCCCGCTGGGGCTGGGGGCCCCGGGCCGCGGCACTCGGTGGCGCCGCGGCCGGTGTGGCGCTGGCGTACGCGGTCGAGCCCCCGCTCTGGCTGAGCGCCGTCGGTCTCGTGGCGGGCCTCGGTGTCGCGGTGGAGACGGCACGCCGGCTGTGGCGCGCCGCGATCGACTCCTGGGCGGCCTTCCACGCCACCGCCGCGTTGCGCAAGTCCCTGGCCGGGCTCGACGCGCTGCTGGCCGAGGCGGTCCGCGAGCACTGGGCCGTCGAGGAGCGCCTGCACTGCGCCGACGCCGCCCGGTCCGTCGCCGGCATGCTGCGGGCGACGGCCGCCGCCGCGGCGGCCGAGGCGGTACCCGAGCCTGAGCGGCCCACGGTCACCGGCGCGCCCGGCCCCGAGCCGCTCGACGCGGACGACTGGCTGGCCAGTGCCTCGGTCCTGGAGACGGACGCGTTCTCGGTGCCCGACGACGGGGACAGCGACTGGGCGAGCGCCTACGCCTGGCAGGACGGGGCTTCCTGGAGCGAGCCCGGCGCGCGGGGTGAGTCCGCGGGGCCCGCCGACCCGCGGGCGGAGCGCACCGCGGGGGTTCCGCGCTGGCTGGACCGCGAGAACGGTGAGGGCGGACCGGAACTCGTCGCCGCCCTGGCCGGTGACCTGACGGACGCCGCCATGGTGGCGATGGAGCCCTACTGGGGTGCCGTCGAGCGCGGCCAGGCCGGCGCCCTCGCCGTCCGGCGCACCGAGGAACGGGTCCGCGACCTGCTCTCGACGGCCCGCCGCCACCTCCAGCACAACGGCGTACTGGCCCCGCCCCCGTTCGCCGCCGACCACCGCACCCGGGCCGGCTCGGCGAACCTGCTGGGCACGGACCCGCGCCGGGTGGCCGACCTGGTCGGCACGGAGGCGGACCGGCAGGCCGTGGTCCAGCTCTCCTCACCCGAGCAGGGAACGCTGCTCAGCCGGGACCCGGCGGCCGCGGTCTGGATCAGGTTCGCTCCTCAGGCCGTGCGCGACGAGGTCGAGAAGACCTGGCGTACCACCGGCTGCGTACCACCGGAGCAGACGCTGTGGACCTCCTCGGGACGCTACGCCGGCCTGGTCAGGCTCACCCCGCTGCGGATGGGCGTGGTGGACACCGTCCGCTCCCGCCAGAACTCCCCGGCCGACGGGCTCGATCCGTACGACGTCGCGGACGCGTACGGCCGAGAGAACGCGTACGACCGTGAGGACGGCGACAGCTGGTGACCCGCACCCTGCATCCCGGCCCGGCGCACCCGTACGACCGAGAGGACGGCAACCGCTGGTGACCAGCACCTCGCAACCCCGCCTGCCGGAGCCGGACGGTCCGCGCTGGAAGACGCTCGCGTTCACCGTCCCCTCGGGCCGGCGCCGGGTCGCCTCCGTCCGCTTCGGCCCCGAGTCCCGCCGCGATCCGCTGCTGCCCCAGCTGATCCGCAACGGACTGCTCGACGACGAGGGGCAGCAGTGCGTCCAGGTCCGCCTGAACGCCGCCGACGCGGCCAACCCGGCCGCGCGCGCCCTGCTCGACGCGGAGGCGGGCACCGCCCTGCACCTGCACCGGGCCCTCGACGACACGGAGTACACGGCGCTCTTCCCGAGGATCGTCGGCTACGAACTGGACGCGGCCGAGCCGTTCCTGCTGTACGCCGCGCCGCGCGGCGCCGCCATCGCGCGTACCCATGTGATGTCCGCGACCGACCAACGGGTCCTCACCCGCGACCTGATGCTCGCCCTGTGCCTGCTGGACAGCCAGGAGTTGGTGCTGCGGGGCATCTCGCCCGCGACCGTGCTCTGGGACGGCGCCTCGGTCCAGCTCTGGGGACTGGAGGGGGCGGCCCGTACCGGACGGCCGAGGACCCGGTGGGGCCGGGCGCCCTACTGCTCGCCCGAGCAGCGCAGGGGCGAGGGGCTCGTCGACTCCCGGGACGCGGTGTGGAGCGCCGCCCAGGTGCTCTACCAGCTGGTGACCGGCCGGCCAGGACCCGGTGACCGGGCACCCACCGACCTGGGCGAACACCGGGTGCTCGCCGAGACGTTGCGGGGCGCCTTCGCCCCGCTGGCGGCCGACCGGCCGACCCCCGCCCACCTGCTCGACCTGCTGGCGCCGGGGGCCGCCCGGCGCGTCACGCTCACCGTGCCCGCCGACGAGACCCGCGCGCACCGGGAGGCGTTCGAGCAGGCGCTGCGCCTCAAGCGGGAGGCACCCGTCACCCACCAGGGGTCCGGGACACCGGCCGGGCGCAGCAGCGACGGCCAGGTGCTGTGCCCGTACTGCCTGGAACACATCCAGCTCGACCTCGCCTCGCTCTTCGTCACCGACAGCCGGATGCAGTACAAGCCGCTGGACGTCTCGACGATCGGCAACGCCCTGCGCCGCCAGGACGTCATGCGCGGTGCCGTCCAGAAGTGCACCGCGGACCGGGACTTCCCCGAGCACTTCATCCCGGTGCCCTACCTCACCTACGGCCGCCCGCTGACCGTCGCGATGGTCGGCCAGTCGTCCACCGGCAAGAGCCATCTGCTGACCCAGATGATCGCGGAGATCACCGACGGCGGCCTGGAGCCGTTCGGCCTGAAGTGGCAGTCCGTCAACCCGGAGCAGCACGCTCGGTTCGTACGGGAACGGGTGCAGCCGCTGCGCAACGGCAAGGTCCTCGACCACACCGGCGCCCTCGGCCTGGACGGCTTCGCGCGTTTCGTGGAGTCCCTCCTCATCACCGACGCCCACGGGCAGGTACGGCCGGTCGCGTTCTTCGACCTCGGCGGCGAGGACCTCGTGCGGACCGACGCCGCGCTGCGTTTCCTGCTCGGGATCGACGCCCTGATCTTCGTCGTCGACCCGGCGCTGGCCCTTCCGCTGCCGCATCTGGACCACGCCAGGGAACGCTGGGGTGTGGAGGTGAACCGGGACGGCGACCTCGCCTTCGGCACCGTTCTCGACCGGCTGCCGAAGAACGGACCGTATCTGGACGTCGCCGCCGCGATGGTGCTCGGCAAGGCGGACCTCCTGCGGTTCCAGCCGCCCGTCGACCGATGGCTGGGCCGGGCACCGGCCACCTCACTCGACCCCGAACGGACGCGCGAGGAGAGCCGGGACGTGTACGGGCTGCTGCGGCAGCACGCCGGCCCGGCCTGGCTGCGCCCCTTCGACGCGATCCGCCGGTGCACCCTGCATGTCGCGTCGGCCACCGGCGGCCAGGAGGACCAGGGCCGCTATCCGGCGGGGGCGGGGCCCCGGCGGGTGCTGGAGCCGCTGCTGGCGCTGCTGGCGCTGCACGGGATGGTCGAAGTGCCGGGCGGCGCCGAGGCGTTCGCCGTGGGAGAGACGCCCGCGTTCGAGGCGGTGCCGTCGGCGAGGGCCGGACGAACCGGGGGAGCGGTGGGAGCCGCGGGATCCGTGCGAGGTGAGGCGAAGTGAGCGACTTCCAAGATCGAGCGAGCGATTTCCAGGATCGAACGAGCGACTTCCGGGACCGGAGGAGTCCGGCCGCCCACGGGGAGCGGGCCGGCGCGCACGGGCCGGGCGGTGGCGGCGCCGGGGGCTCGGTGCACCAGGTCGTCTTCCGGTGGGACGGCAACCAGGGCCGCCAGGGCACCGGCATGAAGGCTGTCGCCCACTCCTGCCCGGCCGAACGCGCCGAGGAACTGGGCCGGGAGCTGGGCCCGCTGCTGTGGGTGTCCGGTACGGCCGCCGCACGGCAGAGCGTCGTACGCACCCTGTCCCACGACGGCGACGTCATGCTCGTCCAGCGCTGGCCCACCACCGACCGCGGCGGCCGGCCCAGCACGATCAGCCATGTCCTGATCGGTGACCCCGGAACCCTGAAGACCCGCCAGTGCCTCGGCCTCTCCTACGGCGGCTGGGGCAACCGGGAGTCCGCCGAGAAGGCCTCCGGAGGCCTTCGCGCGATCGAGTGCGCCAAGCTCGACGCGGCGGCGCGCAAGCGGCTTCCGGCCATGCTGGAACTGCTGCCGGCGGTCAAGCACGCGCTGATCCTGGTCGCCGCGGAGTGGCTGCGCGATCCGGCGCAGCGGGTGTCGCTGCTCGCGGAGGAGAAGGGGCAGCCCGGCTGGCCGGACCAGGACACCGTGCCGGTGGTGTATCTGGGACTGTTCCTCCTCTTCGGGCGCTGGCTGGGGCAGGAGTGGACGTTCGCCACCCACGACACGGTGGACACCCATCAGCTGCGTCTGACGTGTGTCCCGCACTGGGAGCCGGACGCGGGCGGGGCCGGTCCGCTGGCCCGGGTCACGGGCCGTCGGGTCACCCCCCACTTCGAGCACAAGGCGGCCGCCCGACTGGTGGACCACCTCCTCGCGCATCCCGACGCCGCCGCCGGGGTGCCCCAGCTGGTCGATGAGCTCGCCGGCGGCGCGGGACTGGAGTGGGCGCGGCGGCGCGTCCTGCTGCACGAGATCCTCAGCACCGACCGCCGGACCGGCACGCGCACCGACGCGCCCGCGCCCGCACCCGCGCCCCGCGCCGCGGAGCCGGGCCCGGTCGGGCAGGGGGACGAGGGGGCCGAGGACCGGAAACGGGCCGAGGGCCGAGAATGGGCCGAGACGACGCCCCCGCCGCCGCTCCCGAAGCCGTACGCGTACCCCGACTCGTACCCCGACGCGCACCTCGACCCACACCTGGACGCGTTCTCGGACACGCATCCGGACTCGTACGCCGACCCGTATCCGGACACCTACGCGGCCTCGGCACCCGAGGATTCTCCCCCCATGGCACCTCCACGCCCGCCGCGGGCGCCGGTCCAGGCGCCGGTCCGGACTCCCGCCCAGGAGGCGTACGGGCTCCACGAGGACCTCCGTGACCATTGGCGCGGGAACCACATGCAACGCAGCCTCCTGGCGGCGCGACTGCGCACCCTGCCCGACGAGTTGCTCCTGGGCGAGCTGCGCTCCGCCGATCTGCCACCGGAGTCCGTGGAACTCCTGCTCGACGAGCTGGGCAACGAGCTCCGCCTCCAGGAGCGCCGACCGGAGATGCGGCACGACCTGTGCGCGGAGGTGCTCCACAACGGCCTGTACTTCACGCCGTACGGACAGGGCCCGGAACCCGTTTCCAGAACGGCCATGGTCACCCGGGCCGCCGACCTCTTCACGTGGGCCGTCGCCCCGCTGGCCCGGGAAGAGCGCTATCTGCGCGATCTGCGTGAGCTGCTCCACCGCATGACCCGGGACAGCCACCCCACCGGGGGCAACTGGCTCCGTCAGAGCATCATCGCCCCGGCGAACGGCCAGGTCCCCGACCTGCCGCCGGTCCTGTGGCAGCAGATCCTGCGCGACGTGCTCAGCCGGGGCGAGCGACCCACCTCCACCCCGCAGACGCCCTCTGCCCCGCAGCCGCTCTCCGCCTCCCAGCCGCCCTACACCGTCCCGGCCCCGACGACGGCCCCGGAACCCTCCTCCACCCCGCCGAGACCCCCCACCCTCCTGTCCCGGCTCTCCGACCTGACGAACAACCCGGGCTGCGTGATGGGAGTCGGCTTCGCCGTGATCGCCCTGCTCATCACCACCGTCCTGATCGCCCTGTGAACCCGTGTGTGTCCATGTACGTCCACATGTGCCCAGGCTACGGAAGCGCCACATCGTGCTCGCGTTCACACCCGTCGTGCTGGAGGTGCAGTCGACGGAGGTCCTGGAGGGCGGCGACGGGAAACGGGTGCTGAAGCCACGTCGTCAGATAGCCGTCCTCGCCGTGGAGCCGAAGCACCGATTGAGCGGCCTCCATGACGACGTGCCCGAGGAGGCCGCGGGTCTGCGTGGAGGTCCAGGAGAGTGTGCCTTCTCGGTCGGGCGCGTCCAAGCTCGTCGACATGTCGGGAAACCGATAGATCGCGATGTCGACATCCGAGCCCCTGCTTCGCAGGACCCACCTGGCTTCGGCCGGTTCGAGGTCGAAGGAGAAGCGCTGGACGGCGATGGTGCCGTAGAGACCCGCGACACCATGGAGCAGGTCGGCCAGGGCATCGGTGCAGTAGCTGGCGAAGCTCTGCCACTCCGAAGAGCTGTCCGCGATGCGGCAGGTCGCCCAGCCGGTGCCGCTCAGTTCCCAGCCGAACCGGAGATCATTCGTCATCCCGCCCCTCCCGGTGATCGTTCCCGGAGACGGTACAGCAGAGAGATGGCGCCGATCGCGCTCGTGCCGCTGCCCTCGGCGGGTGGGCGCGCCCCCGGGCGGTCGTGGGCCACGGGTGGGCCATGGCCGCTCGGGATCACCAGTGCTAGAAAGGTCACATGGCGAATCGTTTCGCCGCTTTTCGACGCTTTTCACTCAGGCCGCTGATCAGCAGAAGCCCGCGAAGCGTAGCCGGGCAGGTGTTCCTTCTTCAGGTGGCCCTGGTCGTGCTGCTCGTGGCCTGCGGTGTGTTCGCCCTTGCCCTCCAGTCGGAGCGGGACACCACCGCCGAGGCCAAGCGCCGCTCCGTAGCCACGGCGGAGACCTTCGCGCACGCTCCCGGGATCGTGGCGGTACTGCAGAGCCCCGACCCGAGCAAGATCCTCCAGCCACTCACCGAGGCGGCCCGCAAGGCCGCCGGGGTCGACTTCATCGTGGTCATGAACACCAAGGGCATCCGCTACACCCACCCCATACCGGGCCTGATCGGCAAGCGGTTCGTGGGCACCATCGGGCCGTCGCTGGCGGGGCAGGTCTATACGGAGAGCGTGCACGGGCCGCTCGGCGAGGAGGTGCAGGCCACCGTCCCCGTCAAGGACACCGGGGGCAAGGTGGTGGGCCTGGTGTCGGCCGGTCTGAAGGTCAAGAACGTGACCAATCAGGTGGACCGGCAACTACCGATCATCCTGGGCGCCGGGGCCGGGGCACTCGTGGTGTCCACCGGGGTGACGGCACTGGTGGGCAGGCGGCTGCGACGGCAGACCCACAGCCTGGCCCCGGAAGAGATGACCCGCATGTACGACCACCACGACACGGTGCTGCACTCCGTACGCGAAGGAGTGCTCATCGTCGCCGGCGACGGGCGGCTGCTGCTGGCGAACGACGAGGCCAGACGGCTGCTGGAGTTGCCCCCCGACGCCGAGGGGCGACTCGTCTCGGAGCTGTCGAACCTCGACCCCGGGACAGTGGAGCTGCTCGTCTCCGGGCGCGAGGCCACCGACGAGGTGCACTTCGCCGGGGAGCGGCTGCTGGCAGTCAACCAGCGGCCCACGGGGCGCGACGGAGGCATCGAGGGAACGGTGGTGACACTGCGCGACTCCACCGAGCTCCAGGCGGTCACCGGCAGGGCGGAGGTCGCACGGGAGCGGCTCAAGCTGCTGTACGACGCCGGACTCGGCGTCGGCACCACCCTGGACGTACGGCGCACCGCCGACGAGCTGGCACGGGTCGCCGTCCCCCGATTCGCCGACTTCGTCACCGTCGACCTGGCCGACGCCGTGCTGCACGGCGAGGAGCCGGCCCCCACGGCGACGGACCTGCGACGCATCGCCGTGTGCGGCCTCCGGAACGACCATCCGCTCTACGAAAGGGGCCGACTGATCGACTTCGTGCCCTCCACGCCCCAGGCGCGCGGCTACGGCAGCGGCCGCTCCGAACTGGTGACCGACCTGTCGACCGCCGTGGGCTGGCACGCGCAGGACCCGGAGCGCACCAAGGAGATCGTCGACTACGGCATCCACTCCCTCATCGCCGCCCCGATCCAGGCCGGCGGTGTCGTGCTGGGCGTGGCCAACTTCTGGCGCGCCAAGCAGCACGGGCCCTTCGACGAGGAGGAGCTGTCGCTGGCGGAGGAACTGGTGGCCCGTGCCGCGGTCAGCATCGACAACGCCCGCCGCTACACCCGCGAGCACGCGGTGGCGGTCACCCTCCAGCGCAGCCTGCTGCCGCGGGCCCTGCCCGAGCAGAGCGCCCTCGACGTCGGCTACCGCTACCTGCCCGCCCAGTCGGGCGTGAGCGGGGACTGGTTCGACGTGATTCCCCTGCCGGGGAGCCGGGTGGCGCTGGCCGTCGGCGACGTGGTCGGCCACGGTCTGCACGCAGCCGCCACGATGGGGCGGCTGCGGACCGCGGTGCACAACTTCTCCACCCTCGATCTGCCCCCCGACGAGCTGCTGAGCCATCTCGACGACCTGGTCGGCCGCATCGACCAGGACGAGCAGGGCACGGACAGTGCCGCGGGCGTCGTGGGCGCCACCTGCCTGTACGCGATCTACGACCCCGTGACGCGTCGCTGCGTCATGGCACGTGCGGGCCACCTGGAGCCCGCGCTCGTCCACCCCGACGGAACCGTCACCTTCGTGGACGTGCCGACCGGGCCTCCCCTCGGCCTGGGCGGCCTGCCGTTCCAGACCGCCGAACTGGACATCGAGGAGGGCGCCCAGCTCGTCCTGTACACCGACGGCCTCATCGAGGACCGCAGACGCGACCTGGACGTGGGCATGGAGCTGCTGCGCGACGCGCTGGCGGGGCACCCCGACCGGTCGCCCGAGGAGAGCTGCCAGGCCGTGCTGGACGAACTGCTGCCCGGGCGCCCCAAGGACGACGTCGCCCTGCTCATCGCCCGCACCCGGGGGCTGCCGCCCGACCGGATCGCCGACTGGGACGTGCCGCTCGACCCGGCGGCCGTCGCCGGGATGCGCGAGACCGTGTCCCAGAAGCTCGACGAGTGGGGCCTGTCCGAGCTCGGCTTCAGCATGGAACTCATCCTGAGCGAGCTCATCACCAACGCCATCCGCTACGGCTCCGAGCCGATCCACGTACGGCTGATCCACGACCGTACGCTCATCTGCGAGGTGGCCGACAGCAGCAGCACCTCACCGCATCTGCGGTACGCGGCGACCATGGACGAGGGAGGCCGGGGCCTGTTCCTGGTGTCCCAGATGGCCGAGCGCTGGGGCACCCGGTACACCCCCCAGGGCAAGGTGATCTGGGCCGAACAGGCACTGCCACGGACCACCGGGCAGCCCGGCCCGGGATCGCTGTCGGGTGCGCAGTAATTCGATGGCGCCGCGGACCCGTGTGCCTCCGTGGCCACCGGCTGACCCTGAGGGGCATGTCAGAAGACCGCTTCGTCGAGGTACATCAGAGACAGGTTGACGTTCTCGGCGCTTTTGCGCAGGACGCTCACCATGGGCAGCTCGTCGGCCGCGAAGTGCTGAGATGCGAGGAAGCCTCTGCCGGAACACTTCCGCGTCGACGTCGGGAGCCGCGAAGATCGGTGAGCAGCCGGTTGCCCATGCTGTGCGCCAGGATGTGCACCTGCCTCACGCCTGTCTCTGTCAGTACCTGGAGTCCTGGATCAGTCGACCGGGCTCGACCTTGCCGGGCGTAATTCGATGGTGCTGCGGCCCGTGTATCTCTAGAGTCGGTACTGTTCGAGCGGCGACCTGGGGTTGCCGCTGGTGGATTGGTTTCCGGTTCGGGAGGTGTGACCGATGGCTGTCTTCGAGATGGGCGCTGCCCGCATCCAGAAGTTCATCAAGTCCACCTCCGTGGCCACCGGCTGACCTTCCTCTTCTCTCCGCGCCCGAGCGCGCGTGCCGGGGCCGCCCTTGTGAAGGGTCTCCCTTGACTTCCGCTTTTCTCGCTTTCCCCTCTTCACCGTTCGCCGCGCTCGTTCCCTACGGCTGGGACGACGTCTGGGCGGACGAGTTCGCCCCGTACGCCACCGAAGGGCTGCTGGCCGGGCGGGTGATCCGGGTCGACCGCGGTCAGTGCGACGTGGTCACCACCGACGGGGTGCTGCGCGCGGACACCGCGTTCGTGACGCCGAACGATCCGATGCGGGTCGTGTGCACCGGGGACTGGGTCGCCGTCGAACCCGCGGGCAACCCGCGCTACGTGCGTACGTATCTGCCACGCCGTACCGCCTTCGTACGCTCCACCTCCTCCAAGCGCTCCGAGGGGCAGATCCTCGCGGCCAACGTCGACTACGCCGTCGTCGCGGTCTCCCTCGCCCTGGAACTCGACCTCGGCCGCGTCGAACGATTCCTCGCGCTGGCCTGGGAGTCCGGTGCGCAGCCCCTGGTCGTCCTCACCAAGGCCGACCTGGTGCCCGACGCGGCGACGCTCGGACACCTGGTCCAGGACGTCGAGAAGACGGCACCCGGGGTCCCGGTGCTGCCGGTCAGCTCCAGCGCCGGGGAGGGTCTGGACGTCCTCGCGGCGGTGCTGTCGGGCGGCACGTCCGTCCTCCTCGGACAGTCCGGCGCGGGCAAGTCGACCCTCGCCAACGCACTGATCGGCGAGGACGTGATGGACGTACGGGCCGCGCGTGACGTGGACGGCAAGGGCCGCCACACCACGACGACCCGCAACCTTCTCGCCCTCCCCGGCGGGGGTGTCCTCATCGACACGCCCGGACTGCGCGGGGTCGGCCTCTGGGACGCCGAGACCGGCGTCGGGCAGGTCTTCTCCGAGATCGAGGAGCTGGCTGCCGACTGTCGTTTCCACGACTGCGCGCACGAAGCGGAGCCAGGCTGCGCGGTGCTTGCCGCCGTCGACTCCGGTGTCCTTCCCGAACGCCGCCTCGCCAGCTATCGCAAGCTGCTGCGGGAGAACCAGCGGATCGTCGCGAAGACGGATGCGCGGGTGCGGGCGGAGATTCGACGGGACTGGAAGCGGAAGGGGGCGGAGGGGAGGGCGGCGATGGACGCCAAACGCGGTCGTTGGCACTGAGCCTGCGCGGAACGGGGGCCCGGGGCCGCGCCCCAGGCCCCCCTGGGTGGGCTCTCCGGCCGGTGGGGGTGGGCGCGCAGTTCCCCGCGCCCCTGAGGCGGGGGCTGCGCCCCGCATTGCCCGCCCGGCCGGGTCGTTTGATTGCGGGATCGGATTTTGGGCCGAGTGCTGTGTCTGAAAGCCGCCAGTGGATGGAGTGGGGGCGGCGCAGACTGGTAGGTGTGATTGACGCGGAGACCAGGTACGAGGCGGTGCGGAGCAGAGACGCCCGGTTTGACGGGGAGTTCTTCTTCGCGGTGGAGACGACCGGGATCTACTGCCGGCCCAGCTGCCCGGCGGTGACGCCGAAGCGGCAGAACGTGCGGTACTACACGACGGCCGCCGCGGCGCAGAGCTCGGGCTTCCGAGCCTGCCGCAGATGCCGCCCGGACGCCGTACCCGGCTCCGCGGAGTGGAACGTGCGGGCCGACGTCGTAGGGCGCGCCATGCGGCTCATCGGGGATGGCGTGGTCGACCGTGAGGGGGTCGGAGGGCTCGCCGTCCGGCTCGGATACAGCGCCCGCCAGGTGCAGCGGCAGCTCACCGCGGAGGTCGGCGCGGGCCCCGTCGCCCTCGCCCGCGCCCAGCGCGCCCACACCGCCCGCGTCCTGCTCCAGACCACCGGCCTGCCGATCACGGAGATCGCGTTCGCGGCCGGGTTCGCCAGCGTCCGGCAGTTCAACGACACGATCCGCGCGGTGTACGCCTTGACGCCGAGCGAACTGCGCGCGGCCGCCACGCCGAGGGGTGGGAGCGGAGCCCGGCGCACCGTCACCCCCACCGCCGGGATCCCCCTGCGCCTCGCCCACCGGGGCCCGTACCAGTCCGCCGCCGTCTTCGACCTGCTCGCCCACGAGGCGGTCCCGGGGGTCGAGGACATCGACGGCACCCCCGGCCGTCGTACGTACCGCCGCACCCTCCGCCTCCCGTACGGCACCGGAATCGTCGCGGTGGACGAACGCTCGCGCGGCTGGCTCGACGCCCGGCTCCACCTCACCGACCTGCGCGACCTCACCACCGCCGTCCAGCGCCTGCGCCGGCTGTTCGACCTCGACGCCGATCCGTACGCCGTCGACGAGCGGCTGGGCGCCGATCCCCGGCTGGCCCCGCTGGTCGCCGCGCGCCCCGGCCTGCGCTCGCCGGGTGCCGCCGATCCGGACGAACTGGCCGTGCGCGCACTGGTGGGGCGGACGGAGGCCGAGCGGCTGGTGCGGCGGTACGGGAAGGCGCTGGACGCCCCGAGCGGCACGCTCACCCATGTGTTCCCGGAGCCGGCCGTCCTCGCGGAGGCCGAACCGGACGGCCCCCTCGGCGCGCTCACCGCTGCCCTCGCCGACGGCACCCTGCGGCTGGACGCGGGCGCGGAGCGCGACGAGGCGCAGGAGGCGCTGCTGGCGTTGCCAGGGCTGGACGGCACGACCGCCGCCGAAATCCGTATGCGCGCGCTCGGCGACCCCGACGTGGTGCCGCCGGGGGTGGATGTGCCGGACGCGTGGCGCCCGTGGCGCTCGTACGCCGTTCAACACCTCAGGGCGGCGGGGGAGTTGGAGTGATGTCCCCGGGTGGCCGTCGGGAACGTCAGTGCCGCGGTGCCGGGAGCAGGCGCGGTTCCACGCGCTCCTCGACCGCCCGGTCCCCCTCCCGCCGGACGACGTACGCCCCCTTGCCCGGTGTCTCGCTGACGGTCTCGACGAGTTCGGTGCCGCGGTAGACGAGGCCCACGCCGTCGTCGGTGCAGTGGCTGAGCGGCAGCGTGCCCCCGGCGACGAGCCGGTGGATCAGGGGGCGGCGGCCGGGGTCGGTGTCGTAGTGGACGCCGTTGCCGTACGGCAGGAAGCCGAGGGCGTTGGTGAGCGGGCGCAGTTCGGGGCCGAAGGAGTCGGTGGTGCCGCCCTGGAACCAGCAGATCGAACCGGCGCTCACCCCGCTCAGGACGACCCCGGCCTGCCACGCGCGACGGAGGATCGCGTCCAGTCCGTGCACGCGCCATACGGCGAGCAGGTTCGCCACCGAACCGCCCATCACCCACACCACGTCCTGCTCCAGCACCGCCGCCTCGATGTCATCGAAGTTGGGCATGGGGAAGAGGCGCAGCGGCGTCAGGTCGAAGCCCGCCACGCGAGCCGCCTCGCTCATCCGGGCGGCGAAGTGCTCGGCGTCGCCGATCGCGGTTCCGACGTACATGACCCGGGGCCGGCGCCCGTGCACGCCGGACAGTTCGACGGCGTGGTGGACGAGCGCGTCGAAGGTCAGCCAGGTGCGGCTGCCGACGCGGTGACCACCCGACGTGGCCAGGACGGTGGGTTCCGTGGCGGTCATGGTCGGTGACCCTACCAAGCGCCGCCGGGGCTCCGGTCAGTCCTCCAGGCCCCAGCTGTGGATGCGCCGGGGATGGATACGGATCAGCTCCTCGCTGAAGTGCGGACCCAAGTCGTGGGGGCCGGTGAGGAGTTCGGCCTCGCCCCGGATGTCGATGCCGCGCACCTTCCACGGCTGGTGGCTGACGATGTCGTCGACGACGAGCGCCACCTTGGGGTTCTTGCGCAGGTTGCGCCACTTCTTCGTGGTGCCCATCGCGTAACCGCCGATCAGGATCGTCCCGTCGTCCTGCGGGAAGAAGCCGACGGGGTTCGCCTGCGGCTGCCCGTGGGCGTCGACGGTGGCCAGCCGACCCAGCCGCTGCGTGGTGAGGTAGGCGCGTTCCGCCTCGCTGAATTCGGTCATGGAAGCAGCCAAACACGCCCGAGCACGGACCGCATCGGGTCCTGGTCCTAGGTCTCCCGCCCCAAAGCGGCTCGGACGTCGCTCTGTTCGGGACGATCGAACGATAGGTCCTACGAATCAGTGGAGCGGGTGAGTGGGCACGGCCAACGGTGTGACCTTTCGTTGACCGGCCCGGGGGGCAGGGAAGCGATACCGCATGACCCGCGTGATCAAGGCTCGCCATCTCTTCACCGCCCTGGTGACCGTTCTGGCGCTCGTCCCGCCGGCCGCGAGCGCCGATGCGGGGTCCACCCACCTCACCGGCCACGGCCACGGCCACGACGAGCAGGCCCGCTGGACGGGCACCTGGGAGACCGCCCCCTCCGGAACCGCCCCCGCCCTGCCCGGCGCCTCGATCCGCAACGTCGTGCACACCAGCGTCGGCGGCAGCGCCGCCCGCGTCCGCGTCTCCAACCGGCTCGGCACCGCCCCGCTCCAACTCGACGCCGTCACCGTCGCGTTGCAGGAGTGGGGCAGACCCATGAGCCCGAACGCCGCCCCGGGGTCGCTGCGCGTCGCCACGTTCGCCGGCCGCCGGTCCGTGACGGTCCCCGTGGGGCAGGACATGGTCAGCGACCCCGTCGACCTCCCGATCCCCGCCGACGCCAACCTCCTGATCTCGGTCCACACCCCCGCCGACTCCGGCCCGGCGACCTACCACCGCTCCGCGTTCCAGGCCAACTTCCTGGCCCGCGAAGGGGACCGGACCGCCGACGAGCCCGGCACCGCGTACACCGTCACCCTCGACAACTGGTACTACGTGACCGGTGTCGACGTACTGGGCGCCCCCGCCGCGGGCAGCGTGGTCGCGCTCGGGGACTCCCTCACCGACGGCACCGGCTCGACGTCCAGCGCTAACCACCGCTGGCCCGACCTGCTCGCCGCCCGTCTGCGCATGCTCCCCGAGCACCGCCGGCTCGGTGTCCTCAACGCGGGGATCTCCGGAAACCGCCTCCTGCGCGAGAACGGCGGCCCGAGCGCCCTGACCCGCCTCGACGCCGACGCGCTCTCCCGCGCCGGGGTGCGCGCGGTGATCGTGCTGGAGGGCATCAACGACATCAAGGGCACACCCGAGCAGACGGATCCCCTCGCCATCGAGGACGCCTACCGCCGGATCGTGGAGCGTGCCCACGCCCGCGGGATCCGGGTCGTCGGTGCCACGATCACCCCGTACGGCGGGTACAGCGCCTATACGGAGTCCCGCGAGGCGGTCCGGCTGACGGTCAACGCCTTCATCCGCAACGCCGAACTCTTCGACGCGGTCGCGGACTTCGACGCCGTCGTCCGAGACCCGGCCGACCCGCACCGCATCCTTCCCGCCTACGACCCCGGCGACCACCTCCACTTCAACGACACGGGGATGCAGGCGCTGGCCGACGACATCGACCTCGACACGCTCTTTCTCTAAGCGGGCAGCCCCCACCGGGGAGCGTCCGCGTTCGGCCGTACCGGCGTGACGGTCAGGTCCGGGCGCTCGCCCTTCGCGGTGATCAGCGCCGACTCGCCGCGGCGCAGGGCGACGTGGATCGTTCCGTCGCCCACCGTCTCGTATCGCAGCGGCCGGCCCCGCCCGTCCCGCACGTCGATCGCGCCCGCGACGCCGTGCCGTACGACGCAGGGCGCGCCCGCCTCGCTGACCAGCCGGACCCAGCGGGTCGCGCCGCCCTTGCGTACCGCGCTGAGCAGAAAGGCGCCCTGGGTGCGGAAGTCGTGGACCGTCAGGTCCGCCCACTCGGCGGGCAGGGCGGGGAAGACCCGGACGACGCCGCCCCAGGACTGGCAGACCATGTCGTGCAGGGACTGGGCGGCCGACAGCGGGGTCTCGATGACCGGGCCCGACTCCTTGTACATGGTGTTGGGCTGGATGAAGCGGGTCATGAGCTGGCCGAGGTACTTGAGAGCGTCCTCGCCCTTGCCGAGCAGCGCGGACATCGAGGCGGCGCCCGTGAAGGTGTAGCCCTGGAGAGCGCCCTCGAAGCCCACCCAGTGCGCCAACGACTTCTCGATCAGGGCCAGTTCGTCCGGGGTGCGGCCGGTCAGCTCGTACAGCGGGTACACCGCGAGCAGATGCGAGTAGTGCCGGTGTGACTTCGCGAAGGGGATGTCCGAGCCGATCATGAAGCCGTTGGCGTCGGTCGGGTACGGCACCCGCCTGGCCAGCACCTCGCGCCAGCGCGGTGCCAACTCGTCGTCGACACCGAGGAGTTCGGCCGACTCCAGCAGAGTGCGGCAGCCCCAGGTCAGCAGCATCAGGTCGTAGTTGCAGTCACGCGAGTTGCCGCCGTACTCGGGGGAGAAGGTGGCGGGCAGGTGCAACTTCCCGTCCGTGCCAGGCTCCAGGAAGTGCAGGTAGTAGTTGACCGCCTTGCGCAGCAGGGGGAAGAGGACGTCCCGCAGGATCGACTCGTCCATGGTGTGGCGGTAGCTGAGCCAGACGTTGTGCAGGGCCCAGGTGAGGTTGCCGACCTCGGGAGTGGGCGGGTCCTGGCCGGGGATGCCGACGCCGTAGCCGGTGAGGGTGCCCGCCGCGCCGTTGACGAGCTGCGGGTCCGTGGTGCGCGGGATGCCGAGCGAGTCGGCGCGGTACCGGTCCGACACCTCCTTCGACAGATTGTCCCGGAACTCGCTCAACGCCCGGGTCACGGCGTCGAGTTCGAGATGGTTCGAGCCGTGGATCAGCCAGTACTCCAGCTGGACGTTGAGGTTCCACCAGGTGTTGGGCCAGGGCGTGGACTCCAGCCAGGGGCCGCTGGTCGCCATCACGGGCGCGTCCCGCCGGGCCGCCGACGCCGCCTTGTAGAGCTGGATCCAGTAGAAGCGCTGGATGCGCGCGTCGGGGAGGGAGAGGAAGCTCTTGCGGTAGTAGGCGTGCCACCAGGCGCGATGGGTTCCGGCCAGCAGGTCGTACGGCAGCGCCGACGCCCCGCGCACGGTGGCGAGCGCCCGGCCCAGCGCCGTGGACTGGGGATATGAGTGCGCGACATGCACGTACAGGCATCGTGCTCTGCCCCGCGCCCGCTCCCGCCACGCCGTCACATGCTGTCCACCCGACAGCAGGGGCTGTACGGCGGTGGAGACGCCGTCGTGCGTGGCGACCTCGGCGGGCGGGTTGCCCTGGTAGCCGTCCGGGAGGGGCTTGAAGGCGGCGCGCGGGCTGATCGCGTCCGCCGGGTGGAAGACCCAGCGGAAGTCGCGCTCGCCCTCGCTCGGGGTCACCTCGACGGCGAGCACCGAGCGGGAGTTGTGCACCAGGGCGCGGAGCGTGAGCGTGCCCTTGTCCGTGGTGAGCGTGCCGGTCAGCTCGGCGTCGCGCAGGCCGAGCCGCCAGTCCAGGCCCGTGATCGCGCCGACCGGCTCCAGCGTGAACCAGCCGATGGGCAGACGGGCGAGGCCGAAGAGGGAGCCGAACTCGGGGCGGTGGTCCTGCACCTGCGAGTGCTGGACGTTGAAGCGCACGGCTGAGAAGGAACCCGTCTCCGCGCCCGGTTCGGCGTAGATCCCGGAGCCGAGGAAGCCGTTGCCGAGGTACGGGCCCTCGTACCAGGTCTTCGGCATCCGCTGCCAGACCAGATCGGCGTCGTCGAGGACGGTACGCCAGGGGTCGGAGGTGTCCGCGTGATCGGCCGCCCGGGCCTGGGCGGGCAGGCCTCCGGCGAGCAGGGTGCCGCCGAGGGCGGATCCGGTGGCGAGGACGGTACGTCTGGACGGGCTGGGCATGCGGGTGCCTCCAGGCGGCTCTAGCGACTGCACTTCGGGCGAGATTCATCGATTCATCGGAGCTATCCCGCGATGCAACGTAGAGAAGTGACTGCAGCCCGTCAATATGAAGGGAGAGATCCGATGTGTTGGCTCCGTTGGCTCCGTTGGCTCCGTTGGCTTCGTTGGATGCCGTTGGCGGCGCTGTCAGCCCCAGATCACCGTGGCCAGCCATGCGGCCGTGACCAGCAGGCAGGCGAACAGCTCCGTCAGGACGTTCCAGCCGCCCGACCGCATGACCGTCCCCACCGCCGCCTTCGCCGGGCCGTGCCCGCCCAGCCGCTGCCGCTCGTAGAGGTAGATCCCGCCGAGGAAGCCCGGGACCGCGCCGACCACCGGCAGCAGAAGGAAACCCAGCAGCGCCCCGGCCCCGGCGTACACGCCCATCCGGGGAGTGGCGCCGGCCTCCCGGAGCCGTCGGGGCGGCAGCCCCCAGCGGATCGCCTGGGCCAGCACCAGGACCACGGTCGCGCCCACCAGTACGCCCCAGGTGAGGGCCCGTGGGTCGGACAGGGCCCACCACAGGACCGCGGCCCAGACCAGCCACGACCCCGGCACACCGGGCACCAGCACTCCGCACAGGCCGAGCACGATCACCACGCCGACCAGCAGGAGTTCCCACACTCCCATCTGCCCAGCGTGACTGAGCGGGCGCGAGAGCGCAGGTCAGTCGCGGGCCACCCAGCCCTTCTCGTAGGCGTGCCAGCCCAGCTGGAGCCGGGTCGTGACGCCCGCCAGCTCCATCAGCCGCTTCACCCGGCGCTGTACGGTCCTGAGGCCCAGGTCGAGCTGTTTGGCGACGCTCGCGTCGGTCAGCCCTGCCAGCAGCAGGGAGAGGATCTCCAGGTCGGTGACGTCGGGGCCGTCCGGCTCCTGCTCCATGACGCCCCGGCTGCCGAGCCGCAGCGGCAGCGCGTCCCGCCATACCGACTCGAACAGGCCCGACAGCAGCTCCAGGAGCCCGCTGGCGTGCACGACGAGGGCGGCGGGCTCCGCGATGTGCGAGGTGAGCGGCACCATCGCGAGCGTCCGGTCGGCGATCACCAGCTTGGTCGGCACCTTGTCCACGACCCGTACCTGCTCGTCGCGGCTGAGCGCGGCGGACAGTTCGGTGAGGCCGGTGGGCTGGTCGAGCACGGCGCGTTCGAGCACCACGCGGTAGCCGACGCCCCGTCCCGCGGCCTGTTCCTCCGCGTCGTTGTCCATCCCGGAGACCACCATCGGAGTCCCGGTGACCAGCGCGCACACCTCCGTGGCCGCGCCGAGCTGGAGCTGGAGGAACCGCTGGGTGACCGCCGCCGCTCCGATCACCACCTCCACCAGGTCGTGCACGGCGGGTTCGGTGGCCTGGGCGCGGTACTCCTCGGCGAGCAGGGCGGCCGCCAGTTCCGCCTTCTCCAGCTCGTGTCGCTGCTGGGTGAGCAGTGCGCCGAGGGCGACGCCGGGCGGCGCCGCGACCCAGCGTCCCGGGCGGCCCGAGGACTGGGCCGCGAGACCGTGCCGCTCCAGTCGGCGCAGGGCGCGCTCGGTGTCGTGCTCGCCGAGCGTGAGCCGCCGCGCGAGGTCGGGCACGTCGGCGGCGCCCACGGACACCAGTGCCCGGTACGCCGACTCGTGCGTCTCGTCCAGACCTATCGCTCCCAGCATGCGGCGATGCCCTCCCCAAATCCCGTTCCGGCCGTGACCTGGCGGAAATCGGCCACGGCGCAAACCCGCCTCGGCACATCATCGCCGCAGCACCCGTAACTCTGCCAAGATCACGGCACCGCGGCAGCAACAGCCGCCCGTAATGCCCGACTTGGGCCGGACCGGCCTGCGTGGACGTGGGCGGAGTGATCTTGGGAGTGGCGCCTTGGGGAGCGCGGCAACGCGCGTCACAGGGGAACCTCAGGGAAGCAGGTCACACTCAGGGCGCCGCCGGGCGGTTCTCCCGTGGGGGGTGGAATCGTCCGGCGGCTTCGACGCGACGTCCGGTCCGACGCGACGTCCGACATTTCGTCAAGCCCTCCCACTCGTACGGCCATTCGATGCGTCACCCGACATGCCGTTCGACTACCAGTCCCGTGGCCGGTTTTTCCGGATGCCCCGTTTTCATCCGGCTCTCGCGGTGGACAATTAGGGGCATGAGCCAGCAGGGGGATAGGCCTACCGGTCACGAGGACGACTGGTGGAGGCAGCTGTACGACGCCACCGGGGACACGGGGCCCACGCCCGCGGCCGATTCCCTCGACGACCGCTTCGCGTCGGCCGCGGGGACGGTGGGATCGGGGACCGCGCCACCCGAGCCGGACGGGTCTCCCGTCGTCCCCGAGCAACGGGGCCGCGGCGCCACCCCGCGCGGCGAGGCACTGGGCCGGCGCCTCGCCCGCAGGGACCGCGAGCCCCGGTCCGACCCACCGGACCGCTTCCTCGACCCGGCACGGCCCGCCGAGAACCTGCCCCCCTCGACGAGCGCGGACGCCGCCCCGGGCCCCTCGGAAACCGAGGACGCCGTCCCCTCGGGGAGCAAGGAGAACTACGGCCGCACGGGGAGCGGGGAAGACTACGGCCGTTCGGGCAGCGGGGAGGATTCCGGTCCTTTGTGGGGTGGCGAGGGCCGTGGTTCCTCGGGGGGTGGTGGGGAGGGATCCGGCTTTTCCCGGGGTGACGGGGAACCGGACCTTTCGTGGAGCAGCGGGTACCTGGGCGATTCGGGGAGCGGGGACGATTCCGGTCCCTCGCCGGCCGATGCGGCGCCCGCCCCTTGGTGGAGCAGTGAGGCCGCCGGCTTCTCTCGGAGCGGTGTGGATCCGCGCTCCTCGGGGGGAGACGAAGAGCCCCCGGCTTCCTGGGAGCGTCCGCCCGCCGAACCGCCGACCCCCGCGGCCTTTCCGCCGGGACCGACGCCGCCCGGGTTCCACGCCGAGTCGCTCCATGGCCGTACGTCCAACGAATCACCCGGCGCGGCGGTCCCGCCGCGCCCCACCGCGCCGCCGGACCACGCCCCGCCCGGCGCAGCCGCCCCCGTGGACGCCGTCCTCGAGCCGGTCCTCACCGTCCCCCAGCAGCCACCCCCCGTCGACTACGTCGGTTCGGGCCCGCCCACCTACGACGCCGAGCCCACCGCCCTCCCGCCCGCCGATCCGGACGACCTCGACGACCTGGTCGCCGACACCGTCATGGAAGGGGCGCGCTACGGGGCGAGCACCCTGCGCGCGGCCTCCGTGCGCGGCGACTCCGCGCGCTTCAGGGGCGAGCCCCGCCGGGACTCCCTGCTCACCGCCCGCTTCGGAACGGGCGAGCACGCGCTGGTGCTGGTGGCGATGGCGACCGGCGCCCGGGCGACCCCCGGCGCGCACCGGGCGGCGGCCGAGGCGTGCCGGTGGATCGGGCGCGCCGTGGGCCGCAGTCACGCGCGGCTGGCCGAGGACATAAGGGCGGCCCGTCGCGGCGACCTGAAGTCGGGCCTGCACCGGCTCACCGACCGCAGTCTCGGCAAGCTGCGCGCGAGCGCCGCCGAACAGGGCATCGAACCCGAGGAGTACACCGCCGGGCTGCGCTGCCTGCTGCTCACCGGGGACCCCGAGTGCCGTACCCGCGTCTTCTTCGGGGTCGGCGCCGGCGGCCTGTTCCGGCTGCGGGACGGCGAGTGGCAGGACATCGAGCCGCGGGTCGCCGAGACCACCGGCGAGGCCGTGGTCGGCTTCGGATCGCTGCCGCACGAGACCCCCGAGGGCGACCGGCTCACCATGGACCTGGGCATCACCACACCCCCGAGCCCCTACGAACCGGCCCCCGAACCGCCCCGCGAACCCTTCCGTTTCCGCGCCTCCGTCGCCCGACCGGGTGACACGCTGCTGCTGTGCACCGGCGGCCTCGCGGAGCCCCTGCGCGGCGAACCGCAGTTCTGCGAGCACCTGACGGAGCGGTGGTCGGCGGGCGAGCCGCCCGGCCTCGCCGCGTTCCTCGCCGACACCCAGGTACGGGTCAAGGGATACGCCGACGACCGGACCGTCGCGGCCGTTTGGGAGGCGTAACGGCGCGCCGTGTGAATTCATGGACCCGACGGATGAACCGAGGGACCCGCCGGATCCATGGATCACAAAGAGGTGCGTGCAGCATGGCCAAGCAGAACGTCGCCGAGCAGTTCGTCGACATCCTCGTCCGTGCGGGCGTCAAGCGCCTGTACGGAGTCGTCGGCGACAGCCTCAACCCGGTGGTGGACGCGATCCGGCGCAACGCGGCGATCGACTGGATCCATGTCCGGCACGAGGAGACGGCCGCCTTCGCCGCGGGCGCCGAGGCCCAGATCACCGGCAAGCTCGCCGCCTGCGCCGGCTCCTGCGGCCCCGGCAACCTCCACCTCATCAACGGTCTGTACGACGCGCACCGCTCCATGGCCCCGGTTCTCGCCCTCGCCTCGCACATCCCCTCCAGTGAGATCGGCCTCGGCTACTTCCAGGAGACCCATCCGGACCAGCTCTTCCGCGAGTGCAGTCACTACAACGAGATGATCTCCAACCCGAAGCAGATGCCGAGGCTGCTGCAGACCGCCATCCAGCACGCGGTGGGCCAGTCGGGCGTCAGCGTCGTCTCCCTCCCTGGCGACATCGCCTCCGAGCCCGCCCCGGACAAGGCGCTGGAGACCGCCCTCGTCACCTCCCGGCCCACTGTCCGCCCCGGCGACACCGAGATCGACAAGCTCGTCGCGATGATCGACGAGGCCGACCGGATCACGCTCTTCTGCGGCAGCGGCACGGCGGGCGCGCACGCCGAGGTCATGGAGTTCGCGGAGAAGATCAAGTCCCCGATCGGACACGCGCTGCGGGGCAAGGAGTGGATCCAGTACGACAACCCGTACGACGTCGGTATGAGCGGTCTGCTCGGCTACGGCGCCGCCTACGAGGCCACCCACGAGTGCGACCTGCTGATCCTGCTCGGCACCGACTTCCCGTACAACGCCTTCCTCCCGGACGACGTCAAGATCGCCCAGGTCGACGTCCGGCCCGAGCGCCTGGGCCGCCGTTCCAAGCTGGATCTGGCGGTGTGGGGCGATGTGAAGGAGACCCTGCGCTGTCTGACGCCCCGGGTGAAGCCCAAGGGGAACCGCCGTTTCCTCGACAAGATGCTGAAGAAGCACGCGGACGCGCTCGAGGGTGTCGTCAAGGCGTACACGCGCAAGGTCGAGAAGCACGTGCCGATCCACCCGGAGTACGTGGCCTCCGTCCTCGACGAACTCGCCGACGAGGACGCGGTGTTCACGGTCGACACCGGGATGTGCAACGTGTGGGCGGCCCGCTACATCTCGCCCAACGGCCGCCGCCGGGTCATCGGTTCGTTCTCGCACGGTTCGATGGCGAACGCGCTGCCGATGGCGATCGGGGCCCAGTTCACCGACCGGGGCCGGCAGGTCGTCTCGATGTCCGGAGACGGCGGGTTCGCCATGCTGATGGGCGACTTCCTCACCCTCGTCCAGTACGACCTGCCGGTGAAGGTCGTCCTCTTCAACAACTCCGCCCTGAGCATGGTCGAGTTGGAGATGCTGGTCGCCGGGCTGCCCTCGTACGGGACCACGAACAAGAACCCCGACTTCGGGGCCGTCGCGCGTGCGTGCGGGGCGTACGGCGTGCGCGTCGAGAAGCCCAAGGACCTCACCGGCGCCTTGAAGGCCGCCTTCAAGCACAAGGGTCCCGCCCTCGTCGACGTCGTCACCGACCCCAACGCCCTGTCCATCCCGCCGAAGATCAGCGCGGAGATGGTGACCGGGTTCGCCCTGTCGGCGTCGAAGATGGTCCTGGACGGGGGCGTCGGCCGGATGGTGCAGATGGCCCGCTCCAACCTGCGCAACGTGCCGCGTCCCTGACCGTTTCCCTGGCCCGCCACCGAGCTCCGTAAGCGGATCGGCACCACCAGCACCGGACTCGGGCCGCCGCGCCGACTCCCCGTCGAGTACGGCCATACCCGCAGCCGAGAGTCGGTAGATGGGCCGAGCGCCCGCGGTCGACACGCCGCCGGGGAGGGGAGGCGCCGGGTGGTGCGGATCCGCCGGGCGCGCCGCCGCCGTGCGCCGGGGCCGGACCGTGCGCCTCAACAGGCGTTGAGCAGGGCAAGCAGGGCTGTCCACGGGGCGGATCGCCGTCGCGCGGGCCGGCCCCGCAGAGCCCTGACGTCAGGGCGGAGGAGCCCCACGGGCCACCGTTGCGGCGTGACGCCGTGCTTCCGCTCGGGATTGGCCGGTGGTTGACCATTCGAGATGACTGCCGCGTCCCCGATGGGGCATGGATTCCCGTGAACATGTTCGATCAGGAGGGGAACCCGACATCGGCATGCAGGCGGGGGTCATGAAGAGGCAGGTACGAGGGGGCGGTCCCGTGGCCATCGGGGCCTCCTCGGCACAGGCAGTGGAGGAAGAAGCGACCGACGGAACGAGGGACCCGGCCGCCCCGCAGCTCAGGCGGCGGCTGGCCAGGGCCGATCTACGGGCGGTGCCAGAGGCCCGCAGAGCACTGAGGGAACTCTTACGGCACTGGGGGAAGCCGGAGAAGTCCGAGATAGCCGAGTTGCTGACCAGCGAACTCGTCACCAACGCCCTCATCCACACCGACCACGACGCGGTCCTGACGGCCACCGTCGGACCCCGCGGACTCCGCGTGGAGGTAAGGGACTTCGTGGGACGCAGGCCCAGACTGCGGGTACCGATCGCCGACGACGGTACGCACGGCAGAGGCCTCGTCCTGGTCCAGTCCCTCGCGGACGCCTGGGGGGTACGCCCCCACGGCGTAGGCAAGTCGGTCTGGTTCGAACTGGACGGCGGCGCGGTGTAGTCACCGCGCCGCCGTGATTCCTGTCCGGGGTCCGGCCGTTCAACGGCCGGACCACCCCGGTCTCTCAGCCGAACTGCTGCTCCAGGTCCTTGAGCTTGCGCTCCAGGGAGTCGAGTCGCGGCAGGGCCATGGTGTCGTCCTCCGCGGTGAGATCGACCGTGATCGGGTCACCACTCTTGCGGACGGGCTGAAGGGAGGGCCGTGAGCGTACGGGCAGCTCGGGCGCTATGGCAGGCTCCGCGGTGGCCTGCGCGGGAGCACGCTCCACGGTCGTCTCCAACTGCTGCCGGCCACCGCCGCCACCACCACGGCCGGGCAGGCCCCGGTGACCGCGGCTGAGCGCCTTGAGGTGCGCCCGCTCGACCCGCTCCTCGTTCCGCCGGCGCAGACGGTTCTGCTCCTTCTGGCGCTTGTCCTCGCGGACCTCTTCCACCGCCTCGTCCAGCGTGCGGACGTTCTCCAGGAGCATCAGCGACCAGGCGCTGTACGTCTCACGGGGCGCGCGCAGCCAGCGGACGATACGGATCTGCGGCAGCGGACGCGGGACCAGGCCCTGCTCACGCAGCGCGGCACGGCGGGTCTGCTTCAGCGCCCGGTCGAACAGCACGGCGGCCGACAGGGACATGCCCGCGAAGAACTGGGGAGCGCCCGAGTGGTCCACACCCCGCGGAGCGTGCACCCAGTTGAACCAGGCGGCGGCACCGGCGAAGGTCCACACGAGTATCCGGGAGCCGAGCGCCGCGTCACCGTGGCTGGCCTCGCGCACGGCGAGGACGGAGCAGAACATGGCCGCGCCGTCCAGACCGAACGGGACGAGGTACTCCCAGCCGTCGGTGAGTCCGAGGTTCTGCTGGCCGAAGCCGACGAGGCCGTGGAAGGAGAGCGCCGCGGCGACCGCGGCACAGCAGAAGAGCAGCACATAGGAGGCCGTGCCGTAGACGGCTTCCTTACGCCTGCGACGCTCTTCGCTGCGCTCCCACGAGTCGTCGTTGTTGCTGCTCGTGTTCTCCCCGGACCGCTTGCTGCGCGCGAGCACCGCCACCGCCGCCAGCAGTCCCAGGAGCAAAACGGCGCCCGGAAGCAGCCAGTTCAGCGATATGTCGGTCAATCTCATCTGGGGTCCCTTGCATTGGGATAGGGCGTAACGCCCGCCATATTGGCCCACGCCCGTCGACCCTCAGGGGGTTTCGGGGCAAGAGGCCGCCAAGAGAGTGCAAGGGGATGCGCAGGGCGACATTCTGCTCGAACTGCCGCGCGAGGGACGGGAGCTGAGTGCGAATAAGATTACCCGTACGGATGGTTCTACGGAAAGTTCCTGCGACAAGTGAGGAAGTTGTGAAGTGCCTGTCATCTGTCGGGCACCCGTCGGGAGTCTCAGTCGGAGTTGATCTTAGAGCACCCGGAAGGCCCGTCCGAACGCCAGGGCCGGTGCTCAATCCCTCGTGGTGGCCGTCAACTTGGCGATGCGGTCCGTGTCGCAGGTGCGCGGGCAGTTGACGCAGGTGTCCTCGGGATCCAGGGTGTAGAAGAAGCAGCAGCTCGCCCGGTCGCGGGTGGGCAGGGACTCCCCGTTCGGGCCGCTCAGCTCACGGAACGCGGCGGAACCGACGTACGGCCGGGTCGCTCCCGGCAGCAGCAGCTCCAGCTCGCGCCGCGCGCGCCGTTCCTCGCCGAGCAGTTCGGCGACGTACCAGAGACCCTCGACGACCTCGTCGGTCGCCATGCCCCACAGGGCCCGGCCGCGGCGCCGCATGCGCGGGCCGAAGCCGCCGAGGACCGGCTCCAGGTGTTCGGCCGCCGCCGCCCGCACCTCGGCCCGCAGTGCCTCTTCGTCCGGGACGACCCGGGCGCCGGGCAGCCGGGCCGCCGGGTCGCCCGGCAGGCAGGCGAATTCCTCGACCCGGACCGCCATCCGGCCGAGCGTGCGCTGGAATGTGACGCGCTCCACAGGGAGGCGGGGCACCCGGCGCAGCAGGAACCACGGGACGGTGATCAGCAGACAGGCCGGCCAGGCGTACCGGTGCAGCCCGAAGCTCGCCACCACGTCCGGGCGTGCCTGCTGTCCGTAGTCCCTGATGACCTGCGCTTCGTCCCAGGCGAGGAAGGTGTCGAGGTCCGCCCCGCCCGCCGCGAGCCCGGCGGCGCCGACCCAGCCTTCGCCCTCCGGGGCCGCTTCCCCGTGTCCCAGCTCCCGCACGCTCAGCCCCGGAAAGACCTCGGTCAGCCGGGTGTAGGCGTCCGTGACGGCCGAGCGGGCGGGGTCGCCGTCGGCGAGGCCCAGGGGGCCCCTGGCCAGGGCGGGAGCGGACATACGGGTACCCCGCTTCACGATCATTAACAGGTTAGGCTTACCTTACCCTCAATATCGGATGTTTGAACTGGGGCCATGTGCGCCTATGGTGCTTGACGGACGGGTAACAACCGCCGCAATGACCCCCAAGTACCACCAAGCCCGGAGGAGGACCCCGTGGAGCAGGCCGGTTCGCTGGGCGCGCGCGGTTCCACCGGGTCGGCGGCCCCGGACATCCGTACGGCGTCCGTCCGGGTGCCCGCACAGGCGCGGATGGCGGACGTCGAGCGGGAGCGGGGCGTCGCCTCGGACGAGTCCCGGTCCGCGACCGGGGCCCGTGGCGAGCACACCCACAGCGAGCCGCCCGTTCCGCGCCCCCGCGTGGAGAGCGCGCGCCCCGTGGTCCAGCGGGCCTCGGTCCGCGGGCAGATCCTCGACGCCCTGCGCACCGCCCTCGTCGCGGGCGAGCTCGCCCCCGGCCAGGTGTACTCCGCGCCCGTGCTCGGCGAACGCTTCGGGGTGTCCGCCACACCCGTACGCGAGGCGATGCAGCAGCTCGCCCTCGAAGGTGCCGTCGAGGTCGTACCGAACCGGGGCTTCCGGGTCGTCCGGCGCGGGACGCGCGAGCTGGCCGAACTTGCCGAGATCCGCGCCCTCCTCGAAGTCCCGGTGGTGCTGCGCCTCGCCCGCACGGTGCCCGCCGCGCGCTGGGCCGAACTGCGCCCGCTCGCCGAGGCGGCGGCGCGTGCCGCGTCCGCGGGCTGCCGTGCCTCCTACGCGGAGTGCGACCGCGCATTCCACCACGCGATCCTCGCCCTCGCCGGCAACGACCAGCTCGTGCAGATCGCCGACGACCTGCACCGCCGCGCCCAGTGGCCCCTCGCCGGCGGCCCCGTCCCGCGCGGCCGCGCGGACCTCATGGCCGACGCCGCCGAGCACCTCGCCCTCCTGGACGCCCTGACCGCCCAGGACCTCTCGGCGGTCCAGTCCCTCGTACGAGAGCACTTCGCCGACAGCTAGGGCCGGTACGTCCCCTTCCCTGGGCGGACGTCACGGCTCCGTGGGCGCCTGGCAACAGGACGCGCCGCCGGGAACCCGGGCGGCCCCGCACGCGTGTCCCCCGGTACCAGCAGCACACCGGGGGAGAAGACGATGCCCGACCCGTCCTGGCAGGCGATGCAGCAAGCTCAGCAGGCCCAGCAGATCCATCAGAACCACGTACGCCACCACCGCGCGGCGCACGACATGGCCCAGGCCCACGCCCGTCACACCGGGGCGCCCCACATGCACCGCCCCGTGCCGCACACCGGCGCCCGGGGCGGCGGCCTGCGTGGCCTCCTGGTCCTGATCATCATCGTCGGGGTCGCGGTCTACGTCGCCCACGACCCCGAACTCCGCACCGCGGTGGGGAACTTCGCCCGCAACCTCTTGGCACACGTCCAGAGCAACTGACCCGCTCCGGCGAACGCGGGGAACTGCGCGACCAGCCACGACGAATCCGCGGCCCTCGCGACCTCAAGCCGTCGCCGCAGGCGGAGTCAACTGCCTGGCCAGCCAGGTGGGCACACCCCCGAGCAACCGGAACAGCCGCCCCGCCTCCGCCCGCAACCGAGTCGCCTCCGGCTCGGTCTCGGCGTCCGCGAGCGAGGCCAGTGCCGGAGCCGTGCCGACCAAGTACCCCAACTCCTCCCGGATCCGCAGGGATTCACCGAACCCGTGCCGCGCCTCGGCCAACTCCCCGTCCCGCAGGGCGAGTCCGGCCAGGTGCCGCCAGGTGAAGGAGAGCAGAAGCGGGTCGCCCTGGGCGACAGCGCCCGCGTGGGCGCGCCGGTAGGCGGCCCGCGCGGCCTGCGGCGACTGCGCGAGGTTCTCGGCGAGCAGCCCGCGCCGGAAGTCCAGCAGCGCCCGCCCCGGCGCCCCCGGGGCGATCAGCGCGGCGGCCCGCCCGAGCGCGGCCCGCGCCTCGTCCGCGCGGTCGCGCACCCCGAGCAGTGTGGCCGCGTACGCGAGCTGCCCGCGCTCACAGGCCGCCGCCCCGCGCTCGTCGTCGCTCTGGGCCACCGCCTCCGCCGTCCGCAGCGCGTCCTCCGCCTCGGCCCAGCCCTGCTCGGTGTACAGGCACCGCTCGACGAGGAGCGAGGCTCTCTGCAGTGCGGGACCCGCCGTCCCGGGCTGGAGCAGTGCGGCCGCGTCGACCCAGCAGGCGCGCGAGCGCAGCCGCCATACCGCGGTCTGGAGTGGATCGTCCCCTGCGTTCGTTCCGGAACCAGACATGGCGGTATGCGCCACGTTGCCCTCCCCGAGCACGCCATTGAGCTGTTGAGTGGTGGCATCTCAGCACGGATCGCGGCACCCGGCCAAGGGGGTGGGTGAAGGATTTCACAAAGTCGTGGGACTGGTGCGGCACTTGCTGACACGCGCCGCACGGACCCGTGACCTCAGCTCATGCGCAACGCGAGGAAGAAGTCGAGCTTGTCCTCGAGGCGGGAGAGGTCCCGGCCCGTCAACTGCTCGATGCGGCCGACCCGGTAGCGCAGTGTGTTGACGTGCAGGTGGAGCCGTGTGGCGCAGCGCGTCCAGGAGCCGTCGCAGTCGAGGAACGCCTCCAGGGTGGGGATGAGTTCGGCGCGGTGGCGGCGGTCGTAGTCCCGGAGCGGGTCGAGCAGGCGCGCGGTGAAGGCGCGGCGTACGTCGTCCGGCACGAAGGGCAGCAGGAGGACGTGCGAGGCCAGCTCCTGGTGTCCGGCCGCGCAGACCCGGCCGGGGCGGGCGGCGGCGACCCGGCGCGCGTGCCGGGCCTCCTCCAGGGCGCCGCGCAGTCCCTCGGCCGAGTGCACGGCGGCGCTGACCCCGAGCGTGAGCCGCCCGTCGTCGTTCAGGCCGGCCGACAGCGGGTCGCGTACGGCCTCCAGGAGGGCGTCCGCGAGCACGCCCGACTCGGAGCCGTCGTGCTCCGCGGAGACCGCCGGAAGAGGGACGAGCGCGATCGCCTCCTCACCCGTATGGGCGACGGCGATTCGGTCGGAGGGCTCGGGGCCGCTGGTCAGCGGGTCGACGAGGATCTCCTCCAGGAGCGACTGGGCGACCGGCCCGCCCTCGATCCCGCCCGCCCGTCTCCCGCCACCACCCTCAACCGAGGGCCCTGCGGACCCGCCCCCCGCTTCGTCCCACTCGACGCGGGCCACCACCACCTGCCAGTGCGGTGCGGCGCCGAGCCCGGGCAGCAGCACCGGCGCGGCGACGCGCAGCCGGGCCGCGATCTCCGCGGGTGCCGCCCCCGTCTGCACCAGTTCGAGGACCTCCTGCGCGAGCCGGCGCCGTACCGTGCGCGCCGCGTCCCGCCGGTCCCGCTCGACCGCGATCAGCTGGGTGACGCCCTGGAGCAGGTCGAGCCGCTCCGCGGGCCAGTCGCCGGCGTCCGCCTCGACCGCGAGCAGCCAGTCGGAGAGCACCGTCTCGCGCACATCGCGGGAGGCGGCCGCGGAGCGCCCGGAGGAGCGGATCGGGAAGAGGGAGTACGTCGTCGTACCCACGGGCACCCGGTGCGGTCCGCGCCGCCCGGTGCGCGCCGCCGCGAGGTGTTCCGCGGCCAGCTTCGCGGACACGTCGGCGGGCAGCGCGGCCCCGGCGAGCTTCGAACCGGCGATGGGGCGTCCGGTGGGGGAGAGCACCCAGGCCCGCAGGTCCAGGTCGGTGCCGAGCAGGTCGAGGACCACGTCGGGGCCGCCGCCCGCCGGGCCGGACGTCATCATCCGCCGGTGCCGGTCCACCACGGCCGCGAGGTCCCCGGCGCGCTCGCCCGAGACCTGTCGCACGACATGCTCGGTGATCGTCGCGAACGCCACCGACTCGTGCACGGCGAACAGCGGCAGCCGGTGCCGGACGCAGGCCAGGACGAGGTCCTCCGGGATGTCGCCGAGCTCCGCCTCACCGGCGGCGAGGGCCGCGACCCCGGCGGCCGCCAGGATCCGTACGAAAGGCTCGGAGTCCTCGGCGCCGTGGCGCCAGGCGAGCCCGGTGAGGACCAGCTCGCCGCCGGAGAGGTAGCGGCTGGGGTCCTTGAGGTCCGTGGTCATCACACCGCGTACGGTGCGGTCCAGCTCGTCCTCGCCGCCGAGCAGCCGCAGGCCCAGCGCGTCGGTGTCCAGCAGTGCGCGCAGCCGCATTCTCGTCGCCGCCGTTCTTGTCTCGAAATCTACGATGGATCTGAAGGTGAGCAATGGGCGAGCGGGTCCGCGAGCCGTACTCCCTGGTCCCAGCGTGTGCTGGATGTTTCTTGTCGTTTCCATAGGAAAACGAGGAGGTTACTGATGACCTCCGTTTATACGAATCTACAAGATGACCGCCCTGGCCAGCCAACTCCTTCATGGTTTCGGTGACTGACCCCGGTGGAGGACAGCGCGGTGTACTGACCTCACTCCACGTGAACAACTCATGAACGAGCCCGGGCCGCCGCACACGATCTGGCTTGATCAGAACGACCCACGATACGAAGAAGAGAGCCACTCATGGACTTCCTTCGCCCCGCCAGCTGGGAGGAGGCGCTCGCCGCGAAGGCCGAGCACCCCACCGCTGTGCCGATTGCGGGTGGCACCGATGTGATGGTCGAGATCAACTTCGATCACCGCCGGCCCGAGTACCTCCTCGACCTGAACCGCGTCGGCGAGCTGAGCGAGTGGGAGGTCGGCGAGGAGAGCGTGCGCCTGGGCGCCTCCGTCCCGTACACCCGGATCATGGAGAACCTGCGCGGCGAGCTTCCCGGCCTGGCCCTGGCCTCCCACACCGTGGCCTCTCCCCAGATCCGCAACCGCGGCGGTGTCGGCGGCAACCTCGGCACCGCCTCCCCGGCCGGCGACGCCCACCCCGCCCTCCTCGCGGCCGGCGCCGAGGTCGAGGCCGAGTCCGTACGGGGAACGCGTCTGATCCCGATCGACGCGTTCTACACCGGCGTGAAGCGCAACGCGCTCGCGCCCGACGAGCTGATCCGCGCCGTCCACATCAAGAAGGCCGACGGCCCCCAGCAGTACTCCAAGGTCGGCACCCGCAACGCCATGGTGATCGCGGTCTGCGCCTTCGGCCTGGCCCTGCACCCCGAGACGCGTACGGTCCGCACCGGCATCGGCTCCGCCGCGCCCACGCCGGTCCGCGCCAAGGCCGCCGAGGAGTTCCTGAACGCGGCGCTCGAAGAGGGCGGCTTCTGGGACAACGGCAGGATCATCACCCCGTCGGTCGCCAAGCAGTTCGCGGACCTCTGCTCCGCCGCCTGCAACCCGATCGACGACGTCCGGGGCACCGCGAGCTACCGCCGCCACGCGGTCGGCATCATGGCGCGCCGCACCCTGACCTGGACCTGGGAGTCCTACCGCGGCACTGACGGCCAGACATTCCAGAAGGACGGTGTCGCGTAATGCGTGTCAATTTCACGGTCAACGGCCGTCCCCAGGAAGCCGACGACGTGTGGGAGGGCGAGTCCCTGCTGTACGTGCTGCGCGAGCGGCTGGGCCTGCCCGGCTCCAAGAACGCCTGCGAGCAGGGCGAGTGCGGTTCCTGCACGGTCCGCCTGGACGGTGTGCCGGTGTGTTCGTGTCTGGTCGCGGCCGGCCAGGTCGAGGGCCGCGAGGTGGTCACGGTCGAGGGCCTCGCGGAGTTCGCCAAGCAGCGCGCGGAGCACGGCGGTTGCGCCACCGGCTCCTGCGGCACCTCGCTGGACGAGGCCAGGCGCTGGGAGTCGAAGCCCCAGGACTCCCACACCGGCGAGGGCGGACAACTCTCCCCGATCCAGCAGGCGTTCATCGACGCCGGCGCCGTCCAGTGCGGCTTCTGCACCCCGGGTCTGCTGGTCGCCGCCGACGAGATGCTGGAGCGCAACCCCACGCCGACCGACGCGGACATCCGCGAGGCGCTCTCCGGCAACCTGTGCCGGTGCACCGGCTACGAGAAGATCATGGACGCGGTCCGCCTCGCGGCCGCCCGGCAGTCCGAGGCGGTCTGACCATGGGAACCACGGGTACACCCACCAACCTCACGCAGGGCTCCAAGACCAGGGGCGGCATCGGCGAGTCGACGCTGCGCCCCGACGGCATCCTCAAGGTCACCGGCGAGTTCGCGTACTCGTCCGACATGTGGCACGAGGACATGCTCTGGGGCCAGATCCTGCGCTCCACGGTCGCCCACGCCGAGATCGTCTCCATCGACACCGGCGAGGCCCTCGCGACGCCCGGCGTCTACGCCGTCATGACGTACGACGACCTGCCGACCGAGGTGAAGAACTACGGCCTGGAGATCCAGGACACCCCGGTCCTCGCGCACGGCAAGGTCCGCCACCACGGTGAGCCGGTCGCGATCGTCGCCGCCGACCACCCGGAGACCGCGCGCCGTGCCGCCGCCAAGATCAAGGTGGAGTACCGCGAGCTGCCGGTCATCACGGACGAGGCGTCCGCGACCGCGCCGGACGCGGTCCTGATCCACGAGGGCCGCGACGACCACCACATCGGCCACGTCCCGCACCCCAACATCGTGCACCGTCAGCCGATCGTCCGCGGCAACGTCGAAGAGGCCGCCAAGAAGGCCGACTTCGTCGTCAGGGGCGAGTACACCTTCGGCATGCAGGACCAGGCGTTCCTGGGCCCCGAGTCCGGTCTCGCCGTGCCCGCCGAGGACGGTGGCGTCGACCTCTACATCGCCACCCAGTGGCTGCACTCCGACCTGCGCCAGATCGCGCCCGTCCTGGGCCTGCCCGAGGACAAGGTCCGGATGACGCTCTCGGGCGTCGGCGGCGCGTTCGGCGGACGCGAGGACCTGTCGATGCAGATCCACGCCTGTCTGCTCGCCCTGCGCACCGGCAAGCCCGTCAAGATCGTCTACAACCGTTTCGAGTCCTTCTTCGGGCACGTGCACCGCCACCCCGCGAAGCTGTACTACGAGCACGGGGCGACCAAGGACGGCAAGCTCACCCACCTGAAGGCCCGCATCGTCCTGGACGGCGGCGCCTACGCCTCCGCCTCCCCCGCGGTCGTCGGCAACGCCTCCTCGCTGGGCGCGGGCCCGTACGTCGTCGACGACGTCGACATCGAGGCCATCGCCCTCTACACCAACAACCCGCCCTGCGGCGCCATGCGTGGCTTCGGCGCGGTACAGGCCTGCTTCGCCTACGAGGCCCAGATGGACAAGCTCGCCGACATGGTGGGCATGGACCGGGTGGCCTTCCGTCAGCTCAACGCGATGGAGCAGGGAACCGTCATGCCGACCGGACAGGTCGTCGACTCGCCGGCCCCGGTCGCCGAACTCCTGCGCCGGGTCAAGGCGATGCCGCTGCCGCCGGAGCAGCAGTGGCTCACCGCAGGCGAGGCGGCCGACGTACGGCAGCTGCCGGGCGGCCTCTCCAACACCACGCACGGCGAGGGCGTCGTACGCGGCGTCGGCTACGCGGTCGGCATCAAGAACGTCGGCTTCTCCGAAGGCTTCGACGACTACTCGACGGCCAAGGTCCGCATGGAGGTCGTCGGCGGCGAGCCGGTCGCGACCGTGCACACCGCGATGGCCGAGGTCGGCCAGGGCGGCGTCACCGTCCACGCGCAGATCGCCCGCACCGAGCTGGGCGTCACCCAGGTGACCATCCAACCGGCCGACACCCAGGTGGGCAGCGCCGGTTCGACGTCCGCGTCGCGGCAGACGTACGTCACCGGTGGCGCCGTCAAGAACTCCTGCGAACTCGTCCGCGAGAAGGTCCTGGAGCTGGGCCGCCGCAAGTTCGGTACGTACCACCCCGCTTGGGCGACCGCGGAGCTGCTCCTGGAGGGCGGCAAGGTCGTCACCGACGGCGGCGAGGTCCTCTGCGACCTGGTGGACGTGCTCGGCGACGAGTCCGTCGAGGTCGAGGCCGAGTGGCGGCACCGCCCGACCGAGGCCTTCGACCTCCGCACCGGACAGGGCTTCGGCCACGTCCAGTACACGTTCGCCGCGCACCGCGCGGTGGTCGAGGTCGACACCGAGCTCGGGCTGGTCAAGGTCATCGAGCTGGCCTGCGCCCAGGACGTCGGCAAGGCGCTCAACCCGCTGTCCGTCATCGGCCAGATCCAGGGTGGCACCACCCAGGGCCTGGGCATCGCGGTCATGGAGGAGATCATCGTCGACCCCAAGACCGCGAAGGTGCGCAACCCCTCCTTCACGGACTATCTGATCCCCACGATTCTCGACACGCCGACCATCCCGGTCGACGTGCTCGAACTCGCCGACGACCACGCCCCGTACGGGCTCCGTGGCATCGGCGAGGCCCCGACCCTGTCGTCCACCCCGGCCGTCCTCGCGGCGATCCGGAACGCGACGGGTCTGGAGCTCAACAGGACGCCGGTACGTCCCGAGCACCTGACCGGCAAGTAACCCTCTGTTCGTCTCGGGCCGTCCCCCGGGTCGTGCACCATCCCAAATCCCGCAGCAACCACCGTGGTTGCTGACGCGGGTGCCCCTGTGAACCTTGGGAGATGGCACCATGACCCAGCAGTCAGTGGAGCCCAGGACCGTCGCCGACGAAGCGGGTGCGGGTACCCGCGTCCCGGCCGGGCGGTCCTGGCTCGACCGTTACTTCCACATATCCCAGCGGGGATCCACGGTCGCGCGTGAGGTGCGCGGCGGCGTCACCACCTTCATGGCGATGGCGTACATCCTCCTGCTCAACCCCCTGATCCTGTCCGGCAAGGACGCGGCGGGGCACACGCTCGGCCAGAACGCGCTGATCACCGCGACCGCGTTCGCGGCGGCCTTCAGCACGCTCCTGATGGGCTTCTTCGGCAAGGTGCCCCTGGCCCTCGCCGCCGGACTCTCCGTCTCCGGAGTGCTCTCCTCGCAGGTCGCCCCGCAGATGACCTGGCCGCAGGCCATGGGCATGTGCGTGATCTACGGAGCGGTCATCATGCTCCTGGTCGTCACCGGCCTGCGCGAGATGATCATGAACGCGATCCCGCTGGCGCTGAAACACGCCATCACCATGGGCATCGGCCTGTTCGTCGCGCTGATCGGCTTCTACAAGGCCGGATTCGTGCACCAGGGGAAGTCCACCCCGGTCACCCTCGGCCCGGCCGGTGAACTCGCCGGCTGGCCGGTCCTGCTCTTCGCCGCCACGCTGCTCGCCATCTTCATGCTCCAGGCGCGCGGCATCCCCGGCGCGATCCTGATCGGCATCGTCGGCGGCACCCTACTCGCCGTGGTCCTCAACGCCCTCGGCGTCATCGCCCCCAGGCAGTGGGCGAGCGGCGCCCCCGAACTGCACGGCAGCGCGGTCTCGATGCCGGACTTCTCACTCTTCGGCAAGGTCGAGTTCGGCGGCTGGGGCGACGTCGGAGTGATGACGGTCGGCATGATCGTCTTCACGCTGGTCCTCGCCGGGTTCTTCGACGCGATGGCCACCATCATCGGCGTCGGCACGGAGGCGGGGCTCGCCGACGCGCAGGGCCGGATGCCGGGCCTGTCCAAGGCGCTGTTCATCGACGGCGCGGGCGGAGCGGTCGGCGGGGTCGCGGGCGCGTCGGGCCAGACGGTCTTCGTCGAGTCCGCGACCGGGGTCGGCGAGGGTGCCCGTACGGGCCTCTCCTCCGTCGTCACGGGTCTGTTCTTCGCGGCCTGTCTCTTCTTCACCCCGCTGACGGCGATCGTCCCCGGCGAGGTCGCGGCGGCGGCACTGGTGGTCATCGGCGCCATGATGATGATGAACGCCCGCCATGTGGACTGGGCCGACCGCGCCACCGCGATCCCGGTCTTCCTGACCGTCGTCGTCATGCCGTTCACGTACTCCATCACCGCGGGCGTCGCGGCCGGAGTGCTGTCGTACGTCGCCATCAAGATCGCCCAGGGCAAGGCCCGGGAGATCGGGGCGTTCATGTGGGGCCTGGCGGCGATCTTCCTCGTCTTCTTCGCCCTGAATCCGCTCGAGAGCTGGATGGGCGTGCACTGACACGCCTCTTCCGGTCCACGACCCTCCACGCACCCCCCAGTCAAGGAGACCGAGACATGCTGGACATCGCCGAAGAGCTGCACCGGTGGGTCGAGCAGGGACGCGACTTCGCCGTGGCCACCGTGGTGGCCGTCAGCGGCAGCGCGCCCCGCCGGCCCGGCGCCGCACTCGCCGTCGACTCCGACGGCACGGCGATCGGCTCGGTCTCCGGCGGGTGCGTGGAGGGCGCGGTCTACGAACTGTGCCGGCAGGCGCTCGAGGACGGCGAGAGTGTCCTGGAGCGCTTCGGATACAGCGACGAGGACGCCTTCGCCGTCGGTCTGACCTGCGGCGGCGTCATCGACATCCTCGTCACACCGGTCCGCGCGGGCGACCCCGCCCGGCCGGTGCTCGGCTCCGCGCTGGCCGCCGCCGCGAGCGGGGAGGCGGCGGCGGTCGCGCGGATCGTCAGCGGTCCCGCCGAACTGCGGGGCCGGGCGCTGCTCGTCCGCCCCGACGGCTCGTACGAGGGCGGCTTCGGCGCCCATCCGGAGCTGGACCGCACGGTGGTCGGCGAGGCGGGCGCCTTCCTGGACGCGGGCCGCACCGGCGTCCTGGAGATCGGAGAGCAGGGCTCTCGTTGCGGAGCACCGCTCACGGTTCTCGTCGAGTCGTCCGTGCCGCCCCCGCGCATGATCGTGTTCGGGGCGATCGACTTCGCGTCGGCGCTGGTCCGCATGGGCAAGTTCCTCGGATACCGCGTCACGGTGTGCGACGCCCGCCCGGTCTTCGCGACCGCCACCCGCTTCCCCGACGCCGACGAGATCGTCGTCGAGTGGCCCCACACGTACCTGGAGCGCACGGAGGTGGACGCCCGGACCGTCCTGTGCGTCCTCACCCACGACGCCAAGTTCGACGTACCGCTGCTGCGGCTCGCACTGCGGCTTCCGGTCGCGTACGTCGGCGCGATGGGCTCGCGGCGCACCCACCTGGACCGCAACGACCGCCTGCGCGAAGTCGGCGTCACCGAGCTGGAGTTGGCGCGCCTCAGGTCCCCCATCGGCCTCGACCTGGGCGCCCGCACGCCGGAGGAGACGGCCCTGTCCATCGCCTCGGAGATCGTGGCCGACCGGCGCGGGGGGAGCGGGGTGTCGCTCACCGGGGCACACACGCCGATCCACCACGACGCGATGTCGGTTCCGGCGCGGCGGATCGGGTCGGTGGCCTGAGCCGCGTCGGCGTCGGGGGAGTGCGGGGGCGGTGCGGCCGCCGGTCGGCTACTGGGGGGCCGGGCCCGGCAGTTCCCGGTCCCCGGAGGTGAGCTCGTCGAGGTCCCGGGCGAACTCCTCGGTGTCCAGGAGCGGAAGGTCCAGGACATCGGTGGGCAGCCCTGTCGGGCCCTCCGGGCCGAACAGCGGCTGCTCGGTCCAGATGCACTTTCCGGTCGCCGTGTAGCGGGTGCCCCAGCGCCGGGACAGCGCCGTGACGAGTTGCAGTCCGCGTCCGCCTTCGTCGGTCTCCGACGCCCGGCGGATGCGCGGCACGGTCAGACTCCCGTCGAAGACCTCGCAGACCAGCTCGGGGCCGTGCAGCAGGCGCAGTCGCACGGGTCCCTTCGCGTGGCGCACGACGTTGCCGACCAGTTCGCTCGCGAGGAGTTCCGTGGTCGGCGTCAGGCCGTCCAGGCCCCAGGTGTGGAGCTGCTCGCGGACGTGGCGGCGGGCCTGCCCGGCCGCTCGTGGGTCCTCGGGGAGCAGCCAGGAAGCCATGTCGTCCTCGGTCAGCGCGTGCAGGCGGGCGATGAGGAGGGCCGCGTCGTCGGCGGTGGAGTGCTCGGAGGGGAGCAGTCCTGCGGTGACGGTGTCGCAGAGGCGCTCCAGGTCGGCCACCGTGCCGCCGGGACCCTCGTGCGCGGCGCGCAGCAGCCGGGCGAGTTCGGCCATGCCGTCGTCGATCTCGCGGGTGGCCGACTCGACCAGGCCGTCGGTGTAGAGGACGAGCAGGCTCCCGTCCGGCACCGTCATCTCGAAGGTCTCGAAGGGCGGCTCCGCCGCGCCGAGCGGCGGATCGGGGGCGGCCTCGGGGAAATGCACACTGCCGTCGGGGTGGACCACGGCGGGCGGGGGGTGCCCGGCGCGGGCGAGGGAGCAGATCTGGGTGGTGGAGTCGTAGAGCGCGTACAGGCAGGTGGCGTAGGACTCCTTCGCCATGCCGCCGACGATGTCGTTGAGGTGGCTCATGATCTCGTCGGGGGGAAGCTCGAGGTCGGCCAGGGTGTGGACCGCTGTGCGCAGCCGCCCCATGGTGGCCGCCTCGGGCAGCCCGTGGCCCATCACGTCACCGACGACCAGGGCGACCCGGCCGCCGGAGAGAGGGATGATGTCGTACCAGTCGCCGCCGACGTCCATGCCCTGTCCGGCGGGGAGATAACGGGCGGCGGCGGTGCACGCCGGCAGTTCGGGCAGGCCACTGGGGAGCAGACTGCGCTGGAGTTCCTGGGAACGGGTGTGCTCGGCGTCGTAGAGCCGGGCCCGCTCCAGGGCCTGGGCGACGAGGGCGCTGATCGCGGTCAGCAGGGTGCGCTCCTCGTCGCCGAGACGGCGCGGCCGGTCGAAGGAGACCACGCACGACCCGAACGTGTGCCCGGACACGGTCAGCGGCATGAACGCCCAGGCCTGTTTGCCCGCCTGGCGCGGCCGGACGGCGAGTTCGGGGTAGCGGGCCCTGTACTCGGCGGCTGAGGAGATGAACAGCGGCGTGCCGGTCAGGATCGGGTCCCAGACCGGGTCGCGGGCCACCCGCATACGGCCGTTGATCGTGTCGAGGAAGGCGGGCGGATAGCCGACGGCGCCGACGTTGTACGTCCGGTCGCCCTCGATGGCCTGAACCAGGAGGCCGGTGGCGCCGAACGGCGGCAGCACATGCTGCGCGACCGCGTCCACCACGTCCCGGGAGGTCGTCGCCTTGGCGAGGGACTCGGTCAGCTCGGCGATCCGGGCGGAGCGCTCGGCGGCGGCCCGCTCGGCGGCGGACCGTTCGTCCTCGTGGCGACGGATCTCGGTCACGTCGGTGAAGTAGAGGGTGAGGCCGTCGGCTCCCGGGACCAGCCGCAGGTGGAGGCGGCGCCCGGTGTTCGGAGCATCCACGTCGAAGCCGGCGGGCTGTTGCGCGGCGGCGGCCTCCCGGCAGCGCTTCTCCAGATCGGGGACCTGCCGGACGGAGGGAAGCTCCCACAGGACGCGGCCGAACAGCTCCTCCTCGGAGGAGCCCAGCATGCGCTCGGCCGCCAGGTTCAGGAAGGTGATCCGCCAGCGGTCGTCCACGGCGAGGAAGCCGTCGCTCATGTGGCGAAGAGCCCGGCTCAGCGCGTCGCGGGCGGAGCGGGACTCGTCGCTCTCCCACCCCACGCCGATCATCCGTACGGGTTCGCCCCGAGCGTTGTAGGTCGCCCGGGCGCGGGCCTTGGTCCATCCGTAGGTGCCGTCCAGGCGACGCACCCGGTACTCGGCCTCGAACACCGTACGGTCCCGGAGCGCTTTCTGCGCGGCCCCCAGGGTCGGCGCCAGGTCGTCGGGGTGGACGATCCTCATCCAGTTCTCGATCCTGCCGGTGAACTCGGCCGGCCTGGTGCCGTAGATCTCCAGGGCGGCCTCGTCCCAGACCAGCTCGCCGGTCTCGATGTTCCAGTCCCACGAGCCGACCCGGACCTCCTCCAGAGCCTGCCGCAGCCGGTCACCGCTCAGTCCCTCCCGGGGCGGCCGAGCCGGCGGCGGTGCCTGCCGCATGCGCTCCTCGGTCCAGGCGATCACGGCCTGAAGGAAACCCCACTGCTCGACGGTGGGCTCCCCCTGGTCGCCCATCACCACGGTGAGCGCGCCGATACCGCGGTCACCGCTGAACACCGGCACGGCCGCCAGCCCGGTCCCGGGCCATGAGACCGCGCCGGATCCGGGCTGTTCGCCGGATCCCGGCGCAATCCACACACCCCGGCCCTGGTGCAGGGCCCGGGCCGGGGCCAACGGGCCTTCCTGGTCGATGATCTCCCAGGGCCGGGTGAGGGCCGCGGGAAGGCCGGCCTCCGACACCAGGCGCAGGGCGGACATGGGGCCCCGCAGATGGATCATTCCCCCCAGGGCACCCAGCTCCCCCACCGCGTGCTGGAGCGCCAGCCGGAAGATCTCACTCTCCGTGACACCGGGGTCCACCGCGCTGAGCAGAGCCAGCCGTGTATTCATGATGTAAAGCCTACAATTCCCCCGTTTCATGCACCGCCGCGCGACCCGCCGCGGGCACGGAGCGTCAGGATCTTGGGAAAGCCGGCCGCAGCAGCCCTTCCACCGCTCGCCCGAACATCCACCGCCCCGCCCACCCCAGCGGCCGGTCGAAGAACCGCGGCAGCCACCGCACGTTCAGATCCTCCCGCCAGAGCACCCGCGAGCCCCCGCCCGCCACCGCACGGACCTCGATCTCGGCCCACCCCGTGACGAACGTGCCGCGCTTGACCAGTCGGCACCTTCCCGCGCCCCCGTCCCGGGGCGGCCGCCAGGTGACGACCTCCATCGGGTCGTCGAAGACCAACGGGCCCGCCCCCGACCGCGCGACGAACACCGTGCCCTCGCCGGTCGGCGGCGGCGTGCGCACGGTGACCCGGGTCAGCGGGACGACGGCGGCATGCCGGGGCCAGTCGGTGAGGCGACGCCAACTCTCTTCGACGGAAGAAGGGGACACGCGTTCCAGCTGAAAGAGGACCACGGCGCGATCGTAGGCGGCCCGACCGTCCCCCCCCACGCACCCGCAGCCGCCCGGCGACGCGAGGGGCCGTGGCGGTACGTCGCAAGCCCGTCGCTCACGTTCGGATCGAGCAGCGGTTCCCTTGCCCGGCCCACGTCTGATCCGGCGGCGACGGGCTCGGCGTACCGGCACGGCCCCGACCCACCCACGACCCCGCGGATCAGCGCGCCGTGGCCGAGTCCGATGCCCGGCGGTGCCGCCATACGTCGTAGAGCTGCCCGAAGTACGGACCGTCCTCGTCGGTGGTGGCGAGAGCGGCCAGGATCTCGTCCCCGCGCGGATCGTCGCGCAGGGCCAACTGCACGGCCGCGGTGACCCGTACCTCCTCCGTCTCGTCGGTGAGGCACGCCGCGAGCGCGTCCGAGACCTCGGAATCCGCGGGCGCGGAGGCCAGTGCGGCGCAGGCCCCCCGGCGGACCTCGGCCGCCTCGTCCCGGGTGCACGCGAGGACCGTGGCCAGGGCGTCACGACGCCCGGCGTCGACTCCGTCCCGCAGACCGAAGACCGCCCACCCCCGGACCCTGCTGTCGGCATGCCGGGCGAGGTCGTGCAGGGGTCGCTCGGCGCGGGGATCCAGGGCGCCGGACAGTCCCGCGGTCAGGGGCCGCAGCACGCGCGGATCCGGTTCACGCGCGGCCCACGGCAGGAAGAGATCGACCAGCGGGGCGTCGAACGGTGCCTCGTCGCTGTAGTCGAACAGGTTGAACAGGCGGAGCACTTCCGCACCGAAGTACCGCTCCCGCGGGTCCGGCCGGTCCCGCAGGGCGGCGGACATGTCCCACGTGGCGCGATCCCGGCGTTGCTGGAGGACATCCGTCGTCACCCACCAGATCTCGTGGTCGACGTCCGGTTCGGCCAGTGCCCTCGACAGCAGCTCGGTGAACGAGGTCCTGATCCCGTAGCGGGGCTCCAGCGCCGTCAGGATCGCGCTGTGCCCGGTACGGACCGTCGGGCCGGCCAGCGTCAGCTCCTCGACGCTCACCCCGTGCTCGTCACGAACCGTCTCGCGCCGCACCGTTCCCGCCGAACCGCTCCTGCGGCGCAGCTCGGCCACGGCATCCGTCTCGTGCCAGGACCGGGCCAGCGCGAGGGCGTCGCGTCCTTCAGGGTCCTTGTGCCACAGCTGCGCCCCATGGTTGACGAGTGCGTTCACGATGTCGGAGGCGCCACGGTCGACCGCCCGCAGCAGCGGGGTCTGGCCGTCCACGACCCGGTCCAGCGGGGCGGAGCGCATCAGGACCTCGACAGTGGCCAGGTCGAAGCCGTCCACCGCCAGGCAGAGCGCGGGCGTGCCCCGGTCGTCGACGGCGTCGGGATCGGCACCGGCGTCCAGGAGGGCCGTCACCGCCTTCACGTCCCCACTTCGCACCGCCGCCGTCAGCGACTCCCCGCCCATGTGCCCCCGCTTCCCTCACCAGAGCCCCGCCCCACGGCACGAGATGCTAACCGCGCCGCCCGAGCACCCGCCCGTCGATTTCGCCCCCCACGGACAACTCCCGCTCACTCCCGTGCTGTTGACACACCGTCCGCCGGCCACCAGGCTATCCGGGGAGTACTCCCCGTTTGCACCGCACCCCCATGATCAACCGGTCCAGAGATCCAGAGATCCAGAGATCCAAAGACCCAGAGAGCAGGAGTCCACGTGCCGGACCAGCCCCACGTCATCGACCCCGCGGGCGCCGACCTCCACGGCGAGGCGGATCTGCTGCGCGAGCGCGGTGCCGCGGCCCTCATCGAACTGCCGGGCGGGATAAGGGCCTGGGCGCCCACCCGGTACGAGATCCTCAAGCGGCTCCTGGCCGACGACCGGGTCTCCAAGGACCCCAACCAGCACTGGCCCGCCTGGATCAGCGGCGAGTACCGCGAGAGCTGGATCACCCTCTGGGTCGGCGTGACCAACATGTTCACCGCGTACGGCGCCGACCACCGCAGGCTGCGCAAACTCGTCTCGCCCGCGTTCACCAAACGCCGTACGGACGCGCTCAGGCCCCGCATCGAGGAACTCGCCGCCACGCTGCTCGACCGGATGGCCGAGGCCCCCGACGGGCGGGTCGACCTCCGGTCCGCCTACGCGCACCCGCTCCCGATGCAGGTGATCTGCGAGCTGTTCGGCCTGCCCGAGGGCCGGCGCGCCGACACCGCGCGCCTCATCGAGGCCAACATGGACACCACCATCACGCCCGAACAGGCCATGGCCACCTACCGGGAGATCCACGAACTGCTCGCCGAATTGGTCGCCGCCAAGCGTGAGCGGCCGGGCGACGACCTGACGACCGCCCTGATCACGGCCCGGGACGAGGAGGGTTCGCAGCTCGCCGAGAGCGAACTGATCGACACCCTCCTCCTCGTCATCGGCGCGGGCCACGAGACCACGGTCAACCTGATCGGCAACGCGGTCCACGCCCTGCTGACCCACCCCGAGCAGCTGCTCCGGGTGCGCGGCGGTGAGATCCCCTGGAGCGAGGTGATCGAGGAGACCCTCCGCTGGGCGCCCTCCATCGCCAACCTCCCGCTGCGGTACGCCGTCGAGGACATCAAGCTCCCCGACGGCACGCTGATCGCCCGGGGCGACGCGATCCTGGCGACGTACGCGGCGGCCGGCCGCGACCCCCTGCGGCACGGCGAGAGCGCGGGCCGCTTCGACCTCGGCCGCGCGGACAAGGAGCACCTCGCCTTCGGCCATGGCGTCCACTACTGCATCGGTGCCCCGCTGGCCCGGCTGGAGGCGTCCCTCGCGCTCCCCGCGCTCTTCGCCCGGTTCCCGGACCTGAGCCTCGACGACACCAGCGGCCCGGCCCGCCTCGGCGAGTCCTTCATCGGCCACGGCTACCGGGTACTGCCGGTGCGGCTGGGCTGACGCGGCACGGTCACGCACACGTACCGTTCCGTTCCTCAAGACAGGGCGGGAGTGCGTCCTGCTGCCCGGCCTGCCGGCTCGGCCTCCCCCGATCCGTCCCGTGGATCGGCGTACGTCTTGTAGTGACATCCGTACATTCTCTAGGATCGCTCCAGGTGCAAGCGCTTTCCCCACGGGAGGGGCGATGGCATCGAGGACACGGACGAGTACATCGACCACAGCGACGTAGAAGAGCAAGCGCGACCTTTCCGAGGAGCCCCAGTGACAGCCCGCAAGACCTTCCTCGCCGCGCTCGCCGACGCCGGTGTCCCCCTCGACACCGCGTTCGTCGAGTTGCTCACCGCGACCGCCGAGACCAGCGCCAAGGCCGTCCTCGACGGGTACGCCGCCGATCTCGTCGAACTCCGTGACGGCGGCGAGGCCCGCGCGGCCACCCGTGCGCTGCGCACCCTCGTCTCGGTGTACGTGCACGAGGGCTCGGTGTACCACCACTCCGCCGTGCTCCTGGGCCCCGCCGCCGAACTCGCCGACGCGCTCGCCGAGGAGCAGTACGACAACGGGCTGTGGGAGCACGGGGCGGACGGCAACCCGGCGGACACCGCCTTCTCGATCGTCGACCTCAGCCTGATCCACCACCTGCTCGACGAGGACGCCCACGAGCCGACCACCGGACTGCGGGCGACGATCGAGCGGATCCTGCGCCTGGCGGGCCCCTCCCTCGCCACCGGTGGCGTCCACACCGCCAACCACCGCTGGCTGGTCTGCGCGGCCCTCGCCCGCATCCACGCCCGCTGGCCCGACCCCGCCTACCCCGAGCGCATCGAGACCTGGCTCGCCGAGGGCATCGACCAGCTGCCCGGCGGCGAGTACAGCGAACGCAGCCCCAACTACTCGGCCGCGGTGACCAATCCGGCGCTGCTCGTACTGGCCCGCCACTACGGACGTACGGACCTCTACGCGCACGTACGCGACAACCTGGCCGCCAACCTCTACGTCATCGAGCCCAACGGCGAGGTGGAGACGGTCCATTCGCGCCGCCAGGACCAGACGAGGATCTGCCACCTGCCCGAGTTCTGGCTCCAGTACCGGGAGATGGCGCTGCGCGACGGAGACGGACGGTTCGCGGCGGTGGCCGCGCTGCTCCAGGAGCGCGGCACCGACCAGACCTTCGGCGAGACCCCGATCGGTGAGCGCCTCGCCCAGGTCCTGGACCGGCCGGAGCTGGCCGCCCCCCTGCCCGAAGTGACCTCCCTGCCCGACGACTTCGAGCACCACGACGACAGCTGCCGCCTCGTCCGGGTCCGCCGCGGCACGCACACGGCGAGCGTCTTCGGCGGAACCGACTTCCCGGAACTGCACGCCATCTCGTCCGGCCTGTCCACCAACCCGACCTTCTTCAAGATGCGCAAGGGAGCCGCGATCCTCGACTCGCTCCGGCTGGCCCCGCGGTTCTTCGCGCTCGGCCACTTCCGGGCGGAGGGACTGGAGCGCACGGACGACGGCTGGCGGCTGCACGCCGAGGTCCGCGGCGCCTTCCACCACCCGCTGCCCCCCGAGCACCGCCGCCCCGACGGCGCCTACCCCCTCACCGACGACAGCCGCTTCTGGTCCGCGATGGACTTCCCGCACCGCCCGAAGGAGTACCGCACACTGCGCACCGAAGTCCTGGTCCGTGAGGTCGGCGGTGGAGCCTGGGACATCTCCTTCGACCTCTCCGGCGAGGGCTGCGCGAGCCCGCTCGCCCTCGAACTCTGCTTCCGCCCCGGCGGCACCCTGACCGGGGACGGCCTCGAACCCGTCCCCGGCTCCCCGGACACCTTCCAGCTCGTCTCCGGCGAGGCCACCTACGCCGTCGGCACCGACCACATCATCTTCGGCCCCGGCAACGGCAAGGGCGGCCGCCAACCCGCGGTGGTCGACCCGGGCGAACGCTACGCCTGGCTGAACGGCTCCCTGACCCCGGACGGGGTGCGGGTACTGATCACGGGGCGCTCACCGCTGACGTACCGGTTGACGCTGAGGTGAAGTTCGAGACGCACCCTGGCCCCGTGATCGCGGAGCGGCGGATACCGAGTGGACTGATCGCGCCGGCACTCGGCGGGTTCGGCATCGGGCTGACCGAGTTCCTGATCGCCGGCCTGGTGGCGCTGTTCGTCATCGGCAACCTGGACTCGCCATCACCCTGGCCGTGTTCGGTCTGCTCGCCGGCAGCGGCGTCGCGTCGGCGATACCGGTGTTTCTGATGGGGCTGTTCGGGTTTGCCAGTGTCCCCGGCCTGATCACTCGCGTCACCGACTTCGCCCACGGGGCGGCGCCGGCCGCGAGCGGACCTCGTCAGCGTTCACGCCGGGGGCTCGGCGGCCAGGAGTTGGGTGGTGGCCAGTTCGCGGTAGAGATCGTCGTCGTCGACCAGGGAGTGGTGGGTGCCCACGGCGCGGACGTCGCCGTGTTCCAGGACCACGATCTGGTCGGCGTCGGTGACCGTGGACAGCCGGTGGGCGATCAGCAGGACCGTGCAGCGGCCCGCGGTGCGGGCGACGAGTTCGCCGAGGGCCTGTTCGTTGCGGGCGTCGAGCTGGGCTGTCGCCTCGTCGAGGAGAAGTACCTGAGGGCGGCGCAGCAGGGCGCGGGCGATGGCGAGGCGCTGGCGTTCCCCGCCGGACAGGGTGACGCCGCGCGGGCCCACGGGCGTGTCCAGGCCCTGGGGAAGGCGGGCGAGGAGAGTGTCGAGGCGGGTGACGGCCAGCGCCTCGGCCAGCTGCTCCCGGGTGGCCGAGGGCGCCGCGTACAGGAGGTTCTCGCGGAGGGTGCCCGCCATCACGGGGGAGTCCTGCTCGACGTACGCGATCCTGCGCCGGACCTCGGCGCGCGGCAGGGCCGCGATGTCCTGGTCGCCGATCCTGATGGTGCCCGCGGTCGGCTCGTAGAAGCGCTGGAGGAGGGAGAAGAGGGTCGTCTTGCCCGCGCCCGACAGTCCGACCAGCGCGGTCCGGGTGCCGCCGGGGACGGTGAAGCTCACGCCGCGCAGGGCCGGGGCGCGGCCGGGGTAGGCGAACTCGACCCCGGTCAGTTCGACGGCAGGTGGCGCGGCGTGGGCGGGGGTGTGCGCGGGTTCGGTCGCGTCGATGTCGTCCTCGACCGGCAGCGCGCCCGCCTCCTGGATCCTGCCCACCGCGCCCAGCCCCTGCTGGAGTTGGGCCGCGCCGCCGACCAGCTGTGACACCGGGCTCGCCAGGAAGAAGACGTACAGGAGGAAGGCGATCAGTTCGGAGACCGACATCGAGTGGTGGGCGACGAAGGTGCCGCCCACGCCGAGCACCACCAGGAACGCGCTCTGGATGGCGGCGCCGCCGACCATGGTGACGAGGGCGCTGTAGCGGGCGCCGACCAGCCCGGCGGCGTACGCCTCGTCGACCGCGTCCTCGGCGGTGCGCGTCTCGCGGCCCTCGGCGCCGTTGGCCTTGACCGTGCGGGCCGCGCCGAGGGTGCGGTCGAGGGCGGTGCCGACCGCTCCGACGGACGCCTGGGAGCGGGCGACGGCCGCCTTGATCCGGGGCAGGACGACGGTGATCACGACACCGACCGTCGTCAGCACGAGCAGCGTGACGCCGAGCAGACGCGCGTCGAGCGTCGCCATCATGAACAGCGCCCCGGCGAAGGTCAGGACGCCGTTGACTGTCATGATCAGGCCCTCGGTGGCGGCGCTCTTGAGCAGTGTGCTGTCGGAGGTGACGCGGGCGATCAGGTCGCCCGGTGCCCGCCGGTCCAGTTCGGCGACCCGCAGCCGGATCAGGCGGTGCACCAGACCGCGCCGCACCTCCCGCACCACCCGCTCCGAAGTCCGCTGCTGGAGCCAGGCGTTGAGACCGGTGAGCAGGGCGCCCGCGACCAGGAACACGGCGAGCAGCGCGACCGGGGCGACCACGCTGCCGCCACCGTCCAGCCGGTCCAGGATCGCCTGCGCGAACTTCGGCTGCACCAGCCCCGACACGCCGGCCAGCAGAGTGAGGACGAGGGAGAGCAGCAGCACACGCCAGTGGGGCCGGGCGTAGCCGAGAAGGGCGACGAACGAGCCGGTGGGCGGAGGCGACTCGATGACTCCGGGCCCTGGCGCGGCGCCGGTGGGAATGCCGGGGTGCGGCTGCGCGCGAGGCGTGTCTGCGCGGGCCGCTGTGCGGTGTGCGGAGGGGTTGGGCGCCGCTTCCTCGGCCGCTGCCGGGAAGCCGCCCCGCGGGTCCGGCACGGCCGGCCCGGGCGCGGCGCCGGTCGGGGTACGGGGGCGTCTCCCGGGGGAGGGCATGAACGCCCGCTCGGCGGAGGGCGTGTCCGCGCCCGGCGCCAGGGGGCGCGCCCGCGGGCCCGGCCCGGGCGTCTTGGGCGTCGTCGGGCCGTGGTCCTCGGTGTGGGCGGTGCCCCGGGCCGGGTCGGGACGACGGCCGTCGGCCGGCGGCCGGTGCTCGGTCGTGCCGTTGTCGTTCATGCGCCGCCTCGTGCGCGCGTCACGGACGGCAGTGCCGCGAGGCGGGCGGCGGCGGAGGTGCTGCCGCCCGCGGCGCGGAAGGACTCACCGACGGCCTCGGCCGCCTTCCGGTGGCCCCCGGCCGGGTCGAGGACCGTCTCGACCGCCGCGCGGATCCTGGCCGCGTCGGCGCGGCCGAACCGCAGCCGTACCCCGGCGCCCGCGTCCACGACCTGCCCGGCGACGATCGGCTGGTCGTCGCGGATCGGCGCCACGACGAGCGGGACACCGTGCCACAACGCCTCGCACACGGTGTTGTGCCCGGCGTGGCAGACGACCGCGTCGAGCCGGGGGAGGAGGGCGAGTTGGGGAACGTGGGGGCGCAGGAGGACGGTGTCGGGGACCGGGCCCTCGACGAGCCCGCCGGGGTCGACGAGCACCGCCCGCACGCGGCCCGCCAGTCCGCCGAGCGCCTGCGCGGCGGCGTTCAGGAAGCGGGCCCCGGCGTCGTTGTTGGCCGTGCCGAGGCTGACCAGGACGGTGGGCAGCGGCGACGCGTCCAGCCAGTCCCAGGGGAAGTCGTCGCCGCTCGCGGGGCGGGCGGCGACGGACGGGCCCACCAGCCAGACCCGGTCGGGCAGTTCGGCCGGGCCGAGCAGCGCACGGGTGGTGTACGCCAGGACGCCGTGCGGGGAGAAGCGGGGATCCGCCGAGCCGGCCCCGTCGCAGATCCGGTTCCGCAACCGGGCCAGCAGCCCGTCCAGCCACGCCGCGACCTTCGGCATACCGGCCAGCGGGTCGACGAGTTCGGCGGAGGTGGTGGCCGAGGTCACCCAGACGCGCCCGAGGGACTCGGCGACCAGCGCACCCGCCACCGCCTGCTGGTCGCAGACGACGACATCGGGGTCGTACGCCTCGATCGCCGCCCGTACCCCGGGCGCCATCGCGTCCGCCAGCGGGACGAGGAAGCTCTCCCAGAGGAACTGGAACGCGGCCGGCCCCTTCAGGTCGGCGGGCCGGGAGAGTCCGTCCTCGGGGAGGGCGCAGGGGAAGACGACGGCGTCGGATCCGACGAGCGCGCGGACGAGTTCCGGGTGGCCCGCCCACGCGACCTCGTGCCCGCGTCCCGCGAGTGCCGCCGCGGTGCCCACGGCCGGGTTGACGTGCCCGACCAGCGGCGGCACCACGAACAGGAACCGGCCCATCTAGCGGGCCTCCCGCAGCGCGTGCGCCTCCTGGCCGAGCAGCAGCCAGTCGCGGACGAGGGCGTACGTCTGCTGGGTGGCCTCCACCAGCACCGAGTGGCCGAGGTCGGGCAGGACGACCGTACGGCAGTGGGGGAGCGAGGCCTCCAGCATCCCGGTCTGCGCCGACAGCTTGGACGCGCCGCCGAAGATGGCGAAGACCGGGCAGCGGATCGCGGACAGGTCCTCGTCGAGGAGAGCGCTGAGCGGGATCTCCTGGGCGAGCGCGGTCTCGTCGAGCACCCGGCCCGCCGCCCGGAACGGCCGGGCGTTGCGCTCGCCCGGGTTCTCCCGCAGCCATTGGGTGACCTGCTGGACCACCAGTCCGCCCTGTTCGCCGACCAGGCCCTCGTACATGTTCCGCGCCCAGGCCCGGGCCGGCGGCTCCGCCTCGATGGCGATCACGCTCGCGACCCGCTCGGGGCGGGCGGCGGCCATGGCGTACGCGACGGCGCCGCCGAAGGAGTTGCCGACGAGGTGCACCGGGCGGTCGATCGCCAGCGCGTCCAGCAGTCCGTCGAGGTCGTCGACGAAGTCCTCCATCCGGTAGCCGGTCGGCGGCCGGGAGGTCTTGCCGTGCCCGCGCAGGTCGTACATGACGACGTCCAGGCCCTCCTCGGCGAGCCGCGGCGCGAGGCTGAAGTAGTAGCTGGCGAGGCTGTCGATGAGCAGGCCGTGGATGAGGACCACGACGGGGCGCGGGGAGCCGCTCTCGTGGCCCAGCCGCTGGACGTGTACGTCGATGCCGTTCACCCGCATCGTCGCCATGTCAGCCCACCTCCGCGACGGCCAGTGAGTCCACGACGTAGCCGACGAGATCGCCGACGGTGAGCGCGATGATCTCCTCCAGCCCGCGGTCGGCTATGAACGCGGCGAAGTTGACGCGCTCGCCGTAGAACTCGAGCAGTTGGGCGGAGAGGGTGACGAGGTCGATGCTCTCCAGCTCCAGATCGTCGTGGAAGGACGTGCCGGGGGTGATCTCGGAATCGTCGAGCCCGTACTCCTCCAGGACGGTGCGCAGGATGGCCGAGATGTCGGCGAGCGCGGTCGCCGCGTCGGGCGCCGAGGCCTCTCCCCTGTCCGACTGGCCCACGGGACGGTCGAGTTCAGTGGTCATCTTCGTTCTCCTGATCGTTGACTGCCGTCCAGGCCACGACGTACTCCTTGCCGGGCCCCGCGGACGGCCGGGGGGTGGTCAGCGCACAGTGCCGCACGCGGTACTCCTCGCCCGCGGTGCGGACGGTCAGCCGGTCGCCGTCGGCCGAGATGATCTCGAACCGCTTCGGCTCGCCGCCGAGTCCGGTGCCGCGCGCCTTCGCGACGGCCTCCTTGGCGGCCCAGAAACGGGTGAACCAGAGCCGTTCGGGGGCTCCTTGGGGCCGGCGGACGAGCGACGTGAGCAGCTCGCGTTCGGCGGTGGTGAGGGCCACGGCGAGGGTGCCCTCGGGGCGGTCGGTGACTTCCTCGATGTCGATGCCGCAGGGACCCTCCCTCCTGGCCATCGCCACCGCCGTCTCGCCGCGGTGGGCGATGGAGACATGCAGTCCGGGCAGGGTCCTGCCGTAGCCGCCGGTCACGAAGGGGCGGCCGGCCGGATCGTTGCCGACCCTGACCTCGGCCGGGTAGACGGGGCCCGCCCCGGCGTCCCACAGCACGTTCCGTACGGCGTCCTTGGCGGCGATCCGGCCGAGCAGCCACTGCCTTCGGCCGCGCGGGGCGTGCGCCGCGTACCGTTCGCGTTCCTCGCCCGCCAGGATGTTGCGCATGATCAGCTCGCGGGTGGCCAGATCGGGCCACTCCTCGTGGACCAGCGCCCAGCCGCCGGGCTGCATCCGGGACAGCGTGTACCGCTCGGGCTCCCGGTCCACCTTGCGGATGCGCGGATTGCTGTCGAACCGGCGGTCCTGCCAGCCGCTGAACTCCGCCCACACCCGCCCCCGATGGACCAGCTGCATGTCCGCTTCGAGGGTGGCGTCGGTGACGGAGGTGATCCGGATCAGGCACTCCAGGCGCTCGCCGGGAGCGGGGTGCGGGCCGTGGAAGCGGATCTCCTTCATGCCGACCGGGAACACCGTCGTCCGCACCGGCTGCCGGGCCATGATCCAGTAGCCGAGGAGCTGGCCCACGTTGTCCAGCAGGGCGCCCGGCGCGGGCGGGGTGAGAAGCACCCCGCGTACGTGCCGGTCGCCGACCGCGGTCAGTTCGTCCAGGCCCTGGAAGCGCGGGCCGTGGAACATCCAGCGGCGCGCGTACAGCTCCGCCGCGGTCAGCTCGGGCTTCTCCTCCCGCGCGGCGGGAAAGGTCCAGGGCTCCGGAGGCGTGAACCGGGGCCGGTCCCGGGCGAGTTCGACCACGGCGCGGGCGTACGGGCCGAGTGAGGCGGTGACTGTGTCCGGGCCCTCGGGGACGATCCGTACGGGGATGTCGACGGCCGGAGTGGCGGTGATCCACTGGTGCAGCCGTACGTCGTGGACGGCCACCGCGCGCCGGCCGGGCGCGGCCCGCTCGGCGAACTCCATGAGGTGGGCGATCACGGTGGTGCCGGGGACCACGGGCCAGCGGTCGGAGGGATCGGCCTGGGCGGGCTGCCGGAAGAAGCAGTGGTCCAGGAGGTACGGCATGGTGTCGACGGAGACGCGGAGGGTGGCTTCGAGGGGCCGGGGGTCTGGCCGGGGGCCGGGCTGGGGTTCGGGGGTGGCGGGCTCGGCCGTACGGACATCGGCCCCGTTGTCCGGGGACGTGCCGCTCGTACGGGGGCGGGGCGGGGCCCCGCGTCCGCGTCGCCCCGCCGTCACCACGTCCGAGGCGAGGGCCGTCGCGTCCCGCAGCAGCGCCGACAACTCCGCGCCCAGTGGGCCCTGTTCCGCCAGGGCACCCGCATCATGGGGCGCGGTGTGCGGCGGCCGGGCCAGCGTGGCGCTCAGCCGGTCGCGGGTCTCCGCGTCCAGCGAGACGTTCGCGCCGCCGAGGTCGAGCCGTACGGGACGGCCCGGACGGCGTACCGTACGGGCCGGTGCGACGGTCGAGGCGCCGCCCAGCAGCGGGACGAGGTCCGGCGCGGCCCCGTCCGCCCACAACGCGCCCGCCACACGGTGGAGTTGGGGCAGGCCCGGGCGGTGCGGGGAGTGGGCGGGGACCACGAGGTGGTCGCGGCCGTGCAGGGTGTCGTCGATGAGCGAGCCGAGCTGTCCCGCGCCGAGCTGGACGAACGCCCGGAAGCCCGCCGCGTACATCGTCTCCACCAGGGGCCGGAAGCGGACCGGCTCCAGCAGATGGCGGATGAACAGCTCGCGGATCGCGGCCGGTTCGTCCGGGTAGGGGGCGACGGTCGTCGCGGACCACAGGGGCAGCGCGGCCGGGCGCAGGGTGTAGGCCTCGGCGGCCTTCCTGATCGGGCCGAGGTAGGGCTCCAGCATCGGGGTGTGGAAGCCGGAGCGGAACGGCAGGATCTGCGAGATCACCGCCCGGGACCGGAAAACCTCGACCAGTGCGGCGACGGCGGGCTCGGGGCCGCAGATCATCGACTGGTGGGGCGCGTTGTCGTGGGAGAGGACCACGTCCCCGCGGCCGTCCAGCTCGGTCAGTACCACCTCGGCGGGGGCGCCGATCGCGGCGAAGGCCAGCCCGGGGACGCTCAGCGCGTCGGGGTCGAAGTCGGCGAGGAAGGCGTCCACCTCCTCGGGAGGGTGGATCCCGGCGGCGGCCATCGCGGTCCACTCGCCGAGGCTGTGCCCGGCGAGCGCGTCCGGGACCACGCCGAGGCGGCGCAGCGCGGTGTCGAGGAGCCGGCCGAGCTCGAAGACGCCGGTGCCCTGCCGGCCCACGTCACCCACGGTGGCGTCGGTGACGGCGCGCGACCAGGGCAGCCCGAAGTGCCGGGCGACGTCCTCGGAGTTGGGCGCGAACTCGGCCTCAAGGCCGGGGAAGACGAACGCGAGCCTGCCGCCGCCGGGGCCCAGCAGGGGACGCGGCACGAACCACACGTCGCCCCGACCGCGCCACCCCTTCCCCTTGGCGACCGCCTTGCGGGCCAGCGCCAGCCGCTTGGCCGTCGGTCCGACGACGGCGAGCCGCACCGGATCGGTGGCGGGGGCGCGTTCGTCGAGACCGGCGGCGATGATCGCGGAGTCGGAGCGGTCGAGGAGCGCGGCCATCGCCTCGGGTGTCGGCGCGGTCAGCCGCAGCACCGGCTCCGGCTCGTACACCTCGGCCGGCCGTCGGGCGACCGCGACCTCTTCGAGCACGACGTGCGCGTTGATGCCGCCGAACCCGAAGGCGTTGACGGCGGCCCGGCGCACCGGCTGCCGGTCGTCGGTCCGCCAGGGCCGGGCGGCGCCGATGGGGGTGAACCGGGTACGGGCGAGCGCCGGATGCGGGTCGTCGCAGTGCAGGGTCGGCGGAAGCACCTGGTGGTGGACGGCGAGTGCGGCCTTGATCAGCCCGGCCACGCCCGCCGCGGGCATGGTGTGGCCGATCATCGACTTCACCGAGCCGATGACGGCGTCCGGCGCGTCCTGCGCCTCCCCCGAGGTGTCCGTCCGCGGTGGTCCGAACACCTCGGCCAGCGTGGTGAGTTCGGCGGCGTCGCCCGCCGGGGTGGCGGTGCCGTGCGCCTCCAGGAGACCGATCGAACCGGGAGTGGACGGGTCGAGCCCGGCGGCCTCCCAGGCGTGGCGGACCGCGCGTACCTGGCCGCCGGAGTCGGGCGCCATCAGACTGGTCGTACGTCCGTCGGAGGCGACGCCGGTGCCGGTGATCGCGGCGTAGATCCGGTCGCCGTCCCGCTCGGCGTCGGCGAGCCGCTTGAGGACGACGACGCCGGTGCCCTCACCGATCAGCACGCCGTCCGCGCCCCGGTCGAAGGGCCGGATGCGCTCGCTCGGGGAGAGCGCGCCGAGTTGGCTGAACACGCTCCAGAAGGTGATGTCGTGGCAGTGGTGCACCCCGCCCGCCAGCATCACGTCACAGCGCCCGCTGCCGAGTTCACGCACGGCGTGGTCGACGGCGATGAGCGAGGAGGCGCAGGCGGCGTCCACGGTGTAGGCGGGACCGCGCAGGTCGAGCCGGCCCGCCAGCCGGGACGCGGCGAGGTTGGGCACGAGACCGATCGAGGACTCCGGTGCCTCGGGCCCGAGCCGGTCGGTGAACGCCTGCCGCACCGCTTCCAGCCGGTCGGCGCCGAGGTCCGGCAGCAGTTCGCCCAGGGTGCGCACGAGTTGGCTCGCGGTCCGCACCCGCTGGTCGAGCCGGACCAGGCCAGGGGTGAGATAGCCGCCCCGGCCGAGCACGACACCGACCCGATGCCGGTCGGCGGGCAGTCGGCCCTGGCCGCCCGCGTCGGCGAGGGCCGCCGCGGCCACCCGCAGCGCGATCAGCTGGTCGGGCTCGGTGGCCGGGACCGCGGCCGGCATGATCCCGAACTCGGTGACGTCCACCTCGGCCAGCTCGTCCACGAAGCCGCCGCGCCGGCAGTAGACCCGGTCGGCACGGGGCTCGGCGCCGGGCGCGTAGTACTCCTCGGCGTCCCATCGGCCGGGCGGCACCTCGGTGATGGCGTCGACACCGGAGACCAGGTTGTGCCAGTACGTGGCGAGGTCGGGGGCGCCGGGGAAGAGCACCGACATGCCGACGATGGCGACGGGTTCGGCGCGGGGGCCGGTCACCTCGGTCACCAGCCCGACGCCGTGTAGACGACGGCGGTGTCGCCCTCGGGTCCCCAGGCCAGCTCGCGCAGCAGGCTCATGGTGCCCTCGTCGGGGTCGATCAGCTGGATGCCGCGGCCCGCGTAGTGCCGCATCAGCTCGGGGGTGACCATGCCGTGGTTGCCGTCGCCGGTAGGCGCCCATGGACCCCAGTGGACGGTCAGCCCGCGGCGGCCGCTGCCGGATTTTGCCCAGCGGGCGCCGAGGGTCTCCAGGGCGTCGTTGGCGGCGGCGTAGTCGGACTGGCCGCGGTTGCCGAGGGTCGCGGCGATGCTGCCGAACAGCACGGCGAACCGGGGGCCTTCCCCGTCCGGCAACTCGCCCAGCGCGGCGAGCAGTTCGCGTGCGCCGTCGACCTTCGTACGGAACACCCGGTCGTAGGAGCGCGGGCTCTTCTCGGCGATCAGCTTGTCCTCGATCACGCCCGCCGCGTACACGACGCCGTCGAGTCGCCCGTGCTCGGCGTGGATCTCCTTCACCGCCCGGCGCACGGCGTCGCCGTCCAGGGCGTCCACGGCGCGGTAGCGGACCTCGGAGCCGAGGGCGGCGAGAGTGCGCAGGGTGGCGCGCACCTCGCGTTCGGCCTGGATCCGGCCGATCGCCCGCTCGATCTCGGCGGGGACGCGCAGCCCGCCCGCGATGAGCGCGCTCCGCAGTTCACCGGCGGTGTCCGCGGCGGCGAGCGCGGGGTCCTCCGCGCCCTCGGACAGGGCGGTGCGGCCGAACAGTTCGATCCGGCAGCGGCTCGCGGCGGTCAGGGTCGCGGCGAACCGGGCGGTGATCCCCCGGGCGCCGCCCACCAGCAGGACGACCGAGTCGGCGTCCAGGCCGAGCGCGGCGGCCTCGGCCACACCGTCCCCCGCCGGCCCCGCGCCCGTGCTGCCGAGCAGACCGAGCCCCTCCTCGGCCATGCGCAGTCCGCGCCTCGTGCCGGGGGAGCGCAGGACGACCGGCTCGTGGCCGGGCGCGGTGAGCTCGGCCACCAACTCCGCGGCGATGTCCTCGGGCGCGGTGCCGGGCGCGTGCTCGACGACCCGGGCGACCGTGTCGGGGTACTCCCGGGCGAGCGAGCGGAAGAAGCCGCGCAGCCCGGGGGAGGCGCCCGCGGCGAGCACCCAGCGCGGATTGCCCGCAAGCACCCGCTGGTAGGCGGGGAAGACGTCCGGCAGGACGGGCGGGGCTTCCGGCGCGACGAGGTGCACGATCCCGTCGAACTCTCCGTCGCCCGGAGGTTCTTCGGCGGTCACCGCATGGGCGCCGTGCACGGTCAGGCGGGCGGTCAGCGCCGCGGCGACCGGTCCGGAACCGAGCAGCAGGAAACTGCGGCCGATCAGCAGGTCACTGGAGGGCGCCGGATCGGCGGGGGCGAGGTCGAACTCCCGCATCACGAGACGCTTGGGCGCCACGACGACGGGATCGGGGGCGGCAGGCCCGGCTTCCGGGCCCGCGGGCTTGGCCGACTCACCCCGGGCGCCCGCGACCAGCGCGGCGATACTCGCGGCGGTACGGGCCTTGGTCAGCTCTTCGACGTCGGTGTCGCCGGTCGCGGTGAGGCCGAGGCGGGTGGCGAGTTCGCCGGCTATCTCGGCTCTCTTGATGGAGTCGACGCTGAGGTCGGCTTCGAGGTCGAGGTCGGGTTCGATCATGTCGACGGGGTAGCCGGTACGTTCGCCGATCACGTCGAGGACGACGGCGAGGACGGATTCGGCGGGTGCGGTCCCTGCGGCGGGGGCGGAAACGGGCGCCGGGGTGGCACCCGAGCCGGTCACCCGCTCGACCAGCGCGGTGATCGCGGCGGCGGTACGGGCCTTGGCCAGCTCTTCGACGTCGGTGTCGCCGGTCGCGGTGAGGCCGAGGCGGGTGGCGAGTTCGCCGGCTATCTCGGCTCTCTTGATGGAGTCGACGCTGAGGTCGGCTTCGAGGTCGAGGTCGGGTTCGATCATGTCGACCGGATAGCCGGTGCGCTCGCCGATCACCTCCAGCACGACCGACAGCACCGAGCCGCCTGCCGGTACGGCCACCGCAACCGGCGTGGCGGCGGGCAGCGCGGTCACCGTGACCGGGGCATCGGTGTACGTGACCGGGGCACCGGTGTACGTGCTCGGCGCGGGGGCCGCGGGGCGTACCCCCGGATCCGCTCCCAGGTACCCCAGCATCACATCCCGCTGGGCCGCGATCATCTCCCGGCTCGTGCGCAGGAACTCGCTGATCAGGGCCTCGGATCCGGTGGCCGCCGCCACCGGTCCGACCGGGCTGCTGTGGGTCACGAGGGCCTCCGGAACACGCTCGGCGGGGTGGAGTGCGGCGGCGGGGATCGCGCCGTCCGCCGTACGGATCAGATGGCCGTCGACCGTCCACGCGGCGCGCCGGGGACGCGGGGCGCGGGCGTCGGCGGGGATCGCGTCCCGCCCCTGGAAGAGCCACGCCGTCCTGATGTCCGCATCGGCGACGGCCAGTTGGGCGAGCGCGGCGAGGAACCCGGCGAGTCCGGCCCGTCGGCCGTCCTCCAGGGCGACCGTGCGGTGCGGCCGGTCGCCGAGGACCGCACCCACCAGCCGGGTCAGCACCGAGCCGGGTCCGGCCTCGACGAAGACCCGGGCCCCGGCCTCGTACATCGCCTCGATCTGGTCGGCGAACCGGACCGGGGAGCCGATCTGCGCGGCGAGTTCGGCCCGGATCTCCTCGGGGCCCCGCGGGTAGCGGGTGGCCGTACGGTTCGACCAGACCGGGAAGTCGGTGGAGGCGAACGGGACTTCGGCGAGCACCTCGGCGAAGGTCTCGCCGGCCGCCGCGACCAGCGGGCTGTGGAACGCGCAGGCGACCGGGATGCGCTTGGCGCCGAGCCCCTGGGCGCGCAGTCGTTCCACGGCGGTGAGGACGTCCTCGGTGGGACCCGAAATCACCGTCTGGCGCGGCGAGTTGCGGTTCGCCGTCACCACCGGGCCGGCCAGGCCCGCGGCGGTGAGGGCCGCCGCGACCTCCGGCTCGCCGGCGGCGACGGCGGCCATGGTGCCGGGGTCGCCCTCGCCGGTGGCGCGCAGGATGGCGGCGGCGCGTGCGCGGCTGGTGCGCAGCAGCGCGTCCGGGGTGAGGGCGCCCGCCGCGGCCAGCGCGGCCAGCTCGCCGTAGCTGTGGCCCGCGGCCATGGCCGGGCGCACTCCCGCCCTGGTCAGGAGCTGGAACGCGGCGAGCCCGGTCAGGCCGAGCGCGGGCTGCGCGACGGTGGTGTCGGTGATGCGCTCCTGCTGCTCCTTGCGGCCCGTCTCGTCGAAGGCGGCCGGCGGGAAGAGGACACGGGCCGTCGTCTCGTCGAGCCGCAGGTGGCGCTGGAGTTCGGGGAAGGCGACGAAGAGTTCGGCGAACATCCCGGGCCGTTGGCTGCCCTGCCCGGGGAAGAGCAGGGCCACGTCACCCGTCTCGTCCTCGTCGGCGGCGAACAGGCCTTCCTTCGGGGCGTGTTCACCGGCGACCGCGCGGCGCAGCAGCGCCGTCAGCTCCTCGGTCGACCCGGCGACGAGGGCGATCCAGGTCCGCGCACCGCCGGTGCTCGCGGTGCTTGCCGTGCCCGTGGTGCTGGCCGTGCTCGCGGTGCTCCGGGTGGTGGCCGCCTCCGCGCGCCGGGACGCGGCGAGCGCGAAGTCCCGCAGCCGCCACGGCTCGTACGGTCCGGGATCCGCCTCCACGAGGGCGAGCAGTTCGGCGGCGGCCCGTACCGCCGCCGCCGCGTCCGCGCCCCGGAACGTGAAGAGCTCGGCGGGCCAGTGCTGGGCCGAGGTGACCGGAGGCGGCCCGTCCGCGTAGGCCCGCAGGACGACGTGGAAGTTGGTGCCGCCGAAGCCGAAGGCGCTGACCCCGGCCACTCGTTCGGCCGGGGCGGCGGACCAGGGGCGGGCCTCGGTGTGGAAGGCGAACGGGCTGCTCTGCGCGTCCCAGGCCGGGTTCGGCTCGGTCAGGTGCAGGGTCGGCGGCTTCACACCGGTGTGCAGGGCGAGCGAGGTCTTGATCAGTCCGGCGAGTCCGGCCGCGCACTTGGTGTGCCCGATCTGCGACTTGACCGAGCCGAGCGCGCACGCGCCGGGCGGAGCCCCGGCCTCCTCGAACACCCGGGTGAGGGAGCCGAGTTCGGTGCGGTCACCGACGACGGTGCCGGTGCCGTGCGCCTCGACGAGCCCGACCTCGGCGGGCGAGATGCCCGCGTTGCGGTAGGCCCGGGTCAGCGCGTTGTACTGGCCCTCGGGCCGGGGCGCGGTCAGGCCGAGCGCCCGGCCGTCACTGGCGCTGCCGACGCCCTTGATCACCGCGTACACCCGGTCGCCGTCCCGCTCGGCGTCCGCGAGCCGCTTGAGGACGACACAGCCGACGCCCTCGCCGAGCGCGATGCCGTCGGCCGCGCTGTCGAAGGGCGCGGAGCGGCCGGAGGGCGAGAGGGCGTGCGCGGAGGCGAAGAGCAGGTAGTCGTTGATGCCGTTGTGCAGGTCGGCGCCGCCGCACAGCACCAGGTCGCTCGTCCCGCTCACCAACTCCTTGCACGCCACGTCGACGGCGGTGAGGGAGGAGGCGCAGGCGGCGTCCACGGTGTAGTTGGCGCCGCCGAGGTCGAGGCGGTTGGCGATCCGGCCCGCGATGACGTTGGCGAGGATGCCGGGGAAGGAGTCCTCGGTGAGCTTGGGCAGCCGTTCGTCCAGGGCGGGCGGCAGGCTGCCCAGGTAGGCGGGCAGGACGGAGCGCAGGGTCATCGCGTGGGAGAGGTCGCTGCCCGCCTCCGCGCCGAACACGACCGACGCGCGGGCCCGGTCGAAGGAGCGGCTGCCGTAGCCGGAGTCCTCCAGGGCGCGGCGCGCCGCCTCCAGGGCGAGCAGCTGCACCGGCTCGATGGCGGGCAGCGAGGCGGGCGGGATGCCGTACCGCAGCGGCTCGAAGGGGATCTCGGGCAGGAAGCCGCCCCAGCGCGACGGGGTCTTCTCCCCGGCGCCCCGGGGGTCGTGGTAGAGCTCGGCGTCCCAGCGGGTCGCGGGCACCTCGGTGACGGCGTCCTCGCCCGCCAGTACGTTCGCCCAGAAGGTGGCGAGGTCGGGGGCGCCGGGGAACATGCAGGCCATGCCGACGATCGCGATGTCCAGCGGTTCGGGGGAGGGCTCGGCGGCGGGTTCCCCGATGCCGAGGGCCTCCCGCCGCGCCGCCAGGAAGCCGGCCGCGCCGCTGGTGACCGAGGCGTGCAGTTCGGCGACGGTGGTGACGGCGGAGCGCAGCACGGCGACCTCGCCGGCCATGAACATGCCCTCGGCGAGCTGTCTGTCCTCGCCGACCGCTCTCAGCCCGCCGTCGACCCGCTCGATGCCCTTGCTGGCCAGCCGCAGCCGTCCCACGTTGAGCCGCTCCAGGTGCTCCCAGGCCTCGCGGCCGGGTGTCCCGCGGGCGGCCAGGTCCGCCTTGACCGTGGTGAACTCGTCGGTGAAGGGGCTGTGGACACAGCGGGTGGCGTGTCCGGGGGCGGTCTCCAGGAGGTCGGTGCGCTCGGCGTCGATCACCTGCCGCTGGAACAGGGGCAGCACCGCGCCCGCGCTCACGGCCTCCTCGGTGAACAGGTACGCCGTGCCCATCAGCACGCCCACGGCGGCGCCCCGCGCGCTCAGCGGCGCGGCGAGCGCGGTGACCATGGCGGCGGAGCGTTCGTCGTGCACCCCGCCCGCGAAGAACAGTTGGAGTTCGCCGGCGGTGGCGTTCTTCGCGCCCGCCAGGAAGTCGTCGAGCACGCCGAGCTGCGCCTCCCACAGCGGGAAGCTGCCCCGCGGTCCGACATGTCCGCCGCACTCGGCGCCCTCGAAGACGAACTTGCGGGCGCCCGCTGCCAGGAACTGCTTCAGCAGCCCCGGCGACGGCACGTGCAGGAAGGCCGAGATGCCCACCTCCTCCAGCGCGGCGGCCTGCGCGGGACGCCCGCCCGCGATGATCGCGTGGGACGGGCGGATCTCCCGTACGACCTCCAGCTGGGCGGCCTTGATCTCCTCGGCGGCGAAGCCGAGGACGCCGACGCCCCAGGGCGCCTCGCCGAGCGCGTCCCTGGTCTGCTCCAGTACGGCGCGGGTCTGTTCGGCGCCGGACAGCGCGAGCGCGATGAAGGGCAGCCCGCCGTGGCCGCTCACCTCGGCGGCGAACGCGGCCTGGTCGCTCACCCGGGTCATCGGCCCCTGGGCGACGGGCAGTTCGCTCCCGAACGGGCGGCTGCCCGAGCCGTCGGGGCCGGGCGAGGCACCCGCGCTCTTCGCCGGGTCGAGACCGGGTCCCGCGCTCTTCAACGCGTCGAGGACGGCGTCCCGTACGCCCCGTACCGCCGCGTGCACGGTGCCCCAGCGCTCCTGGAAACGGGCGGCGAGGAAGCCGTCCTGACCGACCTCGGGGGCGGGCGTGCCCTCCTGGGCGCCCCGGCGCCGTACGACTCGGCGGCCGTCCTCCACGGTGGTCTCGGAGCCGTCGAGCCCGGCGAGCAGCGCGGCGGTCCCGGCGGGCAGTTCGGCCTCGGCCTCGGCGAGCAGGGCGAGCTGGGTGTCCAGGACGACACCGGCCCCGCCGCCCGCGACGACGGCCGCCGCGGTGTGCGGGCCCGCGCCGCCGCAGGCCCAGACCGGCAGGTCCAACTCCTCGTCGCCGAGGAGCTGTTGGAGCAGTACGAAGGTGCTCAGTTCGCCCACGGGACCCCCCGCCTCGTGGCCCCGGGCGATCAGCCCGTGCGCCCCGGCCGCGGCGGCCCGTAACGCCTGGGCGCGGCCGGTCACCTCGACGAGTACGCGGTGGCTGGGGAAGTCGGCGGGCGTGCAGGAGGCGTCGGCGGTCAGCAGGACGGTGTGGACACAGGCGGGGAGGTCCCGCGCGGGAAAGGCATCGTTGTCGCACAGCCGTACGCCGAAACCGGCGGCCGACCATTCCTCGGACAGCGCGAGTTCCGCCGCCGCCCGGCGCCCACCCGCGGTGAGGTCGAGCACCCCGAGACCGCCCGCCCGTACGGCGGCCGCCGTGACCCGTGCCGAGGGGACGGCGAACGGGTTCAGGGCGATGACGATGTCCTCTACGGCAAACAGGCCGGAAGTATCGAACTTCGACACAGGCACGCGAACGCTCCAAATCGCACGAGGGTGAGGATTGGTGGGGGAGAGCGGAGAGCGCTTGCGCTTCACAACAAGCCGACAGCTGATGCGAAGCACGCTCATGCTTATTGCGCATCACCGTGAAAGTCAAACTCTCAAGGAGGCTTCCATTACCGGACGTAACACGGTCGACACAGCCGTTGCCGAGCCAGGTGCGAGCTGGCAACAGAGGCCTCGTACCGGGGAGTTGAGGGGGTCGGTGACCGCTGGTCGGTGGGCGCCGCGACCTCGATTCGGCCTGCGGCAATGCCTGCTGGCGCGGTGTCGAACACGGGGTCCACTTCGATCTTGCGGAAACGAACTGTTTCCCCCGCTGTAAATTGAAACTTTTATTAGTTCCCCTCTTCATAATCAAAATTCACGTGGGGTGGAAGGGTGGGATTTTCGGCACTTGAGGATGAATGGCCACGATTCGTACTCGCCGGTAAGTTGGCTCATTTCGACAGCACGGCCCGGCCGCGGGAGCGGCCGGGCCGTGCTGGATCCCAAGGTGCCGGGATGGGGCACTCGGCGTAGAACGTCGCGTCCGCCCTGGCGAGCGCCGTGTCGGCGGGCTGGGTGCAGAGCAGGTAGTCGTAGTGCCGGAGGTAGCGGCCGGCGCCGCTGTACGACTCGAACGAGACACCGGAGGCCGTGTCGGCGAGGCCCGCCCTCCGGTGGTCGTTGGATGCGGTGACGGGATCTTCGGGTGGGGGTGGAGGGGTGGTCATCCGGCCACAGGAAGCCCCGCCGTCCGCAGGACCCTGCGCTCGGCGTCGACCGCGAACACCTCGCACCCCGCGCGCGACGCGGCCCACTCGACGCCCTCCGCGCCCATCGCGAACGCCGCCGTCGCCGTCGCGTCCGCCTCGGTCAGCGACGGCGCCACGACGGTGACGCTGAGCAGCCCGGTGGCCGGACGGCCGGTGCGCCCGTCGAGGATGTGGTCGCCGCGTTCGTAGCGTGCGGAGGTCGCGACCGCGCCGTCGGTGATCTCCAGCACCGTGCACAGCCGGTCGGCCCGCTCGGGATGGCGTACGCCCACCCGCCAGGGACCGCCCGCGGCCACCACGTCACCGCCGGCGTTCAGACAGAACCGGGAAGTCCCCCGAGCGCTGAGGAGGTTCGCGGCCCGCTGTACCGACCAGCCCTTCACCATCGCGCAGGGATCCAGGCCGCGGCCGGGCAGCCGCACGTCGAACGCGCCGCCGGTCGCGACCCGGTACTCCTCGCACAGGCCGAGGACCTCGGTCAGGTCCGGGCTGAGCTCGTGGGGGGTGAGCTCACCCCGGCCGAGGCGGGACACCTCGCTGTCCGCACGGAACGGGCTGAAGCGGGCGTCGACCTCGCGCAACCACGCGAACACGGGGTCCGCGGTCTCCTCGGACGCGCTCTCGTCGTCGATCCGCAGCGAGACCGGGAACCCCATGACCTGTTCGACGCGCCGCATCCCGCTATCCCTTCGCGTCGAGGGCGGCCTGCAGCGACGTGACGTATCCGTCGCTGGTGATCGTGGCGCCGGACACCGAGTCGATGTCGGCGCTCTGTGCCTGGAGCGTCTCCTGGATCAGCTTCGGCACGGCCGCCGTGGTCTGCGGGTGGTTCGGCTGCTGGAGCATCCGCACCGAACTGATCTTGTCGCCCTCGAAGGTCACCTCCACCTGCACGGCGCCCTTGGATGTGTTGACGGTGGACCCCTGGACGACCCGGACGACCTGGGAGGCCGCGGGCGACGAGGGCGACGAGGACGACGAGGACGACGAGGACGGGGAAGGTGCCGAAGAAGAAGACGAAGACGGAGTCGAGGCGGGCGCGGCGACCTCGGTGATCGTCGTACCGCTCGACGGTGCGTAGCGCCACAGCGGGATCAGACCGGCGATGGACAGGGCCACTACAGGCAGTGCTCGTTTCACGGTGTCTCTCTCATCCCGCCAGGCTGAAACGCTCGAAGTGGATCTGCGGCTTGGGCACGCCCAGGTCGCGCAGGGTACGCAGCACCGCGCTCGTCATGGCGGGCGGCCCGCACACGAAGACGTCCCGTTCGGCGACGTCCGGCACGAGCCGCGCGAGCTCGCGCGGCGCCAGCTTGTCCGGCGTGGCCGGTCCGGTCACCACGTGCAGCTCGGCGCCCTTGGCGTACGCGAGCTCCCGGAGCTCGTCGAGGAGCACCGCGTCCCGGTCCGTGGCCACCCGGTAGATGAGCACGACATGGTCGTGCAGGTCCTCCAGCAGCGCCCGGATCGGGGTGATGCCCACGCCGCCCGCGACGAGCAGGGTTTCCGAGCGGGTGCGGTGCAGGGTGGTGAAGGCGCCGTAGGGGCCCTCGGCGAAGACCCGCGTGCCCACCTTCAGGTGCCGTAGGGCCGCGGTGCCCTCGCCGGCCGTCTTCGCGGTCAGCCGCAGCCGGTTGCCGTCCGGGGCGGCCGACAGGGAGAACGGGTTCGCCTGCCACCAGCGGTCCTTGGTCAAGAACCGCCACAGGAAGAACTGCCCCGCCCGCGCGGGCAGCAGGTCGAGGTCGCGCCCGGTGACGTAGATCGAGACGACGTTGTCGGACTCGGGGACGACGGCCGAGACCCGCAGCTGGTGGCGCAGGTTCCGCCACACCGGCAGGACCACCCGGCCCAGGAACACCGAACCGAGCGCCACGCCCCACAGGCCCCACCAGTAAGCGGTGGCCGCGGACGAGGTGGTGAAGGTGGTGCCCACCGCGACCTGGTGCGTGAAGGCCAGCACCACCGCCACATACGTGTAGAGGTGGATGAAGTGCCAGGTCTCGTAGGCCAGCCGGCGCCGCGCGAAGCGCGCCGACACCCCGCCGATCACGAGGATCAGGGCCAGCGCGACGATCGCCCGCAGCACGCCCTCGGTCGTCGTGGCCAGCTCCACCAGCTCGTCCCAGAAGTCCGCCGGCCGCGCCGCCGCACCCGCGTAGCCGAGGGTGATGAACAGCGCGTGCGACAGCAGTGTCCACAGCAGGCCGAAGCCGACCCAGCGGTGCCAGGAGGTCAGCCGGTCCATGCCGATCCGGTGATCGAGCCACGGCAGACGGGCGACCAGCAGCAGCTGGAAGGCCATCAGGAGCGCCCCGTACAGGCCCGCCAGCCGGCCGAGCATGATCAGGGTGTCCGAGCCGGGCCCGGCCTGGAGGAAGAACACGGTCACGACGGCCGCGTTCGCGGCCAGCAGGGCGTACAGCCCGGTGCGGGCCACCACCTTCGGGCGTATCACCGTCGGGGGCGGCTGGACACGTTCGACAGTGGTCACGGAGAGCAACTCCTCGTTCGGGTGTGGGGACACCGAGCCTGCCCGGTGGGAGCTGTCGTTTTCCTGTCGCTCAACTTTCAAGTTTTTATCGATGTGGATCAGAGATGTCGGCGGCTATGGCGTCGGCGGCCACGTCACGCACTATGAGCAGGTGGAAAAAGTGCGCCTCCTGGTCGTGGACGACGACCCTCCCATCGCCGACCTCGTCGCGACGGTCGCCCGCTACGAGGGCTGGGAGGCGATGACCGCGTACTCCGGAGAGGACGCGCTGCGCCGGGCCGCCGAGTTCCACCCCGACATCGTGGTGCTCGACCTGATGCTGCCCGGCCTCGACGGGTTCGCCGTCCTCGACCGGCTGCGGCAGTCCGGGACGATGGTGCCCGTCGTCTTCCTCACCGCCCGCGACGGCGTCGCGGACCGGGTCGCCGGCCTGACCCGAGGCGGCGACGACTACCTCGTCAAGCCGTTCGCCGTGGAGGAGCTCATGGCGCGGCTGCGGACCGTCCTGCGGCGCGCCGCGGGCCCCGGCTTCCAGCGCTCCGTGCTCCAGGTCGCCGACCTGACGATGGACGAGGACACCCGGGAGGTACGCCGCGCCGACCGGCTGCTCACCCTCACCCCGACCGAGTACGAGGTCCTGCGCTACCTCATGCGCAAGTCACCGACCGTCCTCACCAAGGCCCAGATCCTCGACCACGTGTGGGAGTACGGCTTCGGCGGCCGCTCCAACGTGGTGGAACTCGTCGTCAGCCGGCTGCGCCGCAAGCTCGACGGCAACGGCGAGACCGACAGCGGCGAGTCGCTCATCCACACCGTGCGCGGCGTCGGGTACGTGGTGCGGCAGGTCGCCGAGTGAGCAGCCCCGGGACCGGCGGTGCGCTGCGCCGTCTGCGGGGCGCCTACCGCCGCACACGCCTGGGCACCCGGCTGGCCCTCGGCATCGGCGTGCTGTCCCTCGTCGTGTTCGCCGTCGTCGGCACGGCCCTGACGACGTACATGAAGGAGTACCTGGAACGTCAGCTCGGCGAGCAGATGAAGCTCGTCCAGGTCACCCAGTCCAAGGACGCCCAGGCGCACGGCATCGTCCAGCGGCGGCCCTACTACGGCTGGTTCACCGCCGTGTACGACGTCCAGGGCCGTACGGCGGTCCTGCGCAAGCCCGCCGACGTCCCCGCCGACACCGCCGCGCTCACCGCCGTCGCCCAGGCGCTGCCGGACGGAGGTGACGCGCACCTGCTGCGCACCGCGCACATCGCGGGGGAGGGCACGTACAAGCTGCGTGCCTGCGAGGTCGAACCCGGCGTCGTCCTCGTCACCGCGGCGCCCATGCGGGACATGCAGGCCACCGTGCGGCAGCTGATCACGGTCCAGGTCGTCACCTTCGCGCTCGCCCTGCTCGGGCTCGTCGTGATCGGCCGGACGGTACTGCGGCGCGGGCTGAAGCCCTTCAGCGACATGGCCCACACCGCCCGCGGCATCACCTCGCACAACCTCACCGGCTCGGCGGGGCTGGAGGTGCGGGCCGGCGGTGGGCGCGGTGGACCCGAGGTCGAGGAACTGCGCACCGCGTTCAACACCATGCTGGAGCACATCGACGACGCGCTCGCCGTCCGGACCGAGGCCGAGCAGCGACTGCGCCGGTTCGTCGCGGACGCCTCGCACGAGCTCCGGACGCCCCTGATGTCGGTACGCGGCTACGCGGACCTCTTCCAGTACGCCGCGGCCAACGAGCCCGAGGAGCGCGAGAAGCACCTGGCCCGGCTGCGCGCCGAGGCCGCCAGGATGGGCGTACTCCTCGACGACCTGCTCCTCCTCGCCCGCCTGGACGCCGCCGAGGTGGAGACACCGCTGCGGCTGGAGGACGCGGACCTGACGGAACTGGCGCGGGAGGCCGCGGACGCCTTCCGCGCCGGACGAGGGGAGCACGTGCTGTCCGTGACGGCCGGCCCCGACCCGGTGCGCCTGCGCCTGGACCCCCTGCGTATCCGTCAGGTCCTCGACAACCTGCTCACCAACGCCGCCATGCACACCCCGGCGGGGACGAAGGTGCGTCTGGAGGTGTCGGCCACGGGGGCGGGGCAGGCGGTGCGCGTCGGCTCGTCCGGCACGGCGGTCGTGCGGGTCTGCGACTCCGGGCCCGGGATCCCGGCCGCCGACCAGGAGCGGGTCTTCGACCGGTTCTACCGCGTCGACAAGGCCCGCAGCCGCGACCGCGGCGGCAGCGGGCTGGGCCTCGCGGTCGCCCGCTCACTGGTCCGTGCACACGGCGGCACCATCGAGGTGACCAGCCGCCCCGGCTCGACGACGTTCACGATCCGCCTCCCCCTCCCGCCCGCGCTCCCGTGACTACGGGGGAGTACATCCGCACGGCCGCCGTCGGCTCGCTCAGCCGGTCGCTCAGCCGCTCGCGCGGACCGCGTCGCGGATCAGCTCGGCGACCACCTTCGGCCGGGACACCGCGACGGCGTGCGAGGCGCCCTCGACCTCCAGGATCGTCGCCCCCGCACGCTTCGCGCCGAAGCGCTCGACCTCGGGGTTGATCGCCTGGTCCGCGGCGGCGACCAGGGCCCAGGAGGGCTTGGTCTTCCACGCGGCGGCGGTGGCCGTCTCCGTGAACGAGCCGGCGGCGAGCGGACGCTGGGCGACCGCGAGCACCTTGGTGACCTCGGCGGGGACGTCCGCGGCGAAGACGGACGGGAACGCCTCGGGGACGATGGTGACCTCGACGGCCGGGTCGCCGCCCTCGACGGGATACGTGGCCTGCTTCAGGCTGCTGCCCAGCGGCGAGTCGGGGAAGCGCCCCTGCAACTCGCCGAGGCTCTCGCCCTCCTCGAGGACGTACGCCGCGACGAAGACCAGGCCGACCACGTTCTCCGCGGTGCCGGCGACGGTGATGACCGCGCCGCCGTAGGAGTGGCCGACCAGCACGACGGGGCCGTCGATCTGCGCGGCCACCGAGGCGATGTACGCGGCGTCGGAGGCGAGCCCGCGCAGCGGGTTCGGCGGCGCGACGACGGGGATGCCGTGGTTCTGCAGTTCCGCGATGACGCCGGACCAGCTGGCGGCGTCGGCGAACGCGCCGTGCACGAGCAGGGCGGTGGGAGTGGTGTTTCCGGACATGACTGTGTCTCCTTGGCGGTCTTGGCGGTCTTGTGGACCGGGTCAGCCGGCGTGCAGCGCGGTGTGCAGCGTGCGGGTGGCCAGCGTGATGGCGGCCTCGGCGGCGTGGGTGCCGCGCAGGGAGTTGAGCATCACGAAGTCGTGGATGATGCCCTGGAAGCGCACGGCGGTGACGGCGACGCCGGCCTCGCGGAGCTTGTTGGCGTACGCCTCGCCCTCGTCGCGCAGGACGTCGGCCTCGCCGGTGATGACCAGGGCCGGGGGCAGGCCGGTGAGCTGCTCGGTGGTGGCGCGCAGCGGGGAGGCGGTGATCTGGGCGCGGTCGGCCTCGTCGGTCGTGTACTGGTCCCAGAACCACTGCATGCCGTCGCGGCGCAGGAAGTAGCCTTCCGCGAACTGGTGGTAGGAGCCGGTGTCGAAGTTCGCGTCGGTGACCGGGTAGAACAGGACCTGCTGGAGCAGCGGGACATCACCGCGCTCCTTGGCCATCAGGGTGAGCGCGGCGGTCATGTTGCCGCCGACGGAGTCGCCGACCGCCGCGAGGCGGCTGCCGTCCAGGCCCTTGGTCGCGCCCTGCTGCACGACCCACTGCGCGACGGTGTAGTTCTGCTCGATGGCGACCGGGTAGCGGGCCTCGGGCGAGAGGTCGTACTCGGGGAAGACCACGGCGGCCTCGGCGCCGACGGCCAGTTCGCGGACCAGGCGGTCGTGGGTGTGGGCGTTGCCGAACACCCAGCCCGCGCCGTGGATGTACAGGATCACCGGCAGGGTGCCGGTGACCCCGGCGGGCTTGACGATCCGCGCGCGGACGCTGCCCGTCGGACCGCCCGGGACGGTGATCCACTCCTCGTCGACCGCCGGCTTGTCGATCTCGCCGGACTGCACCTCGTCGACGGCCTTGCGACCCTCCGCCGGGGCGAGGTCGAACAGGTACGGCGGATTGGCGGTGGCTTCCGCGAAAGCGGCGGCCGCCGGTTCCAGTACAGGCTTGACCGGCTCTACGGCGTCGGACATGGGTATCTCCTGAAGCGTTGTTCCTGGGTACGCCGGGCAATGCTCCGGCCTCGCAGCCACGCTAGAGGCGCGGTGCGGGCGCGAATGGTCCGTCAGCGCACCGCCGCTGAACTCACAGCGCCCAACGCGTCGATCACCTCAGCGGCGCCCGGCGGGCGTGCCGCGGCCGACAGTGTCCCGCCACTCGCTGGGCGACATGCCGTACGCGGCCCGGAAGACCCGGCTGAAGTGGGTGGCGCTCATGAACCCCCAGCGGTTGGCCACCGCCGCGATGGTCCGACCGCCCCGGGCCCGGATCATCAGGTCCCGGCGGCACTCCTCGAGCCGGCGCCGCTGGATCCACCGGCCGACCGTGGTGCCCTCGTCCTGGAAGATCCGGTGCAGATAGCGCGCGGAGATGTGATGGGCCCCGGCGATCGTCTCGGGGGAGAGGTCCTCGTCGGTCAGATGCAGGTCGATGAACTCCAGGATCCGGGCCCTCAGCGGTGTCCGGGCGTCGGGCGTCGCGGTGGCGTCCCGGAGCCGCTCGGCGGCGAGGGTGGCCAGCACGTTCACGGCGTTCCAGGCGAGCAGGTCGCCGACCGGTGGCCGGGACGAGGAGGCCGTGTCGGCGAGTTCCGACAGGAACGGTGACAGCAGGCTGCCCAGCCGGGACACCCGGGGTACCGGTGTCCCCGCGAGCCGGGTCACGTCGGCCGCGTCGAGCCCGAGCGACTCGTACGGCACGAGGAACACCTTCATGCGGAACCGCTCGGGGAAGTCGAGCGTCGCCGGACCGTGCGCGTCGTAGAAGCAGATGTCTCCCGGCCCGAGGAAGACGTCCTCGGGCTGCCGCGGACCGTGCGCGCCGCCCCCGCCTCGTACGCCGCTCCCACCTCGTACGCCGCTCCCGCCCCGTACACCTGCCGCGCCCCGTATGCCGACGAAGAGGTACTCGCCGCTGTCCCGGGCGACCAACCGGTGTGCCCGCCGGGCCGGGTAGGGCCGGCCCGCCCCGGGCAGCTCCGCGGGCGCCGTGCCCGAGACGACGATGTCGAGGCCCATGGGCATGCGGCACCTCTCGGTCTCACCTGTCTCATCCGTCTCACCGCGGTCGGTCCGAACGATGCTGATACTGGACGTCATCCGCCGTTGCCTCCGAGCCCTGCCGAACTGTCGAGAGGAGCGACGACGCCTCGTGGGACGGTCGTCCACTCCGCTCGGAGAGTAGGTCGGGGCAAGTTCAAAAAGAGTGACGCGGGAGTGACAGGGACTTCGTCGTGGCGGCCTCGTCGGCCTCCGCGAGCTCGGCGGCGAACGCGCGCAGCAGGGTGTGCACGGTGAAATGGCCCGGCGCGCCCTCGCACACGAGATGGGCGTCGGCGAGACGGTCGAGGACCGGCCGGGCCTCGCGGGGCGACAGACCGGCGAGCCCGGCGGCGGTGTCCGCCGCGATGCCGGGGCCGGGGTGCAGCGCCACGAGGCGGAAGAGCCGGGCGTCGCCGGGCGGCAGCGACCGGTGGGACGCGGCGAACGCGGCGCGGGCGTCGGCCGTCCCGCCGACGCCCGCGAAGGCGTCGAGGCTCCCGTGCGCGGCGCGGAGTTCGGCGGCGAGGGCCGCCAGCGGGAAGTCGGGGCGGCTGACGGCGCGCGCGGCCACGATGGCCAGGGCCAGCGGCAGCCGGCCGCAGCGTTCGATGATCTCCTCGGCCGCCCCGGGTTCGGCGGCCGGCCGCTCGGAGCCGACGCGCAGGGCCAGCGCGGCGCGGGCGTCGGCGATGGACGGCAGTTCCAGGTGCAGCGGCCGGGCCCCGGAGGTGATCAGACCGGGCAGCCGGTGACGGCTGGTGACCACGGCCAGACAGCCCGGGGCGGTGGGCAGCAGCGGGCGTACGTGCTCGGTGCGGGCAGCGTCGTCGAGCACGACGAGGACCCGGCGGTCCGCCAGCAGCTCGCGGTAGAGGTCCGTGAGCGCGGCCATGTCGTCCGGGAGGTGCCGGGGCGGTGCACCGAGTGCCACCACCAGCCCGCGCAGCGCCTCCACGGGTTCCTGCGCGGGCCTGGCGGCCGCATCGTGGCCGCGCAGCTCGACGTAGAGCTGGCCGTCCGGGAACCGAGGCGCGATCTCATGGGCCCAGCGCACGACCGACGCGGTCTTCCCGACGCCCGCCATTCCGCTGACCAGGATCGTCCCGGGCGCCTCGGAGGACGCAGTCGCCCCGGCGAGGGCGGTCAGCTCCCCGAGTTCCTCGCTCCGGCCGGCGAAGACCGTCAGGCCGGGCGGCAACTGGGCGGGCCGGGCGAGGAGTTGCACCGGTTCGGACAGCGTTGTCCTGACCGGTCGGTGCACCGGGGGCGTGGACGCGCGCACCTCCTGACGGAGCACCCGGGTGTGGGCCGCGCTCAGCTCGGCGCCCGGGGCGACCCGCAACTCCGCGTCCAGCCGGCGCCGTACCTCCTCGTACGCCGTCAGTGCCTCGGCCTGCAGTCCGCAGGCCGCCAGCACCATCACGAGCCGGGCGTGCAGGGACTCGTCCAGGGGCTCGAGGTCGACGGCCCGGCGCAGGCTCGGCAGCACGAGGCCCGCCGCGCCGCACAGCAGGGCCGCGTCGGCCGCCATCCGTGTGGTGAGCACGAGTTCGTGCTCCACGGCACGGAACAGGGCGTGCTCGCGAGCCGACGCGGGGAGCCCCATCGCCACCGGCCCGCGCCACTCGCCGAGGGCCCCGACGAACTGCCGTACCGCCACCTCGGGCCGACCGGTGGCGACCGCCCGCTTGCCCCGCAGGGTGAGCTCGCGGAACCGCAGCAGATCGATCTCGTCAGGCTCCGCGTCCAGCAGGTAGGCACCGGTGCGGCGCGGCAGACGACGGCCGGGCGCCCGGGGCGGCAGCCCCGGTTCGAGCAGCCGCCGCAGCGCACCGACATACCGGCGCACCACGTTCGGGGCGCTGGCCGGCGGACGGCTCGCCCACAGCACATCCACGATCTCGCTCACCTGCACCGGCCGCCCCGCCCGCACCATGAGCAGCCCCAGGAGGGCGCGTTGCTGCGGGAACCCCAGGTCGAGTTCCCGCTCGGCCCGCCGGACCCGCAACGGACCCAGCACCTCGAACCGCATCACCTTGTCGCACTCTGCCATGCGCTGGGGGACATGCCGTAGGCGTCCCGGAAGGCGCGGCTGAAGTGCGAAGGGCTGCTGAACCCCCAGCGCAGCGCCACGGCGGCCACGCTCGGCCTGCGGTTCGCGCTGCGGCCCAGCTCGCGCCGGCACGCGTCCAGCCTGCGCCGCCGTATCCACTGGCCCACCGTGGTGCCCTCCTGCCGGAAGAGCTTGTGCAGGTAGCGGACGGAGATGTGGTGGGCGAGCGCGATCGACTCCGGTGACAGATCCGGATCCGTCAGATGCTCTTCGATGAAGGCCTGGATCCGCGACACCGTCCCGGCGGCGACGTCCGAGGCGTCGGGGGTCTCCTCCCCGAGGAGTTGCATGACGAGTACGGCGACGAGGTCGACGGCGGAGCGGGCGAGCCGGTGGCCCGTCCTCGACCTGCGGAAGTCCCTCTCGGCGGCGAGCGCCGAGAGGAAGTTGGACACCAGCGCGCCGACGCCCTCGTCGCCCCGCACGCGACGGCCCATGATCCGGTGCAGGTCCGAGGGCGACACGCCCAGGTGACCGCGGGGCACCCGGAAGACCGTCAGCCGGCAAGGGCCGCTGAAACGCAGGTGGTCATGCCGGGCCGGATCGTGGAACACCAGGTCGCCGGGGGCCAGGAACACCTGGGTGCCGCCCCCTGTCACCGAGACCGAGCCCTGGATATGCAGTCCCAGGTGCAGGAACGCGTCGTCGGTCGTGTCCGGCAGCCGGAAGAGACGACGGACCGGTGCGGTGTCGCGTGACATCACCGAGTCGATCATGAGGACCCCCGAGGTGAGATGTCGGGCCCAGGGCCCTGACTGAGGAAATGCTCGACGTCCATGCTCGCCCCTGTGGATCGCGGGCGTCTGCGCGATCCGGGCGTTCGCGCGCGTTCAGGCGGAGCCGAGTCGTTCATCGCGTGCACGCAGTCGGGCGCGTACCTGTTCGGCGTCGGGGTGGCCGAGTTCGGTGAGCAGGACGAGGGCCGCTCGCCAGGATGCGCGGGCGCTCCCGTGGTTGCCCATCGCGAGGTAGGTGTCGCCGAGGCGGGTGAGGGTCTCGGCCTCCGGATAGGGCACCCCGAGCTCCCGGTAGAGGGAGAGCGCGTTGCGGTAGCCGAGCAGGGCGTGCGGATGGCGGCCCAGGTGCTGGTAGGCGTAGGCGATGCTGTCCCAGGTGCCCGCCTGGCCGTAGCGGTCCCCCAGGTCCTGAAGCATGGTCAGGGCCTCGAAACAGTGGCTCAGCGCCTGCCGGTGCTCGCCGAGCAGGGCGTGGTACCAGCCCACCGAGTTGAGGACGCTGGCCTGTGCGGCTCGCAGGCCGGCGCTCCGGAACAGCTCCAGGGCCAGCTGGTTGTGGCGCAGGGCACCGGGCAGGTCGCCCCGCTGCTCGCTCTCCCAGCCCAGACTTCGGTGGGTGTCGGCCCGTCCGACCGCGTCTCCCAGCCCGGTGAAGAGCTCCAGAGCGCGTTCGAGACGTGGGCGCGAGCGGTCGTGCAGGCCCAGCCTGCCCTCCGCGCGGGCCAGCGCCCGCAGTCCGCGGGCCTGCATCGCCGGGTCCCCGAGCCGCTCGGCGGCATCGAGCGCGGTCTGCTCGACGACCGCCCAGTCGTGCCAGGCTCCGCGCCGGTCGAAGAAGGGCTCGAGGGACCAGGCGAGCAGACAGGCGAGCCGGTCGTGACCGGAGCCCGCGGCCGCGTCGACGACGGCGAGCAGCCCCGCGTATTCGGCCGTGAGCCAGGCCAGCGCGGCGGTGTCGTCGGCGAGCGGCTCGGGGACGCTCTCGGGAGTGGGCGGCTCCAGCGGCATCGGGTCGTCGTGCGGGGCGAGCAGCAGACCGGCCGCGCGGGCGGTGTGCAGACAGCGCTCGAACAGCCGCCGGACGGCCGCGCCGCGGTCTTCCTCGGAGTCCTGGGTGTGGACGAGTTCGGTGGCGTGGGCGCGCAGCAGGTCGTGGAAGGCGTACCGGCCGGGAGCGTGTTCGTTGAGGAGGTGGACGCCGGTCAGCTCGCTCAGCAGCCGCCGGGTCTCGCGCACCGGACGTCCGCCGAGGGCGGCCGCGGCCGGTACGGAGAGGTCGGGGCCGGGATGCAGGGCGAGCAGCCGGAAGAGCCGGGCGGCCGGGGCGGAGACGGCGGCCAGGGACCAGGAGAAGACCGCGCCGATGTCCGCCGAGGTGTCCGGGTGGGCGAAGGCCTCCAGACTGCCGTGCGCCTCGCGCAGTTCGGCGGCGATCGCCGACAGCGTGAAGTCCGGGTGGGTGGCCGCGCGGGCGGCGACGCAGGCCAGGGCGAGCGGCAGCCCGGCGCACAGAGCGGTGATCTCGGCCACGGCCCAGGGCTCGGCGTCGACGCGCGCGGCGCCCAGCCGTCGGGCGAGGAAGGCGCGGGCCTGGTCGGCGTCGAAGGGACGCAGGGTCAGTGAGCGGGCTCCGTGCGCGGCCACAAGGCCGGACAGCTGGTTGCGGCTGGTGACGAGGGTGAGACACCCGGGGGTGCCGGGGAGCAGCGGTCTCACCTGGTCGGTGTCGCGGGCGTTGTCCAGCAGGACGAGGAAGCGACGCCCGGCCAACAGGCTGCGGTAGAGCGCGGCTTGGGCGTCCACGCCGTGCGGGACGCGCTCGGGTGGCACGCCCAGGGTGTCCAGGAACCCGCGCACGGCCTCGGCCGCGCTCATGACGGCGCCCGACGGGTCGAACCCTCGCAGATTGACGTAGAGCTGCCCGTCGGGGAAGTGGTCGGCGACCTGATGGGCCCAGTGCACGGCCAGCGTGGTCTTCCCGATTCCGGCCATGCCGCCGATGGCGCTGATCACCACCGTCTCCGCGGGCGCCTTCTCACCGGTGAGCGGCCCGAGTGCCTCGTCCAGTTCGGGTTCCCGCCCGGTGAACGTCGGCAGGTCGTGGGGGAGTTGGGCGGGGACCGGCACCGGAGGTGTCCGTGGACCGGCGGAACCCGGGCCCGTTTCCTCGGCCCCGGGGGCGACCGCGCCCGCCTCGGCCACGTCCGTCCGGGACACGTCCTTCGCCGCCGTGCCGGGGTCGTTCAGCAGTACCGTCCGGTGGGCTTCGCGCAGCTCCGGACCCGCGTCGATGCCCAGCTCACCGGCGAGCCGGGCACAGGCCTCCCGGTAGGTGCTCAGCGCCTCCGCACGACGAGTGCCGGCGGCCAGCGCGAGAATCAGCCGTGACAGCAGCGGTTCGTCCAAGGGATGCTCGGCGGCGGCCCTGCGCAGTGCGGGCAGGACCGTGCCGGGGACACCGGCGAGCAGCGCCGCGTCGGCCGCCTCCCGTACGACGGTGACGTACTCGCGGCTGAGCAGGCCGAACGCCGCGTGCGTCCGTACCCGTGCGCCGATCCCGGTGGCGACCGGCCCCTGCCACAGGGACAGCGCCTCGGCGAACAGCTTCGCGCTGCGTGCGGGCACCCCCTCCGCGGCGGCCTGCCGGGCCTGGTCCCGCAGTTCACGGAAGCGCAGGAGGTCCAGGGAGCCGCTGTCGGTGAGCAGCCGGTAGCCGCCCGCGTCCCGTACCAGCCAGCGGCCCGTCGCCCGTGCGGGCAGTCCGGGCTCCAGCAGCCTGCGCAGCGCACCGACGAGACGGTGCACCACGTTGACAGCGGTGTGCGGCGGGCTGTGCCCCCACAGCGCGCCCACGATCTCGTCCATGCCGACCGGTTGATCGGCCCGCACCAGCAGCAGCGCCAGCAGCGCCCTCTCCTGAGGACGCCCCAGGTCCAGCTCCGTTCCCGCCCGCCAGGCACGGACCGGCCCCAGAACCGAGAAGCGCACCGGCTCCAGCCCCAATTCGCCCCTCCTCAAAGAATCCCCCCAGGGATTCCACCCCAGGAATTTCGCCCCAGGAATTCCGCCCCAGGGATTGACCCTACGTCACAGCGTGTGTTACCGCGCGTCACAGTCTTCCCGGGCGGCAGGGGGCGGTCGTCATACCCGCTGCCAGTCACCGAGCCGGTGCACGGGGTCGGGGTGCTCGTGGGCGGTGTCCACGGCGATGACCGCCTCCGACGGCGGTCGTACGGACTCGGCCAGACCTTCGTCGTCGACGTCGTCGTACGCTCCGGTGGCACCGAGCGGCGCGCTGTGGCACGCGGCCGGGACATCTACGCCGTCAGCGCGCCGCTCGCGGTGGAGGCGGTCCACCGCATCCTGTCCGGCCGGACCCGCACGGTCGGTGTCGTCTCCGCCGGTGAGATCTTCGACGCGCCCGACTTCCTGCGCGCCCTGTCCCCGCACATCTCGCTCGAACTGCTCGGGCAGGGCGGAAGCCGCAGCGGCACGCGACGGCGATGAGCGGTGGCCGTGCGGGCCTGCGGATCTCCCCGCATGCTGGAAATGAGGGGGCGAGGCCACGGAGGAGGTGGTGAGGATGCAGACCGTTGTGGATCTCACGCGCTGCCAGGGCTATGCGCAGTGCGTGTTCCTCGCACCGGACATGTTCGAGCTGCACGGCGAGGAGGGACTGCTGTACGCCACGGCCGTCCCGGACGACCAGGTCCAGCGCGTGCGCCAGGCCGCGGCGGCGTGCCCGGTCCAGGCGATCCTTCTCGGTGAAGGGGTGAGCGCCGGTGCCCGGTGATCTGAGCGACGGCCGCATCGTGATCGTCGGGGCGTCACTGGCCGGGCTGCGGGCCGCGGAGACGCTGCGCGAGCAGGGCTTCACCGGCTCACTGACCCTGGTCGGGGACGAGCCCTGGGCGCCTTACGACCGGCCACCGCTGTCCAAGCAGGTACTGCTCGGCAAGGCGCCGGCGCACACCACGGCGCTGCCGATGCGCCGGGACCCGGACGCCGACTGGCGACTGGGAGTGGCCGCCACCGGCGTGGATCCTTTGGAGAAACGGGTGATGCTGGCCGACGGCGAGTCGCTGCCGTACGACCGGCTGCTGATCGCCACCGGGACCCGGGCACGCCCCTGGCCCGACCCGGATGAGGCCTCCCTGGACGGCGTGTTCACCCTGCGCACCAGTGACGAGGCCGGGAAGCTGGCCGAGCGGCTGGACGCCGGGCCGGAGCGGGTGCTGGTGATCGGTGCCGGTTTCACCGGTTCGGAGATCGCCTCCGCCTGCCGGGAGCGGGGCATCGAGGTCACGGTCGCGGAACGGGGCCCCGCGCCCCTGGTGGGCGCGCTCGGCGGCACCCTGGCGCAACTCGCGGCAGCCATGCACCGCAATCACGGCGTGGACCTGCGCACCGGAGTGACGGTCACCGCTCTGCGCGGGGACGGGAACGGCCGGTTCACCGGCGCGGACCTGTCCGACGGCAGTCGTGTCGAGGCGGATGTGTGCGTGGTGGCCTTGGGGGCGGTCCGCAACGTCGAGTGGCTGGCGGAGTCCGGGCTGGCGGCGGGTCCGCGCGGGATCGCCTGCGACGCCGGGTGCCGGGCCTTCAACATGTACGGGATCGTCACCGACGACGTCTTCGTGGCCGGTGACGTCTCCCGGTTCCCGCACCCGCTGTTCGGGTACCAGATGCTCTCCCTCGAGCACTGGGGCAACGCGGTCGAGCAGGCCGAGGTGGCGGCCCACAACATGGTCAGTCCGGGGCCGCTGCGGCGTCCGCACCTCGCCGTCCCGACGTTCTGGTCGACCCAGTTCGGGCTCAACATCAAGTCGGTGGGCGTGCCGACCTACTCCGACCACGTGGTCGTCGCCCAGGGCTCTTTGGAGGCGCGCCGTCTGGCGGTGGTCTACGGCTACCAGGGACGGGTCACCGCCGCGGTCACCGTCGACATGGCCAAGTCGCTCGACTACTACAAGCACCTGATCGAGACGGCCGCTCCGTTCCCACCCCCGCCCGGCGCGGCGGACCGCGCGATCGCGGCCGACGTCACCATTCCGTCCGACGTGCCCGACCCGAGCGTCCTTTCGCACGGCCCCACCGTGGCGCTCACCGGGTACCTGCCCGATCGACGGCTGACGGTGGTGCCTCCCACGCGCTGACCCACGTCCCGCCCGACCACGAGGAGCCATCATGGCCTCCGAGACCTTGCTGGCACGGATCTCCGACTACGCGAACCGCCCCGACCCCTACCCGCTGTACGCGGAACTCCGCGAGGCCGGTCCCGTGGTGTGGCAGGCGGACGGCAGTTGTCTGATCGGCACCTACCACCAGATCGCCGCTCTGCTCCACGACCCCCGGATGAGTGCCGATCCGCGCAGCGGCACCACCCCGTCGCCGTCCGACGAGGGGCCGACGCCGCCGTTCCTGCGGCTCGACGACCCCGAGCACCACAGACTGCGCACCCTGACCATGCGGCCGTTCGGGCCGCCGCACACCCCCGGCCGGGTCGACGCCATGCGCGAGGAGATCACCCACATCACCGACGAACTGGTCGAGGCGCTCCGGGACCGCGAGCAGATCGACGTCGTCGACGACTTCGCCTACCCCCTGCCCATCACCGTCATCTGCCGGCTGATGGGCGTCCCGCGCGAGGACGAGGCACTGTTCCAGGGATGGACCGAAGCGATCGTCGCGTCCGCCGACATCGGACCCGAAGAGGACACCACCGAACGGGACAAGGCGGGTCTGCAGGGCCGGCAGGAGATGGGCCGCTACCTGGTCGGCCTCGCCGAACAGCGCCGCGGCCGTCCCACCGGCGACATGCTCTCCGACTTCGTCAACGAACCGGACCCCGCCCTGCGGCTCACCGTCGAGGAACTGGCGGAAACCACCATCCTGTTGTTCATCGCCGGACACGAGACCACGGTCAACCTGATCACCAACGGCGTCCTCACCCTGATGCGCCGGCCCGACGAGCTGGACCGGCTGCGCCGCGAACCCGACCTGCTGCCGCGCGTGGTGGAGGAACTGCTGCGCTACGAACCCCCGGTCCACATGCGCGAGAGGATCCCCCTCGCCGACATCGACGTCGCCGGCACCACGATCCCCGAGGGCACGTCCGTCGTACTGGCGCTGGCCTCGGGCAGTCGCGACCCCAAGCGGTTCCACGAGCCCGACCGCTTCGACCCCACCCGCCCGGACAACGAGCACTTCGGCTTCGGCAGCGGGATCCATCTCTGCTACGGCGCACCACTCGCCCGCATCGAAGCCGAGACCGCGCTCGGCGCGCTGCTTCCCCACCTCGCCGCGGCCCGCCTGGTCCAGGACCCGCCCCCCTACCGGCAGAACGCCATGCTCCGCGGCCCCCGCCACCTGACCGTCCACCTATGACCGGCGATACGGCGGCTATGCGGTGAGGTGGTCGTGCCGCGCGGGGTTTCCGGTCGCGTAGTGCACGTACTCGCGTTCCAGCCGGAATCCGGCGGTCCAGGCGAGCAGGCGGCTGGGGCGGTTGTCGCGGGAGCAGGACCAGCTCGCGGTGTGGCCGCGGGCGGCGATGTCCGTGCACAGGGCGGTGACGCAGGCGAGGGCGAGGTGTTCGCGTCGGTGCTCGGGGACCGTGAGGCAGGCGATGTCCTCGTGTGTGCTGCTCAGGAGGTAGGCGCAGGCGACGGCGAGGATGCGGTTCTTGTGGAGGGCGGCCCAGCCGAGACCGGAGGCCGCGAGAGCGGTCGGTCCGCCCCATGTGCCGTGGATCCAGGCCGCGTCGGTGCCGAGCCCGGCGAGGGCCGGGGCGTGCTCGGGTGCCAGCCGTCGCACCGTGACGCCCCACGGGAGACGGGGTGTCGAGGAGGGCGGCACGCGCTGTACGTAGACCATGCGCTCCCACGGGGTGACCCGGTCGAAGGTGGTGGCGAGGGCGGGGAGAAAGCGGTCGGGTGCGTCGATCCAGCAGTCGGCCAGCGGCGTGAGGCCGGAGGCGGTGAGGGCATCGGGGTCTCCGCGCAGGAGGGCGTGGTCGGCGCAGCGTACGGCGACGGTGCGTGGGTGCACGGCCCGGTCGGCCCACCATTGCCCGGTCCCGGTGGCCAGGGCGTGCTCGGCGAGGGCGGCGGGTCCGGGCGCTGCGGCGGGGAACCACCGAGAGAGGGCGGGAAGTTGGTGAGGGAGGAGCTGGATCACGGGGGTTGCCTTTCACCGCGTACGGGGCGACCCCGGTGTGTGCTGGGGTCGCCCCGGGGGCTCAGCGCTGACCGGCCTTGCGGCCGTGGTTCGCTCTCTTCTTGCGGCGGGCCCTCTTCTTGCGGGCGCGCTTCGACGTGGGCATCAACTCCGTTGTATGGAAGGGAAGTTCAAGCGGTGCGGCCGACGAGCAGGTCGGCGAGTCTGCTGAGGCGTTTGATCGTGCGGTCCTCGGTGGCGGCCGGGGCCGGGATGACGCGTTCGGCGCGGTCGTAGTAGGCGCCGTTGACGATCTCGACGGCCGGGTCGCAGAGCCGGGCCACGTGTGTGGCGCCTTCGGCGGGCGTGACGCCTTCGTGGGCGTAGAGCGGCATCAGCGCCGTGTCGCAGACGCCGGGGTGGACGGAGACCGCGGTGACGCGCGGGTCGGCGGCGAAGACGGTGAGCGCGAGCTGCGACTGGGCGTAGGCGGCGAGCCGGGAGTAGCGGCGGGCGCGGTTCGGGTCGTTCCACTGGATGTTCGCGGTGCGGTGCAGGGACGACGAGACGTTGACGACTCGGCCGCCGGAGTTGCTGGTGAGCGCGGGTTCCAGCAGGCAGGTCAGGAGGTAGTGGGCGAGGAAGTTGACCTGGAAGGCGATCTCGTTGCCGTCCGTGGTGACGGTGTGCCGCTCGGGCGCCGCGATGCCCGCGTTGTTGACGAGGACGTCGAGGTGCGGGTGCTGGGCGACGACCTGGTTCGCCAGGGATGCGACTTCGTCGAGGTGTGTGAAGTCGGCTGCCGCAGGGCGCAGTCGGGCGGCGTCGATGCCTGCCGTGGCGACCAGACGGTCGGCGGCGGCGCGCGCCTCCTCGGCGGTGCGGCCGTGCAGCAGCACGGTGGCACCGCGTTCGGCGAGCTGCCGGGCGGTCTCCAGGCCGATGCCGGTGGTGGCCCCCGTGACGAGGACGGTACGCGAGGAAAGGGTGGAGTCAGACATGGTCCATCCGAGGTTGCGGGCACGACGGCGGCCTCAGCCACGGGGACGCCGGACCTGTGCGGGTATGAAGGAAGGGGCGCCGGAACGAATCACGGCGCCCCGAGGGCTGCGGACAGCGCGTCGGCGTCAGCGGAGGGCGGACGCGGGCGTTTCCGGGCAGCGAGGCGCACGACGGGTCGCGCCGGGACTCGGCGGCCGGTCGAAGAGAAGCCATGCGCTGTTCACAGGTTCCATGGAAGCCGCCCCGCACGCCCTGGGCAAGAGCAACTCCCCTTCCCATACGTGCTCCTGACGTGCACGGACGTCGGAGAGGACGGCGACCGTTCGGGCTGACAGGGCGTGGTGGCCGCCGGGAGGCCATTCGGATGCCTTCGGGTGAGGAATGCGGCCGAGGGCGCGGGCACATCAAGGCACCGTCAAGGTCACCTGAGAAAACGTCAGGGGATCACCAACGGACGACGCCGGTGACCGAAACCGGTTCCGGACTGAGCGGCACGGGGACACGGACGACCGTCCGTGGCGTGACGTCGGACGGCTCGTGACTGATCTCCGCCGCGGCCCGCCCGTCCGTGAGTACGAGCTCGGGAACGTACCGGCGCACCGGCGCGTCCAGGTCGACCCGTCCCTCCGCGACCAGGCGCATCAGCGCGGTCGCCGTGACGGTCTTCGTGACCGCGCCCAGCACGAACAGCGTGTCCCGGTCGACGGGCAGCGGGTTCCCGACGTTCGTCACGCCGTGGGACCCCCGTCTTCAGCCACGAACCCACTACCGATGTCGTCGTCCGCGTCGTGCCGGCCGAGCCTGTGAGGGATCGCAGGCTCAGCCGGTGCTCGGGCCGCTACAGCAGGCCGTCCGCGAGGGTGCCCAGGGACAGCGCCGGAAGGAAGTTGAGCAGTGCCAGGACGACGGCCGCGGCGGTGGCCAGGACGACGAAGTTGACGCCCTGGGCGCGCAGCGTGCCGACCGTGACGACGCCCGGCTGCTGCTTGGCGAGGCGTCCGGCCAGGGCCAGCACGGCGACCATCGGGAGATACCGCCCTGCCAGCATCGCGCACACCATCAGCAGGTTGTGGAAGTCGGTGGCGCCGTTGAAACCGGCCATCGCGCTACCGTTGCTGTTGGTATTGCTGGTGTACGCGTAGATGAGTTCGGTCAGACCGTGTGCTCCAGGGTTCCCCATGGAGGTCTGGCCGTCGCCGAAGGCGAGCGCGACACCCGTGCACGCGAGGATCACGGTCGGCGGGATCAGCGCGTACACGACCACCCACCGCATCTCCCCGTACCCGATCCGCTTGCGCAGGTACTCGGGCGTGCGGCCGACCATCAGACCGCCGACGAAGACGGCCACCAGGACCACCATGATCAGGCCGTAGAGCCCGCTGCCGGTGCCGCCGGGAGCGATCTCACCGAGCATCATCGCGGACAGCAGCACACCGCCGCCGAGGCCGGAGAAGCTGTCGTACGAGGAGTTGGCCGCGCCGTCCGCGGAACCCGTGGCCCCCACGCCGAAGAGTGTCGAGCCGGGGATGCCGAAGCGGGTCTCGGTGCCCTCGTACGGTCCGCCGACCGCCTGGGTGACCGTGCCGGTGTGGGCGCTCTGCGCGAGCGTGCCCGCGGCGAGGAGCAGGCCGAAGAGGATGCCGACGACCGTGAGCAGGGTCCAGCTCTGCTTCAGGCTGTTGATCATCCGGCCGAACATGCGCACGCAGGCCGTCGGGATGAGCAGCATCAGCACGATCTCGAAGGCGTTGGTCCAGGCGCTCGGGTTCTCGAAGGGGTGGGCGCTGTTGGCGTTGAAGACGCCGCCGCCGTCACCGGTGAACAGCTTGATCGGCTCCCAGGAGCCCACCGGCCCGTCGAGGATCGTCTGCTTGGCACCCGCGACCGTGGTGACGGTGTGTCCGTCGCCGAGGCTCTGGATGACACCGCCCGCCATGAGGATCAGGCCGCCGACGACCGCCATCGGGACCAGGACGCGGAAGATCGTGCGCAGCAGGTCGACCCAGAAGTTGCCGAGGTCGTCCGTGGACCGCCGGACCAGACCCCGGACCAGCGCGAGAGCCACGCAGATACCGACCGCCGCCGACGCGAACGCCTGGACGCCCAGGCCCGCCATGACGGCGAGATGTCCGGTGGCCGACTCACCGGCGTAGTTCTGCCAGCTGGTGTTGGTCGTGAAGGAGACGGCGGTGTGCAGCGCGAGCCGCCACGGCATGCCCTCGTGCCCCGTCGACCAGGGCAGCTTGCCCTGCAGGGTGAACAGGGCGAAGAGCGCCGCGACGCTCATGACGGAGAAGGCGAGCAGGGCGGTGAGGTAGTGCCGCCAGGTCTGCTCCTTGTCCGGGTCGATGCCGCAGACGCGGTAGAGAGCTCTCTCGCCCCGCCAGTGCTTCCCGCCGTCGAGCGCGCGGGCCATGTAGTCGCCGAGCGGGACGTGCAGCCCCACGACCACGGCGAGAACGATCGATGCCTGGATCCAGGCCGCCATGATCAGGCTCCCTGCTTCGGAGACGACGCGGTGGTCGCGGTCGTCGGGTACTTGCGGTCGAGCGCGATGTTCAGCTCGACGACATCGACGCCCGGCTCGCCGAGCACACCGAGCGCACGCCCGGTGGTGTACTTCGCGATCAGTCCCCGTACGTCGGCCACGCTCGCGCCACGCTCATGGGCGACGCGCGGCGCCTGGAGCTTCGCGTACGCCGGGCTGATGTGCGGGTCGAGGCCGCTGCCGCTCGCGGTGACCGCGTCGGCGGGGACGACCGGGTCCGCCGGGGCGTCGCCACGCACAGGGACGGTCACGGCGTGGCTGTAGTCCGCGCCGGGCTTCGCGCACAAGACGCGAACTCCCTTGTACGTGGCGAGGAACGGCTGCGCGGGACAGGCCTGGTCGAGGCTGACCACCTTGGTGACACGACCGCTCGTGCCGCCCTCGTGGAAGACGCCGAGGACCGCGCCGACGCCGTCGTCCGTGCAGTACGGGCGCGAACCGTCGACGCCTTCGAGGTCGCCGACCGCCTTGCTGCGCCCGCACACCAGGGTGAGCAGGCTCGGCTTGTCCAAGGCGTCGACGACGGACTCGGGGCCCTGGTTGCCGGCCCCCGACGCCGCGGCGTCGTATCCCGTACCGGCGTTGGAGGGCCGGGACTGGAAGTACTTCTTGACGGGGTTGCCCTTGGCGTCGGTGAAGGACTGGCCGATGAGCGGGGATCCGGCCGGTGCGCCGTCGGCGCCGGTGACCTCCGGCCTGCCGTCGAGTCCGGGGACCTGGGCCGCCGCCACCATGGCCAGCGGATAGGCCAGGCCGGTCAGCAGAGTCAGGACGAGGACCACCCGGAGCGCTGCGATGTGCTGGGCGAGCCAGTGCGGGAAGCGTGCCATGGTCAGATCCCCGGGATGAACTGGACGAGGGCGAAGTCGATGAACTTGATGGCCAGGAACGGGGCGATCACGCCGCCGAGTCCGTAGATCCACAGGTTGCGGGTGAGCAGGGCCGAGGCTGAGGAAGGCCGGTAGCGGACACCGCGCAGGGCGAGCGGGATCAGCGCCACGATGACCACCGCGTTGAAGACGACCGCGGAGAGGATCGCGGACAGCGGCGAGTGCAGAGCCATGATGTTGAGCCGGTCGAGCCCCGGGTACACGGCGGCGAACATCGCCGGCAGGATCGCGAAGTACTTGGCGATGTCGTTGGCGATCGAGAAGGTCGTGAGCGCGCCCCGGGTGATGAGGAGTTGCTTGCCGATCTCGACGATCTCGATGATCTTCGTGGGGTCCGAGTCGAGGTCGACCATGTTGCCGGCCTCCTTGGCGGCCGACGTACCCGTGTTCATCGCGACGCCCACGTCCGCCTGTGCGAGCGCCGGTGCGTCGTTCGTGCCGTCGCCCGTCATCGCGATGAGGTGACCGCCGGCCTGCTCCCGCTTGATCAGCTCCAGCTTGTCCTCGGGCGTGGCCTCGGCCAGGAAGCCGTCGACGCCCGCCTCCTCGGCGATCGCCTTGGCGGTCACCGGGTTGTCGCCGGTGATCATCACCGTACGGATGCCCATCCGGCGCAGCTCGTCGAAGCGTTCACGCAGACCCGGCTTGACGACGTCCTTGAGGTGGACGACACCGAGTACCTCGGCCCGGCCGCCGTGCGTGGACTGCGCCACGGCCAGCGGCGTACCGCCCGAGGCGGAGACCTGCTGGACGATCGCCTCCAGCGCGAGCGGAACCTCGCCGCCCTGCTCGCGCACCCAGGCCGCGACCGATGCCGCCGCGCCCTTGCGCAGCCGTTGCCCGCTGGGAAGGTCGACTCCCGACATGCGGGTGGCGGCGGTGAACGGCACCCACTCGGCGCCGTTCGCGACCCGCTCGGTCAACTCGTGTCTCTCGTAGGCGAACTCGACGATGGAACGGCCCTCGGGCGTCTCGTCGGCCAAGCTGGAAAGGAGCGCGGCCCGCGCCAGCCGCTCCATGGGGGCCGCCCCGACCGGGAGGAACGCGCTCGCCCGCCGGTTGCCGAAGGTGATCGTGCCGGTCTTGTCGAGCAGCAGGGTGTTGACGTCACCGGCCGCCTCGACCGCCCTGCCGGACATGGCGAGGACATTGCGCTGCACCAGCCGGTCCATGCCCGCGATGCCGATCGCCGAGAGCAGCGCGCCGATCGTGGTCGGGATCAGACAGACGAGCAGCGAGACCAGCACGATGGCGGTGACACCGTTCGAGGTCAGGGCCGCGGTGTCGTGCGCGGCGGCCATCGCGTCCTTGGAGAAGATCGCCATCGGCTGCAGGGTCACGACCGCGACCAGGAAGACGAAGGTCAGCATGACCAGCAGCAGGTTCAGCGCCAGCTCGTTGGGGGTCTTCTGCCGGTCGGCGCCCTCGACCAGGGCGATCATCCGGTCGAGGAAGCTCTCCCCGGGCTGCTGGGTGATCCGGACGACGAGGTGGTCGGAGAGCACCCGAGTGCCGCCGGTGACCGCGCTGCGGTCGCCGCCCGACTCGCGGATGACCGGCGCGGACTCACCGGTGATCGCCGACTCGTCGACGCTCGCCGCGCCCTGGATGACGTCGCCGTCGCCGGGGATCAGCTCCCCGGCCGGTACGGACACGATGTCGCCGCGCCTCAACTCGGACGCGGCGACGGCCTCTTCGAGACAGGCGTCCTGAGGCGCCCCGGACTCCCAGCCCGCGAGCCGCCAGGCGGTGGTCTGCTGCCGGGTCCTGCGCAGCGAGTCGGCCTGTGCCTTGCCGCGGCTCTCGGCCACGGCCTCGGCGAGGTTGGCGAAGACCACCGTCAGCCACAGCCAGCCGGTGATCAGCCACCCGAAGAGGCTGGGGTGGACCACCGCGATACCCGTGGTCAGCGCGGCACCGACCTCGGTCACGAACATGACCGGGTTACGGAGCAGGGTGACCGGATTCAGCTTGCGCAGCGCCTGGGGGAGCGCGCGCCACAGCTGCGTCGGATCGAGCATTCCGGCGCCGACCCGGCGCGGTTGTTCCGGGCTCGGCGGAGGGGAGTCCGGTACGGGCGCGGGCCGGGTCCGGACGGGAGCGGACATCAGAACTTCTCCGGCTTGATCAGGGCGACGATCAGGTAGGCGAGCAGTGAGACGGCCACGATCAGGCCGACGGCGTTTTCGACGGTCATCGAGACCTCGTCCTCACACATAGAGGTATGCGAATAGGGAGCATTTGCTGATCTTTCGGACTACGGGTGCTGCGCAAGGGGCAGCCCTCCGCCGCGCGGGAGCCCGGCGGAGGTCCGGGGAAGGAACCCGGCGCTACAGTCCGACGTCCCGGCGGCTCATGTCGTCCAGCGATTCACGTCGTACGAGCACGCGCGCGATGCCGTCGCGGACCGCGACCACGGGTGGGCGGCCGACGAGGTTGTAGCCGGAGGCCATGGACAGGTGGTAGGCGCCGGCTGCCGGGACGGCGAGGAGGTCGCCGGGGTGTACGTCGCCGGGGAGGGCGACCTCGTCCGCGAGGATGTCGCCGGCTTCGCAGTGCCGGCCGACGACGGTGACGAGGCGGGGCGGTGCGGAGGAGGGGCGGCCGATGAGCCGGGGTGCGTAGCGCACTCCGTACAGCGCGGGCCTGGGGTTGTCGCTCATGCCGCCGTCGACGGCGACGAAGGTGTGGGAGCCGGTGCGCTTGACGGCCAGTACCCGGTAGACGGCGACGCCGGCGGGGCCGACGACGGCCCGGCCGGGCTCCAGGGTGAGCCGGGGCACGGGCAGCCCGGCGCGGGCGCAGCCGTCCTCCAGTTCGGCGCGGACCCGTCCGGCCAGGACGGAGATGTTCAGGCTTTCTTCGCCGGGGCGGTAGGCGATGGCGTGGCCGCCGCCGATGTTCAGCTGGGGGAGGGTGATGCCGTGCTGGTCGCGGATGCGGGCGAGCAGTCCGGTCATGCGTCGCACGGCGGCGACGTACGGTTTCACGGTGGCGACCTGCGAGCCGATGTGGCAGTGCAGGCCGACGAGTTCGAGGTGCGGCTGGTCGAGTATCCGGGTGACGGCATGCTGTGCGGAGCCGTCGGTGAGGGAGAGGCCGAACTTCTGGTCGTCGGTGCCGGTGCGTACCTTGGCGTGTCCGCCGGCGACGATGCCGGGGACCACGCGCACCATGACGGGCTGGCGGGTGCCGGGGGGTGTGAGCGCGGCGAGCCGGGCGATCTCGGAGGTGCTGTCCACGACGATGCGACCGACACCGAGGCGCAGCGCGGTACTCAGGTCCTCGGGGCTCTTGGCGTTGCCGTGCAGCACGATCTTCTCGGGCGGGAAGCCGGTGGTGACGGCCAGCGCGAGTTCTCCGGCGGAGCAGACGTCCAGACCGAGGCCTTCTTCCTGGACCCAGTGGGCCATGGCCCGGCACAGGAACGCCTTGGCGGCGTAGACGATGTCGGCGTCGGGGAACGCGGTGCGGTAGGCGCGGCAGCGCTCGCGGACCTCCTGTTCGTCGAGGACGTAGAGCGGGGTGCCGAAGCGGTCGGCGGCCTCGGCGAGGGAGACACCGCCGACGCAGACGTCCCCGTGGGGTTCGGGGCGGGCGGAGCGGGGCCACACGGAGAGGCCTTCGGCGTCGCGTGCGTCGACGTGGGCTGCTCCTTCGCCGGGGCTGTCGGCCCCGGGTGCCCGGTGCGGTTCCTGAACAGGCTTGTCCTGAACGGGCATTTCCTGAACGGGCCGTTCCTGCACGTGCGTTTCCTGGACGGGCAGTTCCTGAATGGACATGGCGCCTCCTCAGCCGATCAGCAGGTTCAGGCACGCGACGACGGCGGCGGCGCCGGTCACCCGCAGGGCGCCGACGTGCTGGGGATGCCAGCGGCGCCAGGAGTTCTCGCGTTCACGGGCCGTGGCCGCGGTGCGGTCGGCGGAGGGGGCGGAGAACTGCGGGTCGACGGTGAGGGCGGTGACGCCCAGGGGCGCGGCGAGGGCGCGCAGTGCGGGTTCGGAGAGCCGGATGCAGGCCTGGTCCGTGCCGAGAGTGGCGGTGAGCTTGGCCGCCGAGGTGAAGCCGACGGCCGTACGGCCGCCCAGCGGGGTGCGGAAGAACCGGGCCGTACAGCCCGCGGGCCCCGACCGGACAGGAACGAAGAGAAGTCCGGCCGGGAAGCGTTCGGAAGGCTCCGGGTCCTCGGAATGCTCGACTGGAGACATGGTTGCTGCTCCTCGAAGAAGGCGACGTGCGCCGCCCGGTCGGATCGGCCGGGCGCTTCGATGAAGCTATGCCCGCCCCGCCGGGTACGGGGCCCCTCACTGATGGATGCTTGACGCGCTGCCCCCGACCCATAACGCGACGCTGATGGGCAGGAGGATGCCTGGTCAGCGGGCGCCTGAGGGATCGCGCCGGCGGACATGCCGACCGGAACGCAGCGTCTCGACCAGCGCGCGCCCCGGCAGATCGAGCGCCGGCGGGCCAAGCCACCGCAACGACGCGCCGCCTCTTGGCCTTGCTCAGCGCTGACGCCGCTCAGAGCCAGCCGTTGCGTCGGAAGGCCCGGTAGATCACGGCGCAGATGACGATGATGCCGAGGATCACCAGGGGGTAGCCGAAGGGCCAGTGGAGTTCGGGCATGTGGTCGAAGTTCATGCCGTAGACGCCGACGATGCCGATGGGTACGGCGATGAGGGCGCCGATGGCGCTGATGCGGCGCATGTCGGAGTTCTGCTGGACGCCGGTCTGCGCGAGGGTGAGGGCGAGAGCGGTGTCGGTCACCTCGCAGAGTGTCGTGATGCGTTCGACGGCCTGGGTGAGGTGGTCGCTGACGTCGCGGAGGTACGTGGCGACGTCCTTGTCCACCCCGGGCAGCCGGCCTCCGGCGAGCTCCCGCATCGGCCCCGCGAGTGGGGCCACCGCGCGCCGGAGCTGCAGGAGCTCGCGTCTGAGCTGGTAGACGCGGCGGATGTCGTGGGCCTGCTGGGGCGCGAACGTGGAGCCCTCCGCTTCGTCCACGTCCGTCTCGACGGCGGTGACGACCTCGAGGTACTGGTCGACGACGGTGTCGGCGATGGCGTGCAGGACGGCGGCGGGACCGTGCGCGAGCAGTTCGGGACGGCTTTCCAGGGCACGGCGGACGCCCGTGAGCCGGCGGGAGGGGCCGTGTCGTACGACGACGATGAAGCCCTCGCCCATGAAGACCATGATCTCGCCGGTGTCGACGATCTCGCTGGTGGCCGTGAGGTGTTCGTGCTCGAGGTAGACGGCGGTCCTCATGACGAGGAAGAGGGTGTCCTCGTAGCGTTCCAGCTTGGGGCGCTGGTGGGCCTCGAGGGCGTCCTCGACGGCCAGGGGGTGCAGGCCGAAGGCGCGCGCGACGGTCTGGAGCTGGTCCTCGGTGGGTTCGTGCAGGCCGATCCAGACGAAGCTGTCCGGGGTGGCGTGGCAGGCCGTCATCGCCTGGTGGAGGGGGAGGAGGCCCGGTCGGCGCTTGCCGTGTTCGTACAGGGCGCAGTCGACCACGGAGTCCGGGTTCGACCGCGGCGGTGGAGGTGCCGGTGGTGTACTGCCGGCCGTCATGGTGTCTCCTCCCGACGGGTGCGGCCTGGTGCGCGTAGGGCCCGTTGCCATGTTTCCACGAGGACGCGAGTCACGTCGGGGGCGCGGCCGGTGCCGACCGGGCGGTCGTCACCCGGGGAGGCTGCGGGCAGTCGGCGTGCGCTGGGGGAGGCCGACGCATCGCCCGAGGCCGCGGCCGTCGCGCAGGGCCGGCCCGCACGCACCCGGCGGGCGGCCGCGCCACTGCTCCAGACGGTTGATGTCGGCCAGGACACCCCCACGGTCAACCCGGCGCGGCGCGGCAACCGGCTGACCCATTGGGCGGCAATCCCGCGTCGCGCGCGTACCCCCCGCGTCCCAGCCGTCAGAATCACCGATCGGTGAGGGGGAATCCGGCACATCCCAGGAGGCGAACGGCGTGGAGCTCTCTCGGCGCGATCTCATGAAGGGGGCCGCCGCGGGCGGGCTCCTCCTCGGATTTCCCGGGCTCACCGTGCAGTACGAGGCCATGGCGTCACCATCGTCGAGACCTCTGGCCGAAGCCGTCGCGCAGGCCTGCGCCCGCCTCGCCGACCAGGGCTGGCGGACGCTCCTGCGTACGGTCACCCGCGGGGTCCTGGACATCGGCGCCCGCGACCTGGCTGCCGAGCTGGCCAAGCCGATCCCCGCACTCGACCGCACGGTGCCCGGCTTCGGGGACTTCGCACCGTCCCTGCCGGCCCGCGGTATCGAGCCGGGCAACCCGGCGCGGAGCCTCCTCTATCACGCCTTCGCCGCGGCGGCCGTGCTCACCGACGGCCGCGGGCGCGCCCTCGGCGCGTTCCCCACCCTCGCCGAGACCGAAGCCGTCGAGAACTACGTCTACGGGGTGCACCCGCCCACCCTCGACCGGCTCCGGGGGATCGCCGGCGACAACCGCCTCGGCGTCGTCGTCTTCGCCCTCGACTACCGCGACGCGACCGGCTCCGTGCACGGCCGCCACGCCGACCTCTGCTTCTCCCGCACCGGCATCACCCGCATGGGTACCACCGGCCCCCGCTACGACGCCCGCGGCCGCCAGTTCGCCCCCCTCGACCCGAAGCGGCCGTTCGTCTTCCACACGGTGCCGCAGCGCTTCGCCCCGTACCTCGCCATGCAGGTGACCGGTGCCGACAGCCGGCGCTTCGGGCCCCGGAACGTCGTGTCGGGCGACGACGAGCGGACCTTCTGGGTACCGCTGCACAAGCTGTTCCCCGGCCGGGAGTGCGTCGCGGGCCTGGACCTGTCCCTCTCCCTCGACTCCCGCATGGTCAACGAGAAACTCAAGCGGATGCACCTCTTCCTGCGGGAGCAGGGCTATCCGACCGAGTGGACCGGCAAGGATCTGGACGCCTTCCCCTTCACCATCCGCGACGACAAGATCGCCGCACTGCTCCCGGCGCAGCAGGCCCACGGCTCGGGCGTCCTCGCCCCGCAGCCGCACGTCTTCGCCGACCGGGCCCGGTTCGCGGGCAAGTGGCTGACCTTCAACGTCTCCTCCGACCTGGTCCAGGACCCGGGCATCCTGTACTTCTCCTCCGTCCAGCTCATCCCGGGCGCGGTCGAGACGGAGCCGACGTACGCGCAGGGCGCCGTCCCCGACAACGACCGGCGCTCCCCCGAGTACGTCAACATCCGCCACCGCCTGCACGACGACGGCCGGTTGGAGGACCTCAACCTCAACCCGGACATGGAGACGATCATCCACGAGGGCGGTTACCGGGCCCAGCACTGGATCGACTTCGCCGGCGACGGCTTCGTCTCCGTCCAGTGCCCGCAACTCGCGGCGGAGATCGACACCTTCAAGCCCGCCTTCTGCAGCGTCGCGCCCCCCGACTTCTTCCCCTGCGTCAACCAGCACGACCTGGCCGTGTGGTGGCGCACCTCGGTGCCCCAGGAGACCCGGGACGCCCTGTGGACCCTGCCGCCGCGGCCGCTCTCGGAGTTCCGCTTCGCCGGCGACATCACCCTGCCCAAGGGCTTCGACATCTACGACGACACCCTCACCGCGGTGGTCGGGCAGCCCGCGCCCGGCGACCCGGTGGCCCGCCCCCTGCCCGACGACGCCCGCGGCCGGTACTCGGGCCTCCCCGACGCGGCGGCCGGGGTGACCGACCCCGGCTGGGAGGTGAGCCAGGGACTGGTCTACAACGAGCCCGGGGCCCCGCTCCAGCGCTTCATGCAGGCGTACAGCCTCGGCACGCCGTTCCTGGAGGACGCCAAGCTCTGCGCCGCACTGGGCAGTTACTGGCCCGCCGTGGCACCGGACGCGACGCGGACCTTCACCCCGCTCAAGCACGCATCCGGTTTCCCCTACCCGTGGCCGACGATCGTGCCGCTGACCGATGCCGAGATCGGCATGGAGGAGGTCAGGGGACTGGGCCGGCTGCCGTGGGACGGGATCAGGGGACCCGAGGTCCGGGCCGTCGGCGGCCGGGCGGTGGTCGCGTATCAGGACATCGACCGGGCCGACTACATCACCACCCAGGACCGGCTCACCGCGTATCTCACCGCGCGTGTGGACCTCGCCGAGACCAAGGCACGCGTGCTGGCCATGTCGGCGGTCTACTGGAGCCTCGGCATCCACGACCCGGAGTTCGTGACCCGCTTCGGGGACCGGGCGGTGATCGAGATCCTGAAGGCCAAGTCGGCATGGGCGGTCCTGTCGTTCACCGCGGTGGAGGCGGGCGACCCGGGACTCGCGGAGGCCGGACGGTCCGCCGGGGGCCGCCTGGCCGGACCGCGGCGGTACCGGTTCCGGGTCTACCGGCCCGGGGCCGAGAGCCGCGATCCCGGCAGCATCCAGAAGGTGCTGGTGGAGATCGCCGAGGACGTCGCGGCCTACACCGACGGCCGTACGGTACTGCTGCGAAGGGACGGAGGCCCGTGGAGGCGCGACACTTCCGTACCGACGCCGACGTCCTGATCGCCGGGGCCGGGCCCGCCGGATGCGCGGCGGCGATCGTCTGCGCGTCCGCCGGGCTGCGGACCGTGCTCGCCGAGCGCCTGGCCGCACCCGTGGCCCGCCCGGGCGAGGCCCTGCACCCGGGCGCCGAGACCCTGCTGGCCCGGCTGCTGCCCGGCGGATTCGCGGACGCCGTCGGAGCCCGGCACGAGGGGATCACGGTCGGGTGGGGCACGGAGCCCCGGTTCCAGCCGTTCGGGCGGGACGAGAGCGGGCCCTGGCACGGCTTCCAGGTGGACCGCCGACGGCTGGACGCGCTGCTGATGGACCGGGCCCGGGAGGCGGGCGCGGAGGTCCGCCTCGGCTGCCGGGTACGGGAACCGGTGGTGGAGGGCGGCGCGGTGACCGGGGTCCGGCTGGCCGGGACGGCCGCGCCGCTGCGCACCCGTACCGTCATCGACGCGACGGGCCGCGCCCGCTGGCTGAGCCGCGCCCTCGGCCTGATGGCCCCGCCGCGCTCGCCACAACTGCTGATCCGGTACGGCTACGCGACCGGGTCCTGCCCGCAGCGGGACGCGGCTCCGGCGATCGCCGCGGACCGCTCCGGCTGGACGTGGACCGCGCGGGTGGGCCGCGGCCGGTACCAGTGGATGCGGCTGGACTTCGTACCGGAGCAGGGGCGGCCGCGCGGCGGGCCCCCGGAGGAGTTCGCGGGCCTTGTGCCCGAGGGTCCGGCCCGGTCCGCGGACGTCAGCTGGCGGCTGTGCCCGAGGGCCGCCGGGCCGGGCTGGTTCGTGACCGGGGACGCGGGCGCCCTGCTGGACCCCGCCTCGTCGCACGGGGTGCTGCGGGCCCTCCTGTCGGGCTGGACGGCGGGCTCGCTGGCTTCGGGGGTCGCGGGCCACGTCCTGAAGGAGGGTGAGGCGGCCGGGATGTACGGGCGCTGGCTGCGGGAGGGAGCGGAACGCGACATGGCCGAACTGGCCGCCCGCTACGCCGAGCTCGGCGCCCACGGGTTCGGCTGACGCGCGCACGGCGCGGTGGGCGCGGCGATCCGCCCACCGGGTCCGGGAACCCGGGCAGGCGCCGACGTCGATCCGTTCGGCTGCTCCGCCTGGCAGGGCGTCACCACGCACAGAAGGATGCTGCTGACAGCCCCCGGACGACAAGCGGGCACCAGCCGTGGGTATCCCTCCGTGCCGTACCGACAGACGGCAGCCCGGTCGGGAGATGCCATGCGGCACGGCCCCGAGCCCTATGAGACCGCGCCTGGTGGGTGTGCGACCCGGCGACCGAAGTGGTCGCGAACCGGGCGAGGCGTGTGGCTGCTGGAGGGCTGCTCCGGACCGCGCTGTACCCCGCAATCGGGAACGCCCTACGGCGGCCGACCAGGCCGCCCCTGCTCAACGGCGCCGCGAACGGACACTTCACCGTCAACGAAAGCGGCGTGGCTAGCTCCTCCCCGTGACGAGCAGCGGGTCTTCGGAGAGGAGGACCGGCTCCGCGAGCGCGGCGTCGTAGGCGGCGCGGTCGAAAACGTACGGGCCCATGGACAGCTCGCCCCACTCCTTCCGGAAGGGCTGGCGGAAGGATGCCCAGGTGACGGTTGCCGGAGTGGTGGTGATGACCGCCAGCAGGGGCCAGCAGCCCCAGAGGCCGCAGGAGCAGCCCAGGACCGGGGTCGTGCCGGTGGAGGGATCAGCGAACTCCGGCGTGGGGTCCCCGAGGAAATGCCGTAGGGGGTCGTCGACCTCGGAGAGAAAGAGGCCGGCATGCTGAGTGAGGAGGAAGCGCTCCTCCTCGGACCGGGATTCCTCCTCCCACTCCTGGCGCCAGAGGTCGCGAGTGGCGTCGGCGGCGTGCACGCGCAGATCCGTGCCGTCGAGACGGAAGCCCCACAGCAGCTCCGACGACTGGCCGAAGGGGTAGTTGAGAAACTCGATGCTCCGCATGGCCGTCATTGTGGCAACGACCGTCCGCGTGAACGTTTTCCGGCCGAGCCCACTGGCCATGGAACAGGTCCAGCCATGGGGCGTCACCGAAGGTTTCGGTGACGCCCCTGATGTGCGGTTCAGGTCGTGGTCAGCGCGCATTCGCCACGGTCGGCCTTCATCGGGCCGGCGGAGGTCGGCCGCACGTCGAAGTCGAACATAGCGGTGGGTACGTACAGCGAGCAGCAGGCGTTGGGGATGTCGACGATGCCGCTGATGCGCCCCTCTATGGGGGAGGAGCCGAGCAGCAGGTAGGCCTGCTCTCCGCTGTAGCCGAACTTCTTGAAGTACTCGACGGCGTTGAGGCAGGCACGGCGGTAGGCCAGTGTCGCGTCCAGGTAATAGTTCGTGTCCGTGTCGTGGTCGACGGAGATCCCGATGAAGGTCATGAACTCCGTGTACCTCGGCTCGACGTTGCCCGGAATGAACACGGGGTTGGTGGAGATGCCGTACGTCTCCATGCCGCCCTTGATCAGGTCGACGTGGAAGTCGATGAAGCCGCCCATTTCGATGGCGCCGCAGAAGGTGATCTCTCCGTCGCCCTGGCTGAAGTGCAGGTCGCCGCCGGACAGCTTCGCGTCCTTGACGTGTACGGGGTAGAAGACCCTCGATCCCCGGGTGAAGTTCTTGATGTCGTGGTTGCCTCCGTTCTCGCGGGCCGGCACCGTGCGCGCGCCTTCCTCACCGATGCGCCGTGCGAGGTTCCCGGTGGCTGTGCCGGCGAGTGCGTTGGTGGCGTCCGGCGGTACGGCGAGCGGCGGGACCCGGTTCGGGTCGGTGTCGATCAGCGCCTTCTCGCGGGCGTTCCAGCGGGCGAGCATCTCGGTGGAAGGGGCGGTTCCGAACAGCCCGGGGTGGGTGATTCCGGTGAAGCGGATCCCGGGAAGGTGGCGGGAGACGGCCTGCTGTCCGTGGAAGTCCCATACCGCCTTGTAGGCGTCCGGGAAGTAGTCGGTCAGGAAGCCTCCGCCGTTGGCCTTGGCGAAGATGCCGGTGTAGCCCCAGCCCTGGCCTGCCGCGTCCCCGGTCTGCTGCGGCACGGGGCCGAGGTCGAGTATGTCGACGACGAGCAGGTCGCCGGGTTCGGCACCTTCCACGCCTATCGGTCCGCTGAGCATGTGAGGGATGGTCAGGTCGATGTCGCGTACGTCGTTGGCGTTGTCGTTGTTGCCGACCTGGCAGTCGGTCCAGTCGCGGCACTCCACGCGGAACTCCGCTCCCGGCTTCACCATGGCGACGGTGGGAATGTCCGGGTGCCACCTGTTGTGGCCGGGCACGGCCTGGTCACGCATCGACTTGCTGTGGTCCACGCTGAAGAGATTTTCGGGCATGACAGCTCCTCATTAGTTCTGATCCGGTCAGGACGTTGTGCCCGTACTTCCGGCCGATCCAGCCGTGACCGGCTGCCGCGACTTCCTGGTGAGCGGCCACAGCGCCGCGAAGACGACGACACCGAAGGCCCCGAGGGCGATGGCGATCTCCGTGGTGTGCTTCCAGTAGCCGGACAGCAGCAGCGCCGCAGGAATGACACCGGTGACCCAGCCCTCGATCGCCGTCACCCAGCCCACATACGTGGACAGCTCTTTCTTCTTGAGACCGAGCGTCAGGAAGAACAGGAACCACAGGAAGGACCAGTAGAGCCAGATGACTCCGAACGGGTAGTCCTTGAAGAGGTGGAAATTGGCGAACGAATACCCTAGGGCGACGATCGCCACGAAGAGGGAGTAGTAGCCTACGCAGACGTTGTCGATGTCGGCGAGCAGGACAATTCCCACGTACAGATAGGTGAATCCGAACAGGTAGATGCCGGATGCCGCCAGAATCTTCATGGGGTCATCGCCGGCCGTGAAGATGAGGTAGGTCGGCGTCAGAACCTGCAGCCCACCCACGAAGAGGTTGAACACTGCTGCGGATTTGGCGTCGGCCTTCCCCAGCAGCAACAGCCCGTTCATGAACAGAACGGCACCGACAAAGAGCAGTCCCACGTTTCCCACGGGGACACACCTCCTAAGTCCGCGTGGGGGGCGGAATCTCGTGGAGCCCAGGCCGCCGATGAGTTGCCGAGGATACGGCTCGGCTCCCGGCGCCCCTTCCGTGATTCCGAATCGCGCACCACTACGGGAACGCCGTCGTGCTCCGACGTCGAAACCCGCATGAGACGTTCTGCCTTGTCGACCACCGCCCTCAGAGACGCGGCAGCCGCGCGAGTGCGGGGTGAGGGTGCCGTGGCACCCTTCTGCGTGGCGGCACTTGGGAGACCACTGCCGGGGCCTCACGCGCCTGCTCCTCCGAGAGATGGAGGGCGGCGACCGCGTGAGAGGTCAGCGAGAGACCGGGCGAGGAATACACACGTCTCGAAGTGCCCGCGCAAACAGGGCAACCGTAAGCCTTGGGCGCCGTCCCGATTTCCAACTTCACATCGAAGGGCCCACAGCGGCTGCATAGATATTCGTAGGTTGCCATCAGCAGCCTCCGGATGTCGGTGGACGCTGGCCAACCCCGAGCGGGTGCGGCGTGCCCGGATCGGCGCGCCACATCATGTTTCTCACTATCAAGGAGACGTCTCGTAAATCTACGTGTCAAGTCGCCGACGGCTGTGCCTGACCTTTCTCAGAGCGACCCGACGGCGAGCCCCGCCGCTGCCGCCGACAGACCCACCACGAGGCTCGAAGTGCCGTACAGCAGAGACCTTCCGACCTGTCCCTTCTCGCGCAGGTGGACCAATTCGTAACTGAAGGTGGAGAACGTTGTGTAGCCGCCGCAGAATCCGACACCGGCAATGAGTACGGCCTGCTCCGGCAGCCCGTGCCGCGCGCCGAGGCTCGCCACTACGCCCAGCACGAACGAACCGGTGATATTGATCAGCCACGTGCCGCGCGGGAACAGGCCCGGGTGTCTGTACTGCACGTACTGGTCGAGTACGTAGCGTGCGACTGCCCCGACCGCGGCCGCGGCACCGACGGCGACCAGGGTGATCACCGGATCCACCAGCCGTAGCGACCGCGCCGCGCGGTGAGCCGCAACCGCCGGGCCAGGGCCATCCTGCCGATCGCCAGGCCCAGAGTGGTCGCGGCCAGGCCGGCGAACAGACTGCCGAAGACGTTGAGCGCCGCGAGCGCGTAGTGGCCGAGACCCAGAAGGTGATCGGTGTCGACCATCCACGTCGAGAAAGTGGTGAAGGCGCCGAGAAACCCGACGCCGGCGAACGGTCGCGCGTACCGGGTCGGCGGCCAGATCTCGAGCACATACACGAGCAGCAGCGCCAGCAGGAACGCACCGGACACGTTGATGGCGAACGTCGTCAACGGAAACGCCCCCCGAGGCGCGGGAAACATCAGTCCAAGTCCGTAACGGGCCGCCCCGCCCAGAACGCCGCCGAGCGCGACCGCCGCCAGGACGCCCTTGCGCAGACGTGAGCGGAACGGCTCGCGTGACGGCGCTGGATCGCCTCCCGGCTCGGGCTCGGCTCGCGGCTCGGGCTCGGTACCGGAGATGTGTGTAGGCCCTCGGGATTCCCTCTCGGGCCCGGATTCGTACGCCCGCATCAGAAGCCTCCGCACGGAATACGGATCGGTACGCTCTGTCGCCCCGACTCCCGGCGCAGGCCCCATCGAATATCCGCATCCTTATCCACTGGCGCACCCTCCATGGTATCCGCGGGGATTGCAGCGCCGACGCCTGCTCAACTAAAATTCGTGATCATCGGTACCCGACCGGTTCAGCCGGAGCGGAGGCCTCACCGATGGAGGACAGCCATGGCAAAGATCATTGCGGTGCTCTATCCCGACCCCGTGGGCGGTTATCCTCCCGACTACGCCCGCGACGAGATTCCGGTCATCACCGGATATCCGGGCGGTCAGACAACGCCGACTCCACAATCCATAGATTTCACCCCGGGGCAGCTCCTCGGCTGCGTCTCTGGAGAACTGGGACTACGCCGGTTCCTGGAGGACCGAGGCGACACCTATGTCGTCACCAGCGACAAGGAAGCACCGGACTCCACCCTGGACCGTGAGCTGCCCGACGCCGACGTGGTGATCTCGCAGCCCTTCTGGCCCGCGTATCTGACCCCCGAGCGGATCGCCTCCGCTCCCCGGCTCAAACTCGCGATCACAGCCGGCATCGGGTCGGACCACACGGACCTGCCCAGCGCCATCGCCCACGGCATGACGGTGGCGGAGGTGACCTTCAGCAACAGCATCAGCGTGTCCGAGCACGCCGTCATGCAGATCCTCACCCTGGTGCGCAACTACATGCCGGCCCACGACTGGGTGACCGCCAAGAAGGGCTGGAACATCGCCGACAGCGTCGCGCGCGCCTACGACCTCGAAGGCATGGACGTCGGCGTCCTCGGTTCCGGCCGTATCGGCCAGGCGGTACTGCGCCGCCTCAAGCCGTTCGACGTCAAGCTGCACTACTGCGACGTGCACCGGCTGCCCACGGAGGTCGAAGAGGAACTGGAGCTGACCTGGCATCCCGACGTGCGTTCGCTGGCCTCCTCGATCGACGTGCTCTCGATCCACACTCCGCTGCATCCACAGACGCAGAACCTCTTCGACGACGACCTGATCGGGGCCATGAAGCGCGGTTCGTACATCGTCAACACCGCACGCGCGCTCATCGTCGACCGGGATGCCGTGGTGCGGGCCCTCAACAGCGGCCAACTGGCCGGTTACGCCGGTGACGTCTGGTATCCGCAACCGCCACCGCCCGACCATCCCTGGCGCACCATGCCGTACGAGGCGATGACGCCGCACGTGTCCGGTTCGACCCTCGCGGCGCAGGCCCGCTATGCCGCCGGTACCCGGGAGATCCTGGAATGCTGGTTCGACGGGCGCCCCATCCGCCCGGAGTACCTGATCGTCGACGGCGGTGGGCTCGCCGGGACGGGAGCGCGCTCCTACACGGTCGCCGGATAGCGCATATTGAGCCGGAACGACGCTGTTGCCACCGGGCATGGCGACGCCTGTGGTCGGCGTCTTACCGACAGGGAACCCTGTTAATTCCGGCTCAATTGCGGGCGGCGGAAATCATCAGAAGATCCATTGGAAGATGAAGCCGAAGATCCACCACATGAGTGGGCAATGGACCTTCGGCTATGTCGTGCCTGTTGCGAGCCCGTACCTCCTGTGATCCGACTCACCACGAATTTGCTGGCGGGGCGCGGCCGAGACCTTTAGTTTGCTAAACAGACAGATTTTTTCTATGCGGACGCTCCGGCGCCGCGCATACTGTTTCGCAAGATAATCAAGGCGAACGTCGGGAAGGTGGATCAGTGAGCAGCATGGACGCCGTATGGGTCCGGGGCGTGAACGGCATTCAGTTGCATCACGTGACCGATCTTCAGGATGCCGGCCGGTTTTTGGGCAACGCGGCGATGGCCCTGCGGGCCGCACACGTAAGGACCGGCGCCGACCGGTACTCCAGCATCGCCACCGAGCTGAAGAGCCTGGTGGAGCGAGTGCGGGAACTGGAGGACGAGGCGCGGTCGCGCATGCACGACCTGCACTCCACCGACCCTGAGCGGTTCGCGCGCTGCCGGGACGGTCACGAGCCGTGGCCCGGTGAGATCCCGGCAGGGTTCATCCCGCGCCACACCTGCAAGGACGAGTGCCTCTACCACGATCGCGACGTCCTCGAGGCCATCACGCAGTGCACCTGCGGCCGGCCGCCGTGCCAGGCATGCGAGATCGGCGGAAAGCTCTGAGAAGCCCGAGCGGCTGCGGAGCGAGCCTCCGGCAGTCCAAGGGCACGCGGTGCCGTGGTCGACGTGCTCCCGATGACCTCGCACGTGGAGTGCGTCGCGATCCTGGAACCGGCTGCCGAGCCGACGGCCTGCCCGTCCAGGGTGGCCTGACCTGCGGTTCCACGGTATGGCGACGATCGCGCGGGTGACGATGGTCCGCCGCCGCAGGCGATTCTCGACGCTCGGACGACGCTCGAACGTGGGTCAGCGGGGTTCGAGACGCAGGGTGGCGGCGCGGGCCCGGTCGGTCAGGACGTGCTCGACGATGCTCGTGTACCGGCCGTACTTCTCCCGGTAGGCGGCATCCACGGCGGCGTACTCGCCGGGTCCGGCTTCGTGGAAGACGACTTCGGCCCGGACGCCTCCGGCCGCGATACGTCCTTGGCTGCCCGAGCGTGTGCCCCGGTACCAGGGGCCGTCGACGCCCTTGACCGAGCGGACGTAGAGGTGATCGCCCGCCCGTACGACCCACATGGTCACCGGGGCGCGAAGTGTGCCGTCGGTGCGTTCGGACGCGAGGTCCAGTTCCTCCGCCGAGCCGACCTTCCTCAGGTCCGAGTCGTTCCAGGCGGTCATGATCCTCACCTTCCGTGGGGTGTTGTTCGAGCGTTGTCCGTGGTGCGTGTCACGCTTTCCGACCGGCGAAGGTCGCGCCGTCGACCACGAACCGGTAGCGGACGTCGGAGGCGCGGATCCGCTCGTAGGCGGTGCTGATGTCCTGTGCGTCGATCAGCTCGATGTCGGCCGTGACACCGTGCTCGGCGGCGAAGCCGAGCATTTCCTGGGTCTCGGCGATGCCGCCGAACAGTGATCCCACGAAGGACCGGCCGTTCTGGAGGAGGGGGAAGACCTCCATCGGCATCGGCTCGGTCGTCACTCCGACGTTCACCATGGTGCCGTGCAGGCGCAGCATCCCGAGGTAGTCGGGCAGGGACACGGGTGCGCTGACGGTGTTGAGGATGATGTCGAAGGTGTTGGCCAGCTCGGTGAACGCGGAGCCGTCACCGGTCACGGCGTAGTGGTCGGCGCCGAGGGCCGTTGCGGCCTCGCGCTTGCTGTCGGACTGGGACAGGACGGTCACGTCGGCGCCCATGGCCTTGGCCATCCTCACGCCGAGGTGGCCGAGTCCGCCGAGGCCGACGACCGCGACCTTGGTGCCGGGCCGGGCGCCGAACCGCTTGAGCGGGGAGTAGACGGTGATGCCGGCGCACAGCAGGGGAGCGGCGGCGGCCGGGTCGAGGGTTTCCGGCACGCGGACGACGAAGTCCTCGGGTGCGACGATCGCCTCGGAGTAGCCGCCCTGGGTGTGGGCGCCGGGCTCGGCGGGGTCGGGGGCCCCGAACACCAGTGTGTTGCCGCCCAGACAGTACTGCTCCTGGCCTGCCTGGCAGTTCTCGCACTCCCGGCAGGAGTTGACCATGCAGCCGATACCGACCAGGTCGCCGACCTGGTGGCGGGTGACGTCGGAGCCGGTCTCGGTGACCCGGCCGACGATCTCGTGACCGGGCACGAGCGGGCTGATGGGCAGCGGGCCGAACGTGCCGTCGGCGTAGTTCATGTCGGAGTGGCAGATGCCGCAGTACAGGATGTCGACCTTGACGTCGTGCGGGCCGACGTCACGGCGCTCGATGGTGACGCGAGTGAGCGGCCGGCCCGCCTCGGGGGCGCCGAACGCGTTGACGGTGGTGGACACGGTGATTCCTTTTCGCAGGTACGGGGTCGTCGGTACGGGGTTGCAGGTACGGCTTCGCAGGTACGGGGTTCGCAGGTACGGGGAGGACGATCAGGCTTCCGGGATCGCGCGGCCGTAGTTCGCGAGAGTGATGGCCTCCGGTTCGGGGCCGCCGCGCCGGCCGGTCTCCAGGGCGTCGAGGGCCTTCAGCTCGTCCGCTGTGAGTGCGAAGTCGAAGACGTCGATGTTCTCGGCGATCCGGTGGCGCCTGGTCGACTTGGGGATCACCGAGCGGCCCTGCTGGATGCCCCAGCGCAGCAGCACCTGGGCGGGGCTCTTGCCGTGCGCATCAGCGACGGCGGTGACGGCCGGGTCCTCAAGGACGCTGCGGCGGTCCTCGCCGTAGCCGGGATAGAAGGTGATGCCGCCGATCGGGGACCACGCCTGGTTGAGGATGCCGTGCTCGTCGTCGAAGGCGAGGACGGCGCGCTGCTGGAAGTAGGGGTGGATCTCCAGCTGGTTGACGGTGGGGACGACGGTGGTGGCGTCGAGCAGCATGGTCAGGTGGTCGACCATGAAGTTGCTGACGCCGATCGCCCGGACCTTGCCGTCGGCCAGGAGCTTCTCCAGAGCACGGTAGGCCGCGAGGGTCCTGTCGAAGTCCGACGGCAGGGCCTGGTGCAGGATCAGCAGGTCGATCCGGTCGACACCCAGTTTCGTGGCGCTCTTGTCGAAGCCGTGCAGGGTCTCGTCGTAGCCGTAGTCGCTGATCCAGATCTTGGTCTCGATGAAGAGGTCGTCGCGGGGGACCGCGGAGTCGCGGATGCCCTGCCCGACCTCGCGTTCGTTGCCGTACGCGGCGGCGGTGTCGATGTGCCGGTAGCCGAGGTCGAGGGCGGCCGTGACGGCCGCCCGGCTCTCGTCGGGCGGGGTCTGGAAGACGCCGAGTCCGAGGGCGGGCATCTGGACGCCGTTGTTGAGGGTGAGGGTCTGCATCAGGGTGTCCTTGGGTGGTAGGGGCGCGGGTGGGGACGATGAGGGTCGAGACGGCCACGAGTGCGGGCGCGAGCAGGACGGCGGAGCCGGTCAGCGGGGCCCTGTCCGGACGGTGGACGAGGTGCCGTCGAGGCGTACAGGCGCGTCGGCCGTGCTGATCGAAGGGTGCCTGTTCATGGCCGTACCAGCACCTTGAGAGCCTCGCGCGCGTCCATCGCCCGGTACGGGTGGAGGTCGCTGCCACAGACGCAGGCGGCGGTGATGCGGACCAGGGCGTCGGTGGGTTCCCTGAGGACCGGGTCGGCGACATGCCCGGCGCGGACGTCGTCGGCTTCGTACATGAGTGCTGCGCGCACGGTGCTCCTTCAGGTCGGTTCGGAGTCGGGGAGCCGGGCCCGGTTCCGGGTGGCCCGCTCTCGGTCCTCTCCAGGGAACAGCGCGCGGGCCCGCAGGTGGGAGTCACTGCTCTTCCGGGTACTGGCAGTACCTCGCAGGCCGTGGCCAACGGACCTACGGTGAAGAGGCCGGCGCAAGATGTTCGCCGATCAGGAGGAGTTCCCCGTGTCCCTGGCCCCCGCCGAAGCCACCATCCGCCTCGCGTCATGCCCTCCGGCAGCGCCGCGGCACATCCGTGCGGAGTCCGACGATGGCCGGCGCTGACAAGAAGGACCTGGCCGCCGAGGTCCGCGAGTTCCTGAGCACCCGGCGGGCACGGATCACCCCGGAGCAGGCCGGACTGCCGGTCTACGGCGGGAACCGCCGCGTCGCGGGTCTGCGCCGTGAGGAGGTCGCCCTGCTCGCGGGCATGAGCGTCGACTACTACGTCCGTCTCGAACGCGGAAACCTCTCCGGCGCCTCGGACTCGGTGCTCGAATCCCTCGCACACGCCCTGCAGCTCAACGAGGCCGAGCGCACCCACCTCTACGACCTGGCCCGCGCGTCGACACCGTCGGGCCGGCGGACCACGGTGACCTCCTCCCGGGTGCGGCCCACGATCCTGCGGCTGCTGGACTCGATGACCGGTGTGCCGGCGTTCGTACGCAACGCCCGGTTCGACATCGTGGCCGCCAACGTGTTGGGACGCGCGCTGTACGCCCCGGTCTTCGACTCGCCGTTGTTCGTCCAGCGGGGGCCGGTCAACAGCGCCCGTTTCATGTTCCTGGACCCCGCGAGCAAGGACTTCTGGGTCGACTGGGACAAGGGGGCGGACGACGCGGTCGCCTTCCTGCGCACCGAGACGGGCCGGGCACCGCACGACAAGGCGCTCACCGACCTGATCGGAGAACTGACCACCAGGAGCGACGAGTTCGCCCGCCGGTGGGCCCGCCACGACGTGAAGTTCCACCGCTCCGGCGTCAAGAAACTCCATCACCCGCTGGTCGGCGATCTCGCCCTGCCCTACGAGGCGATGGAGCTGCCGTCCGACCCAGGACTGCGCCTCAACTTCTACACCCCCGAACCGGACTCTCCGGAGCGGGAGGCCCTCGGCCTCCTCGCCGGCTGGACGACCACCGGTATGGCCGTCCCCTCCGGAACCGACTGACCGTGCGTCCGGAACCCACTGACCACACGAACGAGGAGAACCGCTTCATGCAGTACCGACCGCTCGGCCGCACCGGCGTCCAGGTCAGCCCGCTCTGCCTGGGCGCGATGATGTTCGGCCCCTGGGGCAACGAGGACGAGGCCGACTCGATCCGGATCATCCACCGTGCCCTCGACGCGGGCATCAACTTCGTCGACACCGCGGACGTCTACTCCGCCGGTGTCTCGGAGGAGATCGTCGGCAAGGCGCTCAAGGGCCGGCGCGAGGACGTGTTCCTGGCGACCAAGTTCTTCATGCCGATGGACCAGGACGACCCCAACCAGCGCGGCGGCTCACGGCGCTGGATCATTCGCGCGGTGGAGAACTCCCTACGGCGCCTGGGCACCGATCACATCGACCTCTACCAGGTCCACCGCCCCAGCCCGGACACCGACGTCTCGGAAACCCTCGGCGCCCTCTCCGATCTCGTGCGCCAGGGCAAGGTCCGTTACCTCGGCTCTTCCTCGTACTCCGGTTCCCAGATCGTCGAGGCCCAGTGGGTCTCCCGGGAGCGGCACCTGGAGCGGTTCGTGACCGAGCAGCCGCCGTACTCGATCCTGGTCCGCGGCATCGAGGAGGACGTGCTGCCCACGGTGCGCCGGCACGGCATGGGCACCCTCACCTACAGCCCGCTCTCCGGCGGCTGGCTCTCGGGCCGCTACCGCAAGAACACCTCCGAGGGGCCTGTCTCGGCGGCACGCCCCCAGGCCCGCTTCGACATGAGCGCCCCGGCCAACCAGCGCAAGCTCGACGCCGTCGAGCAGCTCGCCGTCCTGGCCGAGAAGGCCGGCCTCACACTCATCGAGCTCGCCGTCGCCTTCGTCATCAACCACCCCGGCGTCACCTCGGCGATCATCGGCCCGCGCACCATGGAGCAGTTGGAGGCGTTCCTGCCCGCCGCCGACGTCACACTCCCGGCTGATGTGCTCGACGCCATCGACGACATCGTGGCCCCCGGGGTCACGGTCAACCCGGTCGACAACAGCTACGGCGACTTCGAGCTGCGGGCCGACCAGCGGCGTCGCTGACACGAGGCGGATTCATGGGTCACGGACGGCCGCCGTTGCAGTCACCCGGCGGCCGTTCGCGTCGACCAGGGTGCCGTGCCCGCTGCTGTCCGGGTCACCCGCTCGACCGGCCGGCGCGGCTCCGGCGCCAAGGTGGTCCAACGGGCCGCTCCTGACCGGAGCGGCCCGTTGCTCGTCCCGAGCGGTCTCACGGCTCCTGCCGGGCCCTGGTTGTGCCGCGATGTGGAACATCGCGCTTCCGACGCCCACTGCCAACAGCGCAGTGTGAACCACGTCGGCCCACCCGATCCACAGTCGAACCAGGGACGTGCGACAGGCCAGATCGGTGGGCGCGAGCTACGAAGGAGATTCTTATGCCGCAGACGCTGACGGCCGAGGGCACCAGCCGTACGGTCCAGACGAAGAACTGGAAGATCCACTACAACGAGGCGGGCGAGGGACAGCCGATCCTGATGCTGCACGGCAGCGGCCCGGGCGCCACCGGCTGGAGCAACTTCGGCCCCAACATGAAGACGCTCGCCGACCGTTTCCGCGTGATCGCTGTCGACATGCCGGGCTGGGGCGCGTCCGACGCCGTCACCTCCGAGGACCGCGACCACGTCGAAGCGGCACTGCAACTGCTCGACGCCCTGGAGATCGACAAGGCGGCCTTCGTCGGGAACTCGATGGGGGGCTTCACGTCCGTCAATTTCGCGGTCAGGCACCCCGACCGGATCTCGCATCTGATCACCATGGGCGCCGGAGCCTCGGGCCCCTCCCTCTTCGCTGCCGGAGACGGCCCGAGCGAGGGCCTGAAGGTCCTGCTCAAGGGATACCGCGACCCGTCGCCTGAGACGATTCGCGAGCTGGTCGAGATCATGACCTACGACCCGGCCTTCGTCACCGACGAGCTGATCCGCCAGCGCTCGGACGAGGCGCGCAGGCGCCCGGACCACCTGGCCAACTTCCTCGCGGACGGATTCGGCGGAATCCGCCGCAGCGCCGCCACCCCGCAGGAGATCGCCGGGATCCGAGTCCCCGCCCTGCTCTTCCACGGACGGGACGACCGGGTCGTGCACTACGAGGGCGCGCTGAAGCTCGTCACGCTGATCCCCGACTCCCGTCTGGTGCTGATGAACCGGTGCGGTCACTGGTTGCAGCTCGAACACGCCGACGAGTTCAACCGGCTCGTGGCCGACTTCGTCTCCACCCCGTGATCCCGGCAACTCGCCCGGACACAGCGGAACTTCAGGAAGGGGCAGGACATGGCTGAGGTCATCGGCCTTGGATACGTGGTCGTCGAGGCACACGATCTCGCCGCCTGGAAGGCGTTCGCCTGCGAGCTGCTCGGCCTGCAGCCGGCCGTGGAGACGCCGGACAGGCTCGTGCTGCGGATGGACGAGAAGGCGTACCGCCTGGACATCCGTCGCGGCGACGCGGAAGGCGTCACGGCGATCGGGTGGGAGGTGAAGGGCCCGCGGGAGCTGGAGGAGATCTCCGAGCTGCTGGAGAGCAACGGCTACTCCGTCAAGCGGGCGGGCGCCGACGCGGTCAAGGAGCGGCAGGTCAGTGGGCTCGTCGAATTCGACGACCCTGCGGGCCAGAGGCTGGAGCTCTTCTGGGGCCTGATGGAGTCGAAGCAGCGCTTCGTCTCGCCCACCGGAGCCCGGTTCGTCACCGGGGCGGGCGGCATGGGCCACCTCTTCCAGTTCGCCACGGACGGCGCGGCCCAGAGCAAGCTGTACCAAGAGCTCCTGGGCTTCAGGCTGAGCGACTTCATCGACTTCGGCCCCGGCCTCAGCGGCACGTTCCTCCACGCCAACCAGCGCCATCACTCGTTCGCGTTCGCCCCGATCCCCGGGCTGACCGGCGTCGGGCACCTGATGTTCGAGGTCGACGATCTCGACCTCATCGGGCGTGCCTGGGACAAGGTCCAGGACGGTGCGGCCCCCATCGCGGCGACCTTCGGCAAGCACACCAACGACGAGATGCTGTCGTTCTACGTGAAGACGCCCTCCGGGTTCCAGGTCGAGTACGGGTACGGCGGCAAGTTGATCGACGACGCGACCTGGGCACCGGCCCGCTACGACTCGGCGAGCTACTGGGGTCACCGGAAGGCCGATCCCGACGAGCCGGATGTGTGAGTCACCCGGCCTGCCTCGGCCGGTCTTTGGCGCCGGCCTGCTGATCATTCCGTACGCATCGCCTGCCTCGACTCCGGGCATGGGCAGTGGTCCGCTCACGCGCGGCCGGAACAACCGCCTGCGAGGCGGCCGTCCCTGGGCCACCGCTCGCTTCCCGGAGCACTCATCGCACTCATCGCGCCGGGCGAAAGCGGATCCACGGCCGCCCGGCCCCTGACCGTCGCCGTCCGCACCGGCGACAAGCGGGTCCGCCCCTTGGCCCGCTTCGGCGGGCTGCCGTTGCCACGACGGCAGCCCGCCGACTTGTCGTCGCTCGACACCGTCCGCGTCACCGGAACCAACGGCGGGCTGCCGGCCTTCATGGTCGACGGCTACCTCCAGGTCGCCAACCAGGACCTGTCCGGCCCGTCATGCCGCAGACGCGGGATCTGGCACGCACATCTGAGGCGAGACGGCGGCGCGCGAAACGTCAGATCCGTCCGGCTTTGGCCGCGTCGCGCTCCACGACAGGGTCGAGGATCGTGTCGATGGCCTTCATGAGCTCGGCGTCCAGCTTGACCCCTGCCGCCTTGACGTTCTCCGCGACCTGTTCGGGTCGGGAGGCGCCGATGATGGCGGCGGAGACGTTGGAGTTCTGCAGGACCCAGGCGACGGCCAGCTGGGCCAGGGACAGCCCGGTCTGCTCGGCGAGCGGCTTGAGGCGCTGGACGCGTTCCAGGACCTCGTCCTGAAGGAACCGGCCGACGAAGCTCGCGCCGCCCTTCTCGTCGGTGGCGCGGCTGCCGGCCGGCAGCGGGGCGCCCGGTGCGTACTTGCCGGTGAGGACGCCCTGCGCGATGGGCGACCAGACGATCTGCCCGATGCCCAGTTCCTCGCAGGTCGGCACGACCTCGTCCTCGATCACACGCCACAGCATCGAGTACTGCGGCTGGCTGGAGACCAGGGGGATGTGCAGCTCCCGGGCGAGCGCGTGACCGTTGCGAATCTGCTCGGGGGTCCACTCGGAGACGCCGATGTACAGGGCTTTGCCGGAGCGGACCACGTCGGCGAACGCCTCCATGGTCTCCTCCAGCGGGACGGAGGCGTCGTAGCGGTGCGCCTGGTACAGGTCGACGTAGTCGGTCTGCAGCCGGCGCAGCGAGTTGTCGATGGACTCCATGATGTGCTTGCGGCCCAGGCCCCGGTCGTTGGGGCCCGGACCGGTCGGGAAGAAGACCTTGGTGAAGATCTCCAGGCCTTCCCGGCGTTCGTCCTTGAGAGCTCGGCCGAGGACGGACTCGGCTCGCGTCTGCGCATAGACGTCGGCGGTGTCGAAGGTGGTGATCCCCGCGTCGAGGGCGGCGCGCACACAGGCGAGTGCGGCGTCCTCCTCGACCTGGGAACCGTGGGTGAGCCAGTTGCCGTACGCGATCTCGCTGATCGTCAGGCCGCTGCAGCCGAGATTTCGGAACTCCATGACGCGACCCTACTTGCGGATACCGGCGAGTCCCTCCACTTCTTGGCGGTGGTCAGGTGGTGAGGATGATCGTCGGCCGGCCCTCGAAGGGGCCCGCGCGCAGGTCCCCCGTCCCTTCGTAGCGGCGTACGTGCTCGGCGACGACGTCGCGAGGGCGCGCCTCGTACTTCCCTGCCTGCGGTCGCATGACGTCCCCTCTGTTGGGCTGCGGAGTACGGGCGTTGCCGGGGCCACGGAGGTCCGTGTGCCGGGCTCGGCCTCAACCGACCGTCGTGCACGGGTGGTCGGCGTCGTTGCGTGCGTGTGTTCTGGCCCGCGGAACGCGCGGCGAGCCGTGATCGGCCGGGCAGCGATCCGCGCGGCGAGGACGATTCCTGCTCCTGCCGGGGGTTTGACGCCACATCGGCAGCGGAGTGGCGACCCGGATCCCTTCGTGCTGCCCGATGCACCGCGTCGGCCGCGGGCCCCGAAGAGTCGTCGCCCCGCGATGTCAGGAGGCCCGTGTGGCCGTCGGCTCGCTCACGGCAGGTTGCGTCTTGGCCGCCGAGTCCGTCCGCGCGGCCCGGCCCGCCTTCCGTTCCTCGGCTTGACACCCCGCCCCGAGCGGGCGTAGATGTCGTACATGTAAATGGTGATTTACATGCTGGGCGTCGGCAAGGGAGGCGACATCAGTGAGCGATTTGTTCGGCGTCCCCGTCGGCGTGCCTGGTTCTGGACCCGCCGGGTCCGCGGCGGCGGGCAGGGCGGGGGTTGCGGACACCTCGGCGGCGAAGGTCCTGGTCCTGCTCGATGCCTTCAGGGGGCCGAAGACCGTTCTTGGCGTGACGGAACTCGCCCAGGCGGTCGGTGTTCCGAAATCGACGGCGCACCGGCTCCTCTCGATCATGGTCGAGGGTGGATTCGTCCGGAAGATCGGTACGCGCTACTGCCTTACCGAGCGTTTGTTCGAGGTCGGTAACCGGGCCGGGTCCAGCGCCATCCGATCCACCGGTCTGCGGCGCCGGGCGATGCCCTACCTGACAGAGCTGTACGCCGGCACCCGCGACACGGTGCACCTGGCGACCCTGAGCGGTACGGACGTGCTCTACCTGGAGAAGCTCTTTGGCCACAACACCGGAAGCTCTCCCACGGCCGTCGGAACGCGACGGCCCGCGCACTCCACCGCGCTGGGCAAGGCCATGCTCGCGTACGCCTCGGACGAACAGGTGGAACGGGTCATGTCGGGTCCGTTCCGACGGTTCACCGCTCGGACCATCCATACGGCGGCCCGACTCGAACAAGAGCTGGAGCGGGTGTGCGGGGACGGCCTCGCGTACGACGAGGGTGAGCTGCAGGACGGACTGCACTGCATTGCCGTGCCGATCCTCGATCCCGAGACCCATACGGCCGTGGCGGCCATCTCCGTCTGTACCTTCCGGCCGCAGAGCCTGAAACGCTACGCACCCCAGCTCATCGGCATGGCCCGCGATCTCTCCCGTGCCGCTGCCTGACCTGTGGCACGAGCGGAACGCGGAGGGCGTGCGCACTCCCGTCGCGCCTGTCCGAAGCAGCGCGGACGCATGGCCCACGACCGATCCGTGGCCGACGACCGGACTTGCCGTGCCGCTGCCTCTCTGTCTGTGCCTCGACGGACATGCTCCCGCCCCGCCCGGTCACGGCCACCCGAAGTGGTGTGAACGCTGTGCCGTCCCGTGGAACTCCACTGTGTTCTCCACCGGGCCCGCTCGCCGACCATCGGGGCATGAAAGAGTCCATCACCCTCTCGGAACCGGTGCTGGAGGAGGCTGCCCAGCGCCTGCTCCACGCCGAAGCGTCCCGGGTGCCCTGTGCGCCCGTGCGGGACCTCATCGGCCCCGATGACCTCCACGCCGCGTACGGCGTCCAGCGCCGTGTCGTCGCGTCGCGGCTCGCTGCAGGCGCGGCCGCGGTCGGCAGGAAGATCGGCCTGACCTCGGAAGCAGTGCAACAGCAACTCGGCGTGGACAAGCCGGACTTCGGCATCCTGCTCGATGACATGGCCTATCTCGGCGGCGACACCGTCCCGATCGGCTCCCTCATGCAGCCACGTGTCGAGGCGGAAGTCGCCTTCGTCCTCGCCGAGGACCTGTCCGAAGGTCCTCTCGACATCGCCCAGGTCCGCAACGCGGTCGACTACGCGGTCGCCGCCCTGGAGATCTGCGGCAGCCGGATCCACGACTGGGACATCAGCTTCGCCGACACGGTGGCGGACAACGCGTCCAGCGGCGCATTCGTCCTGGGACCGCGGCGCATGAGGCTGCATGAGTTCGAGCCCCGCGATGTCGAGATGTCCATGTCGATCGACGGCACGGAAGTGTCGGCCGGGAACGGTGCCGCATGCCTCGGGGATCCGCTCAAGGCGGTCGCCTGGCTCGCCCGTCAGGCCCGCGAGCTCGGCGAGCCGCTCCTCGCCGGCCAGGTGATCCTGTCCGGCGCTCTCGGCCCCATGCGTCCGGTGGCGGCAGGCAACAAGGTGACCGCGAGGATCTCCCCCCTCGGCGCGGTGACCGTGAGTTTCGGCGAAGGAGAGTCGTGAGCGGATCAAAGGTCGCGATCATCGGTTCGGGCAATATCGGCACCGACCTGATGATCAAGGTGATGCGAACGGCCAGGCATCTCCGGATGAGCGTCATGGTGGGCATCGATCCGGAGTCCGACGGCCTTGCGCGGGCCGCACGGCTGGGGTTCGCCACCACGGCCGAAGGCGTCGACGGACTCATTGCCCTGCCCGGGTTCGACGACATCGGCATTGTCTTCGACGCGACATCGGCCAAGGCCCATGAGTACAACGCCGGCAAGCTCGCGCCCTACGGCAAGCAGCTGATCGACCTGACTCCCGCCGCGATCGGCCCCTACGTGATACCGGCGGTCAACCTGGGCGATCACCTCGACGCACCCGACGTGAACATGGTGACCTGCGGCGGTCAGGCGACGATTCCCGTCGTGGCCGCCGTGTCCCGGGTCGTCCCGGTGGCGTATGCCGAGATCGTCGCGTCCATCGCCGCCAAGTCCGCAGGACCCGGAACCCGGGCCAACATCGACGAGTTCACCGAGACCACCTCGGCGGCCATCGTCGAGGTGGGCGGAGCCCGACGAGGTAAGGCGATCATCATCCTGAACCCCGCCGAACCGCCTCTGATCATGCGGGACACGGTCTTCTGTCTCGTCGACGCGCCGCATCCGCGGCAGCACCGGGAGATCCGCGGGTCCATCGAGAAGATGGTCGCGGACGTGGCGGCCTACGTTCCGGGCTACCGGCTCAAGCAGGACGTCCAGATCGCCGAGATCCCCGCCGACCAGCCGGTGCGGACGCTGGTGGAGGACGGCGGCCCCCGGCCCACTCATCAGGTGTCGGTGTTCCTCGAGGTCGAGGGCGCCGCTCACTACTTGCCCGCCTACGCGGGCAACCTCGACATCATGACGTCGGCAGCGCTGCAGGTCGCCGAGCGCATCGCCGCCGGGACGGAGGCCCGATGACCACCTCGATCTTCGTCCAGGACGTGACCCTGCGCGACGGCATGCACGCCGTCCGGCACCGCATCACCCCCAAGGACGTCCAGCGCATCGTCACGGCTCTCGACGACGCCGGCGTCGACGCGATCGAGGTCGCCCACGGCGACGGACTGGCAGGCGGATCGCTCAACTACGGCCCTGGTTCGCACACCGACTGGGAGTGGATCGAGGCCGCCGCCTCCGTGGTGAAGCGGGCCAGGCTGACGACCCTGCTGCTGCCCGGCGTCGGCACGATCCACGAGCTCGAGCGGGCCTGGGACCTGGGGGTGCGTTCCGTCCGGGTGGCCACGCACTGCACCGAGGCCGACATCGCCGCGCAGCACATCGCCTCCGCCCGCGAGATCGGCATGGACGTCTCGGGCTTTCTGATGCTCTCCCACATGGCCCCGCCCGAGGAACTGGCCAGGCAGGCCAAGCTGATGGAGTCCTACGGCGCGCACTGCGTGTACGTCACCGACTCCGGCGGCCGTCTGACCATGAAGGACGTCGAGGCCAGGGTCCGTGCCTACCGGGACGTGCTCGATCCTGCCACCGAGATCGGCATCCACGCCCACGAGAACCTCTCGCTGTCCGTCGCCAACTCGGTCGTCGCCGTCGAGCACGGCGTGTACCGGGTCGACGCCTCGCTCGCGGGCCACGGCGCGGGCGCCGGAAACTGCCCGATCGAGGCGTTCATCGCCGTCGCCGACCTGTCCGGGCTGAAGCACGGCTGCGATCTGTTCAAGCTCCAGGACGCCGCTGACGACCTGGTCAGGCCGCTGCAGGATCGGCCGGTCCGGGTCGACAGGGAGACGCTCACTCTCGGGTACGCCGGTGTCTACTCGTCCTTCCTGCGTCATGCCGAGAACGCCTCGCGTCAGTACGGCGTCGACGTCCGTGACCTCCTGATGGAGTGCGGCCGCCGGGGGCTGGTCGGCGGCCAGGAGGACATGATCATCGACATCGCGCTCACGCTCCTGGCCGAGAACTCCGTAGCTGGTTGACCGTTGGGCCGTTCGACCCAGGCGCGTCAAAGGGCGCCCGTCATCGTCGTCACGGTGGCAGGCGCCCTTTGACGTGCCTTCCGACAGGCCGCTGACCAGCGGCGACACCTCACCCACGACGCCGGGCGGGTACGCGCCGTCGAACTGTTCCACCCCTCTGAACGGGGCTGTTCGTCTTCGGGACTCATTGCCGCAGGCTTCCTTCTGAACGAGTCGCATCGCCTCCAGCAGGAGCGGACATGATTGACCTGAGCACGATGGTCGACCCCGATCGGGGATGGAACGATCCACGGATCTACACGGATCCGCATGTGTACGAACGTGAGTTGGAGTACGTCTTCGGGCGGACCTGGCTGTTCCTCGCGCACGAGTCGCAGCTGCCGAAGCCCGGCAGCTTCATCCAGACGTACATGGCCGAGGACCCGGTTCTGGTGGTCCGGCAGCGGGACGGGTCCGTGAAGGCCTTCCTGAACCAGTGCCGGCACCGTGGGATGCGGATCTGCCGGTCGGACGCGGGCACCAGCAAGACCTTCACCTGCACGTATCACGGGTGGGCCTACGACCTCGAGGGCAACCTGATCAACGTGCCGCTGGAGGAGCGGGCGTACCACAACGAGATCGACAAGAGCCGGTGGGGCGCTCTGAAGGTCCCGCGGATCGCGAACTACCGGGGTTTCTACTTCGGTACGTGGTCGGAGGAGACGCCGGAGTTCGACGAGTACCTCGGCGACATGGCGTTCTACTTCGACGCGGTCGTCGACCGCTTCGACGGCGGCCTGGAGCTGGCTCCGGGGACCACCAAGTGGGTCATCGACTGCAACTGGAAGTTCGCCGGCGAGCAGTTCGCCAGCGACATGTACCACGCGCCGGTGTCGCACGCCTCGGCCATGATCGCACTGACCGACGACCCCAAGGGCGGTGCCGTCTTCAGTAGCCCGGCCATGCCCGGCCGACAGTTCGGCGGCAACGGGCACGGGTCCGGCGGCTTCTTCATGCCGGAGCCCGTCGCACAGTCGGCCCAGATGACACAGCGGACCTACGAGTGGATGAAGAGCAGGGAAGAGGAGACGATCGAACGGCTCGGACTCGACCGGGCGCTGAAGGTGCACAACCACAACACGATCTTCCCGAACTTCTCCTGGCTCGGTTTCGGTCTCTCGACGATGCGGGTCTGGCACCCGCGCGGGCCGGGGCAGATCGAGGTGTGGGCCTGGAGCTACCTGCCCAAGAACGCCCCGGACGAGGTCAAGGCCGAGATGCGGAAGATCACGCAGCGGACGTTCAGTCCGGCGGGGTCGTTCGAGACCGACGACGGCGAGAACTGGACCGAGATCCAGCACGTGCTGCGCGGCTTCAAGGCGCGGCAGAACAAGTTCCACACGGGTATGGGCCTCGGCTACGAGGAGCGTGACGTCCACGGGCTGCCGGGGGAGTCCAACGACGTGTACGCGGAGCACGCGGCGCGCGGTTTCTACCGGCGGTGGAGCGACCTGGTGACCGGGAAGCCGTGGGCGGAGATCCAGGAGTCGGACCGAGCGCGTGAGGCCGCCGGGGCCGCCCTCACGGAGAAGGTGTGAGCGCCATGACGACCATCGACCGCACCGAGACACCCGCCACGGTGTTCCGGGCCACCGACCTGCAGACTCAGCACACCGTCGAGCAGTTCCTCTACGCCGAGGCCGAACTCCTCGACCAGCACCGCTACTTGGAGTGGATCGACCTCTTCACCGAGGACGTCCACTACTGGCTGCCCACGCGCATGACACGCACCCACCGTGAACGCCATCGCGAGATCGCCGGCGAGGACGAGACCGCCCTCATCGACGACGACAAGTACTTCCTCACCGGCCGTGTGCGCCGCTACACCTCCGGCATCTCCTGGTCGGAGGAGCCGCCCTCCCGCACCCGCCGGCTCATCACCAACGTCCGCGTCACTCCCGGCTCGAACTCCGGGGAACTCGACGTCGTCTCCAACTTCTACGTCTACCGCAGCCGCCTGGAACGTCACCAGGACTGGTTCGTCGGCGAGCGCTTCGACAGCCTGCGCCCCGCCGACGCCACCACCGGCTACCCCTACCGGATCGCGTCTCGGAAGATCGTCCTGGAGCAGACCACGCTCCTCGCGCCGAGCCTCAGCATCTTCCTGTGAGCACCATGACCCAGCACATTCTTCTCCAGACCCTGCCCGAACTCCCCGACAGGAATTGGGTGCGTGCCTGCGCGGTGGACGACCTGCCGGAGGACGAAGGCTTCAAGCTCACGACCGTTCCGCCGACCTCCGTCTTCGCGGCGGAGGGCGAGGTCTTCTGCATCGACGACACCTGCACGCACGAGACCTTCTCGCTCGCGGACGGGTGGGTCGAGGGCTGTGTCGTCGAATGCACCTTGCACATGGCCAAGTTCAGCCTCCGCACCGGCGAGGTCGTGTCACCCCCGGCCACCACACCCGTGGCCACCCATCCGGTGTCCTGCGTCGATGGCGTCGTCTTCGTCGCGCTCCCCTCGAACTACCTGGTGAAGGAGGGATGATCGTGGGACGGCTCACCAACGCGTCCGTGGTCGTCACCGGAGCGGGTTCCGGGCTCGGGCGCGCCATCGCCGACCGCTTCACCGCCGAAGGCGCGAGCGTCGTCGCCTTCGACCGGTCGAAGGGGAAACTCGACAAGCTCAAGGCCGAACTCGGCGACTCGGTGATCACCGTGGTGGGTGACGTCACCCGCTACGAGGACAATCTCCGGGCCTGCGAGGCCGCCGTCGACCGGTGGGGAAAGCTCGACACCTTCGTGGGCAACGCGGGGCTGTGGGACTTCGGCCGATCGCTGCCCGACAGCACCCCCGACGAGCTCGCGTCGGGTTTCGACGAGTTGTTCGCGGTGAACGTGAAGGGCTGTCTGCTCGGAGCCAAAGCCGCGCTGCCGGCGCTGAGAGAGTCCCGTGGATCGATCGTGTTCACGCTGTCGAACGCGTCGTTCTACCCACGCGGCGGAGGCCCGCTGTACGTCGCGTCCAAGCACGCCGGAGTCGGTCTGGTCAGGCAACTGGCCTACGAACTTGCCCCCGACGTACGCGTCAACGCGGTCGCGCCGGGCGGCATGGCCACGGACCTGCGCGGACCCGAGTCGATGGGCCTGGCCGCCACCTCCATCGAGGAAGCGGTTCCGATCAGGGACATCATCAGGAACTCCACAGCCCTGCACCTCGACATCCGGCCCGAGGACTACGTGGGTTCATACGTCCTCCTGGCGGCACGCGAGGAGTCCTCCACCGTGACGGGGACCGTCATCGACGTGAGCAGCGTCGGGATTCCCCGACGGCCCACTGCTCCGTGAACCGGCCGGGGCGATCGAACTCCCGGCAACCATCCGACCGTGCGTCACAGGGCCGCCGAAAGGCTCGCGCCTTCGGCGGCCCGCGCGCACCCCGACCGAGAGGGCCACCGTGTCCAAGTCCCACCACGTGATCATCGGAGGAAGCATCGCCGGTGTATCGGCTGCCGTGGCGATGCGCGAGAACGGCTTCGACGGCAGAATCACCGTGGTCGACGCCGAGCCGTTGCTCCCCTACGAGAAGCCGCCCCTGTCGAAGGTGGCGGACACCGAGAAGGCCCTGCGGCCCATTCTCCCCGAGGAGCACTACACGCATCACCGGATCGATCTGCTCCTCGGCACCCCGGTCCAGCGGCTGGACGACGTACGCCGACGGGTCGTCCTGGCCGGTGGCGGAGAACTGCCCGCCGACCGGGTGCTGCTCACCACGGGCGTCTCCGCACGGCGTCTGGGCACGCCGGGAGAGCGGCTGGCGCATGTGCACACGCTGCGCAACGCGGACGACGCACGGCACATCTTCGCCGGCCTGGCCCTGGGCGGGCCGCTGGTCGTGGTCGGTGGAGGGTTCATCGGGCTCGAAGCGGCCGCGGTGGCCCGGACGATGGGCATCGACGTGACGGTCGTCGAGGCGACGGAACTGCCCCTGCTCGGCCCTCTGGGACCGGGGGCCGCCCAGCTCATGACGCAGTTGCACCGAGAGCACGGCGTGCGCGTCATGAGCGGCCGGACCGTGGAGACGTACGTCGGCCGCGACGCCGTGGATGAAGTCGTGCTGACGGGAGGTGAACGGCTGCCCGCCGCCACAGTGATCGTCGGTGTCGGAGTGGTCCCGAACGACGGACTCGCCTTCGCCGCGGGCGCCACCTGTCACGGCGGCGTCGTTGTGGACGAACTCGGCCGCACCGATCACCCCTGGCTCTGGGCAGCCGGCGACGTGGCCAGTCAGGTCCACCCCCGCACGGGTCTCCGCGGGCGGATCGAGCACTGGGACGTCGCCATGCGCCACGGCGCCGCGGTGGGTGCCTCGATGGTCGGCCACCCCACGGTCAACGACGCGGCCCCGTACTTCTGGTCCGACCAGTACGGCAAGTCTCTGCAGATGTTCGGCCGAGGACGTCAGGGGGACCGCATGGTGCTGAGGCAGGGCGCGACACCCGAGCGGTTCCTGGCGTTCTGGCTCCGTGAGGGCCGCCTCGCCGCCGTCGCCGGTCTCGACGAGACGAAGGCGGTCCGCGCCGCGAAGGCGATCCTCGACATGGGGGCAGCGGTGGCGCCCGACGTGCTCACGGACCCGTCCACCGATCTGAGGGCGCTGGCCCGTCGGCTGCCGCGTCCCGCGGCCGTGCCGGCCCGGTAGCCGCCCGTGTCCGGGGAGGGACACCGGTGCGCAGGGCGGCGGGGGGCCCGCGGCCGAGGGCACGGCCTTGAAGCCCTGCGGACAACAACGCCCCGGAAGAGTTCGTTCTGGTCAGCTGCGGAACCGAGGCCGGCAACCGCTCTCCGGGGTGCGGCACTCGTTGACCAGGACACGAACAACGTGTGTGGCAGACTGGAATGTATGAGCTCAGCTGGTCCATCGGAGGGTACGCGACCGGCTCGTTCGAAGCGGCGTGACGTGCAGCGCACCAAGGACTCGGCCGCGACACGCAACGACATCCTGCAAGCGGCATCGCGGCGGTTCGCCGAACGCGGCTACGCCCACGTGACCCTTCAGGAGATCGCCGACGACGCCGGCGTCACCCCGGCCCTCGTCAACCGGTACTTCGTCTCCAAGCGGGCGCTGTTCGAACTGGTGGCCCAGTCCCAGTTCAGCCTTGTGGAACCCGGGACAGAGATCAGCGAATTCGCAAACCGTCTGATGGCCTACTGGCAGGACGCCGACAAAAGGACACCCGCGCTCGCTCTCGTGCGGTCCATCGACCTGGACGGCGGGAAGCTCCTCAGCCGTGAACTGGAAAGAAGGCTGCGCGAGCCCTGGCGCCTGCTCCTGGAAGGCGACGATGAGGCGGAGGCGAAGATGCGCCTGCTCGAGTCGATCACCATGGGGCTCGGCCTCTTCGGGTTCGGCACGCTCATGGGCGAGGAAGGGGCAGCCGGCCTTTCTCCCGACGTCGCCGCAGCGATGGAGCGTCGGATCATGCGGATGATCGAGGCGTGCCTGGGCGACTGACGGCGCCCGCGCTTCTTGCGTCCGTACGGGGCCGGCCGTTCCGCGCCGGTCTTCAGAATACGGCCGTTCGATTCACCCTTCGTGCCCTCTCGGTCCGCCGCTGAGAGCGCCTGGCGGACTGTGAACCGCCTGCTTCTGTGCCACCGGCAGGGCGAGGACGACCCTCGCAGTGTGAGCGGTTGACGCGGCTCGCGCTCCTTTGCGGCGCCTCGTTCGACAGGGGAAGCAATGACCAAGAGCTGTGGATGAGTTGACGCGCGGTTCAGCGGTTGCCCAGTTGTTCGAGGCTCGCTCTGCCGGTGTCGCGGATCCGCTTTGTGCGACCCCTTTCGGCGAGGATCTGGAGCGCTTCGGTACGAAACCACTCCTGAAGGCGCCGAGCCAGGAACGGGTGGCGCACCGCGGACCGGACCATCGTCCGGCCCGGATCCGTGAGTGACCTGGGTCCGCAACTTGACGGTGAAGAACGTGGACTCGATCGCAGAGGACCGCGCGCACGCCGAGCAGCGCTGATGGCGGGCGGCGGGAAACATCTCGGCCAGGGCCTTCCACGGGCCCATCGCGCCGTCACCGACCACCAACTCGGGGTTGCGCATGCCGCGTCGGCGGCAGTCGAGCAGCAGGCCGGCCCACGACTCGGTGGACGTCCGTCCTGGAAAGCGGCATGGCCGTCACTTCACTGCCTGGTCAGCCGGGTCACGGTCGCCGCCGGCAGGCCGGCCGTGCCGACGGGGAACTGCTCCAGCGCGGCGGCGAGCATCCGTCGAGCGCCCTCCCGCACGATCTCGTCGATCAGGGAGCCGGACTCGGTGGAACCGTCGGTGTTGGCCACGCTGAAAACGGGCGTGCCTTCTCGACCCGGCTCCGTGTTGATCGCGTCGTGCAGTTCAGCCGGGCGGCCCATCGCCCCATCTGCTTCGACCTTGACGAGCCATGGTTCGCGATCCTTCGCCGTCCGGTGGCTGCACCCAGCGGCGCGGTTCAGCCCACCGGAACGCCGAGCTGCTACGAGTCCGGAACTACTCCTCGCCCCAACCCACCTCGGCGAGGCCGCTCCGAAGGGTTTCGATGTCGGTGTAGAACTCGGGCCGCGGCTCGGGGAACCCGTCGGCGGGCTCCTCGACGTAGCGCGGATCGACCGGCCGCCGCAGCGAGACGCCGGCCGTCCGCGCGGTGTCCCACGAGACCTTCCCGTCGCGGAAGAACTCCAGGAATGTCTGGTTGAACAGCTCCGGCCGGTCGGTCTGACCCTGGTGACCGGTGTGATCCGGGTAGAAGAACTGGATGTTCGGGACGTGGTCCTCCTGGCTGAAGCCGTTTTCGACCGGAAGCAGCACGTCGCTCATCCCGTAGAGATAGATCATCGGAACCGTCAGACGCGTGATGCGGTCCTTCGTGGAGATGATCTGCATCATGTTCGGATCGTTGGTCGAGAGGCCGGCGGGGAACAGTGGAGGCAACCCGGCCTGCTCCCGGGCTTCGCGTTGAGCCAGTGCCGCCCGAACGCGCATCTCCACCACTTCCGGCCACACGGCTTCGGGCTTGTAGATGATGCCGTCCATGAGGTCCTTCATCCCCTGGTGCGTGCCGTCGAACTTCGGCATCGTGTAGTCGGGGTTGGGGGTGAACCGCCCCTCCTTCGGGCTGAAGCGTTCTTCGCACACGTTGCCCAGGAAGCCGGCGATGAAGGCGACGCTCGAAACGCGCTCGGGGTGATTCACCAGGAAATGCGCGGCGACGACGCATCCCATGGAGTTGCCGCTGAGGTGGAACCGGTCAAGGCACAAGGCATCCGCGAACATCTTCACGAAGTCGATCTGAGCCTTGGGGCCCGCATCCAGATACTCCGGCTTGCTGGTGTCCGCCAGCCCGAAGCCCGGGCGGTCGGGGCAGTACACACGGAATCCGTTGGCCCCGAGGAATGGTGCCATCCAGCGCCAGCCGGCGGATCCTGACGACCCCTCGATGCCGCCGTGCAGGAGGATGACCGCGGGGCCCTTGTCGCCGCACGTCACGTAGTGGGCTCGGCTGCCGTCGGCCAGTCGAACCCAGCGGCTCGCCAGTCCGGGAAGGTCGATGATGCCCTCATCGGTGAGATCTGGTCCGACGGAGACGTCGTTCGCCATGTTCGGTTCTCGTTTCTTGTAGATGTGCGGAGACGGAGCCCGTCGTCGAGGAAGGTCGCATCAACACTGGCCAACCGCCGAGAGCCGAGGCTTCCCGGTCAGGTTTGTCGCGGCTGGACGGCGAAGGGAGCGAAGGCAGCGAAGGCAGCGAAGGCAGCGAAGAGACTGTCGCGCCTGATGAGGTCACTGTTGGGGGCGCAAGGGCTGCGCTTCGTGGCCGTGACCCGCAGACCCTCCGTCGTACGGCTGATGCCGGGCGACGAAACAGCGGGCGTCTCCATCCTCATGAGGACGACTATTGGTGCTGAGGCGACGGCGCCCCAGGGTGGAGTTCCACCCTCCGGAACAAAGGTGTTCGGCAGTTCGGTCAAGCGCGAGCCATCGGCTTCGGCTGGAGGACGAGGAGCATCAGTCCTGGTCCGGTCTTGGCCGGCAGGTCGAGTCCCACATAGCGGCGGGCCTCGGTCTATTCGTCGTTCTGAGGCTTCTGTGATCTTTCCTGGCGGCCCGAGAGTGCGGGGTCGCACCGTTGTTGACCGCGGTTGACCGGTCTTACGGGCACGCTATGGGCACGCCGCGGACTCGGAGGCGTGCGGGAATCCTTTCTCGGAGGTTGACGGCCGACCGGGCCCTGGAAGCGAGCGCGGGCTGGAAGGAATCGATTGCGGGAGCACACGGACGTGGATTCAGTGGCGGCCGCTCGGCCAGAGCCGACCAGCAGGATCGCGCGCATGTCGGTCTCGGCCGGGTCGAGACCGGCGAGTCACGGAAAGACCGCGTACCCGCCGCACCCCGGGTCCACGCCCGGCACATCACCCCTCCGTAAGGGGACGGCCCATGGTGTGGGTGAGCGGGCGCGACGGTCACATCCAGTGGTCGGGGCCCGGGTCGCGGCCTTCGGCTCGTACGGCGAGGCGCTGCACGTAGTGATTCCAGCCTTCCTCATGGGCGGCGCACGCCTCGGGCGAGGGCAGGCCGCGGTGGACCAGGCGCAGCAGGGTGCCGTCCGAGGTGGGCTGCAGGGTGATCACCACGGTGGTCGAGCCGGGTGGCACGGGCATTCCGCCCTCGGCCCAGCCCCAGGTGAACACCAGTCGCTTGTGCGGGTCCACCTCGACGAACCGGCCTTCGGCCACGTTCTCGCCGGTGACGTGGGTACGGTACGCACCGCCGGGCGCGAACACGAACTCACCCTCCCGGCCCATCCAGGACAGCCACTTGTCCCGGTCGGTGAAGAAGGAGAACACGATCTCGGGGCGGGCGGCGATGTGCCGCTCGACCGTGACCACGGCGTCGCCGCTCACGCTCATGCGTCCGTTCCCTCCGCACGCTCGGCGGCCTCGGCCAGTTCGGCGAGGGCGTCGAGCTTGGTGGCCCACATGGACTGCAGGTAGTCGGCCAGGGGGCCCATGCCCTCGTGGTCCGCTCGGTAGAACCGCTTCTTGCCGTCCTGGCGCAGCGTAACCAGGCCGGAGTCCCTGAGCACCTTGAGGTGCTGGGAGACCGCGCCGAAGGTGACGTCGAACCGCTCGGCGATCTCACCCGCCGACAGCTCCGAGTCCCAGACCAGCCGCAGAATCTCGCGCCGCCTGGGCTCGGCGACCGCCCGTACCGCATCCATACAACTCATTTTAGCGCCCACTGCAATTTGCCAAGTCACCCAGAGTCATTTTAGTGTGAGCTAAAGCGAAGGGTTCGGCGCGCCGCCGAACCCCCGACGAGAAGGACGTCACCATGCCCGACATCGCCCTGCAGATCCGTATCGCCGCCGACCCGGAGACCGTGTACCGCGCCGTCTCCACCCCCGAAGGCGTCGTCGGCTGGTTCACCACCGGAGCCGAGATCGGCGAGGGCGTCGGCGCCCTGCACCGGCTGTCGTTCCCCGGCGCACCGATGACCTGGGACTTCCGCATCGACGATGCCGCGGCGGGCAAGCGCCTGGCACAGACCGTGGTCGCGGGACCGCCGCAGTGGATCGACACCGAGATCGTCTACGCCCTGGAGGCCCATCCCGAGGGCGGCACGGTGGTCCGGTTCGACCACATGGGGTTCGCCGGGATCGACGACATGTTCCGCGAGGTCACGATGGGCTGGGCGGGCATGTTCGGCCGCCTGAAGGAGTACGTGGAGACCGGCACCCCGGTCCCGTACTTCACCCTCTGAGCCCCGCCCCGTTCGCCCCCGCCTCGTTCGCCCCCGCCCCGTTCGCCCCCGCCCCGTTCTTCCCGCACACGCAAGGAGCAGCACAATGTCCGAGATCACCCTCCGGACCGACATCGACGCCGACCGCACCAAGGTGTACGAGGCGCTGAACACCCACGACGGCCTCACCGGCTGGTGGACCACCGGCGTGAACCGCGAGGGCGAGGTCCTCCTCTTCGACTTCCCGGAGATCCCCGAGCCCTTCCGGCTCCGCCGGGACCGCGCGGACAAGGAGGAGATCGTGTGGACGTCGATCGGCGCCTTCCCGCCCCACTGGTCCGGCACCGTCATCACCTGGCAGCTGACCGACACCCCCGACGGGACTGGCACCCAGGTGGACTTCCGGCACGCAGGATTCGCCGCCGACGACCCCGACCTCCCGCACACGGACGACACCTGGAGCGGGCTCATGACGCGGCTCAAGCAGTACGCCGAGACGGGCACGGCGCAGCCCTTCTTCACCCTCTGAGCGGGGACGGGTCATGTCGATCGACGTGACGGCCGAGAGGCCGATCCCGCTTCCGCCCGGCCAGGTGGCGGCCTACGCCATGGACTGGCGCCACGATGCCGAGTGGACCCAGGGCATCCGCGAGGCGGCCCTGACCCGGGAGGCGGACGGCGGCGGGTTCGGCGTCGGGGCGGAGGTGACCCGTACGGCGTACTTCCTCGGCAAGCGCATCGACTACGTGCTCCGCGTCGCCGCCCACGAACCAGGGCGGCTGCTGGACATGGTGTCCGTCGCCGGACCGATACCGATGCACGTCACCTACACCTTCGGCCCCCATCCGAAAGGCACGCTCGCGCGCATCCGCGTACAGGGCGACTCCAGCCGGTACTACCGGTTGGCCGCGCCTCTCATGAGGAGGAAGGTCCGCTCTTCCCTCGGCAAGGACCTGCGCGACCTCGAACGCAGGCTGCAAGCCCAGGAATGACCCGACCCCCTCGCTCCTGACGACCCGAGGTCTGTGATGGCGTATGGCATACGACGAAGGGCCGGCGGAACGGATCCGCGCCCGGCTGGGCGCCGATCCGGCGATGAGTGAGAAACGCATGTTCGGCGGCCTGGCGTTCCTGCACTACGGGAACATGGCGGTGGGAGTGATCGGGGACGAGCTGATGGTCCGGGTCGGGCCCGACGCCGCCTTGGCCCGGCCCGGCACGCGGGCCTTCGACCTCACCGGCCGCCCATGCGCGGCTGGGTCGTCGTCGCCGCGTCCGTGCTCCCCGAGGACCGCTCCCTCCACGCCTGGATCGAGCAGGGGCAGACCTTCGCAGCGGGCCAGCCGCCCCAATGACCCGCGACGGCGTGCCGTCCGAGGAGTCGCGGAGACCTGTGATGCGGTGGCCGTTCGGGAAGCCCGTCCTGGGCAGTCCGCTGCAGATCCCGCTGCTGGCCTGTTCGTTCGCGCTCGCCGGGTACGCCGGGGTGCGGCTGCTCGCGGGGGGACTGGTTCGGGGTGGCGCCGTGGTTCGTGGGGGTGGCGCTCCTGCACGATCTGGTACTGGTGCCCTTGTACGCGGGGGCGGACCGGGCCCTCACGCGAGGGTTGGACGCGGTCGGCCAACGGAATGGGACGCGGGCTGTCGTCCGGACGCCCCGAACCCCGACTATCGCTGATTCGTCCGGGTCACAGGCTCTGGGCGGGCCAGTTCAGCAGTCGGGCGCCGATGACCGCGGTCTGGAGTGTGTAGCGGTGGGCCGGGTCGGCGGGGTTGGCGCCGGTGAGTTTGTGGATGCGTTCCAGGCGGTAGGTCAGGGCGCGCACGCTCAGGGAGAGACGGCGGGCCGCTTCGGCCGCCACACAGCCGCAGTCGAAGTACGCCGTGAGGGTGTCCAGGAGGACTTGGGCACCGCCGCGGGCGGTGGTGAGCGGGCCTAGGGCGTCGAGGACGAGGTCGGCCATCGCCTGGCGGTCCCGGGTGAGGACGGGGTAGACGAGCAGGTCGGCGGCGCGCAGTACCGGGTCGTCGAGTTCGAGGCGTTCGGCGAGTTCGAGGGTGTTCAGTGCCTCTTCGTAGGACTGGACGACTCCGCCGGGGCCGGTCTGGGGGCGGCCGATGGCGACACGTCCGCCGTCCGTGGCCGCGTACGCCTGTTTGGCGAAGTAGGTGAGGACGTCGTCCTGGTCGCCGGGCGCGACGCACAGCATCCGGCCGTCCTTGGTGGTGAGCAGGATGCTCCGGTCGCCGAACCGTGCGATGAGGGACTGTTCCACCTGTCGTGGCACCGCGGCGCCTTCGTCGTAGGCCGTCGTGCCCTGCGCGACGGCGACGACGTGCGCGTGGGAGAGGCGCAGTCCGAAGCGCTCGGCGCGCTCGGCGAGGCGGCCCAGGTCGCTGCGGCCGTAGAGGAGGTCGTCGATGAACTCGCGGCGCGCCGCCTCCTCTTTCCGTACGGCGAGGAACTGTGCTCGTTCGAAGCCCTCGGCGAAGGCGTCGATGACCTGTTGGATCGCGGCAAGTGTGCTGTCGACGGAACCGGGCGTCGTGGGCCAGGCGGCGCGTGCGGCGGACAGGTGGGCGCTGACGAGGGCGCGCAGGCCGTGACCGGCGTCGGCGGCCTGTTCGCCAAGGGTGCGGCGTGACTCGATCTCGTCGCGGGTGAGGCGGCGGCCGGTGGCCGAGACGTCGGCCAGTATCCGGGCATAGCCTTCCAGATACTGCTCAGGTATCTCCCGCTCCGTCACGTCGTCCCCCGGTTTCTTGACGGCCCGGTGACGACTTCTTAGCGGCGACCGGCATGCAGACCTTAGTGAACACTGCCGGGAACCGGCAATGCGCTGGCCGGTACCTGACATGCACGATGTGCGCAGGGGAGCACGGCGGATGGTCTCGGTGCCGGACGCCTGCCGGTGTCCGGCACCGAGGGCCGGAGGGGAGCCGTGCACCCACCGGAACAAGCCGGCAGCACAACAGGACGAGCGGGGGGCAGGAGCATGTGGTCGTTTCTCGTGGCCGTCAGCGGGTTTCCCACCATCCTGTTCACGGCCGCGCTCGTCGTGGTCGTCGGCTTCTGGCTGTTGGTCGCGGTCGGAGCGGCGGAGTCTCACGGCTTCGACGGCCACGTGCACTTCGACGCCTGGGGGATGGGCGGGGTCCCGGTCACGGTCGTCTTCTCCCTGGTGACCGCGATCGGCTGGTTCCTGAGTCTGAGCGCGACCGTCCTGCTCGATCCCCTGGTGCCCTCCGGGCTGGTCCGCGGGCCGGCCGGGCTGGTGGTCCTGGCGGGGGCACTGCTGATCGCCTGGCGTGTGACCCGTCTGCTCGTACGGCCGTTGCGCCACCTCTTCCCCGATGAACCGGGCCCGTCCCGGCTGGACTTCGTGGGACTCACCTGCACCATCCGCACGGGGCGGGTGGACGCCGGGTTCGGGCAGGCCGAGGTCGCGGCGAAGGACGGCTCCACAGCGGTGGTGCAGGTGCGCCAGACCGCGGAGGAGGCCCTCACCAGCGGCAGTACCGGCCTGCTGTACGCCTACGACGAGGTGGGCGAGTTCTTCTGGGTCGCGCCGTACGACACGGCGCTCGACCCGCGGGGCCACGGCACGTGAGCCGACCGTGCCCGCTCCGCCTCTTCTCACCCGCCTGAAGTTCCTTACGCCTCAAGGACGTTTGCCATGGATGTCATCTCCTTGGGCATCGGCGTGCTCGTCGCCGTTGTCCTCCTCATCGCGATCACCATGCTGTTGGTGGTCGGCCGGCTGTTCCGCAAGGTGGAGCAGGGACGGGCGCTGATCATCTCCAAGACGAAGAAGGTGGATGTCACCTTCACCGGCGCCGTGGTGCTGCCGGTGCTGCACAAGGCCGAGTACATGGACATCTCGGTGAAGACCATCGAGATCCGCCGTACCGGCCGCGAGGGTCTGATCTGCCAGGACAACATCCGCGCCGACATCCACATCAGCTTCTTCGTCAGGGTCAACAAGACGGTCGAGGACGTCATCAAGGTCGCGCAGGCCATCGGCACCGAGACCGCGAGCGACGCGGCGGCGATCCAGGACTTCTTCGCGGCGAAGTTCTCCGAGGCCCTCAAGACGGTCGGCAAGCAGCTGGACTTCGTCGACCTGTACACCAAGCGCGAGGAGTTCCGGGACCGGATCATCCAGGTCATCGGCACCGACCTCAACGGCTACCACCTCGACGACGCGGCCATCGACTTCCTCGAGCAGACGCCGATGACGCAGCTCGACAACCAGAACATCCTCGACGCCCAGGGCATCCGCAAGATCACCGAACTGACGACGATCGAGCACGTCCGCACGAACGAGTTCCAGCGCACCGAGCAGAAGGAGATCACCCGGCAGAACGTCGACGCCCGGGAGACCATCCTGGAGCTGGAGCGCCGGCAGGCCGAGGCCGAGATCAAGCAGCGGCGCGAGGTCGAGACCCTCCGCGCCCGCGAGGAGGCCGCGACCGCGAAGGTACAGGAGGAGGAGCGGCTCGGCTCGCAGGGCGCGTTCATCCGCACCGAGGAGCAGCTCGGCATCCAGCGCGAGAACCAGGCCCGCGAGATCACCGTCGCGCAGAAGAACCGCGAGCGGGTCATCGCCGTCGAGAACGAGCGCATCGAGAAGGACCGGCTGCTGGAGGTCATCGCCCGGGAACGGGAGACGAGCCTCACCCGTATCGCCGCCGACAAGGAGGTCGAGGCCGAGAAGCGGGAGATCGCCGAGGTCATCCGGGAGCGGGTCGCGGTGGACCGTACGGTCGCCGAGCAGGAGGAGTCCATCAAGAAGCTGCGGGCCGTGGAGGAAGCCGAGCGCGGACGGCAGACCGTGATCATCGCCGCCGAGGCGCAGGCCCAGGAGAAGCTGGTCAAGGACATCAAGGCGGCCGAGGCGGCGGAGACCGCGGCCAAGCACCGCGCCGCCGAGCAACTGACGCTTGCCGACGCCCGGTTGAAGTCGGCCGACCTCGACGCGCGGGCCAAACTGCGGCTCGCCGAGGGCATCCAGGCCGAGTCCGCCGCCGCGGGTCTCGCCGACGTGCAGGTCCGCGACAAGGCGGCCGAGGTCACCGAGAAGGCCGGCCGTGCCGAAGCCGTGGCCACCGAGGCGCGGCTGCGTGCCGAGGCGGAGGGCACCGAGGCCCGGCTGCGCGCCGAGGCCGAGGGCTCGCGGGCCAAGGCGCTCGCCGAGGCCACCGGTATCGGCGAGAAGCTCAAGGCCGAGGCGGAGGGCCTCAGCCAGAAGGCCGTCGCGATGGCGGCGTTGGACGACGCGTCCCGCGGCCACGAGGAGTACCGGCTGCGGATCCAGGCCGAGAAGGAGATCCGGCTGGCCGGACTCGAAGTCCAGCGGCAGGTCGCCGAGGCGCAGGCCACGGTGCTCGCCACCGGCCTGGAGAACGCCGACATCAACATCGTCGGCGGCGAGTCGGTCTTCTTCGACCGCCTCGTCTCCTCGATCGCACTCGGCAAGGGCGTGGACGGTTTCATGCGGCACTCCGAGACCGCGCAGGCGCTGGCGAAGCCGTGGCTGGACGGCACGTCGAGCTTCACCGACGACCTGAGCCGGATCCTCTCCTCGGTGTCCACGGCCGACGTGCAGAACCTGACGGTCTCCGCACTGCTGACGAAGCTGATGAAGACGGGCGGCGCCGGCGCCGGGCAGGTGCAGCAACTGCTCGACAAGGCCGGTGAGTTGGGTCTCTCCGACATGCCACTCGCCGCCCTGAACGGCAGCGCCGGAGTCTGAGCCCCAAGCCAGGTCCGGAGCCGCCGAACAGGGGACGGCGGCTCCGGACCTCATGTCCCGCCTTCCTGAAAGGGATTCCATGACCACCGGCCTGGACACCGGTACGTACGACGTGCTGCGCGACCGGCTCGCCGCACAGGCAGGCGAACTCGCCCGGCGTGCCGAGGCGCTCAACACCCGCCGCACCGAGCAGTTCGGCTCGACCCGGCTGGAGCTCACCGGCACCGAACGCATCCTCACCGAGCACCACTGCGTGCCCCGCGACATCGTGTCCGTCGGTGACGTTCTGCTCTTCGGATACAACGTCCTGCTCGGCCCCAGGCCGGAGACGACGGTGGGCGATGTCTTCGCGCTGCACGACCGAGACCTCAACCGGCTGCCCGAGGACGCCGTCCCCGGCCTCCTCGACGACCCCGCCTTCGTACGTGAACTCGCCGCTCTGTACCGCTACTACCGTGCGGCTCACCTCCTGCGACTGCGGCACGTGGACGGCAAGTTGCTGGCCGTCTTCCAGACCGGTGAGAAGGCCGACGACATCCGCGTCCTTCGGTGGGCCCTCTCGGCCGACGGCCGGGCGTCGTTCCTGGACGCACGCGGTGAGCGCGATCACGTCTTCCCGCCCTCGCACGACTTCGAGTGGCGCGAGACGACACGGGAGGACCATGTCCTCGGCCGCCACCCGCACGTCTCCATCGAGGGCGAGGTCTTCGTCGAGACGGTCGGTGGCACCCTCACCGTCAAGATTGAGGACAACACCGAGACGGGAGAGGGGATCTACGCCGAGCCGGTCGACGAACCGCTCCAGTCCCTCGCCGACGCGGACATCGCGTACGCGCGCGTGGGCGCCCTGACTCTGCTCCGCATCCGCCCCTACAAGGAGGACGCGCACCGCTACCTGGTCTTCAACACACTCACCAGGTCCGTGGTGCGCCTCGACGGCATCGGGCAGGCGTGCCGCCGCCTCCCCGCGGACCAGGGAATCGTCTTCCCCGACGGCTACTGCCTGGCCACGGGGGCGTACAAGACGTTCGACGGGACCGCCGCCCCGGTGGATACGGCAGCCCTGGAGTACGAGCGGGTGATCCGCTCGCCCAACGGCGAGGACGTCCTTTTCGTCTTCCACGCGCGTGTGGAGGGCCGCAGCCTCCTGCTCCCCTACAACATGATCCGCAAGGAGGTCGCGACCCCGCTGACCTGCCACGGCTGGGCGCTCTTCGACGACGGCACGCTGACGGTGCTGCGGGCGGACTCCGAGGAGCCGGCACGCGTGCACCCGTTGCAGCTCTGGCGGTCCCCGTACGTCTCGGACACCTATGCCGATGCCCAGCCTTCCGCAGCGGGTGCGCTGGGACGTGTCGGCAACGCCGACCTCGTACGGGGCATCTCCGACTGCCTGTCCCTCACGCGTACCGTCTCGGAGACCGCCCCGACAGCCGAGGTGTACGAGGCGCTGCTCGCCGCCTGTGTCCGCGCGGCCGACACCTACCACTGGCTCGGCGACGCCGACCTGGGTGACCTGCGCACCCCACTGGACGCGGTCCGCGCCACGGCCGAGCAGGTACTGGCCGAATTCGAGACGGTCGAGGCCCTCACCCGCCAGGCCACCGACGCACTCGCGGAGGCCGCCGCGCACATCGCCACGGTCGTACGGCGCCTGCGCGGTGAGGCGCCCCGTGACGCCCCGGCCTGGGTGAGCGGTCTGGCCGAACTTCGCCGCGCCCAGGGTCACTTGCTCACGCTCAAGGAGCTGCGGTACGCCGACACCGTCCGTATCGACGAGCTCGCCGCCGACGCGGAGGCCGACCTCGCCTCGTTCGGGCAGCGTGCCGTCGCCTTCCTGGCCCGCGAGGACGCCTTCACCGGTCACCACCAGGCCGTCGAGCAGCTCGTCGCGGAAGCCGAGTCGCTCGCCACCGTCGCCGAGGCGGCGCCGGTCACCACCCGCGTCGACGAACTGACCGACGGACTGCGGACCGTCACCGAGGTCGTCGCGGGACTGGACATCGGCGACGCCACGGTGCGGACGTCCGTCCTGGAACGCGTCGCCGAGGTACTGGGCGGCGTCAACCGCGCCCGCGCCACGCTCGACGCGCGCCGCCGCGAACTCCTCGAGCACGAAGGGCGCGCCGAGTTCGCCGCCGAGTTCGCTCTGCTCGGCCAGTCGGTCACGAGCGCGCTCGCCGCCGCGGGGAGCCCGGAGTCCTGTGACGAGCAACTCGCGCGGCTGCTGGTGCAGGTGGAGAACCTGGAAGCCCGCTTCCCGGAGTTCGACGACTTTCTCGGCGAGCTGGCGGACAAGCGGACCGAGGTGTACGAGGCGTTCGCGGCCCGCAAGCAGACCCTCGCCGACGCCCGGGCCCGCCGGGCCGAGCAGCTCGTCGCCTCGGCGTACCGGGTCCTGGAAACGGTCGCGCGCCGAAGCGCCGCGCTCGCCGACACCGACGCGGTCAGTACGTACTTCGCCTCCGACCCGATGGTCGCCAAGGTCCGGCGCACCGCGGACGAGCTGCGTGAACTCGGCGACCGGGTACGGGCGGAGGAACTGGACGGCCGGCTGAAGGCCGCCCGCCAGGAAGCGTTCCGCGCCCTGCGCGACCGCACCGACCTGTACACCGACGACGGCCGCGTCATCCGCTTGGGCGGCCACCGGTTCGCCGTGAACACCGAGCCCCTGGACCTCACCCTGGTCCCGGCCGCCGACGGCCTCGCCTTCGCGCTCACCGGCACCGACTACCGCTCTCCGGTCACGGACCCGGACTTCGCCGCCACCCGTCCGTACTGGGACCGGCTGCTGCCCTCCGAATCGCCCCAGGTCTACCGCGCCGAGCACCTCGCGGCCCGGCTGCTGGACGAGCACGGCCCGGCGGCCCTCGCGGACGCCGACCTCCCCGACCTCGTACGACAGGCCGCGGAGACGGCGTACGACGAAGGCCACGAGCGTGGCGTCCACGACCACGACGCGACCGCGATCCTCACCGCGGTGCTGCGCCTGCACGAGAGGGCGGGCCTCCTCCGTCACGAGCCCGCCGCCCGCGCCGCCGCCCAGCTGTTCTGGGCCCACACGCTTCCCGCCGAGGAGCGCGCGACCCTGAAACGCCGCGCGGTGGCGCTGGCCCGCGCCCGCGACACGTTCGGCCTCACCCCCGCGATCGCCGACTTCCGGGCGGAGCTGGCGCTCCATGTCGGCGAGGCGTCCGCCGCATACCTCTTCGAGGAGCTGACGACCGACCCCGACGGCTTCGTCGTCAGCACGGCCACCCGCACCCTGCTCGACAAGTTCCGCCGCACAGTGGGCACTTCAGCCTACGACGAGGACCTCGCAGCCCTCGGCGACCTCGCCGCGCGCCGCCAGCTCGTCGAGGCGTGGCTGTCCTCGTACACCTCCGCCACCGGCACGGACATCACCCCCGGAGACCTCGCCGAGGCGGTGGCCGCCGAACTGTGCCCGGACCTGCCGCGTTACGAGTCCGACGCGCCGCTGACCGAGACGGTCAGGGGGCTGCTGGGCACGCATCCGCGCATCACCGACCGATCTCTGACCATCCGCATCGACGAACTCCTCGCCCGTACCCGCGAGTTCAGGGCTGAGGACACCCCGGCCTTCCGCGCCTACCAGCGGCAGCGCACCACCCTCGTGACCGCCGAACGCACCCGGCTACGGCTGGACGAGTACCGCCCGCGGGTGATGTCCTCGTTCGTCCGGGGCCGCCTCATCGACGAGGTCTACCTCCCCCTCATCGGTGACAACCTCGCCAGACAGCTCGGCACCACAGGCGATGCGAAGCGCACCGACACCGGCGGCCTGCTCCTGCTCATCTCCCCGCCCGGCTACGGCAAGACGACCCTCATGGAGTACGTCGCCGACCGCCTCGGCCTCGTCCTCGTCAAGGTCAACGGGCCCTCGCTCGGCAGCGCCGTCACCTCGCTCGACCCGGCCGAGGCTCCGAACGCCACCGCCCGCCAGGAGGTGGAGAAGATCAACTTCGCGTTGGAAGCGGGCAACAACACCCTTCTCCACCTGGACGACATCCAGCACACCTCGCCCGAGCTGCTCCAGCGGTTCATCCCGCTGTGCGACGCCACGCGCCGAGTCGAGGGCGTGTGGAACGGCGAGCCGCGCACCTACGACCTGCGCGGCAAGCGCTTCGCGGTCTGCATGGCGGGCAATCCCTACACCGAGTCCGGCAGCCGCTTCCACGTCCCCGACATGCTCGCCAACCGTGCCGACGTCCGGAACCTCGGCGACGTCCTGACCGGCAAGGAGGACGCCTTCGCCGTCAGCTTCGTCGAGAACGCCCTCACCGCGAACCCGGTCCTCGCGCCGCTCGCCGGGCGCGAGCGCACCGACCTGGACCTGCTGATCCGACTCGCCGAGGGCGACACGACCGCCCGCGCCGACCGCCTCACCCACCCGTACGCCGCCGCCGAACTGGACCGGATCCTCGCCGTCCTGCGCCATCTGCTCACAGCCCGCGCGACCGTCCTCGCGGTCAACGCGGCCTACATCGCCTCCGCCGCCCGGACCGACGCCACCCGCACGGAGCCGCCCTTCCGGCTCCAGGGCTCCTACCGCACCATGAACAAGATCGCCCAACGCATCCAGCCGGTCATGAACGACGCTGAACTCGGCGCCGTCATCGACGACCACTACACGGCCGAGGCGCAGACCCTCACGACCGGCGCGGAGGCGAACCTGCTGAAACTGGCCGAACTGCGCGGCACCCTCAGCCCCGGACAGGCGCTCCGCTGGACGGAGGTGAAGGCCGCGTATCTCCGTGCGCAGGCCCTCGGCGGCACGGACGAGGCCCCCCTGTCCCGCGCGGTCGCCGCGCTCGGCCTGCTCGCCGACCGGATCTCCGCCGTCGAGTCCGCGATCGACCGGGCCGCCGACCCTCACCACCCGTCGGACTGCATCTAGCCGATGACGGCATGGAACGGCCGAGCGGCGAAAGGCCGGTCCTCGGGCACACTCTGTATTGGCGGGCCGGTTGTATCGTTCGAAGTGCCGGCCTGGTGGCACGTCCTCGTGGCCGTGTCTGCCGGTGGGCCGAGAGCGAGACAGGAGCCGAGGGTGCGTGCGCGTGACCTGGCGGTGGAGTACGAGACGGTCGGCGTCGACAGCGATGCCCTGGACGCCGCACGATTGATGGCCGAACACCGGCTGCCCGCGCTTCTCGTAGTGGACGAGCGGGGCGCGCCGAAGGCGATCCTGCCCGCTTCCCAGATGATCAAGATCCTGGTGCCTGGGTACGTCGTGGAGGACCCCACGCTCGCGGCGGTCGTCGACGAGCGCCACGCCGACCGGCTGTGCGAGGCGCTCGCGGGACGCAAGGTCCGCGACTGTCTGTCGAAGACCGCGCCGCCGCCCGCCGTCGCCGCCCCGGACGACACGGCACTGGAGGTCGCCGCCCAGATGGCGCGGGTCCGCAGCCCGTTGGTGGCCGTGGTCGACAAGGACAAGAGCGGTACGCGGCTGCTCGGAGTCATCACTGCCTCGCACCTGCTGGAGCGGCTGCTCGCCGCCGCGGCGTGCTGACGGCCACCGTCACGGGCGATATGGGCCGGCCTCTTCGCAGATGTCGAGGACGCGGGTGAGGCCCAGCCGGGTCAGCGTGCGTGACGGTCACCCGGGTGCCGTGCCGCGAGCAACGCCATGACCAAGGCCGTACAGCCGTCGCTGCTGAGGTAGGTCACCCTGCCGAGGTCCATCAATCCTCGGTGCTCGTGGGGGTCGTGAGCGGACGACGAATCCGGCATTCGAGGCTCTGTGCCGGCGGGTGGCCGACCGCCGACCGGACTTCCCGGTCCGCCCGGGCGAAGAGTGCGGTGGCCGCCGCTCGGGCCGGGTGGTTCGAGTACTCCGACGCCCGGGTGGACTCTGCTGTCAGGTTGCCGGAATCCGGCAACCTGGCGGCCTTCAAAGTGCGCGCCAAGAGTCTGTTAAAGACGCGTCAAGGGCCTGTAGGGTTCCCGGCGGTGTGCCGGGAAGCCTGGTCGGCGAGCAGGGGATCACTCTCTCTTCCGATCGGGGCGTTCGGCATGGTGCTCGTGGTGGTGTTCGGGGCCGCGCTGTTGGTGGCGGTGCTGTTGTCGGGCCTGGCGGCTCGCACCGTGCTCCCCACGTCCTTCCCCTTCCTGGTGGGCGGCGCGCTCGTCAGTGACGGTTTCCTCGGGCTGATCCACAGACGGCGTGCACGTCTCGCTGCCCAAGCTGCGCGCCGACTGGAGGCACCCGGCGCACTCCCTGGGCCTGGGCATGCCCGCTCGCGTTCGTCTTCATGGCGCTCGTCACCCACTACCTGGTGGACCTGCACTGGACGACCCCGTAGGGGAAACCTGTTGGACCCCGTCATCGGAGGACTGTGAACGACTGGCACAGCTGGGCGGCGATCGTCGTGTTCGTCGGTGCGTACGCCCTGATCATCAGCGAGAAGATCCACCGCGTCGCCGTGGCCCTGGGCGGCGCGGGCCTGATGCTGGCGATCGGGGCGACCGACGACGTCTCGGCGTTCTACTCCGAGGACTCCGGCATCGACTGGAACGTCATCTTCCTGCTGATGGGCATGATGATGATCGTCGGCGTGCTGAAGAAGACCGGCATGTTCGAGTACCTGGCCATCTGGTCCGTGAAGAAGGCGAAGGCCAAGGCCTTCCGGGTGATGGCCATGCTCGTCGTCATCACCGCGGTCGCCTCCGCCCTCCTCGACAACGTCACCACGGTCCTGCTGGTCGCCCCGGTGACCCTGCTGGTGTGTGAGCGTCTCGCGCTGCCCGCCGCGCCGTTCCTGATCGCCGAGGTGTTCGCCTCGAACATCGGCGGCACCGCGACCCTGGTCGGCGACCCACCGAACATCATCATCGCCAGCCGGGCGGGCCTGACCTTCAATGACTTCCTGGTCCACCTCGCCCCGCTGTCCGCGGTGCTGGTCGTCGTCCTCGTCGTGCTGTGCCGGGTGATGTTCCGCAAGGCGTTCGTGTACGACGAGGACCGCGCCGCCGAGATCATGGCCCTGGAGGAACGCGAGGCCATCAAGGACCCACGCCTGTTGATCCAGGGCCTGATCGTGCTCGCCCTGGTGGTCGCCGGATTCGTCCTGCACCCGGTGCTGCACTACGAGCCGAGCGTCGTCGCCCTGCTCGGCGCCGGACTGCTCGTCGCCGTCTCCACCGCCGACACGAGCGAGGTCCTGTCCGAAGTCGAGTGGCCCACCCTCGCCTTCTTCGCCGGCCTGTTCATCATGATCGGGGGCCTGATCGACACCGGTGTGATCGACGAGGTCTCCAAGGCGCTGGCCGACATCATCGGCACGAACGAACTCGGCGGCTCCCTGACCCTGTTGGGCGCCTCGGCGGTGCTGTCAGGTGTGGTCGACAACATCCCGTACGTCGCCACCATGGCGCCCATCACCAGCGATCTCGTGCACAACATGGGGGGCGGCAGCGACCACGTCATGTGGTGGGCCCTCGCCCTCGGCGCCGACCTGGGCGGCAACGCCACCGCGATCGGCGCCTCCGCGAACGTCGTCGTCCTCGGCATAGCCGAACGCAACCGCCAGCCCATCACCTTCTGGCAGTTCACCAAGTACGGCCTGATCGTCACCGCCGTCACCGTGACCATCTCCCTCGGCTACGTGTGGCTGCGCTACTTCGCCTTCGGCTGACTCGCGGCCGATTGCGCGGCGTACGGTCGCGTGTCTCGGCAGGCATCTCGTAGGAGCGATCACCGAGCCCGGTACGGGGCACCCCGCACGGCCTGGAGCAGGTCCCGCGCGGGGAACTGGCCTGTCGCGGCTCCGTGTTCCCCGAGATGGACGTGGACGCGGTGCCGGCCCGGCGTCCCCGGGTGGCATCCCGGCCACGGCCGATCCGTGACAGACCCGCGCCGGCCCGACTACGCCACCTGACCGTTCGCACACCACTGCTCCACGCCCAAGGCCGAGTTCGCCTCCCTGCCGGATGGCGGACGCCGCGGACCGGGAGAGGGCACATGGAGTTATTACGGGAAGCTGACGTGGCAGTCGAATCCCTCATGCCTCGATCACCTCATGGGCAACTCTGGTCCTGCCCTCCACCGGCTCCCGGTGGTGGCGAAGGCCCGAGGAGTGACGTATGAGCAGGCACAACAGGCGCAGGTCACCTTTACAGGTCAAGCTGACCGTCGTCGGAGCGGGAATCCTCGCCGCGGCGGCGGCCGTGACGACGGTGACCGTCGCCTCGGCGGGAGAGGTCTCCCGTGGGCACGACGACGCGGGGAGCGCGAAGGCCGGAGCCGACCACGCGGTGTTCGTGCAGGGCAACGAACTCGACGGCAACACGGTCCACGTCTTCAAGCGCGCGCAGGACGGCAGGCTGAGTCCCGCGGGCAGCTATGCGACCGGTGGCAAGGGCGGAGACCAGGTCGACGCGCCCACCGACTCGCTCGCCTCGCAGGGCTCGCTCGTCTACGACGACCGGTCCGGCCTGCTCATCGCGGTCAACGCGGGCAGCGGCACCGTGACGTCCTTCCGAGTCGAGGGACAGAAGCTGACGGACCGCAGGGTGGTGCGCTCGGGCGGGGACTTCCCTTCGTCGATCGCCGTCACGGGAAGGCTCGCGTACGTCATGAACGCGGGCGGAGCGGGCAGCGTCCAGGGTTTCCGGATCACGACCAAGGGCCTGGTACCGCTGAGTGACGCTCACCGTTCCCTCGGGCTGGACAACAAGAAGGTGCCGCTGTTCAGCAGTTCGCCCGGGCAGGTCGCGTTCACTCCCGGTGGCCGCGAACTGGTCGTCACCACCAAGTCCGCCAACACCGTCGAAGTCTTCCCGATGACGCGCGACGCACGCCCCGCGCGGCGGGCGGTGGTCAACGGCTCCGCCGGTGCCGTCCCGTTCGCGGTCACCTTCGACAAGGCCGGCCGGATGCTCGTGGCCGAGGCCAAGGAGTCCACGGTCAGTACGTACGAGGTACGCGGCGACGGCAGGCTCAAGGTCGTCCAGAAGTCCCTGCCCAACGGTCAGAACACGCTGTGCTGGCTGGAGCGTGCCGGTGACTTCTTCTACGGCGGCAACACCGGCAACTCGACCGTCACCGGCTACCGCACGGACCGTCACGGCAGGCTGACGCTCACCAACGACGTCGGGGTCGCCACCCCGCCATCGGCCAAGTCCCAGGGCGTCATCGACCTGGCGGTGACGAAGGACGAGAGGTTCCTGTACGTGCAGAACGCGACGTCCGGCACCGTCGACGGCTTCCGCATCGGCCGGAACGGCTCGCTGACCAAGGTCGGCACGACCACTGGACTGCCCCCCTTCGCCGAGTCCGGCATGGAGGGCATCGCCGCGGTGTAAAGAAGCGGCCATCGCGGCACCGGCGCCCCGGACAGGACGGTCCCTGCCCGGGGCGCCAGGCACCGGTAGGTGTGAGCGCGGCGATCCGGCCGCTGGAACGGCACGCGTCCAGCAGATCGATCCGCGCCTACGGAAGCGCTTCAGGGCGCACAGCACCAGGCCCGCTCGGGTCAGCGCCGTCTCGCGGTCGCGGGCGACGGTGAAGCCCTGACCGGGCGTGTGGGCAGGACGGCACGGTGAGTCTTGATGACCGAGGCGGACGGCGGCACGACCGAGGCCGGAGGCGGCCGGAGGATCGCCGTACTCGGAGAGACGCTGGAGCCCCGTGACGAGGCCCGTTGATGCCTTCCTCCGCAACAGCGCGCAATCGCCAGCCATGCGGTGGTGGGAGCGGCGGCGCCTGGGGCCGGCAGTGGGGTCAGTTGGGCGGGTAGAGGAGTGCGCCGGAGTCGACGTCGTTGACGTATCGGTCGGCGAGGTCGGCGTAGTACGCGTCGGACGGGTTGCCGTCCGAGAGGTCGGCGGCCTTGACGGTCGAGGATGTGGCGGTGCCGTCGGTGGAGACCGCTGCGGCGAAGTCGAGGAACTCGCCGGGGTAACTGTCGAGCAGGTAGTTGTTGACCTGCTCGCGGGCGGCCTCCTGAGTCGCGGTGCCGGGGTGGGCGGCGGTGAACGGCGGGATGGTGGCGAGGTAGACGGTGATGTTGGAGTTCTGGGTGATCGGCTGCTGGTTGATGTAGATCTGGCTGTCGTCGGTGTAGTACGAGTTCAGCTGGGTCTTGAGGAAAGCCAGTCCCTTCTCCACGTCGGTGGCGCAGGTGTCGGCGTTGCTGGTGCAGTTCAGCAGGTCGGCGGCGCCGGTGGAGACGAGGACGGTGCGCACGTTGCCTTGGACCAACACGTTGCGGTCCAGGGGGTTGGGCGCGTTGAACGGATTGGTGCTGTCGGTGATCTGCGGCAGCAGGCTATTGCTGTGGGTGCCCGCGTTGAGCACGCCGTAGTCCACGGAGGTGCCCCCGTGGGGATCGTTGACCAGGGTGTTGGTGATCGCATCACTCAAGTGATGCCGGCCGTCGTCGCTTGCGGTGTCCCCGTTGACGCTCTGGTCTCCGTAGAGGACGAGCGAGCCGGTGGGGTTTGAGGTGGAGGTGGTGACGTCGATGCCTGAGAGGTACGGCAGACCGGTGTAGGTGGTCTGCAGGTAGTGGGCGGCGGCTGTGTCACCGGTGCGGTTGCCGGGGTCACTGACCCAGACGGGAGTCCGGGCCACAGAGTGGCCGGGCATGGCGGACACCGAGCCGTGCACCTGCAAGCTGACCAGTACGGTTGCTTGCTGCTGGACCGTCAGGGTGACTGGGTCGCTGGTGGCGTCGCCGCCTGCGGGAATGGTGACGGAGGCGGAACCGTCGAAGGTCAGCGTTGTTGGTGCCGCGGCTGCGGTGGCGCCGCCTGCGGTGGTGTCCTGCAAGGCAACGGAGGCCGCGTCAAAGGTCACCGGGGTGGCACCCATCGCGTTGGACAAGTGGATGCGTGCCCCGTGTCCGCTGTCGGAGCCGATGCTGATGTGGGCCGGGATGCGTAGCGTCTGGTCGTCGACGGTGGCTGTGCTGTCGTTGGACAACTGCACCTTGTCGGTGTCCTGGACCGAGGCCCAGGTGCCGACCCAGTGCTGGGCGCTGGATCCGCTGCCGGTGACGGTCATCGGCCGTATGCCCAGCCCGAGGATGTGCGGGGTGGGCTGGCCTGCCTGGACGCCGTCGGTGAACAGGGGCAGGGAGACGCTGCTGATGACCGAGCCGGGGCAGGCCAGCGGGACGCTGATGGCGTAGACCTTCGGGCCGGAGCTCGGGCTGGTCTGGGTGTTGTCGCTGTGGTTCTCATGGACCAGGGTGATCGAGGCCGCGGAGGACGGGCCGGAGAGCCAGTCGGGCACGGTGTCCAGTTGGTAAGGCTGATCGGTTGGGTTGTTCTGGTCCACGCAGTTGTTCTTGGCGTAGGTGATGGTGCCGCCGGTGTCCTTGGCGGCGCCGCCGGTGGCGAAGACGAGGAAGACCAGGGCGTCGCCGGTGTTGACCGCGCCGCTGCTGGGCACGGTGACGGTCTGGCCGGAGGCCAGCATGTTGTCGTAGGTGCCGGTGCCGAAATTCGGCAGCGTAATGGTGGCGCCGTCGACGGTCACGGTTTTGCCGCTCTGCCAGCCCGCTGTGCTCGTCAGGTCGGTGGCGTTGAAGCTGTTGCCGGAACCGTCGGCGTCGGCAGGGCTGGTCGTGGTGGTGAAGGTGCTGGTGGCGGTGTTGTTCAGGCAGCCGCTGGTGTCGTTGATCGCACAGGTGAGTCGGGCGGCGGACTGGGTGCGAGTGCTGTGCGATGTCGCCCGGGGTGATTGAGCCGGGGCGCCGGACGCCGCGTGGGCCGGCGCCGTGGTCGTCAGTGACCCGGCAGCCAGGGCCGCGGCCACGACGATGACGGCGGCGATCGGCCTTGACGCGGGACGTCTGGGGACAGGTATGGGTAAGCGAAAGACGGACATGGAGGTCGGGGCCCTTCCCGGGGCTCAGGCGGTCCCCCGGTGGGTCCGCGCCGCTGTGCATTCTGGAGGTCGGTGTGTGCGCGGTCCATCACTTATTGATCGCCAAGCGCCCGCCTGTAGTCCGCTTTTGGCTCATGTGAGCCGAGATGTGTTCCGGAGCGGGTGGTTCTTTTGTTCTTCTTGGGAAAATTCTTTACGCTTTGTGCCGACTTCCCGCAGGAGATGGACTTCGGCACCGGTGCCGGGGCCGTACCAGCTTCAACCCTGCTGCCGCGATGGGGCTCAACGCTCGGCCTTCGAGTCGGGCTGAAGGATCACCGTCGCCGACGTGAGAACCCACCGCCTCTCGCAACTGACCGAGGGTTCCGGCGTGGGCCACGACGCTGCGATTCTTTGCGGGGCCTTCCTCTTGGGCTGGAGTCAGCCGAGGCCGAACCAGCCCAGGACGGTTTGCACGAGCAGGATGGTGGACATGCCCGCGACGCCGCCGACGACGGTGGTCGCGGCGATGCGGTAGCGCGGGCTGTTGGCCGCAGCGCCGAGCAGGGAGCGGCGGTTGGTGAGGACCAGCAGGTAGACCAGGACGATGGGGCTGATCAGGCCCTGCAGGACCTGCGTGCCGATGAGCAGCTGGATGACGTCGACCGGGGTCATCGCGACGACCGCGCCGAGCACGATCTGGGCGGTGAACAGGCCCAGGAACAGGGGCGCGTCGCGGAAGCTGCGGGAGACGGAGCGTTCCACGCCGGCGGCCTCGCCGATGGCGTAGCTGGCGGACAGCGGGACGACCGCGCCCGCGAGGGCGGACGCGCCGATCAGGCCGAGGGCGAAGAGGAGTTCGGCGTTCTGTCCGGCGACCGGTTTGAGGGCTTCGGCGGCTTGGGCGGCGGAGTTGAGCGGGCCGGTGCCGCCGATCACGGCGGCGGTAGCGATGATGATGGTCAGGCTGATGACGCAGGCGAACACCGCGCCCAGCACCGCGTCCAGTTTGATCAGCCGGTAGTCCTCAGGCTTGGCGCCGCGGTCGACGACGCCTGCAGCCGCGTAGAACTGCATGTACGGGCTGACCGTGGTGCCGATCAGGGCGACCGCGAGCAGGATGAAGTCCTTGCTGGGCTCCATGTGCGGAACGATCAGGTGCTTGCCGACCTCGCCCCAGTGCGGATGGCCGAGGATCATCGCGATGGGGTAGGCGAAGAACGCCAGCGACATGAGCAGGAAGATGCGTTCGGCCCACCGGTAGGAGCCGAACAGGACGAGTGACCACAGCAGGATCGCGGCCGGCGGGATGACCGCCCACTTCGGCACGCCGAGCAGCTCGAAAGCGGCGCCGATGCCCGCGAACTCCGAGACCACCAGGCCAGTGTTGGCCAGCAACAGGCAGAACACGGCAAGCGCGGTCAGCCGCAGGCTGAACTGCTCGCGGATCAGGGCGCCGAGTCCTTTTCCGGTGTGTGCGCCGAGGCGTACGGCCATCTCCTGAACCATGACCAGGGCGATGGTGACCAGCACCATGAAGAACAGCGTGCCGTAGGTGAATTGGGACCCGGCGGAGGCGTAGGTGGCGATGCCGGCGGCGTCGTTGCCCGCGTTCGCGGCGACCAGGCCGGGCCCGGCGACCGCGGCGATCACCGCGAGGCGCCCCAGGCCACGTCGCCGCGTGACGGGGACGGCGGACTGGGCCGGAGTGGTGTCCAGCTCGGGGGTCACTGCAGGAACCTCCGAAAGTGCAGGCGCCCGCTCTCGGGCAACAGCGTGTCCAGGACGTCGTCGGCGAGGATGCGGCCCAATGGGCGGTCCTCGTCGTCGACGACGAGGAGGGAGGAGACGCGGGCGGCGACCAGCTGCTCGGCCGCCTCCGTCAGACGGGTGTCCGGATGGACGGTCGCCGGCGGGCCGAACTGGGCCAGCCAGCCGGTCAGATCGGCCACCTTGGTGGCGTCCTCGGCCACCGCCAGATCGAACAGGGCGACGTCGGCGACCAGGCGGCCGTCGTCGTCCAGCACGGCGATCGCATCGATCTCGGTGCGGTGCTCGGCCTGCGCGGCCAGTACCGCGCGCACCTCGGCGACGCTCTGCTCACGGTGGGCGCTGACCAGCAGCGTGGTCATTGCACCGCCGGCCGTGTCCTCGGGGTAGGCCAGCAGGCGGCGCAGGTGCCCGGCCTCAGCGGCGGGCATGCGCTCCAGCAGGCGCTCCCGCTCGTCCTCGTGCAGGTCGCGCAGCGCGTCCACGGCCTCGTCCGGCTCCATCTCCTCCACCAGCCGGGCGGCATGCTCCGGTTCGGCCTCGCGCAGCAGGTTCTCCAGCTCGGCCGGTTCCATCTCCTCCAGCGCGTCCGCCGCGGCGGCGGGTTCCAGCATGTGGAGCAGCTGCTGCCGCTCGGCCCGGCCCAGGTCTTCAAGCAGGTCGGCCAGGTCCGCGGGTCGCAGCCGGTGCAACGCGCCCCGGGAGGCACGCAGTTGGACCTGGGCGGGTCCGTCGGTGGCGTGCTCGGCGAACGGCGCCATGGCCTGCCAGTCCAGCACCCGCTCCGGGGTCGGCCGGGACTGCCAGCGGCGCGGACCGAGCCGGCGCAGCAGGGTCGGCAGCGACACGTCCACCCCGACCAGCACCACCCGGTCGGCGAGCGGGGCCAGATAGAGGTCGGCGGCGCGGGTGACCTGCACTCCATCGACGTCGACGAGTTGGTGGTCGAGCACGTCGCGGGCGAGCAGCACCTCGCCGGGGCGGCGCTCGTACTCGCGCAGGTCCAGGCGCGCGTTGCGCAGCGCGACCCGCCCGGAGTGCACCTTCTCGACGGTGTCGGCGGGCAGGAAGGCGTGACGGCGGCCGACCCGTACGACCAGGCCGGTCATCGGCGGGTAGGGCTCGGCGCCGTAGAGCCGGGCGACGACATCGACGACCCGGCCGACCTCCTCGCCGGCCTGGTTGGTGACCGGCCCGCCGATCAGCCCGGCCAGCGAGACCAGGGACGCGCGCACCGCCTTGGAAGCGGTGGCGCGGCGTTCCAGCTGGACGCGGCGGCCGCGCAGGCGGGCGCTGGTGGACATGAGCAGAGTGTTGGTGGCCAAGGTGAACACCTCCTTGCCCCGACGAGACGGCGGGGCGCCGGGCGGCACCGGACAGCGCAGGCGCCCCTGGCCAGGGAAATCACGCGAGCAGGCTCGGGAGCGGGCAGGCGCGAGCGGACGGCCGACGACGGTGCCGGACGGCGGTCAGGGAGCGATCGGCTGCCTCGTGCCGCGGCAGGACGGCAAGGACGAGGACAACGCGGAAGAGGGCCGACTATGGCCGGGACTACTGTCCATCACTCGCCTCCCTCCGGCCGGGACACCCAAGGCGTCACAACGACTCGGCAAGGAGCGACCAGGACGCGATGCTCCTGGTACACCCCAACTCGTCAGAGCTTTGGCACTCCACGGCGTAATCCCACCCTCCGGGCGGGAAGCCACTTGGCCTCACCCCTTAGGCCGGGGAGAGGTGTCCTGAACCTGGGCGTCTCTCGACGTCGTCGGGTCAGTGGCCTGTGTCCGTGAAGACGCCTCACCGAACGAGGTGCCTGTTCAAACCGCGCACAGCATACGCCTGCCGCGGTCACCGCCACCAACGCGCCGGTCACCATCGGTAAGAGCGGCCACACAACGACGGTCGCGCCCTCCGCTCACGGCAACCGGCCCGTCGAGGCGGCCTGCGCCGCCTGCTCCTTGGGCCGGTCGTGCCTACTGCGCCGGCACCGTCGTCATACCGGACTCACACCACGCTCCTACCATGACCAGGAGCGGCGGCCCCTGGCTCGGTCCCCGTTCGCCGTGCGTGCGCCGCCATCACCGCCGTCGTACGCCATCGCGTGCGCCACGGTACTTGCCGCGCGCCCACACACCCGATCCCGCTCCGGTGCGGACAGCGCACCGACACCTCCCCGGCCGCCGACGCGGGCACCGCGCCGGAAGACTGTCACACCAGCGACGCCGCGCCACGGCCACCCTGTGCACCGCTGCGCCGAAAGCCGCGTTGACCCAGTGGCCTCCAACAAGCGAGTCGGCCCCGGGAAGCGCCTCGGCCGGCCGCGCGGGGGCGTCCATTTTCTGCTCGCTGAGGTCGCGGAAGATGTCGACCTCCGAGATGCACCATGTCCTGTCGGCGTCGTCACCGACGTGGGTCATGTGGTGCATCTCCTCGTGCCGTTCTGATGCCCACGGTGGGGCACCAGGGGTGTGTCGTGTGCGGCAGGGCCAGCTATCGGCTCGCGTTGCCGGACCGGTTAGGCTCCGGCCGCCGTGACGACGGCGTCCGTGGCGAAGCCGAGGAGGAGGCCGAGCAGGATGCACCAGGTGGTGAGTGTCTTCAGTCCGGTCCTGCGGGCGACGGCCAGCAGCTCGATGACCACGTAGAGGATCGAACCGGCGGCGAGGCCCAGGAAGGCGATCGACAGGGTGTCGTTGACCAGGTGCTGGCCGACGAGCGTGCCCAGGAAGGTGGGGCCGCCGCCGATCAGGCCGAGCCACAGGAGGGTGGGCCAGGACGGGCGTTCGCCTTCCGCTGCCAGTGGGGCGACGATGCCGAAGCCCTCGGTGGCGTTGTGCAGGCCGAAACCGATGATGAGCAGGACGGCCAGGGAGAGTTCGCCTTGAGCGGCGGAGTTTCCGATGGCCAGGCCCTCGGCGAAGTTGTGCAGGCCGATACCGGTGGCGATCATCAGCGCCAGGGACCCTGCCTGGCTGCGGACCTTCGGGGCCAGCTCGGCGGTGGCGGCGGCGCCGGGTCCCGACGGGCGGTCGGCGGCCGCCCGGCGGCGGCTGATCCAGCTGTCGTAATGCACGAGACCGGCCAGACCGATCGTCAGGCCCACGGCCAGGGTGCCGCCCCCGGAAGCGACCGTTCCCCACTCGTGCCGGCTGAGCGCCTCGTCGACCGGCTCCCACGCGTGGGTCAGCACGTCCCACACGAGGAAGACGAGGATGCCGATGGCCACGGCGTTCAGGCCCGCCTTGAGGCGGGGGGTGGCTGTGCGAAGCCGGCCGATCGGGAGGCCGAGGTAGATGGTGAAGCCGGCGATGGCGCCGAGCAGGGTGATGTTCGCGCTGGACATGGGGACTCCGGTCTGACGTGCGGGGACGCGGAGTGAGTAAAGGTTAGATGAGGCTTGCCTAACAACCCTTGAAGCGCCATTTCGCGCAAGCTTGGTGAAGTCATTACGCGGGGGCGAGGTGAGCTCCGAGGGCCGCTCCTGGGCCGGGCAGTCGTGTCGGGGCGGGCGAACGCCGCGCCGATCAATCCGTCGAGCGTCGTTACTCGTATGGATGGAGAGGAAGCGACTCGCGTGAAATCGGAATGAATGAGGAGCTTCAGCCGAAAATGGTCGATGAGCCGACCGGGTGGCTCTGGCAGCCAGTCGCGCAGGGTGAGGCCGCCCTCGCGGCGCCGGGCCGCCCGGGCGACACCTTCGACGGAGACGCAGGGCCGGCAGCCGGGTACCGGAACGAAGGCGTTCGTCGGTGGGTCGGGATGTCTGGCATCCCCGTGGTTCTTGCACATGGCGGGGCGGGGCGGGTCGGGGGCTGTCCCCGTAGCCGCGAAGGATGACGAGGTGGCCTCCCGAACGTCCGTCGTCGGGGAGCTGCTCGGTGACGGACACGATGACGGGTGCGTCATCGAAACGGGTGAGTAGGCCTTCGACCGGCACGGGCTCCGCGGTGGGCACTGGGAGACAGGCTGGAATGGTCCAACTGGGCGTGCGGCCTGGCCTCGCTGAGAATGATCCTGCTCGCCTACGGGCGCGAGGCACCCACCATCACGGAATACGGCGCTGTCACGGCCAGCCACCTGAACCTCGGCACCATCCCTGCACACCCACGACCGAGGTCCCCTGCGTGAGCGATTCTCGCGGAACGGACGCCTACCTCTCTCCCGCCCTCAGGCGCTGGGCCGCCGTGTCGCCGCGCCGGCCGACCGGTACGACACCCGTCGCGGCGCCGAGGCCGTACGCGGGCATGTCGACGTACACCGATTCATAGGAGCCCGCCGGGACGATGAACGTCTCGTGCCAGATACCCACATGACCCTTCCCGGCGCGTGCTCGTCGGTTGAACGCTGCCCAAGCGGGCCGGTGCTCCTTGTCCTGCTGGTGGGCGTAGGCGAGGAGCCGTTCCTTGTCGGACCAGTACTGGATGACGTAGAAGTCTCGGAGGCTGCCGTAGAGCACCTTGTAGCCGAGGAGCCCGCTGCTCTTTTCCTGTGACAGCTCGCGCAGCATGCGCGGCATCGACATGAATGCCGGCAACCAGCTGGAGAATGCTCGCATCCGGTTGATCCGTAGCCCGATGTGGAAGACTACGACGTCACCTTCGGCGGCGGCGGTGTTGCGGCCCGGAATCACTTTCTCGGACATGGTCCTCCTCTGGTCCTCGTTGTGATGGTTCAGGTCATGGCCGGGCGAATGACCGGGACTTCGAACGAATCGCCCAGAAGTGGATCACCAGCCCGATACCCCAGCCCAGAATCGACCACAAGGGCCAGAAGAAGTGGTCGGGTGTGAGAATCGCCCACAGCACCACCTGGGCCGCATTGGCGATGATGTACCAGAGAAGGTGGATCCGCAGGCCCCACCTCATGGCCTTTTCGCTCTTATGCATGTTCCCTCCCGCGGCTCGTCGGATCGATGCACTTGCGGTGACCAGCGGTGCTATCGCGGGAGCACCTGTTCCTGCACTGCTGTCTCGATGAGGGCCACCGTCGCACCCGGCCGGGAGACGAACACCATGTGCGAAGCACCCTCGACCACCTGGGTCTTCGCGCCGGAGCGCTGGGCCATGAACTCCTGTGTCGCCGGTGGGATGATCCTGTCGGCGCCGCTGATCAGGTTGTAGTTCGGAATCGTGTGCCATGCCTGCGGACCGGTGGCGGGCTCGCCCAGGGCGGCGCCGGTGGCCGGGCGTTGCGTGATCGAGTAGAGGGCAGCTTCCTCCGCGGACACGTCGGCCGCGAAATGAGGGTGGAAGACCTTGGGGTCGATGTAAAGGTCTACCTGTCCGTCGGGCAGTGGCACAGGCTTCAGGGACTCGCCCACGGTGCTGCCCGGGAACTTCTCGACCAGTGATTGCGCGCTCTCGCCCGTCTCCGGCACGAACGCCGCCAGGTAGACCAGCGCCTTCACGTTCGCGTTTCCCGCAGCGGCGGCGGAGATGACCGCACCGCCGTACGAGTGCCCGACCAGCACGATCGGTCCCTCGATGCTGTCCAGCAGTGCCTTGACGTTGGCCGCGTCAAAGGTGAGTCCCCGCAGCGGATTCGGCGCGGCGACCACCGGATGACCGTCGGCGACAAGCCGCTTGGCGACGGCGTTGAAGCCGCTGCTGTCGGCAAAGGCTCCGTGCACGAGCACGATCGTCGGATTCCCGCTCACCGTGGACCAACCTCTCCTTCGGATGACGGCCGGCACGGGAGGCGCGACCGCGGTGACCGTGGCGGGTGTGCCGATGAATTCAGCGAGAACGCCGCACCTCCACACCCTCACGCTCGGCGCAAAGCTATGGCGTCGCACTGGACGGGAATTGAATGAGACCGGGGCCTGGTTCCGGAGGGCCTTCCCTGATCATTCAGTCGACGTCAAGCCGGTTCGGCCAATCTGAGCCCGCGGGGGACGGATGACTGGGGGTTGCAGATGGGGTCGGACGACGAAGCCGACGTGGTGGTGATCGGGTCGGGCATGGGGGGTCTCGCGGCGGCGCGCACGATCGCGCAGTTCGGCGGGAAGCGTGTTCTCGTCCTCGAACAGCACTACACGCTCGGCGGGATGACGCACGAGTTCTCCCGCGCCGGGCGATACCGGTTCGGCACCGGGCTGCATTACATGAGCGCGAACGCCGGTCCGTTCCTCGGGTTCATGACGGACGGACGGGCGCAGCTCTCGCCGCTGCCGGACGAGTACGACGCACTGCACTTCCCGGGGTTCGATTTCGTCGTTCCCGGCACGAAGGAGCGGTTCCGCACGCGCTTGAAGGAACAGTTCCCCGCCGAGGCCGACGCGATCGACCGATTCTTCCGGACCACGCGCTGGGCCATGGCCGGGCTGGCCGCGCGCAATGTCATCGCATCGTTCCCCGCCGGGCTACGCAGAGCGGGTGCGCCCGTCGTCGAGCGGCTGTTCCCGTCGGCGTTCCGATCGTTGCGGGATCAGGTTTCCCGCAGTTTCCGCGATCCGCGTCTGCGGGCCGTTCTGGCCGCGCGGTGGGGGCTGTACGGCACTCCGCCGGCATCGAGCGCGTTCGGCTATCACGCGGCGGTCCCGCTGACCTTCTTCATGGAAGGCACCGCACATCCCGTGGGCGGCCCGCAGGAACTCAACCGGGTCGTTCTGGAGATCCTGCAGCGGTACGGCGTGGTGCTGCGCTCCCGGCAGAGGGTCCATGAGGTCGTTGTCGAGAGAGGCAGGGTGGTCGGCGTCGATGTCGAGGACACCGCCACCGGCCGTCGTTACCGAGTGCGGACGGACACCGTGGTCTCGGCGGCCGGAGTGCGTAACACGTACGCCCTGATCGGGAAGAGTCACGAACTGGCGGATCTGCCTGAGGAACGGTCGGCGGTCATGCTGTTTCTCGGACTGGATCGGTCGCCGGCCGAGTTCGGGCTGCGCGGCGAGAACCACTGGTTCATGCCGGATCTCGACGACAACGACGGCGTTCAGCGCCTTCCGGGGGAAGGCACGCTGTACGTGTCGTTCGCCTCGCTCAACAACCCGGCCGCCCGGTTCCACACGGTGGAGCTGCTGGAACTCGTCGATCCGAAGGTGGTCGACGAGTGGCGTGGGACGCCCGAGAACGAGCGGCCGGAGCGCGGGCCGGTCCTGGACGACGAGCAGTTCCGCCGGCTCGCCGAGTACGGTGAGGTGGAGCACGCCGAGCCCGGCCGGGACCTGTTCACGACCGGCGACGACACCTACGACTTCTTCCTGCTCCGGTCGGCGACCGTGGACATCGTCCGGGACGCGACGGCGATCGAGCCGGAGCGGCTGATCTACCGGGGCGGCCCCGGAGACTTCCTCGGCGAGCTCAACCTGCTGACCGGTCAGCACGTCTACCTGACCGCCCGCGTGGTGTCCGCCGGGACAGTCGTCCGGATCCGGGCGGTGATGTTGCGCCGGGCCCTCGCCGAGCAGGCCGACATCGCCGACACGCTGATCGAGGCGTTCAGGGAACGGCGCGAGGTGATCCGCGGTGCGGCGGGCAACGCCCTGGAGCTCGTCGGCCGGTCGTACGCCGCGGAGACGCTGGAACTACGCACCTATGTGACACAGATGCTCCTGCCACATTCCTGGTTCGACGCGGCCTCGCACCCCGGACGCTCGCTGATGAGACGGGCGGGGCTCGGCGAGGACGACCTCCCGGCCGCGATGGTCAACGGTTCGCTGCTGAGGCGCGCGACGCCCGGGGCTGTTGCCGAGGTGCTCGGTCTCACCTATCGAGCCGACGCGCGTCCCGTCGATCTCGTCGTGGTGGGCGCCGGCCCGGCGGGTCTGGCCGCCGCCGTGTACGGGGCGTCCGAGGGTCTCGTCACCATACTGCTGGACCGCGCCGGGCTCGGCGGCCAGGCCGCCAAGAGCGCCCGCATCGAGAACTATCTGGGCTTCCCGCATGGAGTCAGCGGCGAAAGCCTGACCCGTCTGGCGATGGTCCAGGCGCTCAAGTTCGGTGTACGGATCCACTCGCCCTGCGCGGTGGCCGGCCTGGACCTCTCCGAGGAGCGACGGCCGGCCGTCCTGCTGGAGGACGGCACACGCATGCGGTGCCGCGCGGTGATCGCCGCGACCGGGGCCCACTACCGGCACCTCGACCTGCCGCAATGGACGACTTTCGAGAAGTCCGGTTGCGTCCGGTACGCCGCGACCGAGCTGGACGTCCGAGGCTACGAAGACCAGCCGGTGACGGTCGTCGGCGGCGCCAACTCGGCCGGACAAGCGGCCCTGTCCCTCGCCGCCCGTGGTGCGACGGTGGATCTGATCGTCCGCGGCGCCGATCTCGGAGCCCGGATGTCGTCCTACCTGACCGACCGGATCCGAGCGCATGCGCGGATCCAGGTCCACACCAGCAGCACGATCCGCGAACTGGGTGGCGACGACACCCTCGCGTCGATCGTGGCCGAGAGGTCCGACGGGCGGCGGAACCGGCTGGTTTGCCGCGCCCTGTTCTGCTTCATCGGCGCCGACCCGGTGTCGGGCTGGCTGGACGGCGTGGCCAAGGCCCAGAGCGGCTTCGTCCTCACGGACAGCCGCCTGCCTGCCGAACCGTTCGGTACGGCCCTGCCGTTCCAGACCAGCGCACCCCGGGTCTTCGCGGTCGGCGACCTCCGGGCGGGCTCGACGAAAAGAGTGGCCACCGCCGTCGGCGACGGCGCCGGCGCTGTCTCCTCCGTCCACGAGGCACTCGCCGGCGACTGACTCGCCCCTCGGCGGCCGCCGGGGGTTTCACCTCTGTTGATACCGAGGGGCCGAGTCGGCGCCCGGAGGGACACCTCGTACCGGTCGCCTGCCACCGCTGCCGCGAGGCCTCCCGAGGAGAGCTGACACCGGGGCGGTCGCTGACGGTCGCCGCATGTCCTCGTGCCGCGCTGCCGACCACTCTCGCGCGGGTGGCGACTTCGGCGGCTCCGAGGGTGACGAACGCGCCGTTCGGAGTGTGGACGGTGAACTTGCCCGGGGGGCGACAGCCTCGGAGCCGGGCTGCCGCCGACGTCTTTCAATAATGGGCAGCCGGCCGGTGGTGTCGAGCAGGCGGGTGGGCCCTCGGCGGTCCACCCCGTTCAGAGGTGCCAGACCATCTCCAACCAGCCGTCGTCCATGACACCGGCCGAGGGCTGACGGGGCGAAGCAGCCTCTCGGTAGGCATCACGGATAGGAGGTGGCGCGGGCGACACGGGCGTGAAGCAGACGGGGCGATGATTCGAAACCGTGGCGGGAGTAGGCCGGGACCGCGCGGGGGCTGGAGTGCACGGTGACGCGTTCGAGCCCGAGCTCCCGAGCGCGATCCAGGACCGCGTCGATGAGCCGGCCGCCCAGGCCGCCATCGCGTTCGCCGGGAACGACATACACGCACTGCAGGTCGCCCGATGCCCGCTGCAGGGCACGCGGGCTGGGCACCCGCGGGAGGACCGCCAGCCAGGCCATGCCGATGATCACCTCATCGCGGACCACGACCATGCAGCGATGCGACGACGTGTTCTCCCTCGCCCACGTGACGAAATGCCCCACGAACTCCGCGCGCCCGGTGACGGGAGCGTCTTGGTTCTCCAGGACCCACTGCCATCGGAGTTCAGCGACGACGTCCAGTTCATCGGAGACGACCGGACGGATGACGACGTTGTTGTCCACCCGCGCATTGTGCGGTCGTCCGGCCGCCGCCGTCATCACCGCAACGCGGCCCCACACCCACCACGCTCCGCACCCCGCCACCCCGGTGCGGGCGCTGAACACCGCCTTGGCCCGCATACCGTCCTGCCCGAACAACCGCGCCCGGTCGGCTTGAACAGCATCTGGTCCGGGTCGCAGCCGACCCTGACCTTCACGACCGGATGAGTCCCCGGCCCAGCCTTCGGCAGCCGGTTACTCAGAGCCAGTCCTTCCGCTTGAAAATGAAGTACAAACTGGTGCATACGACCGCCATCAGGGCGATTGCGAAGGGGTATCCGAGCACCCAGTGCAACTCCGGCATCTCCCTGAAGTTCATGCCGTAGATCGTGCCGACGAGGGTCGGGGCGAAGAGGATCGCCGCCCAGGAAGAGATCTTCTTGAAGTCGTCTACCTGGGGGCGCTGACCTGCGGCGATGCCGCATTCGCTGTCTATGACCTGCGTCGACGTGTCTTTCGCGGCCTTTCGGGCTCATGCCGCGTTGTGCAGTCGATTCTCCCCACGCGCTCCCCAGGGCCGCTCAAACTCCCCAGATTCTCCCCAGAGGAGCGGCTCGTCGCAGAGTGCAGGAGACGGTGTTGTGTTGTTTGCGGTGCAGGGGTCCCTGCGCACAGTACGTTATCGACGGACCCGCGCCCTCTGACTGCGTGCTGGTCGATGGGCGGCTTCGCCACAGCCGAACTCGATGTACATCTCAAAGGGCGTGACGCCGGAAGACGACTTGTGCGGCAGGCGCCGGTGGTCCGTGTGGCCTCGGCATGGGCTCCGGTTGTCAGTGGAGTAGGTCCCGATCCCGCGCCCTTGTGGAAGGTACCCCTCGCGGCCCTTTCCAAGGGCCAAGGCGCCATCGAGCGCGTCGGCCCGATCGTCGCGGCGCTACTCACAAGCACGTCCGACAGCGTTCCCCTCAATCTCGTTGACGAGATCGCTCCTGTGCTCCGCGAAGCGACCGTCATCAGCGTCAATGCACTCGGCTATGCGGTACGGCTACGGCCCGCACCCGACGTCGCCATGGCACTGCGGCGCACTCTGCACGGACATAGGCAAGACTGCCGCAGAGAAGGAAGAGAAGGAGCGGACAGCCGCCTTCAAGCACGCTGCGGGCATCCGATGAGGAGATAGGGCGTTTTTGCTGGCTACGGTGGCGCCGTTTGGGACCACCTGGGAGGTCAAGGACCTGGTGGGTCCCTGCGTTGACGGTCACGGTGCCATAGCCGGCCTCAGGGCCGACGGCTCGGCCGGATCGCCCGCCCGGCTCAGCTGTCCTCGGGGACGCAGTGACTCAACAGGGCGGCGGCGATCGGGTCGACGATCCGGTAGCGGACCACCCGCCCGTCCTTCTCGCCCGCCACGACACCGGCGGCGCGCAGCAGCCGCAGGGCCTGGGACACGGCGGGGTCGTTCATGCCGGTCGCGATCGCGAGGTCCGAGACGGCGAGGGGGCCTGCCCGGTGCAGGGTCATGAGGAGGGCCAGGCGTCCGGGGTCGGAGAGCAGGGAGAACCGCTCGGCCCAGGCGCGGACATGGCCGGGCTCGCCGATGGCCGCGATGGCATCGCAGACCCGGTGGCCGTCGATGGTGCGGCGGTCGGCCCGCTCGGCGGGGACGAGGTGCATGGGGACATCCTCGCAGGTAGCCGGATGTGATCTTGCATACCTGCGCGGCTGCGCAGCTATGCAGTGATGAGTGGTCCCCCCTACGGTGGGCGGGCCGTGGTGTTCGGGAAGACCGGTGACAGCCCTTCGAGGTTCGAGGGGTTCAGGCCGGAGCGGCCCTCGCCACTGTGATCGGGGAGTTTCCGTCCCAGTTGTGCATGGTCACTGTCCGCCGCCCGGCGGACGGGAAGGCCGGGACGGACACGCACACACCCGTAAGCCAGGAGACCGGCCACGGCACTTCACGAAGTGATCCACGAGGTGCTGGAGCGTGACCGTATGACCCTGCCCACCGTGCCCACCACCTTTCGCTGGCGACGCGAGGACACCGTCCGTACCGCCGGGCTCCTGGCGGTGATCGCCGCGCTGCACGTAGTGGCGTTCGGCGTCCTGTTCCTGCTCGTCGCCCCCGGGCACTACGAGGTCGGCTCCAAGGCGTTCGGGGTCGGCCTCGGGGTGACCGCGTACACGCTCGGCATGCGGCACGCGTTCGACGCCGATCACATCGCCGCGATCGACAACACCACCCGCAAGCTGATGGCCGACGGCAAGCGGCCGGTGTCGGTCGGGTTCTGGTTCGCACTCGGCCACTCCAGTGTGGTGGTCGTCATGGCCGCCCTGGTCGCGGGAGGCGCACAGCTCGCCGGCACGCTGCTCAACGACGACTCCCGCACCCACCAGACCCTCGGTGTCGTCGGCACGACCGTCTCCGGGACCTTCCTCTATCTCATCGCCGCCCTCAATCTCGTGGCGCTCGCCGGCATCCTGCGGGTCTTCCGGGCGATGCGCTCCGGTACGTACGACGAGGCCGCCCTCGAACAGCACCTGGACTCGCGGGGGCTGATGAACCGTGTCCTGGGCCGCTTCACCAAGTCGATCACGCGGCCCGGGCAGATGTTCCCGCTCGGCTTCCTGTTCGGCCTCGGGTTCGACACCGCCACTGAGGTCACCCTGATGGTGATGGCGGGCAGCGGCGCCGCGGCCGGACTGCCGTGGTACGCGATCCTGTGCCTGCCGCTGCTGTTCGCCGCGGGGATGAGCCTGTTCGACACGCTCGACGGCACCTTCATGAACTTCGCCTACCAGTGGGCGTTCTCGAACCCGGTGCGCAAGGTGTTCTACAACCTCACCATCACCGGCCTGTCCATCGCGGTCGCCTTCCTCATCGGCACCATCGAACTGGTCGGGGTGCTGCACGAGAAGCTCGATCTGCGCGATGCCGTGACCGGTTGGATCGCCGGCCTGGACCTGGACAACGTCGGTTACCTCATCGTCGGCCTGTTCGTGGTCGTCTGGGCGGCGGCGTTGGCGTACTGGCGGCTGGCCAGGGTCGAGCAGCGATGGGCGGACCGTCTTGCAGACGGCGGCTGACCGCGGACGGCGGAACCTCGCTGTCTCGGTCCGTGGGTGAGAGCCGTGAACCGGACGGTGTCCGCGTCCGGCTCATGAGAGGAGGCCGAGCTCGGCGGGGCAGGAGGCGGCAGTGGTGCTCGTGCGCGGGCGGGGAGCGGGGCCCGCTCTCCCCATGACAGCATGCGGGGTGTGAGCGTGTCCCCGGCGGTACGGAGCCTGCGCGCGGCGGTGTTCGCCGCGCTCTGCGTGCTGCTTGCCGCCGGGGGTCACGCGCTGGCCACGGGCGCGGCGCCCCCGGTGTGGGTGCAGGCCGCCGGGTTCGTGCCGGTCTTCGGGGCCGGGTGTCTGCTGGGCGGCCGAGAGCGGTCATCTGCGGCCATCGGCGCCGGGACGTTCACCACCCAGGGCGGGCTGCACCTCGGGTTCGAGGCAGCGCGCCCGCACGCCACTATGGTCATGCACGGCATGCGCATGTCCCACACTCACGCGGTCACCCCACATGCCACCGCCGCGCACGTCGCGGCAGCCCTGGTGCTGACCTGGTGGCTGCGGCGCGGAGAGGCCGCGCTGTGGTCGCTGTTGCGCCGGGCCGCCGCGCTGGTACCGGGCCTGCCGGCCTGGTGGCGGGTGAGCGGCGGGGCACGGCTGGTGCCGGACGCGCTCGATGCCGTACGACTGCGGCGGCGCGCCGACGGCTCACGGCCGCCCGGACGTCCGCTGCTCCGGCACGCGATGCCGCGACGCGGGCCGCCGGGGACTCCGTACCCCATCTGACCCTGACACACCTTCCCCGTACGGAGATCGCCCACCCATGTCCCGAGCAAGCACCACCCTGCGCCGCGCCGCCGCGGTCACCACCCTGGCCGCCGTCGGCGTCCTCACCGCCGCGGGCATCGCCTCGGCCCACGTCACCGTCCACCCCGAGAGCTACGCCAAGGGCGCCACCGACGGCGTTCTGACCTTCCGGGTCCCCGACGAGGAGGACACCGCGAGCACCACCGAAGTGCAGGTCTTCCTGCCCACCGACCACCCCGTCCTCGGCGTTCTCGTCTCCCCGCGGGACGGCTGGACCGCCAAGGTGACGAACACGAAGCTCAAGACGCCCGTCAAGACCGACGACGGCACCATCACCGACGCCGTGTCCGAGATCACCTGGACCGGCGGGAAGATCGAACCGGGGCACTACGAAGACTTCGATGTCGCCTTCGGCCAGCTGCCGGAGGACACCGACCAGCTCACCTTCAAGGCCCTCCAGACCTACTCCGACGGCAAGGTCGTCCGCTGGATCGAGGAGGCCGAGAGCGGCGGCAAAGAGCCGGAGAACCCGGCGCCGGTCCTCAAGCTGACGGCCAAGGGAGCGACGGACGAGGGCGCCGCACCGAGCGCCTCCGCCTCGACTGCGAAGGCTTCCGACGCCTCCGGAACAACCGCGGCCAGCAGTGACTCCACCGCACGTGGACTCGGGATCGCCGGGCTGGTGGTGGGCGTGCTGGGCCTGGCCGCGGCGGCCTTCGCCCTGGTGCGCGGGCGCTCCGCTGGTTCCCGGCCCGAGTGAGGTGACCTGCCCTGCCGGCGGCGAGTCGTCGGCAGGGCACCCGCCCGTCAGAGCGACAGCCGCCTCTCGTATGCCGCGCGCACACCCGGCCGCCGACGGGGGGACCGCCGCGGCGATCGGCGCCCTGGTCCGGCCGACATCAAAGGTCGCGCCGGGCGCGCCTTCCTGCCTGCCCGTTCGTGGAAGCGGCCCCGAAGTTGTCGCGGAGGAGGCTGGATTGGGCGCAGAGGCTACAAGGTGCCACGCCTTCCTTCGGGTGCGGGCCCCACACCGCCCGCAATCCGGCAGCGCTGCTCCTGGGCGCGTACCGAGGCCGAGGGCAGGTGGCCTCGGCCCCGGCGGTGTGGCTGGCCGGCCCCGGCATCGTTCGTTCCTGCGGACTGTCTCCCCCCGTCGCGGATGTGACACACGTCACGATTGAATCCCGGAACTCGACGTCCTGCCGACTCGACTACTGCAGCGGTACGGCTACAACTGCCATCTTCTGCAAGACGGTTCGATGCGACCAGGAAAGGCCAGGCATGGCCGATATTCCGTTGTCACCCCGCCCCGCCGGTGTGGCCCTCCGCAGACTGCTGCCTCCTCCCGCGCTCTGCGGCTTCCTGCTTCTGCTGGTGCTGGTGTTCTCGGTGTCCTACGCCGTCGGATCGGCGGCGGGGCCGGTGGCGCCGGGCATGCACGGCACCGGGAGAGGCGGAAGCAGCGGTGGGAGCGGGGGCGGAGGCGGGAGCGGCGGCATGGACGACATGTCCGGGACGGACGGGAGCGTGGACGACATGCCGGGGATGGGTCACGGGAGCGGTGAGTGATGGCGGGTGAACCGACCGCGAGCCTCGTGGTCACGGACATCACCGTGGGCGGGATGACGTGCGCGGCCTGTGTCCGCCGGGTGGAGAAGAAGCTCGGCAAGTTGGAGGGCGTCACGGCCACGGTCAACCTGGCCACGGGGCTCGCGCGGGTCAGTCATCCGGCCGGTGTCGCGCCCGAGGACCTCGTCACCGCCGTCGAGCAGGCCGGATACCAGGCCGCTCTGCCCGTGCGTGAGGATGACGAGGGGATCGGGGACGCGGACGAGACCGGCACCGACGAGGCTCGTCGCGAGCGAGAACGGCTCCTGGTCACCGCCCTGTTGGCTGTACCGGTCCTGGCCCTGTCGATGGCGCCGGCCCTCCAGTTCCGCAACTGGCAGTGGCTGTGCTTCGTGCTGGCCGCCCCGGTGGCGGTGTGGAGCGCCTGGCCCTTCCACGTCAGGGCGCTGAGGGGGCTGCGTCACTCCGCGGCCACCATGGACACCCTGGTCTCGTTAGGGGTCGTTGCGTCGTTCGCCTGGTCGGCGTACGCACTGTTCCTCGGGGGAGCCGGCGAGCCCGGGATGCGGATGTCGTTCAGCCTGGTGCCCTCCGCGTCGGAGGGCATGGCGCACCTCTATCTCGAAGCCGCCGTGAGTGTCCCGCTGTTCGTGCTGACCGGCCGGTACCTGGAGGGCAGGGCCCGCCGGGGGACTGGTGAGGCGCTGCGATCGCTGGCCGAGCTGGCGGCCAAAAATGTGTCCGTACGGGACGGGCACGGCGAGCGGTCGATCCCCATCGAGCAGCTGCGCGTGGGGCAGGTCTTCGTGGTGCGTCCCGGTGAGCGGGTCGCCACCGACGGACGGGTGACGGAGGGCAGTTCGGCCGTGGACCTGTCCTTGGTCACCGGCGAGAGTGAACCCGTGGAGGTGGGGCCCGGCTCGGCCCTCGTCGGCGGGGCCGTCAACGCCGGCGGGCTGCTGCTCGTCCGGGCCACAGCGGTCGGCGCGGACACTCAGCTGGCCCGGATCACGCGCCTCGTCACGGAGGCCCAGGCCGGCAAGGCGCGGGCGCAGCGACTGGCCGACGCGGTCGCGGGGGTGTTCGTACCCGTCGTCATGGCCATCGCGGTGACAGTCCTCGGGTTCTGGCTGGGCGCCGGGGCCGACCCCCAGGCGGCGCTCACCGCCTGCGTGGCCGTCCTCGTCGTGGCCTGCCCCTGCGCGCTGGGTCTGGCGACCCCGACCGCCCTGATGGCCGCCACCGGGCGCGGGGCCCAGCTGGGTGTGCTGGTGAGCGGACCGCAGACGCTGGAGGCCCTGCAGCACGTGGACACGGTCGTCCTGGACAAGACCGGCACGCTGACCACCGGTCATATGACCGTCGCCCGGGTCACCGCTGTGCCGGGCCGACTCGGGCAGGACGCGGTGATACGGCTGGCCGGGGCGGTGGAGCGGGGCTCCGAGCATCCGATCGGACGGGCGGTCACCGCGTACGCGCGCCGTGCGGGAGACGCCGAACCGCTGCCGGACGTGACGGACTTCGCCGCGGTGCCGGGACACGGGGTCAGCGGTCGCGTGGACGGCCGTACGGTCGAGGTGGGCGCGCCGGACGGCGAGGTGCCGGGCGCGCTGGCCGACGCGCTGGCAGCGGCGGAGGACGCCGCGCACACACCGGTCGTGGTGCGGGTCGACGGCCGGGTCGAGGCGCTGATCGCCGTCGGCGACCTGGTACGCCCCGGCAGCTACCGAGCCGTGGAGCGGCTTCGCTGCCTCGGCATACGAGCGGTGCTCGCCACCGGTGACCGCCCGGCGCCCGCCGAAGCCGTCGCCGGTGCGCTGAACATCGACGAGGTGCACGCCCGCTGCTCCCCCGAGGGCAAGGCCGCCCTCGTGCGGGAGCTGAAGGAGGAGGGCGCCCGGGTCGCGGTGGTCGGCGACGGGGTGAACGACGCCGCAGCGCTCGCCGCTGCCGACCTGGGCATCGCCATGGGCAGCGGCACCGACGCGGCCATCGGTGCGGCCGACCTGACCCTGGCGCGCGGGGACATCGAGGCGCTCGTCGACGCCGTCCTGCTGGCCCGGCGCACCCTGGGCACGATCCGGGCCAACCTGGTGTGGGCGTTCGGCTACAACGTCGTCACCGTGCCGCTCGCCATGGTCGGCCTGCTCGATCCCATGGTGGCCGCCGCGGCGATGTCGGTGAGTTCCGTGCTGGTGGTGGCCAACAGCCTGCGGCTGCGCAGCTGGCAGCCGTCCCCCGGCCGGGGGCGGCGGCAGGGGCAGGGGCAGGGGACGCGGAGCGGTAAGGGTGGTGCCCGATGAGGCGGATCACGGACCTGCTGTCCTCCCTGGCCGGCCTGGACCGGCGGCGGCTGCGGGACGGGGCGCTCGCCGCCCTGGTGCCCGTCGCGGCGTGCAGCGTGGCGCTGGCGGGTCTGACCGCCTGGGTCGGCACGGGCAGGGCCGGCGGTCCGGCACGCATCCGGGTCACGGAGGGGCGGGTGCTGGTGCCGTCCGCCGGAGTCCCCGAGACGGCGGCGTTCTTCCACATCGCCAACGAAGGCGGCTCGGCCGACACCCTGGTCCGGATCACGGCGCGTGACGTCCCCGGCGATGTGACGCTGTCCCGGCACCGTATGCAGCAGGGCAACGCGGCCTACCGGTCCGCCGTCGACTCCGTGTCCGTCGCGGCGGGCGACAGCCTCGCCATGTCGCCGAGCGGGGTCGACCTGACGGTGCCCGTGCCCTCGGACAGGTGGCGTTCGGGCGATCTCGTGCCGTTCACTCTGGAGTTCCGGCGTAGTGGACGGGTCAAGGTCCTGGCCGTGGTGGTGCGGCCTGGGTCGGTGTCGTTGCAGTAGTCGTGTCCTGAGGTCCTTGAGTTCCCGTGTGTCTGCTGTGAGTTGTGTCACTTCCCGGTCGGTGAGTCGGAGGGTGGGGGTTCATACGTACCCCTTGCTGACGACCGGACGCCGGGTGCGAGGATGGGCGGGCTATGACTGTCCGAGGGTGGTGCCGCGCAGCGCGGGCCGGCGTGTTCGCCGCTGTCTGCGTGCTGCTCGCCGCCCTCGCTCACGCGACCATGTCGGGAACTCCCGTCCCCTGGTGGACCATGGCCGCGGGCGCGGCCGGGACCGCCACGGCGGGCTGGCTGCTGGCCGGCCGGGAGCGCGGCCGGACCCTGATCGTCGCGGTCGTGACCGCCGCTCAGGCGGTGCTCCACGAGACCTTCTCCCTGGCGCAGACACTCGCGTCCGCGTCGGCATCCACCCCCACCGCCCTGTCCCACGCCGGTTCCTCGGCGGGCACGAGCGCCATGGGCATGGGTTCGATGGGTTCGATGGGTTCGATGGACATGGGCTCCATGGGCGGGATGGACATGGGGTCCACCGTGCACACGGTGCACGGCATGGCCGGCCTCGACTACATGGACGGCATGCATGGCATGCATGACATGGCCGCCATGAGCGGTGCCACCTCGGTCGGCATGTTCGCCGCGCACCTTCTGGCCGCGGTCCTGTGCGGGCTGTGGCTTGCCTACGGCGAGCGGGCCGTCTTCCGTGTCCTGCGGGCGGCGGCGGCCTGGCTGGCGGCGCCCCTGCGGCTGCTGTTGGCGCTGCCCACGCCGTTCCGCCGTCCGTCCGTGCGCAGGCGCCGTGTTGCCGCCTGCCCGGCTTTGGTGCGTCTGCTGCTGTGCTGTTCCCTCACCTTCCGCGGGCCGCCCGCGGGTGCCGCTGTCGTCTGAGACAGCCGGATCCACCGGGGCCCACTTCGCCTCTCGTTCTGCGGCGCTCGCGTGTGCGGGTCCGCCGGCGGGCTCCTCGCCTCGGCGCGCCAACGCGCCGCCGTGAGCGGACAGTCCTGACGGGCCCCGGGCATCGCCGTACCTCTCGCGTACGGCCGCACCCCTGTGCCGGTGAGCCATGCCCCCGTGCGGGCCGGCCCCGGAAGACCTGAGAAGGACATCACGTGATGATCTCTGTCCTGCCCGCTCCCCGGGCGGAGCGCGCCTCCACCGACGAGGCCGCGACCGCCTGGGCGCTGGCCGCCCGCGGCGGCGACCCCGACGCGGCCGACCACTTCGTCCGTGCCCTCCACGGTGACGTGCTGCGCTATGTCACCTACCTCAGCGGCGATCCCCAGACCGCCCACGACCTGACCCAGGACACCTTCGCGCGGGCGTTCGGCAGCCTGCACCGCTACGAAGGCCGCGCCTCGGCCCGTATTTGGCTGCTGTCGATCGCCCGTCGCGCGGTCGCCGACAGCCTGCGCCGCGCCGCGGCCCGCCCCCGGATCTCGGATGTCACCGACTGGCAGACGGCAGTGGAACGCAACCAGCCGTTCGGCTTGCCGGCCTTCGACGAAGGCGTGGCCCTGCTCGACCTGCTGGAGGCCCTGCCCGCCGAACGCAGAGAGGCGTTTCTGCTGACCCAGGTGGTCGGACTGTCGTACGAGGAGGCGGCAGGCTTTGTCGGCTGCCCCGTCGGTACGGTCCGCTCCCGGGTGTCCCGAGCCCGCGCCACCCTGGAACGGCTGCTCCAGGAGGCCGACGGGCCAGACGTCCTGGCGGCCTGATCCGGGCGCCTTCGCGTGCCGGAAGCGCCAGTGCCGGCGCTCTCGGCGGCGCGGTCCCCGGAAGGGGCCGTGCCGCCGGGAACCCGACGGCGGGGGCGGGCGACTACTGGGGCATAAGGGTCAACAGCATGTGGCAGCCCCTTGGGGTGAAAGGGGCGCCTGCACCTGGCGCGAGTGGTCGGCTGTGTGGCAGCGGGTGTCAGTGTGCTGCCGGCCGACTATCCCACCGACGGCCTGGAACCGGCCGACCGGGACGCTCTCGTCCACCTCCTCGTCGAAGTGCCGGTGATCGTGCCGGTGTCTACCGCCGATCCAGCGTTCGTCGCGCTGCGCGACCGATGGGCGCGCACGACCCCGGACCGCCCCGGTGTGCCCCGTTCATCTGCGGCGATTCCGGAGTGACCAAGTGCCTCTAGAGGTTTGGTAATTGACGGAACATCACGGGAACTCCCCGGCCTCTTCACCCGACTACTACCGCGATGCCGGCACAGCGGTCGGCCACGGAGGTAGCGGCGGGGAGGGGCCTGTATGACACCCGAGATAGAGAACGCCTTCGCGGCGGTCAGAGGCGAGCACGGCGCGGACTCCGTCAGGCGTGTGGAACGGATGCTGGAGCCCGCGGGAGGGGGGCCGCGTCACCCGCTCCAGAAGGGAGCCAAGTGGATCCTGCCGGGGCTGTCCCCGACACCGTGGCACGATCCCCACGGCCATCCTGAACTGATCCCGGTCGTCGAGGCGTTCGAAGCCGCGCATCCGGCGATCAGAGAGGAGGTGACCGCGGCCTGGGCGGGGCGTCGGGAGGCGTTCTCGGACTACGAGCACTATCTGAGCCGACAAGAGGACTGGCAGGCCCTGTACCTGTACCGGGGAGGGGGTCTGGTCGAGGAATCGGCGGACGCCGTGCCCACGGCATACAAGATACTCAAGGAGTTCGCCGTCGAGACGGGTAAAATATGCCCCCTTCTGGAATGTCATTTCTCCACCCTGCTGCCGGGCGCGGCCATCGCCCCGCATTGCGACCTGTGGAACTTCAGTATCAATCTGCATCTCGCCGTGGACATTCCGGACGGATGCGGTATCACGGTGGCGGGTGAAACCCGTTCCTGGGTGGAGGGGAAATGTCTCCTCTTCGACTACTCCTTCGAACACGAGGCACGTAATGCCGGCGACCGCCCGCGGACCTGTCTGCTCGTAGACCTCTGGCACCCGGAGACGACCATTCCGGAACGTCAGGCGCTCACCGCGCTCATCACGGAGATCAGGCGCCTCATGGGAGATGGATGACCGACTGAAATAAGCAGCGAAAAACCATCCGGCAGTGTGCCACTGTCGGATTTCAGTGCTGCCTGGAAATTCAATTCACTCTCGCGGTAAATGTTCTTCTGTGGGCCGTTCTCAAGCCTTCCCCCCGGTGTTATGGTGACTGAAAATGATCGACCCGTTCGGGTTATCCGATCGGAATTATTTATTGTTTTCCGTTGATGGGATGAGGGGGTGTTGACCGGTGCGGGCACGACTGTCCCTTCTCGTTCTGGCGCTGGCCCAGCTGGTCATCGCGCTCGACTACAACATCGTCTACGTCGCCCTTCCCGACATAGGCACCGGTCTGGGCTTCTCTCCGCACGACCTCCAGTGGGTGGTCAGCGCCTACGTCGTCACGACGGGCGGCTTCCTCCTGCTGGGCGGCCGGACGGCCGATCTGCTGGGCCGGCGCCGGACCTTCGTAGCCGCGGCGCTCGTGTACGCGGGGTCCTCGCTGCTGGGCGGGCTGTCCCGGTCGGCGGATGTCCTGGTTGCGGTCCGTGCGGTGCAGGGCATCGGCGGCTCGCTGCTGTTCCCGGCCACCCTCGCCCTGATCAACACGATCTACGAGGAGGGGCCTGCCCGGAACCGGGCCCTGGCGGTGTGGGGCGCCGCGGGGGCCGGGGGCCTGTGCTTCGGATCGCTGCTGGGCGGGCTGCTCGTCGAGGCGTTTGGCTGGCCGTCCGTCTTCTTCGTCAACGTGCCCGTGGCCGCGGCGCTGGCGTGGTCGGGCCGACGGCTCTTCCCGGCGGACGGCCCGCGCACCGGCACCCGCCGGTTCGACGTCACCGGCGCGCTGGCCGCCACCGGCGGGATCACGCTCCTGGTCTTCCTGCTGGTGCATGCCCCCGAGGCGGGCTGGACCAGCCCGTCCGCCCTGCTCAGTGCCGCACTAGCGGTCATCTCGCTGACCGTTTTCGCGGTCGTCGAGACCCGTGCGCGCGACCCGCTGGTGCCGGCGCGGCTGTTCGCCCACCGTGGGCTGCTCGCCGCAATGGCGGTCACCGCTCTCTACAGCGCCACCTTCAGCTCGCTGCCCTATTTCATGACCCTCTACTTCCAGAACGTGCGCGGCTACAGCGCGTTCGCGACCGGACTGGCGTTCCTCGTCCCCGCGGTGGTCACCGCCTTGGGTACCCAGGCCGGCGAACGGGCCGTCGCCCGCGTCGGGGTACGGCGCATGCTGGCCGGCGGCATGATGCTGGGCGCGGGAGGAGCAGCCGCCCTCGGGCTCGCGCTCACCGGGAACGGTTCGTACCCCCTGCTCCTGCCCGGCATCGTGCTGCTGGGGCTCGGTCAGGGCGCCGCCTGGACCGGCATGTGGATCGTCGCGGCCGCCGGAGTCGCCGCCGAGGACCAGGGCGTGGCCTCCGGCATGGCCTCCACCACGCTCCAGGTGGGCGGCGCGGTCGGCCTCGCCCTGCTGGTCGCCCTGTCGTCGGGCGTCGGCCACGGTCCGGCCGGCGATGCCCTGCTCACCGGTATCCGCGCCGCCGTGTTCGCCATAGCGGCCGGTCTCGGATGCGGGGTGCCGCTCGCCCTGGCGCTGCGCAGAACCGTGCCCGTCGCCGCGTAGACACCTCACCCCGCTTCCCGACCCACCCAAGAGTTCTCACCCGACGAGGAGAACAGCCGTGCCCAGCAACACCCCCAGCCCGCCCGGACCGGCGGCCGTCCTGTGCGGACTGGCCGGATGGGTACCGCCCCGTGTCGTCACCAACGACGAACTCGCCGCACGGCTGGACACCGACGACACCTGGATCCGCACCCGCACCGGGATCCGCCAGAGGCATTTCGCCGAGCCCGGTCAGGCCACCTCGGACCTCGCAGTCGAGGCCGGGCGACTCGCCCTGCGCTCGGCCGGCGGCACCCCCGCCGACACGGTGATCGTCACCACGACCACCCCGGACCGCCCCTGCCCCGCCACCGCGCCCGTAGTGGCCGCCCGCCTCGGCCTGGCGGGCGCCGCGGCGTTCGACGTCGGAGCGGTGTGCACCGGGTTCGTGTACGGCCTCGCCACCGCCGCCGGGCTGATCGCCTCCGGTGCGGCCCGCCGGGTCCTGCTGATCGGCGCGGACACGTACTCCACCATCGTCGACCCGCTGGACCGGACCAACGCGATCATCTTCGGGGACGGTGCCGGAGCGTTAGTCCTGCGCGCGGGAGACGCGGACGAGCCCGGCAGGGTCGGCCACTTCGACCTCGGCAGCGACGGCGCCCACGAGGACCTGATCACGGTCGCCGCGGGCGGTTCCAGGCAGCGTGCCACCGGCGGCGAACCCACCCATGCCGAACGGCACTTCGCGATGCGCGGCAAGGAGGTCTACCGGCACGCGGTGACCCGGATGGCCGCGTCGGCGAGGGCGACCCTGGACAAGGCGGCCTGGAAGACCGACGACGTCGACCACTTCGTCCCCCACCAGGCCAACCTGCGCATCCTGCATTCCGTCGCCGACGACCTGGGCCTGCCCCGGGAGCGTTGCGTGGCCAACATCGACGCCGTCGGTAACACCGGAGCCGCCTCGATCCCGCTCGCCCTGGCCGACGCCGTGGCGAGGAAACGGATCCGCCCTGGCGACCGGCTCCTGCTCACCGCCTTCGGCGGCGGCCTCACCTGGGGCTCCTGCTGCCTGACCTGGCCCGAGCTCGCCCCATATCCGCAACCGGAACGGACGACACCATGACCACCTACGAGCAGATCGCCGGCATCATCCTGCGGCTGCACGACGTACCCGCCGACCTCATCCGCCCCGAGGCCACCCTCGGCGCACTGGACGTCGACTCCCTCACCACGGTCGAGATCAGTATCCGCATCGAACGCGACCTGGGCGTCACGGTCGGCGACGACGAACTCCAGCCCGACCTCACCCTCGGCCGGATCGCCGATCTCGTCGACTCCCGCCGCGCCACCAACGTCTGAACCCACGGAAGGACCGACAGCCATGCGGATCACGGACCAGCCGGGCGCCATGCTCGGCGTCACCGTCGAGGACTTCGATCACACCATGGCCTCCGACGCGGACGTCCGGGCCCTCAAGGAGACCGTCTACGCCAAGAAGATCGCCGTCCTGAAGGGCCAGGACCTCTCCCCACAGGGGTTCCTCGCTCTGGGCGAGCGCCTCGGCCGCCCCGAGATCTACTACGAGCCGATGTACAAGCACCCGGAGGTCCCCGAGATCTTCGTCTCCTCGAACGTCCCGGAGAACGGCAAGCAGATAGGTGTGCCGAAGACCGGCAAGTTCTGGCACGCCGACTACCAGTTCATGCCTGATCCCTTCGGCATCACCCTGATCTACCCCCAGGTCGTCCCGGAGAAGAACCGCGGCACGTACTTCATCGACATGGGCACGGCGTACGAGCGGCTGCCCGAGGAGCTGAAGAAGGAAGTCACCGGAACGCGCTGCCGGCACTCCGTCCGCAAGTACTTCAAGATCCGCCCGCACGACGTCTACCGCCCGATCTCCGAGATCATCGAGGAGGTCGAGACGAAGACCCCGCCGGTCGTGCAGCCCACCACCTTCACCCACCCGATGACCGGCGAAACGGTCCTCTACATCAGCGAGGGCTTCACCGTCGGCATCGAGAACGAGGACGGCGAACCGCTCGACGAGGAAGTGCTCAAGCGCCTCTTCGAGGCCACCGGCCAGCTCGACGACACCTTCGAGCACCCCAACATCCACCTCCAGAGCTTCGAGAAGGGCGACCTGCTGGTCTGGGACAACCGCAGCCTCATCCACCGGGCCCGCCACACCACCACACCGGAGCCCACTGTCTCGTACCGCGTCACCGTTCACGACGAGCGCAGGCTGTACGACGGGATGCGCGCCGCGTGACCGCGCCCGCCACCGACCGCACCTCCGCCCCGCCCCTGCGGTCGTACCCCACCGACGAGGAACTGCTGACCCGGGTCCTGGTGCCCTACAAGCCGCACTGCAAATACCTGAAGTCCGCAGAGGTCACGGCCGCCGCCGGACTCTCCTGCGTACGCGGCGCGTTCGCGATCCCGGAGTCCTGCTACATCGAGGACACCGGCCATCTGAACTCGGTCGAGGTCAACATCGCCTACAACCAGATGATGTACTACCTGGTCGCCAAGTCCGTGCGGGAAGGACTGCTGACCGGGTTCGAGGACTGGACCCTCGACGACTTCTGGCGTCACCAGCTCCCGGACATCCTCATCGCCCGCTTCGCGTCGAACTTCCGGCGGCCCGTCAACCCCCGCCACTTCACGGGGCAGATGGAGTTTCGCTCCGTGATCCGGCGTACCCCTGCCGGCGCCCGCCCCTTCCTGCACGCGCAGACCGCGTTCCGCTACCAGGACGCCCACGGCGGCCGGTGCGACGGCGAGGCGACCCTCGCGTTCGTCAACGTCCCCTGACCCACCGAAGGGAGTCCCCTCATGGAGACATCGACGCCGGAGCGGCAGCAGAAGGGCGCCAGGCTCCATCACCCCGAACTGAGCACCCTCGTCCACACCACTCGCTTCCACGCCGGCCGGCAGCCCGAGGCAACCGCTGTGATCTGCGAGGACCGCACCCTGACGTACGCGGACCTGCACCGCGCCAGCGACCGCATGGCGCACGCCCTGCGCGCCGCGGGACTCGCCGAGGGCGACCGGGTGGCCTACCTGGGCAAGGAGTCCGAGCACTACTACGAGGCCCTCTTCGCCTGCGCGAAGACCGGCACCGTGCTGGTCCCGGTCAACTGGCGGCTCACCGCGCCCGAGGTGAGCCACATCCTCCAGGACTCCGGCACCCGGTTGCTGTTCCTGGAGGACGAGTTCGCCCCGATCGTCGAGGGCATGCCCACCGAACCCCCCGAGACCGTTGTTCCGGTGCGCTCGATCGCGACCTGGCGTGCCGAATACCCCGACAACGACACGGAGTTCGAGGCCACACCCGACACTCCGGTCGCCCAGCTCTACACCAGCGGCACCACCGGCCTGCCCAAAGGCGTCGTGCTCGCCCACCGCAGCTTCTTCGCGGTCCGCGACGGTCTCGCGAGCGAGGGGCTGGACTGGATCGACTGGCGGGTGGGCGACATCGCGCTGATCGGCATCCCCGGGTTCCACGTGGGCGGGCTGTGGTGGGCCACCCAGAACTTCAACGCCGGTACGACGGTGGTGGCGATGCGCGCCTTCGCCGCCCGGCAGGCCGTGGACCTCATCCGCGACCTCGGCATCACCACCGCCTGCGTGGTGCCGGCCATGCTCCGCATGATGCTCACCGAACCCGGGGTGAGCGCGAAGGACTTCACCACCCTGCGCAAGACGGTGTACGGCGGCTCCCCGATCTCCCAGGCACTCCTGGAGGAGAGTCTCGCGGTCCTGGACTGCGAGTTCGCCCAGATCTACGGCCTGACCGAGACCGGCAACACCGCCGTGTGCCTGCCGCCGGCCGCCCATGTCCCCGGCGGCCCGCTCATGCAGGCAGCCGGGCATCCCTACCCGGGGGTGCGGGCCAAGGTGATCGACGACCAAGGCCGTGAACTGCCGCCGGGTGAGGTCGGCGAGGTCTGCCTGCACACCCCGGCCCGGATGGTCGAGTACTGGGGACTGCCGGACAGGACGGCGGAGACGCTCGTCGACGGCTGGATCCACACGGGTGACGCCGGCTACCTCGACGAGGACGGCTACGTGTTCATCCGCGACCGCATCAAGGACGCCATCCTCGTGGCCGGCGAGAACGTCTACCCCGCCGAGATCGAGAACGTACTGGAACACCACCCCGGGGTGGGCGAGGCCGTCGTGGTCGGAATACCCGACGAGCGATGGGGCGAGAAGGTACACGCCTTCGTCGTACCCGCGGCCGGTGAGCGGCCCAGCCCGCGGGACCTGCACACCTTCCTCGTCCCGCGGCTGGCCGCGTTCAAACTGCCGGCCAGCTACGAGTTCACGGACCACATCCCGCGCAACCCCAGCGGCAAGATCCTCCGCCGCGCGCTGCGCGACCGCTTCTGGAGCGACTGCGCGCGCAAGGTCAACTGACCAATCCGCCCGTGCCGTTCCGCCTCCTGCACGGGCGGACCGGCGCGCCAACGGCACAACACCGGACAAGCCACCGAGAACACATCACCGGACGAGCCACCGAGAGAGAACCCCATGCCTGATGCCCTCACTCTGGACGGTTTCCGCGCGGACCTGGCGGAGTGCCTGTTCCTTGAGCCCGACGAAGTCGACCTGGAGGACGGCCCGTTCGACGCGGGGATGGACTCACTGCGCATCGCCACCCTGCTGGAGCGCTGGCGGGCGGCAGGTGCGGACGTGACCTTCGTCGACCTCGCCGAGCGCACCTCCTTCGCCCAGTGGTGGCAGCTGCTCACCGAACGCACGCGAGGAGCGGACCATGCCGACGCCTGAGCGCCGGACCACGCCCGCGCCCAAGCGCCGTCCGCTGCTGGCCGCCCAGGAGGGCATCTGGGCCGGACAGCAACTCGACGCGGACAGCCCGGCGTACAACACCGCCGAGTACCTGCGCATCACCGGTCCGCTGGACCCGGCCGTCTTCGACCGAGCCCTGCACCATGTCGTCGCCGAGACCGAGGCCCTGAACGTCACCTTCGACACCGACGACACCGGCCGCCCCTGGCAGACCAGCACCCCGGCCGGCGACTGGCACACCCACATCGCCGACCTGACCGCCGAATCCGATCCGCAATCCGCCGCACTGGCCTGGATGGACCAGGACATGGCACGCCCCGTCGACCTCACCCGGGGCCCGGTCTTCGGCCATGCCCTGCTGCGGACCGCACCGGAGGAATTCCTCTGGTACCACCGCGTCCACCACATCGCCCTCGACGGCTTCGGCCTCTCGCTCGTGGCCCGGCGTGTCGCCCAGGTCTACACCGCCCTGATGGCCGGCGAACCCGTACCGGAGAGCGGCTTCGGCACCCTGGAGTCCGTCCGCGCCGAGGAACACGCCTACCGCGAGTCCGCCCGCCACACCAAGGACCGGGCCTACTGGACCGACCGCTATGCCGACCACCCGTCGGTGGCCACCCCGGCGGGCCGGTCCGCCCTGCCCGCCCGTACCTTCCACCGTCACGTCACCGACCTCGACCCGGCCGCGGCCGGCCAACTGCGTACCGTTGCCCGCGAGCTCTCGGTCACCTGGTCCGAGGTGCTGCTCGCGGTGACCGCCGCCCACCTGCATCGGCTCACCCGGGTCCCGGAGATCGTCCTGAGCCTGCCGGCGATGGGCCGCCTCGGCTCGGTGTCCCTGCGGGTGCCCGCCATGGTGCGCAACATCCTGCCCCTGCGGGTCCCCGTCACCCCCGACGACAGCCTCCGCGTCCTCGTCCCGCGGGTCTCGCGCGAACTGCGCGCCGGACTGCCCCACCAGCGCTACCGCTACGAGCAACTGCGCCGTGACCTGAAGCTGGTGGGCGGGCAGCGCCGACTGTCCGGTCCGGGTGTGAACATCATGCCGTTCGAGTACGACCTGAAGTTCGCCGGGCATCGGAGCACCGTCCACAACGTGTCCGCGGGCCCCGTCGACGACTTGGCGGTCAACGTCTACGACCGCGGCGACGGCACCGGCCTGCGCGTCGCCGTCGACGCCAACCCCGACCTGTACACGGCGATCGAGACGGCCGCCTTCCAGGAGGGCCTGCTCGCGCTGCTGGAGGAGGCTCTCGCCGATCTTGACCGGCCGCTGGGTGGCCAGTGGGCGCACCGGACCGTTCCCGTCCTGGACGGCGGCCCGCTTCAGGCCCCCGCCCGCCCGGTGCTGAGCCTGATTGCCGACCAGGCCGCCCGCCGGGGCGGGGCCGTCGCCGTCGAGCACGCCGGAACGACCCTGACCTACGCCGAACTCTTCGGCACCGCACGGCACATCGCCCGCAGGCTCACCGCGCGTGGCGTCGGCAACGGCGACCTGGTGGCCGTCGCCCTTCCCCGGGGAGCGGACGCCGTCACCGCCCTTCTCGGCGTCCTTCTGTCGGGCGCCGCCTACTGCCCCCTCGACCCGCAGGCCCCCGCCGACCGCACGGCCCGGCTGCTGGCCGACGCCGATCCGGCACTCGTACTGACCACCGGCGACCGCGCGGCCGACTTCCCGGACCACGCCGTACTCCTGCTGGAGGGGCCGGACTCCCGGACCGACACCATCGGCACGCCCTCGGCGCCACAGCTCACGGACCTGGCGTACGTCCTGCACACCTCGGGTTCCACCGGCCGGCCCAAGGGCGTGGCGATCGGCCATGGCGCGCTGGCCCACTTCGTCGCCGCGGCCACGCACCGGTACGGGCTGCGGCGCGAGGACCGTGTCCTCCAGTTCGCGCCGCTGCACTTCGACGCCAGCGTGGAGGAGATCTTCCTGACCCTGTGCGCAGGCGCCACCCTGGTGATCCGGACCGACGACATGACGGAGTCGGTGCCGCGCTTCCTTGATATCTGCGCACGGCTGCGGGTGAGCGTCCTCGACCTTCCCACCGCCTACTGGCACGAGCTCGCCTACGCGGTATCGACCGGCGCCGCCGCGCTGCCCGAGGCCGTGCGGACCGTCGTCATCGGCGGCGAGGCGGCCCTGCCCGAACGGGTCGAGCGCTGGCGCAAGGCGGTCGGCACCTCGGTCGCGCTGCTGAACACCTACGGGCCGACCGAGGCGACCGTGGTCGCCAGCGTCGCCGACCTGCACGACCCCGCTCTTGCCGCCGGTGACGTCCCCATCGGCCTGCCCCTGCCCGGCAGCCGGGCCGCCGTGCTCGACGGAGAGCTCTATCTGCTGGGTCCCGCCCTCGCCGACGGCTACCGGCCAGAGGTGCCGGACGGCGCACGCTTCGCCCCGCTCACCGCACTGCCAGACGCCCCCCGCGCCTACCGCACCGGGGACCTGGTTCGTGTCGGCGAGGACGGGCAACTGCGCTATCTCGGCCGGGCCGACACCGAGTTCAAGATCAGCGGGCATCGGGTGCAGCCCGCCGAGGTCGAGAGCGCCCTGCTCACCCATCCCCGGATCCGGGAGGCGGCCGTCGCCGGACAGGTCCTGCCGGACGGCACCAGGCTTCTGGTCGCCCACCTGGCGGCCCAGGCCCCGGAGCCGTCCGCCGCCGAGGTCAGGGAGCACCTGCGGGCGAGGCTGCCCGCCGCGATGATCCCCTCCGCCGTCGAGTTCGTCGACCGGCTGCCCCGTACCGGGGCTGGCAAGATCGACCGGGCCGCGCTCGCCGAGATACCCGCTCACCGGGCGGCGCCCACCGCTGGAAGCGCCCTGGAACAGACCATCACCGGCATCTGGGGGCAGATCCTCGGCACTGACGCCGTCACCGTGGACGACGACGTGTTCGACCTCGGCGCCCAGTCCCTCCAGGCCATCCAGGTCGCCAACCGGCTCGGCGTGGCACTCGGCCGGGACGTGAAGGTCGCCTGGCTCTTCCAGCACCCCACCGCCGCCACCCTGGCCCGCTTCCTCGCCGAGGCGGACGCCGACGCCGAGCGGCCGAGCCCTGCCCCGGCCGCACTCGCGCCGGCGAACCTCCTGGCCGACACCGAACTGGATCCGGGCATCCGGCCCGGCATCAGTCGCACTCCACATGACACCCCCCGGCGCATCCTGCTCACCGGCGCCACCGGCTTCGTGGGCGCGCATCTGCTGTCGCGGCTCCTGGCCACCACGGAGGCCGAGATCGTCTGCACGGTACGGGCAGCGGACATGACCGAAGCCGCCGTCCGCGTCCACGCGACCCTCGAGCAGCGCGGCATCACGCTCGACGAACGTGCTTCGGCCCGCCTCGCGGCCCTGCCCGCGGACCTGGCCCGACCCGACCTCGGACTGTCCCGGGAAACCCTGTCCGACCTCGCCGCGAGCTGCGACGCGATCTTCCACAACGCGGCGACCGTCAGCATCATGCGCGACTACGCCACCCTGCGCGCCGCCAACACCGAGTCCACCCGGCAACTGCTCCGCCTTGCGGCAGTGAACACGACGCCCCTGCACTACGTTTCCACCCTGTCCGTGGCGCCGCCCGCGAGCCGCAGTCCCGAGGTGCCGGAGGCGTTCCTGCCGCCTCATGAGGGACTGCGTTACGGCTACCAGCAGTCCAAGTGGGCCTCCGAGCGGCTCTTGGAACAGGCGGCGGAGCGCGGTCTGCCCGTCACCGTCCACCGGCTGGGGCGGGTGGTCGGGCCCGCCGACACCGGATACGTCAACGAGCGGGACTTCCTGTGGAGTGTGCTGCGGGCGGGCATACCGGAGGGGATCGTCCCGGAGCTCTTCGAGGACGAGGTCTGGACTCCGGTGGACTTCGTCGCGCGTTCCCTCGTCCACCTGTGTCTGAGTCAGGAGGAGGCAACGGCCGCAGGCCCGGTCTTCAACCACGCCACCCTGCCACGCGTACGGCTCGCGGACGTCTACGACTGGGTGCGGGAGTACGGCTATCCGGTACGAACCCTGCCGCTCACGGGCTGGCGGAAGCAGCTGCCCCGCTCGGCCGACGTGGCGGCCACCACGCTCGCCTTCTTCGATTCCACTCATGAGGGCGCCGACGAACAGGCCGCTCCGACGGACCTGCGCCTCGGCCACGTCCGCGCCGAGCGGGTCCGCGCGAGCCTGGACGGCAGCGGCATCACCTGCTCGCCCGTCGACCGCGACCTGTTCTTCCGCTACCTGGACCACTGCGTGGCGGCCGGTGTGCTGCCCGCCCCCGCCCGACGGTACGGGCCCCGCTCCCGGGTTCCCACGAAATAGCCCACAACTGCCAGGAACTCACGGCCACTTCGACCCGACTACTGCAACAGAACCTTCAGCCCATGAGCACATCCCTCACGCAAGGAGCCCGCATGTCGATGAACCGGCCGGCCGCTGCCGCCGCCCTGGCCACGGCCTTCTGTCTGCTCACTGCAGGATGTGGCTCATCGTCCGACGGCAAGGCGAGCGACACGACGACCGAGGCCGCGGCCTCGAAGAGCGGCTACCCGGTCACGCTGGACAACTGCGGTGAGAAGGAGACCTTCGAGAAGGCCCCCAGCCGGGTCGTCGTGATGAACGGCGCCTCCGTCGCCGAGGTCTCCACCTTGCTCGCCCTCGGTCTTGGGGACAAGATCGTCGCCAACGAGCAGAGCTACGGCATGTCCGAGGTGCCGGGCCGGGCCGCCGCCATCAAGAAGCTGCCCACCGGCGACATCAAGCTCAACGAGGCTTACGACATCCCCCGCGAGGCCATGCTCGGCCTGCGCCCCGACCTCGTGCTGTCCGTCACCACGTACGGCTTCGACCAGAAGAACGGCTTCGCCACCCGCGAGCAGCTGAAGCAGGTAGGAGCCAACAGCTACGTCTCCCCACAGGGCTGCGCCGATGACCCCTCCAAGATGACCGTCGCCGACAGCTACCAGCTGCTGCGCGACATGGGCAAGGTCTTCAACGTGAGCGACAGGGCCGAGAAGCTGATCGCCGCCTCCGAGAAGAGCGTCGCGGCCGTCTCGCAGAAGGTGAAGGGCGAGAAGAAACCGAAGGTCATGGTGCTCTTCTCCAACATGTCCATGGGCGGCAACGACTTCAGCTCGGTCGTCGCCAACGGCATCATCAACGACATCCTCACCAAGGCCGGCGGCGCCAACGCCTTCGCGACCGCCACCAAGACCACCTTCGCCGACCTGAGCAAGGAGAAGGTGGCCGCCACCGACGTCGACGCTCTCGTCGTCATCAGCTACAACGACCCCAACCCGGCGGCATACGCCAAGAAGCTGCTCAAGGAGTTCCCCCAGTGGCCGGCCGCCAAGAACAACACGTACGTGACGCTGTCCGACTCGATGTACCTCGGCCCCAGCAACGACCTGGCCGTTCAGAAGGTCGCCAAGATGCTGCACCCGCAAGCCTTCTGACCCGGCTCAAGGTCCCGCTGGCTTTCACGCTGCTGCCCGTCGCGCTGGCCGCCACCATGATCGTGGCGATCAGCATCGGCGCGGTCAACGTCCCCGTCGGTGACGTATGGGGGATCGTCCTCCACCACGTCACCGGCGCGGGGTCGGCACCCTCCGACCCGGCGCTCGACCAGATCGTCTGGAACTTCCGCACCCCGCGGGTGGTCCTGGCGGCCCTGGTCGGCGCGGGCCTGGCCGTCTCCGGCGCGGTCCTGCAGAGCGTGGTCTCCAACCCGCTCGCCGACCCCATCGTGCTGGGCTTCTCCTACGGCGCCACGCTCGGCGCCGTCCTCGTCATCACCCTGGGCGGGGGAGTGGCGCTCGCCGGGCTCGGGGTGTCGGCGGCGGCCTTCCTCGGCGCGGTGGCCTCCGGCGCCCTCGTGTTCGCGCTCGGACAGCGCCGAGGACGGATGGCCCCGACCCGGCTGGTCCTCGCGGGCGTCGCCGTCGGCTATGTCTTCCTCTCCGCTACCAGCTTCGTCCAACTCCAGGCGACCCCGAACGAGTTGCGGACGGTGATGTTCTGGATGCTGGGCAGCGTCGCGGGCGCCCAGTGGGACCAAGTGCCCACGGTCACCGTCGTGGTGCTCGTCACGACCGTGCTGCTTTCCCTGTTCGGCCGCCGGCTCAACGTGTTGCTCGCCGGGGACGAGTCCGCCACCGCGCTCGGCGTCGACGTCAACCGGCTGCGCGCCGTCCTGCTGGTCCTCAGCGCGCTGCTGACCGGCACGGTCATCGCGGTCGCGGGCAGCATCGGCTTCGTCGGCCTGATGATCCCGCACCTGGTACGGCTGACCATCGGCGCCGACCATCGCCGGCTGCTGCCTCTGACGGCCTTGCTGGGTGCCGTCTACCTGGTCCTCGTGGACCTGCTCTCCCGCACCCTCACCCGCCCCAACGAACTGCCTCTGGGCATCCTCACCGCCCTGCTCGGCGCTCCCTTCTTCCTGTGGCTGCTGCGCCGCAACAAGGGCCTGGACTGAAGCATGAAACTCATCGTCGACCGGCTCCACGTCACGCTGGACCGCAATCCGATCCTGCGTGACGTGAGCCTTGAGGCCCGCAAGGGCGACATCGTCGGCCTCGTCGGGCCCAACGGCAGCGGCAAGTCCACACTGCTGCGCACCGTCTACCGCTCACTCCGCCCGGCGGACGGGGCGGTCCGGGTGGGCGAGGACGACGTGTGGCAACTGTCTCCGCGCGCCGCGGCCCGTCGTACGGCCGCCGTTCTCCAGGACGCCGGCGGCAACACCACCGGCCTGACCGTCGGCGAGATCGTGGCTCTCGGCCGCGCTCCACACCACGGTCTGCTCGGCCGTGACGGACCGGAGGACCACGGAGCCGTGTCCGACGCCATCGACCGCTGCGGGGTACGGCCCTTCGCGGACCGCGACTACGCCTCCCTCTCCGGAGGCGAACGCCAACGCGTCCTGCTGGCACGGGCGCTGGCTCAGAACCCCAGGCTCCTCGTGCTGGACGAGCTCACCAACCACCTCGACATCCGGGCCCGGTTCGAAGTTCTGGACCTGATCCGCGCCACCGGCGTCACCACGCTCGCCGTGCTCCACGACCTCGACCTCGCCGCCCGCCTCTGCGATCATCTGGTCGTGCTGCGGGACGGAGTCGTGGCGGCGGCAGGGCCGGTCCTGGAGGTGCTGACCCCGGACCTCTTCGCCGACGTCTTCGGCGTCCGCGCGAGCACCGATCGGCACGCCGACGGTGTCATCCGCATCACCTACGCGGCCCGGCCCCTCGCGAACGGTGAGAGCCCGGAGGACGACCGTGTCCGCCTTGCCGGAACCACCGACCGCTGAACGGGCGGTGAGTCGGCGTCAGGCCCCGGAATCCCGGACGGGTTCCGGGGCCTCGTACTGGATCCCCGACCGTGTGGACTCGGCCGCCTCGGGCCCGTCGTAACGGGCCACCAGGTGCAGGGCCATGTCGATCCCGGCCGACACCCCGGCACTCGTGACAACAGCCCCGTCGTCGACGAACCGCTCCCCGCGCCGCACGTCGACCGAGGGGTCGATCTGCGCGAGGTTGTCGAGATAGTTGCGGTGGGTGGTGGCGGGGCGGCCTGCCAGCAGCCCGGCGGCGGCCAGCACCAGCGAACCCGTGCACACGCTCGCCAGGACGGTACCCCGGTCGTGCAGGCCACGCAGCCACTCGAGGTGTGCCGTGTCCTTGACCAGAGCACGGGTGCCGTTGCCACCGGGATGGACGAGCAGATCGAGCGGCGGCGCCTCGTCCACCGTGTGGTCGGCGAGCAGGCCGAGACCCTTCGAACCGCGCACCACGCCCACGTGCGGGCCGACGGCCAGCATGCGCACCGACGCCGTCGCGATGTGGGAGGCCCAGAACCCGAGCACCTCCCACGGTCCCACCACGTCGAGTTCCTCGACGTCGTCGAAGAGCAGTACACCGATGGTCAGCGCGTCGGCCATGGCGACACCCTAGCGCGCGGGTCCCGCCGCCGGGACAGGCTTCCTGGGCCGCGCTGCCGCGCGAATGCTGACGCCTCCCCAAGTAGTCGTCCGCAAGTCCCGGCTGGTTCCGGCGGGACACGGGATACGCGAAGCACGAGGTGCGAAACGGCGCACAGGCGCGCCGGACCGTGCCCCGACTGTCCCGCACGCCGGGGCGTGTCCGAACGCGCCCGCGGGTATGTCTCGGCCACCACCGGAGGCCAGGAGACAGCGAGTACCTGGCTGCCCACTTCCCCTCGAAAGGCAGTGCACGATGAACGACATCACCGGTCTGGAGCCCTTGGCGACCTTCTGCGGAGACTGCAACTGCGGCTGTCCGCAACTGTTCGTCGACCCCAGTGCCTCCGCCGACCGCCGCGTCCTGCTCACCGACGACTTCGGACAGCGCGTCCAGATGAGCGCCGACCAGTTCGCCTCCCTGGTGGCGGAGGCGAAGGCCGGAAAGCTGGATGGCATAGCCACCCCCTGACCGCCGTCCCTCCGACAGATCACGATGAACCCCCGCGCAGCTGAATGAATGAGCGCTCCCGTCCGTAAGAGGCAATGAGCCCATCGGTACGAGGAGTTGACTGGTGTCCCGGAGCTGCCGCGGCGCAACGCGCCGGGCGAGCCGCGTGACCTTCGCCGGAGAACGCGCCGGTTGTCCGCGCGCGCTGTCGGCGGCGGTCTTCGCGGCCGTCTGCGTGGTGATGACCGCGCTGGGGCACGCCCTGATGTCCGGGGATCTGCTGCCCTGGTGGGCCATGGGCGTGGCGTTCACGGGGACGGCCTCGGCCGGCTGGTGGATCAGCGGCCGGGAACGCGGCCCCGTGACCGTGGTCGGTGTCACGACCGTCGTGCAAGGGCTGCTGCACCTGTTGTTCGACCTGGCACACGAGATGGTCCACGGGCCGGCCCGCGCGGCGGCCGGATCCGCCTCCGGCATGTACCACGCGATGTTCTCCCACTCCGGAATGGTCATGCACATGGACCACTCCGGAGCGGGCATGACCACGACCCACAGCGGGACGGCAGGCACCTCTCACGTCCTGCCGATGCTGTCCACCCCGGCCGGCCAGGGCGCCGCCGCGATGTTCCTGGCACACCTGCTCGCCGCCGTCGTGTGCGGGGTGTGGCTGTGGCGCGGCGAGACGGCGGTGTACCGGCTGGGCCGGGCTCTGGCCCTCCTACTGTTCGCGCCTCTGCGGCGGGTCCGCCGTCTGCTCGGGCGTCCCATACCCGATCCGCGGTCTCACGCGGGCCGGCCGGCACGGGACGACGCCCCGGCCTCGCCGACGGCTGTCGCCGTGCTCAGACACGCCGTCGTCCGCAGAGGGCCGCCACGGGGTCGCTCGGCAGCCCTTCGCACGTCCTTCGGCCCGCTTTTCGCCCTGCGTTTCTGAACCCCTCGATCCGCCGGGGCAGACAGGGACGATGCACGTGCGCTGCTGCCGCGCGCTCCGTGCGTTCGTGTCCACCTCGGCCCGGCACGCGCCCCTCCGCCCGCGGACGACGGCGCGTGTTCCCATGCATCGATCGGGATTCCCATGCATCACGTCATGTTCACGCACGCGTCCACAACCTGCCGTCCGCCGGCACCCGGACTCGTGCGCCGAAGGTTCCGCCCGGCCCTCGGCGCCGTCCTCGCCACCGCCCTGACGGTTCTTCTCACCGGCTGCGGCGGCGACTCGGCCGACGACGCCTCCCCCCACAGCGGAGCCTCCGCCTCGTCCTCCGCCCACGGCATGCAGGGCATGTCCGACAAGGCGATGGGGGACCCTTCGGCCACTCCCGCCTACAAGATGTCCGGAGCGACCGTGGTGAAGGGCACCTTCAAGATGCTCGACACCCGCCCGCCGGGCATGAACGACGTCAAGGGCACGACCTGGCTGGCACAGGGCTCCAAGGGCACCACCGTCACCGTCTCCCTGACCGGGCTGAAGCCGGGGCAGGTGTACATGGCGCATCTGCACGCCCAGCACTGCTCGGACGACAACGGAGGCGGGCACTTCCAGTTCGACAAGGGCGGCCCGACCATGCCGCCCAACGAGATCCACCTGATGTTCACCGCCGACAAGTCCGGTATGGGCATGACCACGGTGACCAACTCCCGCAAGACCGGCAAGGACGCGGTCGCGGTCGTCGTCCACCCCAACGAGGCACAGGACAACCGGATCGCATGCGCCGACTTCGACTTCTGACGGCACTGGCCGGACCGCTCGGCTGTGCGGGCGCGCTGCTGCTCCTGGCCGGCGCGCCCGCACATGCCCACACCGCGCTCCAGACCGCCACGCCCGCTCCCGGCGCCACGGTCGGCGCCGGAACCGACGTGGTGGCGCTGACGTTCGGCAGCCTGGCCTCCGGCGTGGCACCGAAGATCAGGATGGTCGGACCGCGCGGCGAGAACATCTCGGTCGGACGGCCCGTCCTCACCGACACCACGGCCTGCGCCGCCGTGTCCCCGCTGCCCGCAGGCGTCATCACCCTCACCTACTCGATCACCGCGGGCGACGGGGACGCCCAGACCAACGCCTACCAGTTCGAGGCGGCGGACGGCACCGAGCCCGTCGGCACCCCGTCGGCCTGCGCGGAGCTGAGCCTGCCTGCTCCGGGCGCGGGTTCGTACACCGTCCTGGGCCTCGGCCGGACCACGGCGATCGCAGCTCTCGCGGGGACGGTCGCCGTGGTCGCGGGCGGCGGATTCCTCGCCGCCCGCACGGTGCGGCGCCGCGGAACACCGGAAGGAGGCGCCGAGGAGTGACCCGTTGTCCGGACTTCCGTCCCCGAGGCGGAAGTCCGGACGGTCCGGTCGTGCGGTAGCGGTCAGGCCGCGCCCGGAGCAGCGGTGTTCGCCCCCGGCACGTGACCGGAGGTCTCTCCGCGTCGTGGCGACTGTCCGGCCGAGCCCGCCGCCCGCACCGGGACGGGAAGTGGCGACGTGGCGGCATCGTCACGCCCCAACTGGATCCGCTCGTCTACGGCAAGGAACTCCATGTCCCCCACACCGGTGGCAGCACTGTGCCACTGTCAGATCACGTGGCCGCCGCATGGGTGGAGTACCCGAAAGGCACGCTGATCGCCGTACGCCCGGGAAGCGGCGACGACACGGCCCAGGTGGACTTCGCCCTGCCCGAACTCGGCGAGAAGACCCACACCGTCTACGTCGACCCGTACACGGGCAGGGCCAAGGGACAGCTGACCACCTGGTACGCCGAGACCCCGCTCACCACGTGGCTGGACGCCCTGCACCGCAACCTGCACCTCGGCACCGTCGGCCGGTACTACTCGGAGACCGCCGCCAGTTGGCTGTGGGTGCTCGTCCTGGGTGGTCTGGTCCTGTGGTGGCGCCGCTGGCACGGCAAGCGGACCGCGCGCCGACTGCTGTTGCCGGACCGGGCCGGGAACAAGGGGGTACGGCGCACCCGCAGCTGGCACGCGGCCACCGGACTCTGGCTGGCGGTCGGCCTGCTGGGCCTCTCGGTCACCGGCCTGACATGGTCGCGCTACGCCGGCGCCAACTTCGGCGAAGCAGTGGACGCGCTGCACTCCCACACACCCTCGGTGGCCACCTCCCTGACGACCGGCACGGGAAGTTCTGGCGCCGCGAAGAGCGTCGACCCGGCCGCGATAGACGGCGTCCTCAAGGCGGCCCGTGCCGACGGCATGGGCGGGCCGGTGGAGATCGCGGTACCCGAGGACAGCACCACCGCCTGGACCGTGACACAGAACCGCAACCTGTGGCCGGTCGGACGCGACAGCGTCGCCGTCGACGCCGGCGACCGCGTGACCGACCGTGTCGACTTCGCCGACTGGCCGGTGATGGCCAAGCTGACCCGCTGGGGCATCAACGCCCACATGGGCACCCTCTTCGGTCTGGTCAACCAGATCCTCCTTGCCCTTCTCGCCATCGGCCTGATCTGTGTGATCGTCTGGGGCTACCGCATGTGGTGGCAGCGCCGCCCCACCCGCTCCGACCGCCGTGCCCTCCTTGGTACCCCGCCCGCCCGCGGAGCCTGGCGCGCCCTGCCGTCCTGGGCCGTCGCCGTGGGCATCGTCGCGGTTGCCGTGGTCGGCTGGGTGATTCCCCTGTTCGGCATACCGCTGGCCGCGTTCCTCGCCGTCGACTTGGCCGTGGGCGTACTCCGGAAACGCCGCACGGCCGGATCCGCCATCGTGGGCTGACCGTGTACAGGGCCGGGGCGGGAACGTCCGCGCCCCGGCCCCTGTAGGTAATGCTCCGGAAGCGTGACACGCGCCACAGCCGGGAACTCGCCCCGTCGGCGCCACCACGCAGTGGTGGACGGCACCGGATGAACGCATGAACCGGTGCATCCGTACCAAGAGGCGTACGAACGCCTCACCGACACCCAGGAGTTGCGCGATGACACAGAAGCAGTACCTCGTCACCGGCATGAGCTGTGAGCACTGCGCGGCGAGCATCACCGAGGAGGTCTCCCAGGTCCCCGGTGTCACCGAGGTGGACGTCGACGTCACGGCCGGATCGGTCTCCGTCAGCGGCACGGAGTTCGACGACGCGCGGCTGCGCGCGGCGATCGTGGAGGCGGGATACGAGGTCACGGAGTCGGTCGCGGCTTGACGGACCCGCTCCGCTCTCGGCCGCCGGGGAGGTTTCGGCCTCGGTGGCCGAGAGGGGGAAGAGCTTGTCGTCACAACGTGCCAGGGCATCCCTGCCCCGGAAACGGGACGGTGTCAACGCGGGCCGGACACGGCCCGGTTCACCACCAGGTGCAGGCCCCCGCTCGTCACCAGCCCCGCGGCGGCCCCGATCAGGGCCCCGGGCACGTGCCCGACGAAGAAACCCAGCCAGGCGTAGCCCCCGATGAGGACCACCGTCGTCAGCACGGCCAAGGACCAGACCCGGCCCAGGTGTTCGCCCACTGCCGTCCACCCGCGCACCCGGGTGACCGGCCGTTCCCAGGGCCACGCCTTGTCAACGACGGTCACCTGTTTGCCGAGAGTTCCGGGCATGGCGCCTCACCCCTGTTTCCCCGCCCACCGTGTGCCGGGCAATGGACGGCTCGACCGTCAACTCCCCACCGGGAGGCGCGGCAAACAGCTGACCGACAGGTTTCTCCTGTGAGCCGGCCGCGTCACGCGAGCACGGCGAACATGACGGCCATCCCCAGTGCCATCGCCGCATGACACGCGGGGGCCAGGACAGCGACGACGTCCGCCTCCGTATCCCGGTCGTCCTCCGGAGGAAGACCGTCTCCGTTCCTGCCCCGCGCCCGGTCGAGCGCACGCGTCAGCCAGGCAAGTCCCAGCACGCCAAGGACGATTGCGAGCAGCACCGTCGTCGCGACGGGGCCCGTCCCCGTCAGGCTCATGGCGGCGAGACCCGAACCACCCGACATGTCCATTCCGGCCATGTCGTGCATCCCGCCCGAGCCCGCCCTGCCGGACGTCGTCCCGGGGGAGTCCATCGCCGACACCATCCAGGCCATGGCCCCCATCATCACGGCGTGCGGCAGGGCGGCCACCACCGCCCGGCCCCGGGATCCGCCCTGCGCGCGGAATGGAACTGCGGCCATGAACCACAGTGCGCCCGCGGAGAAGAGCACGACCTGCGGAACGACCGGCAGGTCCATTCCCCACGGCCAGGCCATCGCGATCATCAGCACCCCCATGGCCGCGTGCAGCGCGTGATCCACCCGCTGCGCGACGCCCGTTCCGGGCAGAACAAGCCTCCACACGCCGTATGCGACAGGCACGGCGAACATCAGACTGAGAACCCAGCGCAGCCCGCTCGCGGCAATCACCGGACCACCCCCACTCCAGGACGCCACACGGCGCCGACGAACAGAACCACGGCCGACGCACCAGGTGAGAAGTGGACCTGACGAACGGCCCCAACAGGGGTCGGGGCGGTACCTGTGTGAGTTCCGGGCGTTCGATATGAGCGCGATCACACCGGTGGCGACGAGGGCCTCTTCGGTCTGAGGTATCGAGGTCCTGGCCGAGTGTCCGGGCCGGGAGAACGGCGGTGTTCAGTTCGCGGGTCGAGCGGGTCGAGCGGGTCGAGCGGGCCGGCGGGGCAGCAGCGTCACCGCCAGGGCGGGGACTGCGGCCAGGACCAGCCAGGGCACGGCGGGCGGGAGGCCGAGGTCGAGGAGGGTGCCGGTGGCCGAGCTGCCGGCGAGGACGATGAGGCCGGAGACGGAGGAAAGGGCGCCGGTGTAGAGGCCGAGGCGGCCGTCCTCGGCGAGGTCGGGCACCCAGGCGCGGGCGGCCGGGATGATGAGCATCTGGCCGAGGGTGAGCAGGACGACGTAGCCGGCGGCGGGCAGCAGTCCCGCGAGGCCGGTCCAGTTGGCGGGGCGCGCCGCTGCAACGACCGCGAACCCGGCGGCTACCAGTAGCAGTCCCCATGCCATGGAGCGGCGCAGGTCGAGCCGTTCGCCGGCCCACCGGGTGACGGGCAGTTGGGCCGAGACGACCAGGAGGGAGGACAGGGCGAACAGCCAGGACAGGGCCGCCTGGGAGCCGGTTACCCGTTCCACCTCGGCGGGGAGGGCGAGGTAGAGCTGGTTGTAGGCGAGCAGGTAGCTGCCGTAGGCGCAGCACAGGGCGAGGAAGCGGCGGTTGCGCAGCAGCGCGCGCAGGCCGCCCCGGTCCCGGATCCGTTCCCGGCCAGGGATGTGCCGCGGCATCAGCCGGGCGTGCCCGGCGAGGACGAGTACAAATACCGCGGCCCCGGCGAGGCAGGCGGCGCGGAAGTCCACGGCGAGCAGCAGACCGCCCACGAGGGGGCCCACGAACGCGCCTGCCTGGCCCGCGGCGGAGAACAGGGCCAGGACCCGGGTGCGGGGACCGTGGCCCTGCTCCTCCCACAGCACCGCCTGTCGGGCCACCTCGGACTCCACCGCGGGGGAGAACAGCGCGGCGGCGAAGCCGATGCACAGCACCGAGCCGATCACCGCCCAGGGGGCCTGCGCGTACCCGAGCCAGGCGAACCCGGCGATCCGCAGCGCGCATCCGGTCAGGACGACCGGGCGTACGCCGTACCGGTCGACGAGCCAGCCACCGACCACGAACAGTCCCTGCTGGCTGAAGGTGCGCAGGCCGAGCACGAACCCGACCAGCCAGCCGGCCATGCCGATGGCGGTGCCGAGGTGTTCGGCGAGGAACGGCAGCACGGCGAAGAAGCCGATGTTGAAGGCGAGCTGGGTCAGGATCAGCAGGCGCAGCAGCGGCGAGAGATGCTTCCAGACGCGCTCGCGTGGGCGTTTCGCGGCGGGGGTGACCGGGCGCGTCGGGCTGCCGGAGGTGGGTTCTGTCATGCGGTGTCCGTCGGGGCGGTGAGTGCGGCGGTGATGGCGGGACGGGGCGGCTCGGGCGCGTTTGGCGGTGTTGGACCGCGGCGCGTCGCGGGTGGCGGCGCCGGTGTCCGCTTCCGCCGGGGCAGGCGCATCCCTCCTGCCGCCGTCACCGCCAGCGCGCCGAGGAGGGCGAGGACGGCGGCAGGGGCCAGCACGGCCCACGGGGCCCGTTCGACGTAGGGCCGGTTCTCCGCGAGCAGCAGGCCCCACTCGGGGGACGGCGGCTGTGCGCCCAGGCCGAGAAAGCCGAGCGCGGCCAGGCTCAGCGTGATGCCGGGCAGCCGGAGCAGGGCGTGCCGGACCACGGGCGGCAGGACCGCTGGGAGCAGTTCGTGCCGGAGCAGGTAACCACGGCTGGCGCCCAGTGCCCGGGTCGCGGTCAGATGGAGGGTGGCGCGTTCCTGCCGCAGCAGGGCCGAGGTATGGGTGGCCAGCGGCGACCAGGCCACGACGGCCACCGCCAGGGTCGGCGTCCACGGGCCGCTGCCCGCGATGCCGGTGACGAGGAGGGCGGCCAGCACGGGCGGTACGGCGTTCACCGTGTCGACCAGCGGCCCGGACAGGCGGGGCAGCAGACCCAGCAGGACGCCGGTCACCAGGGCGGCGGCGCTCACCGCCAGAGCGATGCCGAGGGTGCTGAGAGCGCCGTGCGAGATACGGGCCAGCACGTCCCGGCCGAGCGAGTCGGTGCCGAACGGATGTGCCCAGGACGGGGCTTGAAGCCGGGCGGTGGTGTCGAGGGCGAGCGGGTCGCGGGGTATGCCGAGCGTGATGACGGCGGCGAGCAGCAGGCCGTAGACGAGGGGTACGACACGTGGTGCGGGCGGGGCGGGGCGGTGCAGGGAGTGCAGGGCGCCGTCGCGCAGCGCGGGCCCGGTCAGCCACCGCACACCGAGCCGGGCGAGCAGCGCGGTCACGGCCGCGAGCACGACGAGGGCGAGGCTGCCGGTCTGCAGGACGGGCAGGTCCTGTGCGAGGGCGGAGCGCAGGGTGAGCCGTCCGAGGCCGGGGATGTCGAAGATCTGCTCGACGGCGACCGATCCGCCGGTCAGGCCGACCACGAACAGGCCCAGGTTGGGCAGGAGTCCGGGCACACAGCGGTGCAGCGCCTGCCGGGCGATCGGTGTGGGCGGGATGCCGCGCGCGGCGGCGGCCAGCGCCCACGGCTCGGCGAACGCGGCGGGCAGCAGGTCGTCCAGCATCCGCCCGAGGACCGCCCCGGCGGGCAGGCCGAGCGCGAGGGAGGGCAGGATCATCCACTGCGGGCCGTACCAGCCGAGCGCGGGCAGCCAGCCGAGTTGCACGCCGATGACCGAGGCCAGTACGGAGGCGACGAGGAACTCGGGCAGCGCGGCCAGGACCGCCGCCCCGGTGCCGCCGGGGCCGCGAGCGCCGGGGCGGCGCCGTGAGCCCAGCCACAGGGTGCGGGCACACACCACCGCGACCGTGGCCAGGGCGACGACGAGGGCACCGGCCATCAGTAGCAGGGACACACCGAGGGCCTGCACAGTGGCGGGCAGCACCTCGGTGTCCGACACCCAGGACCGGCCCGCGTCACCACGCAGCAGCCCACCGAGCCAGCGCCCGAGAAGTGCCAACGGACCGTCGTCCAGGCCGATTCCGTTACGAATGGCGCGAAGCGTTTCGGGGGTTGGGGTCCGTTCGGCCGAGCGGGCCTTGAGCACGGTGAGCGCCGGGTCGGTGCGTGAGAGCCAGGGCAGCAGGCCGATCGCGCCGACGAGGGCGGCCGTGAGCAGAGCCCGCCACAGCAGCGTGGGGCCGCCGCCTCGCGCGAAGCCGCGCAAGGCGGCGGCGCCTTTGGTCGCTACGGGTGCGGCTGCGGGCTTCAGTGCCGGGTCCCGGTGCCGACGAACTCCCGCTCGTAAGGGTCGAGTACGGCGCCCTTGACGGACGTTCCGATGCCGGTGACGACCTTGAGGTGGACGAGGGGGACCACCGCGTCGGTGCCGAGGATTGCGGCCTCCGCCTTCATCGCGGCGTCCTGGCGCTTGGCGGGGTTGGACTCGGCCTGGGCGTCGGCGACCAGCTTGTCGACGTTCTTGTCGCACAGGAGCGACAGGTTGAAGGATCCGTCGCAGGTGTAGTCGCCGGCCAGGACGGTGACTGGGTCGCCGGTGTCCAGCATCATGTTGCGGGAGACGACGGAGGCGTCGAACTTCCCTGCCAGCAGGTCGCTTTCGAGACGGGCGTAGGCGCGCACCTCCAGCTTCACAGTGAAGCCGGCCTTCTCCAGCTGCTGCTGGAGCACCTGGGCGGCCTCTGCCAGCTCGGGCCGGTCGTTGTAGGTGGCGATGGTGATGCTCTTTCCGTTGGCGTCGGCGGCCTTTGCCCGGCCGGTCGGCTCGGTCCGTTTGCCGGACGCCCAGGTCAAGGCGGGGCCGAACAGACCCTGGGCGGGCTTGGCGTATCCCTCGTACACGCCCTTGGCGACCGCGGAAGTGTCGATCGCCTGGCGGGCGGCGGCACGCAGGCCGGCGTCCTTGAACACGCCGGTCCGGGTGTTGAGGTACAGGCTGGTGTTCCGGGCGGTGTTGTTCTCGTGGACGGTGTCCTTGTCCAGAGAGGCGACCTGGGCGACAGGGAGCGCCTCGGCGATGTCCACGTCACCGGTGCGCAGGGCGTTGGCGCGGGCGGTGCCGTCGGAGACGTACTTCGCGTCGATGCCGGACGCCTGGGCGCGACCGCCCCAGTAGTCGTCGAAACGGTCCAGGGCGGCCGCGGTGTCGCCGGTGATCCTGGTGAGCTCGAAGGGGCCGGTGGCGGTACCGACGGGGTTGACCTTGCCGTTCTTGCCATACGCCTTCGGGGAGAACACCGCCAGGTTGGGGTTGGTCAGCCGCAGCGGCAGCACCGGGTCGGCGGTGGCGGTGCTGACCTTCACCTGGTCGTCGCCGACGGCCTCGGCGCTCAGCTTCACACCGGAGATGGCGGCCGGGGCGGGGTCGGCCGCGGCGGCGTGGGTGAGCGCGGCGGCGACGGCCTTCGGGGTGACGTCGGTGCCGTCCTGGAACTTGGCGTCCCGCAGGGTGAACAGCCAGCTCTTTGCACCCTGTTCGCTGCTCCAGGACGCGGCGAGCGCGGGTACGGCGGTGCCGTTGGCGTCCAGCCGGGTCAGTCCCTCGACGACACCGAGCCGGGACAGAGCGATGGCGTCCTGGCCGTAGGAGGAGTAGTTCTCGGCGGGCGGGAAGGCGAGCGCCACCCGTAGGCGCCCGCCCTCGCCGGAGTCGGAGGAGTCCGAGGACGAGTCGTCGCCGGAGGAGGAGAAACAGCCGGAGAGCAGGGGGGCGAGCAGCAGACCGGCTATCAGCCGAAGGCGGGGAGATCTCATGGTCCTCGTTCTGTCTTTCGGGGCCCTTTCCCAGGGCGGGCGTCTAGGCCGACACCGACCGGCATCATATGAACATGATTTTCATTCAAGCAAGCGGGATCTCGAAGTGCACGACACCGCTGCCGCCGCCGGGCGCCTCTTCTCGCTCGTCGCAGACGACCTCACCGAGCGCCTGCCACAGCCCCATCGCGCCGGGCGAGTGCGGATAGGTGTGCAGATACGCGGCCTGGTAACTCCCGTCCGCCCGTGCGAAGTCCAGCAACCCGTTCACGAGCCGCCGGGCCAGCCCGCGCCGCCGGTGCTCGGGGCGCACGTACACCCGCCGCAACTGCGCGGTCGCGCCCGACGGATAGCGCTCAGCCAGCCACCGGGGGTTGGGCGGATGGGCGGGCCCCCGTGCGTCGAGCGCGGCCGTGGCGGCCACCGTCCCGTCCTTCTCGTCCACCGCGACCAGCAGCGTGTGCCGGGGCGGGGTGACGTAGAACGACTCCGGATCGACGATGTCCGCGTGCCAGCGCGGCACGTAGCCGGTCCCGAAGTCCCGGTAGACGGTGTCGAGCATCACGGCCCGCGCCTCGTCGAGGTGGGCCGTGGTGGCTGTTCTGATGCGATAGTCAAGCACCTGCAAAGCATATGCAATAGTCTCTGTGTGGCGGCGTGGTTGCACAGATCGGACTGGCACGAGGCGGGGCGCTGACAGCGGCGTGATTCCGGTCAGTGGAGCAGGCGAAGGACCGCGCACTCAGGGCCCGGGTGCGCAGCAGTCCGAACTCCTGCCAGTACTCCGCCGCAGTCAAGTCGTGCACCTTCACATGAGCGCCCAGCGAGTGGAAGGCCCGCCCGCACACATGGCAGACCACGGTGTCCGCTGCCTCGTCGTGGATCAGGCGACCGAAGTCGGGATGCCGACCCGTACCGGTCGCCCTCGCCTATGTTCGGACCGGTCACCGCGTGCCCTTGCCGTGCGTCGACCGCACCTGGAACAGCCGCGGCTGCACGTCGGTTGCGATCGTCGCTGCCTGGTCCATGTGGACACGGGCCTCGGGGTTGGCGAGCATCGCCCGGTAGTGCTCCTCGGACTCCCACTGGGCGTAGTTGATGACACGCTCGCCGTCCTGGGAGGCATGGAAGTTGGCGCAGATGAAGCCGGGTTGATGCTTCATCGTCTCCTCGGTGGCGCGGGCGAGCAGTTCGATGAGCTCGATCTGGCGCTCCGGGGAGACGGTGAAGACGTTGATGAGCGTCGCCACCGGGCGAGCGTTGTTGATCTGTGCGGTAACGGTCATACTTCCCATCCTCCCCTTACGGGCGGTGTAGACAGCGGGCAAGCGTCCGCATTCCCCTGATCGGACGCGAGCCCGCGCTCGGCCCTGTGTGCCGGTGACGATGCCGAGTCGAGGAAGCGGCGACGGATCTCGGCGGTGCGCACGAAGGGTTCGGATGCTTACAGGGGCTGGGAGGCGAGGGCCTTGGCCGGGTGGCGGGGGCCGAGGAAGACGACGATGCCCTTGCCTTCGGGAGAGGGGTGCGTGGCCTGGGTCCAGCCCTGGCGGCGGTAGAAGGACATGGCCCGGCCCGACTGGACCGAGGTGAGCAGCCACGAACGGCCCTCGGGGGCGTCGGCGGTGACCGCTTCGAGGAGGTCGGCGGCGAGGCCGGTGCCACGAGCCTCGGGACGGACGGCTAGTTCGTCGATCTCGCGGGCGCCGCACAGCCACTCCACCGTGCGGTCCGGGCCGAGGCCGGCGGCTGCTTGGGGGTAGCAGCGGTCGGTGGGGAAGGGGGCGAGGGTGGTCCACGCGGTGGTGAAGCCGACGAGCCCCTCGCCGGCGAAGGCGAGGGCGGCGGTGAAGCCCGGCCGTCGTACGTTTGTCGTCAGCTGCCCGACGAACTCGACCGCTTTCTCCTCGTCCTCGTTCCAGGGCGGGTCGCAGAAGGCGTCCACGTACACGGAGTGCAGGGCGGCGGTGTGGGCGCACAGTCTGTCGTCCCTGAAGATCCGGATGTCCATCAGGCCGCCACCGCCCGTGCCGCCGCGACGGGGTGCAGCGCCGCGTGGTCCAGAGGCGCCGACGGGTCGATCGACACGTCCAGCGGGGCGGGTTCGGCCCCGGCACGGACCAGGAGGTCGCCGACCGCGGCGATCATCGCGCCGTTGTCCGTGCACAGCCTGAGCGGTGGGACGCGCAGCTCCACGCCGGCGGCCCGGCACCGCTCCTCGGCGAGCGACCGCACCCGTGAGTTGGCGGCCACTCCGCCGACCACGACCAGCGTGCCGACGCCGTGCTCGCGGCAGGCTGCAACCGCTTTACGGGTCAGTACGTCCGCCACCGCCTCCTGGAGCGAGGCCGCACCGTCCGCCACCGGCACCTCGCGGCCCGCGTGCCCCTCCGCCCAGCGGGCGGCGGCCGTCTTCAGGCCCGAAAAGGAGAAGTCGTACGAGCCGGGCAGGGGACGGGGAAAGGGGACAGCGCGCGGATCCCCCACACGCGCTGCCCGGTCGATGGACGGACCGCCGGGATACGGCAGCCCGAAGACCCGCGCGACCTTGTCGAAGCACTCCCCGGCGGCGTCGTCGAGGGTGTCGCCGAGATGGCGGATCGGGTCGCGGGCGAGATCACGCACGAGCAGGAGCGAGGTGTGGCCGCCGGAGACGATCAGCACCATGCAGGGGTTGGGGAGCGGGCCGTGTTCCAGGGTGTCGGCGGCGACATGGCCGGCGAGGTGGTGGACGCCGTACAGCGGGACGCCCAGCGCGTACGCGATGCCCTTCGCCCCGGCCAGTCCCACCTGGAGCGCGCCGGACAGGCCCGGCCCGGTGGTGACGGCGACCGCGCCGATGTCGGAGAGGGCGAGCCCGGCCTCGTCCAGGGCCTGCCGGATCACCGGGCGCAGGGCGTGCACGTGCGCCCGGGCGGCGATCTCCGGCACGACACCGCCGTAGCGGGCGTGCTCGTCCATGCTCGACGCAACCACGTGGCCGAGCAGCCGTCCGTCCCGGACCAGCCCGGCACCGGTCTCGTCGCACGACGACTCGATGCCCAGCACGATCGGAGAGCCCATGCCCACCCCTTTCCTACTTGCTGCACTGAGTAAGTTATTGCAAGTAGTGTGCAATAAGGTCGAGGTCGGTGTGTACCCGCGCGTGAATGTTCCAGGCCCCCGGCCAGTAGAGTGCGCCCCTGCCGTCCCGGCAGCCGCCCTGAATCCCGAGGTACCGAGCAGTGAACCCCGCACGACCAGGAACGACCCCTGCTGTCACCGTCGTCGGGATCGGGGCCGACGGTTGGGAAGCACTCCCCGACACCGTCCGCAGCGCGCTGCGCGATGCCGAGGTCCTGATCGGCGGCTCACGCCAGCTGGACCTGCTGCCGCCGCAGTGTGCCGGGAAGCGGATCACCTGGCCCTCACCTCTGCGGCCCGCCGTCCCCGGTCTGCCGGCCGCCCACGCCGGACGCCGCATCGCGGTCCTGGCCGGCGGGGATCCGATGTTCTACGGCATCGGACGCGCCCTCGCCGAGGAACTCGGCACCCTGCACGTCCTCCCGCCCCCCTCCTCCGTCTCCTACGCCTCCGCCCGACTCGGCTGGCCCCTGGAGGACATCGAGGTCGTCACCCTCGTCGGCCGCCCCACGGCCGGCCTGGCCGCCGCCCTGCACCACGGCAGACGGCTCCTTGTGCTCAGCGCGGACGCCAGCACGCCCGACGAGGTCGCCGGAGGTGCTGCTCGGCCGGGGCCCCTTCACCCTCGACGGCGAGCGCGAGTTGCTGCGCCGGCATCGCGTCGACGTCGTGGTGACGAAGGACAGCGGGGGAGCGGCGACCGCGCCGAAGCTGGTCGCCGCCCGGGAGGCAGGAGTGCCGGTGGTCGTGGTCCGGCGGCCCGCGGTTCCCGGGGGCGTTCCGTCCGTGCCCGGCCCGGAGCGGGCGGCCCGCTGGCTCGGGGAACGCCTCGACCTGCGCATTTTCCGTGTCCCTGACTGAATCCTGACATGGGCTTTACTGCACATGACTTGTTCTTGCAACTCATTGGCAGAAACCTGAAGGGTGCAGCTGAAAACAGCCACTCGCCCAGCAGTAAGGCCCACGTCCCCATGACCTCCGCTCCCGATTCCGCCTCCGCACGCCCGGCCGCTCCGGGCACGGAAGGCGGTTTCTCGTGGCACCGCATACGCACGTCCATGACCCGCAAGGAATGGGCGAGCCTCGGCGGAATGGCCGCGTTCATCCTGGCGCTGCATGTCATCGGCTGGTTCACGCTCGTGGCGATCGTCGCTCCTGAGCACTACAGCCTGGGTACCAAGACCTTCGGTATCGGCATCGGCGTCACCGCCTACACCCTCGGCATGCGGCACGCCTTCGACGCCGACCACATCGCCGCCATCGACAACACCACCCGGAAGCTGATGAACGACGGCCAGCGCCCGCTCTCGGTCGGCTTCTGGTTCTCCCTCGGCCACTCCACCATCGTCTTCGCCCTCGCCTTCCTGCTCTCCCTCGGCGTCAAGGCGCTGGCCGGACCGGTCGAGAACGACGACTCCACACTGCACAGCGTCACCGGCTGGATCGGTACGACGGTCTCGGGCACCTTCCTCTACGCCATCGCGATCATCAACATCGTGATCATGGCCGGTATCTGGAAGGTCTTCCGCGACATGCGCTCCGGCCACTTCGACGAGGCCGCCCTGGAGGAGCAGCTCAACAACCGCGGCTTCATGAACCGCATCCTCGGCCGCCTGATGAAGTCGATCACCAAGCCGTGGCAGATGTACCCCCCTGGGCGTCCTCTTCGGCCTCGGCTTCGACACCGCCACCGAGATCGCGCTCCTCGTGCTCGCCGGCTCGGGCGCCGCCTCCGGCCTGCCCTGGTACGCGATCCTCTGCCTGCCGATCCTGTTCGCCGCCGGCATGTCCCTGCTCGACACCATCGACGGCTCGTTCATGAACTTCGCCTACGGCTGGGCCTTCTCCAAGCCCGTCCGCAAGGTCTACTACAACCTCACCATCACCGGCCTGTCCGTCGCCGTCGCCCTCATCATCGGCACGGTCGAACTCCTCGGTCTGATCGCCGAGAAGGCGGACCTGCACGGCCCGTTCTGGGACTGGGTGTCGGGCCTGGACCTGAACGTCATCGGCTACGTCATCGTCGGCCTGTTCTTCGCCACCTGGGCGGTGGCCCTGCTGGTGTGGAAGGTCGGCCGCATCGAGGAGAAGTGGACGGCGGGGCTGGCACAGGGGCCCGCCCCCGCCGAGCAGGGCGCCGAGTAGATCCGGTTGCGGCGCCTCCTCGGCCGACGAAGAGGCGCCGCACATGCTCACCCCTCCGGATACCGGCGAGGCGTCCAGACGATCTCCTCGCCGCCCGCCCGCGGCACGGCCTGTGTCTGCGAGGAGCCGACCAGCAGGATCGTGCGCATGTCGACCTCGGCCGGGTCGAGGTCGGCCAGGCGCACGATCCGCACGCGCTCGCCGGGGCCGCCCACGTCCCGGGCGACCACGACCGGAGTCTCCGGCGACCGGAGCTCCAGCAGCAGCTCCCGGGCCTTGCCCACCTGCCAAGTACGGCTGCTCGAAACGGGGTTGTACAGCGCCAGAACCAGATCCGCCGAGGCCGCGGCACGCAGTCGCCCGGCAACGACCTCCCAGGGCTTGAGCCGGTCGGAGAGGGAGATGGCGGCGTAGTCGTGGCCGAGCGGGGCGCCGACGCGGGCGGCTGCCGCGTTGGCGGCGGTCACGCCCGGCAGCACCCGCACCGGGACGTCCAGGTACTTCATCGACGCGGCCTCCAGCACGGCGGTCGCCATGGCGAAGACGCCGGGGTCGCCGCCCGAGACCACGGCCACCCGCCGTCCCCGCTGGGCCAGTTGCAGTGCGAACTCGGCGCGCTCGGCCTCGACACGGTTGTCCGAGCCGTGCCGCGCCGGGGCACCCGGTCCAGGTAGGTGGTGTAGCCGACCAGGTCGTCCGCGGCGGCCAGCGCACCCCGCGTCTCGGGCGTCAGCCAGAGCGGACCGGCGGGCCCGGTCCCGACCACGACCACCTCGCCCCGCTGCCGGGGCACGGGCCGCTCGGCGTCGGCCTGGCTGGGCAGCACGGTGATGCTGGCCGGCTACGGCTCGCTCTCCGGCTACCTCTTCGGCTTCCTCCTCAACCTCTCCTTCTGGCCGTTCTCCCTCGACCCGAACAGCTCCATCGCCTACCTGCCGGGCCTGCCCTTCACCGAGCAGTGGCACCGCTACGTCGCCTTCGACCTGGCCACCTCGCTGGGCTGGGACACCGGGCGGGCCGTCACCAACTTCGTGTGCGTCCTGCTGGCAGGGCCCGCCGTGCTGACGACCTTCCGGCGGGCCGCCCGCCGGGCGCGATTCCGGGCGCCGGTGCGCTTCGCGGAACGCCGGTAGGCCACGGATTGCGCCATCCGGTGCGTCTCACTGGATTTACTAGGACGTCCAAGTATATATTCGTGGGGTAAGCCCGCGGTGCAGGGAAGCCGGTGTGATTCCGGCACGGTCCCGCCACTGTGACCGGGGAGTACGCCGTCGAGCAGGACGCCACTGACGAGCTGGAAGTCGGGAAGGCGGACGGCGCGCGCTGATCCGGGAGTCAGGATACCGGCCGTGGGATGTTCCGTGTTTTCCACGAGGATGGAGCTGACACGCATGGCACCGATGTGCGTTCACGACCCCGCCCGGCCGGCGCCACGTCCTGTCGGGTGCCCGAGCGGCACCGCCTGAGGTCCCACGCCCCACGCGTTCTCACGTGACCCCGTCACGCCCGCGCACGCCACCGCGTCCGCCCGGGTGCCGGGCCGTCGCGCCATCCTCGGATCACCTGACGAGAGCAGGCACCCATGGTCCGCGCACAAGAACACACCCCTGTCCGACCTGTTAGAGAACTGACCCATTTCGTCGGAGGCAAGCACACCCCGGGCACCTCGGGGGCCTACGGCGACGTCTTCGACCCCAACACCGGCGAGGTCCAGGCCCTCGTGCCGCTGGCGAACCGCGCCGAGACCGAGGCGGCGATCACCGTCGCCGCCGAGGCCCAGCGCGAGTGGGGCGAGTGGAACCCGCAGCGCCGCGCCCGTGTCCTGCTGCGCTTCCTCGACCTGGCCGAGCGGGAGAAGGACTCCCTTGCCCGGCTCCTCTCCTCCGAGCACGGCAAGACCGTCGCCGACGCGCACGGCGATCTCCAACGCGGCCTGGAGGTCGTGGAGTTCGCCGCCGGCATCCCGCATCTGCTCAAGGGTGAGTTCACCGACAACGCCGGCACCGGCATCGACGTCCACTCGCTGCGCTCCCCCCTCGGCGTGGTCGCCGGCATCACCCCGTTCAACTTCCCCGCGATGATCCCGCTCTGGAAGGCCGCCCCGGCGCTGGCCTGCGGCAACGCCTTCATCCTCAAGCCGTCCGAGCGCGACCCGTCCGTGCCGCTGCGGCTCGCCGAGCTGTTCTTGGAGGCGGGACTGCCGCCCGGCGTCCTCAACGTCGTCAACGGTGCCCGTGACAGCGTCGACACCCTCCTCGAAGACCCGCGGGTCGAAGCCCTCGGCTTCGTCGGCTCCACGCCGGTCGCCGCGCACATCTACGCCACCGCCGCCGCGCACGGCAAGCGCGCCCAGTGCTTCGGCGGTGCCAAGAACCACATGATCGTGATGCCGGACGCCGACCTCGACCAGGCCGTGGACGCCCTGATCGGCGCCGGATACGGGTCGGCCGGCGAACGCTGCATGGCGATCTCGGTCGCCGTCCCGGTCGGCGAGGACACCGCCGACGCGCTGGTGGCCCGCCTGAAGGAGCGCATCGGCAGCCTGCGCATCGGCCGCAGCGACGACCCCGAGGCCGACTTCGGCCCGCTGGTCGGCCGCGACGCCCTCGACCGGGTCCGCTCGTACGTCGACCTCGGTGTCGAGGAGGGCGCCGAACTCGTCGTCGACGGACGGGACTTCACCCTCCCCGGGCACGAGAACGGCTTCTTCGCCGGTGCCTCCCTCTTCGACCGGGTCACCCCGGCGATGCGGATCTACCAGGAGGAGATCTTCGGCCCGGTCCTGGCCGTCGTCCGCGCCGCCGACTACGCGGAGGCGCTGCGCCTGCCCAGCGAGCACGTCTACGGCAACGGCGTCGCGATCTTCACCCGGGACGGCGACACCGCCCGCGACTTCACCCGGCGCGTGAACACCGGCATGGTCGGCGTCAACGTACCCATCCCGGTACCGGTGGCGTACCACACCTTCGGCGGCTGGAAGCGGTCCGGCTTCGGTGACCTCAACCAGCACGGCCCGGACGCGATCCGCTTCTACACCCGTACGAAGACGGTCACCTCACGCTGGCCCGCCGGTCTGCGCGAGGGCGCCAGCTTCACGATCCCCACCATGGGGTGAGCGCCATGCTCCTCACCCAGGACCAGCAGGCCCTCGTAGAGACCACACTCGACTTCGCCCAGGACCACCTCGCCCCGCACGCCCTCGACTGGGACCGCGACAAGCACTTCCCCGTCGACGTCCTGCGCAAGGCGGCCGGGCTCGGCCTCGGCGGTGTCTACGTCCGGGAGGAGTCCGGCGGCTCGGGCCTCAGCCGCGCCGACGGCGTCCTCGTCTTCGAGACCCTCGCCTCCGGCTGCCCGTCCATCGCCGGATACCTCTCCATCCATAACATGGTCGCCTGGATGATCGACCGCTATGGCGACGACGCCCAGCGCGACCGCTGGCTGCCCCGCCTGTGCGCCATGGAGGACCTCGCCAGCTACTGCCTGACCGAACCCGGCGCGGGCTCCGACGCGGCGGCCCTCACCACCCGGGCCGTCAGCGACGGCGACGACTGGATCCTCACCGGGGTCAAGCAGTTCATCTCCGGCGCGGGCGTCTCCCAGCTGTACGTGGTGATGGCCCGTACCGGCGGCCCCGGACCCGAGGGGATCTCCGCGTTGGTCGTCGACAAGGACGACCAAGGCGTCGCCTTCGGCCCGAACGAACGCAAGATGGGCTGGAACGCGCAGCCCACCCGTCAGGTCGTCCTCGACGGTGTCCGCGTGCCCGCCGACCGGCTCCTCGGCCGGGAGGGGGAGGGCTTCCGCATCGCGATGAACGGCCTGAACGGCGGCCGGCTCGGCATCGCCGCCTGCTCGCTCGGCGGCGCCCGCAGCGCCCTCGACCGCAGCCTGGCCCACCTCGCCGACCGTCAGGCGTTCGGCGGGCGGCTCCTCGACGAACCGGCGCTGCGCCACCGACTCGCCGACATGGCCACCGAACTCGCCGCCGCCAGGGCCCTGGTCCAGCAGGCCGCCCAGGCCCTCGACCGGGGTGACCCGCAGGCGCCGTACCTGTGCGCCATGGCCAAGCGCTTCGCCACCGACACCGGCTACTCGGTCGCCGACCGGGCCCTTCAACTGCACGGCGGCTACGGCTACCTGAGCGAGTACGGCATCGAGAAGATCGTCCGTGACCTGCGGGTCCACCAGATCCTGGAAGGAACCAACGAGATCATGCGCGTCATCGTGGCCCGCGGTCTGACGGAGGCGTTCGGATGACCGACACCGATCCGACGGTCCTGCTCCGCACCAACGGGCGGGCGGGCCGTATCACCCTCAACCGTCCCAAGGCCCTCAACTCCCTCACTCACGCCATGGTGCACCGCATCGACGAGGCACTCACCGCCTGGGAGGACGACCCGGCCGTCGAGACCGTCGTCATCAATGGCGCGGGGGAACGCGGCCTGTGCGCGGGCGGCGACATCCGCGCCATCCACGACGACGCCCGCGACGGAGACGGCACCGCCTCGGCCGCCTTCTGGCGCGACGAGTACCGCCTCAACGCCCGCATCGCCCGCTACCCCAAGCCCTACGTCGCCCTCATGGACGGCATCGTGATGGGCGGCGGCGTCGGCGTCTCCGCACACGGCAGCGTCCGTATCGTCACCGAGCGCTCCCGGATCGCCATGCCGGAGACCGGTATCGGATTCGTCCCCGACGTCGGCGGCACCTATCTGCTCGCCCTGGCGCCGGGCGAACTGGGTACCCATCTCGCCCTGACGGGAACTCAGATCGGCTCCGCGGATGCGCTGTTGTGCGGCCTTGCCGACCACTACGTTCCGTCGGACGAGATCCCGCGGCTGATCTCCGACCTCGCCGAACTGCCCGTTCACGAGGTGCTCACCTGGCACGTGCGCCCCGCGCCGGAAGGGGAACTGGCCCGCCACCGGGAGTGGATCGACACCTGCTACGCGTCCGACACCGTCGAGGAGACCGTCCAGCGGCTGCTCGCCCACGGCGACCCGGCGGCGAAGGAGGCGGCGGAGACCCTGCTCACCAAGTCGCCCACCGCCCTCAAGGTCACCCTCGCCGCCCTGCGCCGCGCCCGGCACCTCGGCCCGCTGGAGCGGGTCCTGGACCAGGAGTACCGCGTCTCCTGCCGGACCCTGACCTCCCCCGACCTGGTGGAGGGCATCCGCGCCCAGGTCATCGACAAGGACCGCGACCCGCACTGGGCCCCGGCCACCCTCGCCGAGGTCACCGACACCGACGTGAAGCGCTTCTTCACCCCCCTCGGCGAGCGCGAACTCGGGCTCGCCGGACCCGATACCACCGAGGAGGTGGCCTGGTGAGCAGTACCGTCGCGTTCATTGGACTCGGACACATGGGCGCCCCCATGGCCGCCAACCTCGCCAAGGCCGGCCACCGGGTGCGCGGCCACGACCTCGTCGTCACCCCCGGCCCCGGCCTGGAGGCGACCGCCTCCGCCCCGGAGGCCGTCGCGGACGCGGACGTCGTGATCAGCATGCTGCCCGCAGGCCGCCACGTCCTCGGCCTCTACGACGAGATCCTGCCCGCCGCCCGCCCCGGCACCCTCTTCGTCGACTGCTCCACCATCGACGTCGCCGACGCCCGCACGGCACACGAGCGCGCCGTCACGGCCGGGATGCGGGCGCTGGACGCCCCGGTCTCCGGCGGTGTCGTCGGAGCCGAGGCCGCCACCCTCACCTTCATGGCAGGCGGGGGAGAGACCGAGTTCGCCGAGGCCCGGCCGCTGCTGGAGGCCATGGGGAAGAAGGCCGTGCACTGCGGCGGCCCGGGTGCCGGGCAGGCGGCCAAGATCTGCAACAACATGATCCTCGGGGTCTCCATGATCGCCGTGAGCGAGGCGTTCGTCCTCGGCGAGAGCCTCGGACTGTCTCACCAGGCGCTGTACGACGTCGCCTCCACCGCCTCCGGCCAGTGCTGGGCGCTGAGCGTCAACTGCCCCGTGCCCGGCCCGGTTCCGGCCAGCCCCGCCAACCGTGACTACCGGCCGGGCTTCGCCGCGTCCCTCATGGCCAAGGACCTGGGGCTCGCCGCGAACGCGGTCCGTGCGGGCGGTGTCCACGCGGAACTCGGGCTAAAGGCAGCCGAGTTGTACGCCACCTACGCCGAACAGGTCGGCACGACGGAGGACTTCTCCGGAATCGTGCGAACCATCCGGGAGCAGAGCGAGGGGCAGGCATGACCGAGACCGAGTTCGAGACGATCCTCGTCCAGCGCAAGGGGCGTACCGCCCTGCTCACCCTCAACCGGCCCAAGGCCCTCAACGCGCTCAATCTCCAGGTGATGAGCGAGGTGGTCGCCGCCACCGAGGCTCTCGACCGCGATCCGGACTGCGGCTGCATCGTGATCACCGGGTCGGCGAAGGCGTTCGCGGCGGGCGCCGACATCAAGGAGATGCAGCCGCAGGGCTACCTGGACATGTACCTCGCCGACTGGTTCGCGGCCTGGGACCGGCTGGGGCAGTTGCGCACGCCCACGGTTGCCGCTGTCGCCGGGTACGCACTGGGCGGCGGCTGCGAACTTGCCATGCTGTGTGACATTGCACTGGCCGCCGACACCGCCGTCTTCGGCCAGCCCGAGATCAAACTCGGGGTGATCCCCGGTATCGGCGGCTCGCAGCGGCTGACCCGGGCGGTCGGCAAGGCCAAGGCCATGGAGATGTGCCTGACCGGACGCACCATGGACGCCGAGGAGGCGGAGCGGGCCGGGCTCGTCTCCCGGGTGCTGCCCGCCGACGAACTGCTTGCTGAGGCCCTCGCGGTAGCCGAGACGGTGGCGAGTATGTCGCTGCCGGTCGCGATGATGGCGAAGGAGGCGGTCGGCCGGGCCTTCGAGACCACGCTCGCCGAGGGTGTCCGCTTCGAACGGCGGCTCTTCCACGCGGTGTTCGCCACCGCCGACCAGAAGGAGGGCATGAGCGCCTTCACCGAGAAGCGGGCCGCCGAGTTCCGGCACCGCTGACCTCGATGGGCATGGCCGCCGGGCCGGAGAAAGGATCTCCGGTTCAGGCGGCGGTGTGCCTGTGCCGGCGCAGCAGCGCCGCGACCGCACACCGCAGGCACTCGGAGTCGGAGTCGGCGCTGTCCTCGGCCGGTGCACCGTCGGGACATGACACCGAGCATGCGACCGCCGGCGTACCGGATGCCGTACCGGACTGCCCCAGGCACTCGTTCCCCGGCGTCGCCACCAGCTTCTCCAGGTCCTGGAGAAGCTGCTCGGTGCGCTTGGCCTCCGCGGCGAGCACCCGCACCCGGGCGCTCTGCCCTCCGATCTGCCGCCGGGTGGCCACGAGCTGCTCGTACTCCTGAAGGGTGAGGGCGACCGCCTCGTTGCCGCCGAGGGTGATCCGGCGTGGATTGAGACGTCTGGCCACTGGATTCCTTCGCTCGTCCCCTGGGTGGTCCGTATGTCACCGGCCGGTTGCTCACGCGATGCCTGTGGTGTCCGGAAAACGCGACAGAGGCGGCGGTTGGTTCCAGGCGGCTCGGCGCTGTCCTGAACGATGCAGACCGCGACCGAAATCCCTCGCCTGGACGTGGCTTCGGCGGCCTTCCGGCAACATTCGTTGACCTGAGTCGCCCAGGACAAGGGGATAGGGGTCGTGCAGACCTTCCCTTGGTCATTGCTTGATTGACCACACTTCCAGGGTGTTCGTACGCTCGGCTTGTAGTGACGGCATAAGGAAGCTGGTGAGAGTCCAGCGCGGTCGCGCCACTGTGACAGCCCCTGTGGAGATGGGGCTGGAGTCAGACACTTGGCCGTCATGACGCCCCATGGAACCGAGGGACGCACGATCCCCGAAGGAGGCTCACCCCATGAGCAGCATGTCCGCGCACGCCGCGCTTCCCACCCCGGTCGTCCTGCCCGCCACGAAGGCGGTGCTCTGGCTGGTCGGCACCGCGCTGATCGCGCTGGCCATCTACTACTTCATCGGTGTCGACCAGGGCGCCTACTCGGTGTTCGGCAAGGACATGCACGTCCACGAGTTCGTGCACGACGCCCGTCACTTCCTCGGCTTCCCTTGCCACTGACGAGAACCGGCCCGGACATCCGAACATGGAAAAGAAACTGATCCTGCGCGGCGTCATCGCCGGCGCACTCGCTGGTCTGCTCGCCTTCGTCTTCGCCCGTATCTTCGCCGAGCCCCAGATCGCCAAGGCCATCGACTACGAGAGCGGACGCGACGCCGCACAGTCCGCCCTCGACAAGGCCGCCGGACTGACCCCCGAGGCCGCCGGCCCCGACATCTTCAGCCGGACCATCCAGGCCAACGTGGGCATCGGCGTCGGCATGGTCTTCTTCGGCATCGCGATGGGCGCCCTGTTCGCCGTCGCCTACACCATCTGCCTCGGCCGGGTCGGCAAGCTGCGCCCCCGCGCCCTGGCCCTGCTGGTGGCCCTCGGCGGGTTCCTCGGCATGTACTGCGTGCCGTTCCTGAAGTACCCGGCCAACCCGCCCTCCATCGGCCACCCGGACACCATCAGGGACCGCGGCAACCTCTACCTCGTCATGGTCCTGTGCTCGGTGGTCTTCCTCGTCGGGGCCGTCTGGCTGGGAAAACGCCTCCAGCCGCGCTTCGGCAACTGGAACGCCACCCTCCTGGGCGCCGGTGCGTACGTCGTCGCGATCGGCATCGTCATGGCACTGCTGCCGCAGCTCGGCGAACTCTCCGTCAACGTCCAGCAGTACGGCCACCACGCCACGGAGACCCCGCTGCCCCTGACCAACTCCAAGGGCACCATCGTCTACCCGGGCTTCCCGGCGGACGTCCTGTTCTCCTTCCGCTTCTACTCCGTCGCCGCCCAGGCCCTGCTGTGGGCCGCCGTGGGGCTGGTCTTCGGCCCCATGGCCGAGCGGCTCCTCGACCCGGCGACCAGGGCCGCCGCCGCGCCCGCACCGGGCGGACACCCGGAGCCGGTCGCCGCGGCCTGACCGACTCTCCCGAGGGCCGCGCCGCTGGAACAGGGCGCGGCCTCGCCGCTGTTCTGTCAGGGGTTGCGGGTCTCGACAGGATAGGGAACGTACGTGCGCCGGTCGGGGTCGACGGCGAGCCG